>NZ_JBBHKB010000003.1:0-793061 GCF_037482965.1 Pedobacter anseongensis | reverse complement strand
ATACGGTAACGGTTACCGATGCGAACGGTTGCCAGGCTACGAAGACCTTCACGATTACCGAGCCGGCGAGTGCGATTAGCCTATCTGCGGGTTCACAGACCAATATCAGCTGCTTTGGTGGCAGCAACGGTACCGCTTCGGTATCCCCAACGGGCGGTACACCGGGCTATACCTATTCATGGGCACCGAGTGGTGGTACAGCGGCTACGGCCACTGGATTGGTAGCCGGTAGCTATACGGTAACGGTTACCGATGCGAACGGTTGCCAGGCTACGAAGACCTTTACGATTACCCAGCCAAATGCGGTAGCATTGGCATCTGCGACTTTAATCGATGCGACTGTAGGAGTAAATTATGCTCATAATTTTGTGGCGACTGGTGGAAGTGGTTCTTATATGTATGACATTTCTGCGGGTTCGCTTCCAGCCGGATTAACTTTAAATACAAATGGAAGTCTTTCGGGCACACCTAGTGTTGCAGGAACATTCAATTTTAGTGTTAGAGCCACGGAATCGGGCTGCAGTCAATCAACATCTACCAGCTATCAACTTAACATCAACAAAGGGAGTCAGAGTATTACATTTGGTGCTCTTCCTAATAAGACCTATGGAGACGCTCCATTTTTACTAAGCTCGAGCTCCAGCAGTGGGCTAACTACAACTTATGTTTCTTCAAATACCGCTGTTGCTACGATAATTGGGAATTCATTAACGATAGTTGGAGCAGGAAATACCACCATTACAGCATCTCAAGTTGGTGATGGTAATTATAATGGTGCAGTTGCTGTTGATCAGGTATTATCGGTTGGGAAGAAATCCATCACGGTTACTGCCGCAGCCAAAACCAAAACTTATGGCGATGTAGATCCTTTACTTACGTACACATTTAGTCCAGTTCTGGTTACAGGCGACGACTTTACGGGCTCACTTGCAAGAACTTTAGGCGAGAACATCGGCACTTATGCAATAGGTCAGGGAACATTGGCGTTAAGTTCCAACTATATTTTAAATTATACAGGTGCAGACCTTACCATCGGTAAGAAAACCATTACAGTAACCGCCACTGCGAAAACAAAAACCTATGGTGATGTGGATCCGGCATTGGCTTATACCTTTGCCCCTGCATTGGTAACGGGCGACAGCTTTACAGGCGGGTTAACGAGGGCAGTGGGCGAGAACATCGGCAACTATGCAATCGGCCAGGGAACGTTGGCGTTGAACCCAAATTACACGCTCAACTACACAGGTGCAGACCTTAGCATCGGCAAGAAGACCATCACAGTAACCGCTACAGCCAATACCAAAATCTTTGGAGATGTAGATCCTGTACTAGCATACACGTTTAGTCCGGCATTGGTTACGAGCGATAGTTTTACGGGTTCATTAACGAGGGCAGTAGGCGAAAACATTGGTAGTTATACGATAACACAGGGTTCATTAGCACTTAGTACCAACTATACTTTAGCGTATGTAAGCGCAAACTTTATTATCAGTAAGAAGACCATTGCGGTAACGGCCACTGCTAAAACAAAAACCTATGGCGAAGCAGACCCTGCCTTGACTTATACTTTTGCTCCGGCACTGGTTACTGGCGACAGCTTTGCAGGCTCACTTTCAAGGGCTACTGGCGAAAATGTAGGTGCTTATACAATCGGCCAAGGAACACTGGTATTAAGTTCAAACTATACATTAAACTATACAAAAGCAGACCTTAGTATCAACAAAAAGACCATTACGGTATCTGCCTCGGCTAAAACCAAAATTTATGGTGAAGCAGATCCCGCCTTAACCTATACCTTTGCCCCGGCACTGGTTACTGGCGATAGCTTCACAGGTTCTTTAGCAAGAGCTACGGGCGAGAACGTTGGCGATTATGCCATAGGCCAAGGTAATTTGGCTTTGAGTACGAACTATACGTTGAATTATACGGCAGCCAACCTGAGCATCACGAAGAAAACGGTTGCGGTTACTGCTCTTGCAAAAGCCAAGACCTTTGGCGATACCGACCCGGCATTTACGTACACCTTTGCACCAGCACTGGTTACCGGCGATAGCTTTACGGGTTCACTAACAAGGGCGGCAGGCGAGAACATCGGCGACTATACAATCGGGCAGGGAACATTGGCTTTGAGCATGAACTATACGCTAACGTTTACATCTTCAAAACTGACAATAGGCAAGAAAACAATAGATGTTGTTGCCGTTGCAGCATCGAAGCTTTATGGAGAGAGCGATCCAGTTTTCACCTACACTTTCAGTCCTGACCTCGTTAAAGGCGACAGTTTTATCGGCATACTTAAAAGGGCTCCAGGAGAAAACGTGGGCACCTATGCCATTAATCAAGGTACCATTGCAGTAACACCGAATTACCAATTGCTATTTGCTCCTGCAAACCTTACAATTGGTAAGGTTACGGTGAACGTTGCCATGGCCTCTAAAAGTAAGGTGTATGGCGATATTGATCCTGAATTAACCTATACGTACAGTCCAGCACTAGTTTCTGGCGACAACTTTAGTGGCGCACCTTCTCGTACCCCTGGGGAAAACGTTGGAACCTATACCATTGGGTCGGGAACACTATCGTTAAACGAGAACTATGATGTGCAATATTCCCCTGGAACACTGTCAATTTCTCCAAAGGCACTAACAGTTGCCGCTGATGCTAATAGTAAAATATACGGTGATGTTGACCCTCCTCTTACCTATAAGGTGGGCGCCGGACTTGTGAATGGAGATATGCTTACAGGCTCGCTTACTAGGACTGCTGGCGAGAACGCCGGCAACTATCCTATCCTGCAAGGTACACTGAATGGCAACGGAAATTACGCCATCAGCTTTACAGGAAATGTTCTTGGCATAAATAAAAAACCCTTGTTGATTAGTGCCGACAACAAATCGAGGGGACAAGGTATAGCTAATCCACCATTGACGGCAAGTTATTCAGGCTTCATTGCCGGCGAGAACAACAGTGTGTTGAGCGTGCAACCGGTATTATCTACCACCGCGGTGGAGAGCAGTGCCAAAGGCAGCTACCCAATCACTATCGGAGGTGCTTCGGCGGCAAACTACACCATCGGGTACCTAAATGGTACACTTACGGTGTTAGAAGGTTCGATTAGCGACATCGTGTTGACCAGTACACCACTGTATGAAAATGCAGCGTTGAACACGGGCTTCGGTCAGTTGCGCACGGTAGCTGACAATCCTTTGTCATTATTCACTTACAGCCTAGTATCTGGTAATGGAAGTACAGATAATGCATTATTCAATATCTCGGGCAATTTTGTAAGAGTTGCAGCATTGCTTGACTACGAGACTAAAGCGAATTACAGCATCCGCGTTCGCAGCATAGACCAGAATGGACTGTCATTCGAAAAGGTATTCACGATCACATTGATTGATGTGAACGAGGCGCCTACCCTTAACGCACTCGTAGATAGAGCAATCTGTACCACGCCAACCGACCAGATAATTAATCTTACAGGCATTACCCCAGGTCCCGAATCTGGCCAGACTGTAACGCTTGGGGTAAGCAGCAGCAACACTTCTATGTTTAGCAGCTTGACCGTGACTAAGGGAACGGGCACCACGGGTACGCTTAGCTACAGGCTGGCTCCGGGCGCCCAGGGCACAGTAGTGATAACAATTACCGCAACTGATAACGGCGGCATTAGCTTTGGAGGAACCGAGAGTGTAATCCAGCGTTTTGTGCTTACTGTTAACGCATTGCCAGCGCCAAGTATTGCTAGCGACAAGGGTTCGGCCATTTTCAAGGGCGAAACTGCCGTGCTTACAGCTTCGGGAGGAACAAGCTATGTATGGGCAAATGCTAACGGTATAGTTTCTGGACAGAATACGGCCATCCTTACGGTGAAGCCAGAGGCGAACACCACCTATACGGTTACTGCGACCAATGCGAGCGGATGTACGGAAACGAAGACCTTTACGCTCACGGTTACAGATTTACCTATTGAGCGGGGTGCTACGGTTCAGGCAACCAACATCATGTCGCCAAATGGTGATGGGGTGAACGATACCTGGGTGATCGAGGATATTCAGCTCTTTCCAAACAATTCAGTCAGGATCGTAGACCGTGCCGGGCGTTTGGTATACGAGAAAAAGGGCTATGACAATAGCTGGGATGCCACCTTAAGGGGTGCACCGCTCGCCGAGGGTACTTATTACTACATCATCGACTTTGGTGACGGCAAGACCATCAAAAAGGGTTTTATTACCATACTTAGAAAATAGCAAAGGCCAACAGAAACACGTCAACAACTAGATAAGATACATAAATGAAAAAGATATACAGAACATGCCTCCTTGCTCTCGCCCTATTTGGAATCGGGGAGGCAAAGGCACAGCTTAATCCATTAGGTGCTCAGTATTACAATAACGAATACCTCATTAACCCTGCCTACGCGGGAAAGGAGGAGGGACTTAGGATCAACGGAGCCTATCGAAAATTATGGAGCGGACTACCAGGAGCCCCCCTTACCCAAAATATTACAGCAGATTATGGCTTTAACAGAGTAGGAATAGGTGTGAACGTAAACAACGAGAGCGCTGGGCTTTTACGCCAAACGAGGGCTACGGCGAGTTACGCCTATCATCTTCCTTTAGATAGCGGCAAGAACCAGCTTCACTTCGGCCTTGCCATTGGGGTGATGACCCAGCATCTGGACAATAATAATGTGAATGGAAATCCCAATGATATCTCAATCGGCGACTACAATGGCAGAAGGGCTTATATCGATGGTGATTTCGGAATTGCCTATACCTCAGAACGGTTAAGTATACAGGCTTCTATCCCCAACTTGAACGATTTTTTTAACAAGTCGCAGGCCAAAGTGGCCGATTTGGTTACTTTCTACAGCGCCATAGGTTACAACTTCGACCTTAAAGGGGGAATGGAAATTGAACCGAAGGTTGCCTTCCGCGGTATACGGAACTATAAAAATATGTTAGACTTTGGAGGGAGAATGGCTTTTGCAGATCGAAAGTTCTTTTTTACAGGCCTCTATCACAGCAATAAAAGTTCGACGCTGGGAATTGGACTGGATTTTATGAAAAAATATTTGATTTCTGGAATGTATACCACCGAAACTTCGGCACTGAATAGCTATGCCAATGGGAGTTTCGAGCTTAACCTAAGAATCAGCTTTAAAAAATAGCGGTATACGTTTCAGCTTTGGGATATCTCGAGACGAGGAAGCTTTTTATCTCTCCTAGAAGGCTAGGTAGTTGACATATGCTTAATTGGAACCTCAAATTGATGCAAGGAAACAATACTCCAAAAAAAAGTCCCTCAACTTGAGGGACTTTTAAGATCAAATATGATTTTTTAAAAAGAAAAATCGTCGTTGTCTACTTTCGGACTATGCGTATACTCTGCATTTTCAGAATATTCGTAACGTTTTTCTACTACTTCTTGGTGCGATTTAATATATTCGACAGTTTCGGTTAAACCCTCTGTAAACTTCTCGAAATCTTCTTTGTATAAGAAAATTTTGTGTTTAACAAATACACCGTCTTCTAATCTTTTTTTACTCTCTGTCAAAGTAAGGTAATAGTCGCCTGAGCGTGTAGCTTTTACATCAAAAAAATAAGTACGCTTACCCGCTCTTACTTTCTTAGAAAAAACCTCTTCTCTCTCTTTATTGTCAAAATCTCCCATTGTTGTGTGTTGTATAGGTTTAAGGTTGGGGTAAATATAAAGGAATAATTTTCAAACTTCAAAAAAGAAAATCGTATCATTTTCGATTAAATTGAAATTATCCCTGGTTTTCTTCCTCGAGTAATTGATTGTCGTACATTTCGGCATATACTCCACCCAGGTTAAGAAGGTGTTGATGAGTACCTTGTTCGATAATCATCCCATCGTCTAAAACAATAATTTTATCGGCATTCTTAATGGTCGAGATTCGATGTGAAATAATGATACTAGTTTTGCCAAGCATTACTTTACCCAAATTTCCAAGTATCTCTTCTTCTGTCTTGGTATCTACCGCAGATAATGAATCATCAAATATTAATACCGCTGGTTCCTTAATTAAGGCTCTAGCTATAGATACACGCTGTTTTTGTCCGCCAGAAAGGGTTATCCCTCTTTCGCCTAACATGGTCTCAAATTTTTGATCAAAATCGATAATATTGGTATAAACCGCTGCATTTTTAGCTGCTCGTTCAACTTGTTCATCATTAACGGTCGATAAACCAAAAGCGATATTGTTTTTTATGGTATCAGAGAATAAAAAAACCTCTTGGGGTACAAAGCCAATCTGATTTCGGTAATTGCCTAAATTTAAACTTCTTAATTCTTTTCCATCAATTAAAATCTTGCCTGCATCGACATCATACATCCGCATCATCAGATTAGCTAAAGTAGATTTACCAGATCCTGTGCGCCCAATGATGGCGATAAACTGTCCTTTCTCTACTTCAAAGCTAATGTTTTTAATCGCTTCAATCCCTGTATCTGGATAAGTAAAACTTACATTCTTAAAGCTTATCTTTCCGTTAATAGCAGGGGTTAATGGGTTGGATGAAGTAATGTCAGACTTTAACTGCAAAAATTCATTTATCCGTTTTTGTGATGCCGCTGCACGCTGAATTAGCGTAGTAACCCATCCCAGCATGGTTACTGGGAAAGTTAATTGATTAACATACACAATAAATTCAGCAATGTTGCCTGGCGTAATAGCACCCTCAATTACCTGTTTTCCACCAATATAAACGGTTAGTATAGTGCTTAACCCAACCAATAATAACATGGTTGGGTAAAATAAGGCCTGTGTTTTTACCAGACCCATAGCACTGCTTTTGTAGGCTTCGCTTTCGTTGGCAAAGATTTGCTGACTATGTTCTTCTCTTACATATGATTTGATCACACGAATACCTGAAAAGCGCTCTTGCACAAAACTAGATAGCTTTGAAAGCTGTTGTTGTATCTTTTCACTTTTTAAATTAATTAAAGTGTTTACATAATAAATGGTAACCACCAAAACAGGTAAAGGAAGCAAACAATAAATAGCTAGTGTAACATTTACAGAAAACATAAAATAAATAATCAAACAAAAGAGTACAGCTGTATTTATAGTGTACATAATGGCGGGTCCTACGTACATACGAACTCGATTTACATCTTCGGTAGCACGGTTCATTAAATCGCCAGTGTTGTTACGGCGATAGAAACCTAAGCTTAATTCTTGATAATGCGAGTAGATTTCGTTTTTCATATCGTACTCGATGTGTCTCGACATTAGAATAATGGTTTGACGCATAAAGAATAAAAACAAGCCTCTAAGCAGGTAAAGCACAAGAATAAGCAATCCAAAAAAGAACAGACTATAACTAAAAATATCGTACACAATGGTTTGCCGCTCGAAACCATTAAATAAACTATAAATGGCTATATTTTCGGTAATGATATTAAAGGCATGGCCAACCACTTGAGCAGGCACTACACCAAAAATATTAGAGATAATTACGAAGAAAATACCCGGAATAATCCACCACTTGTATTTATAGAAGTATTTGTTTAAAAACGCTAGGTGCCTCATTGAACCGTAAAGTTAGCAAAATTCTCAACACCTCGCAGGTTTCAGTTGGATACGCAAGGTAAACCTGCGAGGTGTGCTCTTTTAAAACGTTTTAAAATACTTAATAAAATAATGGATTTTTATCTTAATTTTGCGTCTTATCAATTCAACTTGTATGTCTGGTAATAGTTCTGCCGTTACTTCTATATTGGATCAATTAAGTGCTTCGGGCCACAAAAAAGTGGTTTTTTGCAACGACCCCGATACCGGCCTTAAAGCTATTATTGCTATTCACGATACTACATTAGGCCCTGCTTTGGGAGGCACACGCATGTGGAACTATAACAGCGAGGCTGAAGCTCTTGAAGATGTACTTCGCTTATCAAAAGCCATGACTTACAAAGCATCCATTTCGGGCCTAAATTTAGGTGGTGGTAAGGCCGTAATTATAGGTGATTCGAGAAAAGCAAAAACAGAAGCTTTAATGCGCAGTTATGGTAGGTTTATTAAAAACCTTAATGGCGAGTTTGTAACGGCCGAAGACATGGGCACCACAACAAGAGATATGGAATACATTCGCATGGAAACAGACCATGTAACCGGTGTGCCCGAATCTATTGGAGGTGCAGGAGATCCTGCTCCAATAACAGCGAAAGGTGTTTTTTTAGGGATTAAAGCTTGTGTTAAAGAAGTATTTGGTACAGATATGTTGGCAGGGAGATCAGTAGTGGTACAAGGCATTGGCAACGTTGGTGAGCATTTGGTAGAGTTGCTACGAAAAGAAAACGTGGAAGTTTATGTGAGTGATATTAACGAAGAGCGTTTGCAACAAGTTGCGAGGAAGTATAAAGCAAAAGCTATCGACGCCGATAAAATTTTTACCATTGGGGCCGATATTTATGCGCCATGTGCTTTAGGTGCAATCGTTAATGAAAAAACCATTGAAAAAATGAAATTTGGCATCATTGCTGGGTCTGCAAATAACCAATTAGGTGATGAAGAAAAGCATGGGCAGCTGTTGTTAGATAAAGGTATTTTGTATGCACCCGATTACCTGATTAATGCAGGGGGATTAATTAACTGCTACTCCGAGCTAACGGGTTTTGGTAAAAAAAGAACTATGCAGCTTACCGAAAATATTTACAACGCTACTCGCGAAGTAATTAAATTATCAAAAGCCGAAAATATACCAACTAACTTAGCGGCAAGCCGAATTGCCGAAAAGCGAATTGCAGACATCAAAAAAATAAAATCATCCTATTAATTTATAACCCGTACAATTTACTACTCGTTCTTACATTCATTTCATGTTAAATAGAAGGCACTTAAGGATTAAAGCTCTGCAAAACATTTTTGCTTGGCAAATGACAGAAAAGAAAGACAGCGTTAGCAGTCAGAAAACATTAATGCAAAGCATTGACAGTGTTTATGAAATGTATGTGCGCATGTTAGCCCTTTTGGTTGACGTAACTGAATATACTGCTATTGATGCCGCAGAAAGAGCAAATAAACACCTGCCAACGGCCGAAGATTTAAGTCCGAACCAAAAATTATTATACAATAAATTTGCTGTAGTATTAAAGCAAAACCCCGAATATACTGCTGCTGTTAATAAATATCAGATTAATTGGCATTCGGATCCCGAATTGGTAAAATCAATTTTCATTAAGTTAAAGGATACCAAAGAGTTCGCAGCTTATTTAGCCGAAGAAGATGAAACTTTAGAAAGTTCGAAAGAAATTATCAAATTTATTTTTAGAAAGGTTTTATTGAAAAACCTAAACATAATTCAGGCTTTTGAAGATAAATTTATCAATTGGCCAGTAGATAGTGAGGTAATGAAAGGGATGATTGCTAAAACGGTTAAGAACTTTACATCAGAAGATCCATTTAAGAACAAATTAACGCCTATTAGTGCCGATTGGGCAGAAGATAGCCGGTTTGTGAAAGATCTTTTTGCTTACACCATTAAGAATGATGCAGCTTATCAGGAATTAATTGCCGAGCGGACTAAAAACTGGGAATCGGAAAGAATTGCATTAATGGATACTATTTTAATGAAAATGGCTATTTGTGAATTGATGAATTTTCCTTCTATACCAGTTAAAGTAACCATTAATGAATATTTAGAATTATCTAAAGATTACAGTACACCGAAAAGTAATTCGTTTATTAACGGTATATTGGATAAAATTTTAAATGATTTGAAGCGAACAAATAGTATTAAAAAAATAGGTAGAGGCTTAATAGAAGATTAAATATGAGGAAACTAATTTTAGGTTTAGGTATCGTAGTGTCATTATCTGCTTGCCATAGCAAAGATTCATCAACTGCAGTTGTACTCGATTCGACAGGAAAAGTAATTTCGGCAGTTAACGCTCCGGTTATCAAATTCGAAGAAGAATTGTACGATTTCGGTAAAATTACTGAAGGTACAAGCGTTAAGTACGAGTTTAAATTTAAAAATACTGGTAAGACAGCCCTCATCATTAGCAATGCCACGGCAACTTGCGGATGTACGGTTCCTGAATATCCTACTAAGCCCATTAAACCTGGTGATAGTGGAAATATTAAAGTGGTTTTTAACAGTCAGGGCAAAGAAGGGATGCAAGATAAGGTAGTGTCTATCATTTCGAATGCCAATCCGTATTTAGCTACTTTGCACTTGGTGGGTGAAGTGGTGAAGAAAAAATAATTTGCTAATTAGCAAATTTACCAATTAACGAATTAACAAATATAAAATAACGATGACAACAATAATCTTACAAGCAAACAACAGTATGTTGAGCACAATAGTACCTATGGTTTTAATCATGATCGTTTTCTATTTCTTTATGATCAGACCTCAGGTAAAAAAAGCAAAAGATCATAAAAAATTAGTAGAAGATTTAAAAATAGGTGATAAAATTGTAACTACAGCAGGTATACACGGTAAAATTGTTGGTAGTAATGACACTACATTTTTAATCGAAGTAGAGGGGGGTACAAAAATTCGCTTCGATAAGTCGGCCATCTCTTTAGACGCAACCAAAGCGGCAACTACTGCTGCTTTACCAAAAGCATAATAAAAATAATTTAAGCTAAGCCGCTCTTTCCGTAATTTCGAGAGAGCGGCTTTTTTTTGTAATTTTACCAATATGCCATTTATTAAATTAACTAAGGTAGAACGTAAAAGATTTCTGGTGCTGGTGGCCTGTCTTTTTTGTGCAGTGGCCGCATGGTTATTTATGGCCCTAAATCATAAATATGTTTATACGGCAAAAACGGTTTTGATATATAAGGATTTTCCTCAAAAAAAGGCCTTTAAGGCATTGCAAACCGATACTGTTGACCTACAAGTGGAAGGGACTGGATGGCAATTATTGTTTGCTCGACTTAGGGTAAACCCTCAATCTATATCCGTAAGTTTAGAAAAATTAAATACTCGAAATTTTATCTTATTTTCTGAACAATTATCTGCCGTAAACAAGCAGCTAGAAACTTCGCAGAAAATTATTTCTGTTAAACCAGATACCTTGTATTTCGATTTCTCGAAGCGAACAAACAAACGAGTACCTGTTAAACTACGCTACGATTTTACCTTTATTAAACAGTTCGATATAGCAAGCAGAATTCAAATTAAGCCATCTTATGTAAATATATCGGGGCCTCAAGAAGAGTTGGCGAAAATTAAGGAATGGTACACGGATACGCTAAAACTTGTAGATTTACAGCAATCGGCAAGTGCACGTGTAACCATGAAAGTAAATAACATCGCTAACGTGAGCATTTATCCAACAAGTGTTGGGGTAAAAGTACCTATTGATGAATTTACAGAAAAAACAGTCGAAGTGCCATTAAATTTAATCAATAACCGTGACTTTTACAATTTTAAACTTTATCCAAAAAAAGTAAAAATTACATTTATGGTGGCATTATCGAGATATGAGGAAGTTGATGAAGATTTTATTGTTGCCAATGTAGATGTTAACGAATGGAAATTGCTAAAACATGAACAATTAACCGTGAAAATAGCACGATTCCCCGAATATTGTAAGCTGGTGAAAATTAGTCCAGCCAAGATTAATTTTATTATCGAGAAGTAATGCTAAAGATTGGGATTACAGGAGGGATAGGGAGTGGAAAAACTACCGTTTGTAAGGTGTTTGAAGTGTTGGGTGTACCTGTCTTTTATGCAGATGTAGCTGCTAAGTTGGCTATGACAAACGATCCTGTCTTGGTTGATGGGGTTAAAAAAACCTTCGGATATCAAAGCTATCATAAGGATGGCACCTTAAATAATGCACATATTGCCGCTATTGTATTTAATAAGCAAACAGAATTAGATAAATTAAATGCATTGGTACATCCTGCTGTTTTTAAGGCTTTTGAACAATGGGTAAGTTCAAAATCAACACCCTATGTGTTAAAAGAAGCGGCCTTGTTATTCGAAAGCGGTTCTTATCGGCAATGCGATAAAAGTATTTTGGTTACTTCGCCAATTGCCCTAAAACTAGAAAGAGTAATGCACCGCGACCATGTTAGTGAAGCGCAGGTAATTGCTAGAATGAATAAACAATTTACAGATGATGAAAAGGCTAAAATGGCAGATTATTTTATTTCTAATACAGCAGCAGATTCGATTATACTACAAGTACTTACCTTGCATGAGGAGTTTTTGCTATGATTCTCCAAGATTTCATCACTCAAACTAAAACAGGTCTTTTTTGTAGCTATGGGAATTTTTACCTAGATCCTAAAGAACCTGTAGTATCGGCAGTTATTTCCCATGCTCATGGGGATCATGCGGTAGGGGGCAATCAGTACGTATATTGTACAAAGCCAACAATGGTTTTTATGCAACATCGCTATAAGAAATTTGCAGCAGCTAACTTTATCGTAAAAGAATATGGTCGTAAATTTGAGTTAAATGGGGTACAGATTAGCTTTTATCCTGCCGGACACATGTTGGGCTCTGCGCTGGTGTTAATGGAATATAAAGGTGCTCGCTACTTGTATACGGGTGATTATAAATTAGAAGCAGATGATACCTGCGAGCCAATCGAATTTGTGAAGGCCGATGTACTGATTACAGAAACCACTTTCGCTAAACCCGAAACTAAACATCCTAATGCCATCGAAGAAATAAAAAAACTAAATACTCTTCACCGCAACATCATGCTGGGTGCTTATGCTTTAGGGAAAAGTCAACGCTTAGTTGCCATGATTAATCAACATTGTAATAAAAAAAGGATACTTATACACCATAGTATTCTTCCATTTATAAAAATTTATGAAGAATTGGGCGTTACTTTAGGAAAGTATGAAGCTTACGATAGGAAAGTGATGAAAAATAACCAGACGGACTTAATTTATATTGTGCCCCCAATGGTTTATCACAGCTATTTTAAGGCTATAAATGTGGTGCGGATATTTGCGACCGGCTGGAAGCATCTTCAAAGCAATAATGAAATTCAATTGTATATATCCGATCATGTAGATTGGGAAGCCATCTTAGAAACCATCACCAAGGTTAAGCCTAGTGAGGTTTGGACTACACATGGGAGTGGAACCGCATTGCAAAACCATTTCGAAAAAAGTTTGGTCGTTAAATTGCTTAACTAATGGAAGAAGAGGTAGACTATTATTTTAATGAAGATGGGCTAATGGTTTTTACAGCGGCATATCATCTCAAACGAGGGTATTGTTGTAAGAATAAATGTAAGCACTGTCCATGGAGGAATAGGGAGCAAAGTATTGAGCCTGGAGTCGATAGTCTTGAGTCTAATTCTCTGAAAAAAATAGACGCCCGACTGAAGGCGGATGACTGAAGACTGGAATCAATGCCCAGCGCTATAAAACCCAACTAATGCTACGCCTAAGCCTGCTAATACCGCAAGCATTTTCTTTTTGTTAATTTTATGATCGGCATTCGATTCGAAAAGTATGGTGGTAGAAATGTGCAAGAAAATTCCAATCACAATACCCATTACTTTATTAAAATACGGTTCCACACCACTAATGCTTCCGTTACTTAAACTTTCGCTAAAATAGTACCCGATCGGCGCCATTAATGCAAATATGGTGATGAAAAACACGATGGATTTAGCTTTAAAATGGTTCTGAATTAGAATGCTGGCCAAAGCAAACGCTGCTGGAATGTGGTGAAGCGAAATACCAAATATTAACTCATTATTTTGATCCTTAACAAGTGGCATTCCTTCTAAAAATGCATGCAAACATAAACTGATCATAATGCCATAAGGAAAAGCATGGCTTTCACTATGCTTGTGGATGTGTCCATGCTCTACACCTTCAGAAAACTGCTCTAAAAATATTTGTAGTAAAAAACCAATCAAAATGAAAATACCGATTTCATGTTTATCTGTACCACTATAGGCATCGGGAATGAGATGCAAGACGGTAATAGCAAATAAATAAGCACCACTAAAGGATAAAATAAGCTTTAGGGCCTGAGATTTATCGTTTTTCACTAAAAAAATGGAAAGCCCTCCTAAAAAGGCACAAAAAAACAAGACAAGGAATTTCCAGATTTCCATTTACAGATTGGGTTGTAATTTTTTATAAATGAGTGAAGTAATTAAACCTATGCAGGTTCCCAAAATTGCACCAACGAGTGTATCTATGGGGTAATGAACACCAACATAAATTTGAGCAAAAGCAATTAAGGCCGCCCAAATTAATGCTAAAGGTAAAATTGGTTTCCATTTTCGGTAAAATATTCCAATTAAAAATAATGCAATCGCAAAATGATTAGTTGCATGGGCCGATGGAAAACTATACCCACTACCACAAGGAACACGTTTAATTATTTTGCTCGCTAAATTAATTTCATTACAAGGACGTACGCGTTGAACAGTATGTTTTATTACCCTAGATGCCATTAAGTCGCCTATACCAAAGGTAATCAGTAGGCCTAATATAATATAATAACCTTGCTTTTTATAGCGTATAATGCAGAAAGCGATGATAAAAATATAGAGTGGTGCCCAAAAAAAACGATTCCGTAGTAAGGGCATGATTACGTCAAAAAAATCGTTACTCATACCCTTGTTAATTTTTAAAAATAACTCGGCATCGAATTGTTGTAACTCTGCTATCATGCTTTTTTGCAAACTAAAATTAGCCGATCCGATTTTATTTCATTAAATTCTTCAAGCGCATAGTTTCCAAAAGAAGTGGCGATGTACAAACCAGCTTTGGTTAACATCCGCTCAAAGTCTTGAAAAGAAAACGCCTGTACGCGCTCTTCAAAAGCATAAGCTTTAAGGCGATGCTCGAAATTAATATGCTTAATAATTTTTCTTTCGGCAACAAATTTATGCAAATGAAATTCAATGCCATCTATCGTTTTAATTTCCTGTTGCGTTAAGTTTTTAATTATTTTCTGAGTATTGAAATAATCTATCACCAAGGTCCCATCAATTTTTAAGGCTTTTCTGAAAGCTTTTAAAGCATTAACATGCTCTTTTTCAGTATCGAAATAACCAAAGCTAGTAAAAAGGTTGAGCGCAATATCGTAATAGTTAATGTAGGCGAGCTTTCGCATATCGTGAACATAAAAATGAAGGTTTTTTTGCTCAAATTGCTGTGCGTATTTAATGCTTTGCTCTGATAAATCTATACCAGTAACATCATAGCCTTTTTTATTGAGATAAATGGCGTGTCTACCTCTTCCGCAAGCGATATCTAATATGCGGCTATCTTTTTTGGGTGCCAAGTAAGCAGAGAGGTTGTCAATTAAAAATTCGGCCTCTTCATCATTCCGTTGATTGTAGAGGATGTGATAGTAGGGTGAATTAAACCAGAATTGAAACCATTTTCGCTGCATTATCCTAATTTGTTTGACGTTTTTAGAAGAGCAAACTTAGATAAATTACTTTTATCTGCAATAAAATTGTTAGTATATAAAAGTAATTATTGATATGCGTGTATTGTTCTCTCCTCCACAATTGGAAAATAAGTGCTAACTGAGGAAATATAGCTTTTAAAAAATTACCTTATGATGTATTCAATAAGGTGGTTTTTTCTTATTTTTGTGAAAATCTACAAGAACTTGACATTAATAAAATCTATTTCAGGAATAAGGGGGACCATTGGCGGGAAAGCGGGCGACGGGTTAACCCCAATCGATATCGTTAAATTTACTGCTGCTTATGGGGCATGGGTAATTAGCAAAACTCAAAATAAAAAAATTGTAATTGGTCGCGATGCACGAATTTCAGGCCAAATGGTTAATAATTTGGTAATTGGAACCTTGCAGGGCTTAGGTATTGAAGTAATAGATTTGGGTTTATCAACTACGCCAACTGTTGAAATTGCGGTTCCAATGGAAAAAGCTGGTGGTGGCATAATTTTAACAGCTAGTCATAATCCAAAGCAATGGAATGCACTTAAGTTGTTAAATGAGAAGGGTGAATTTATTAGTGATGCTGATGGGAAAGAAGTGTTAGAAAAGGCCGAAGCAGCCGATTTTGCTTTCGCGGAGGTTAGCGATCTTGGAAAAGTTATTGCTAACGACACTTATCTTCAAAAACACATCGATGCTATTCTTGCCTTACCATTGGTTGATGTAGAGGCGATTAGAAAAGCTGATTTCAAGATTGCGATAGACTGTGTAAATTCTAGCGGAGGAATATTTATTCCAGCCTTGTTAAGTGCGCTAGGCGTTCAAACCGTTTACGAATTGTATTGTGAACCGAATGGCGAATTTCCTCATAATCCAGAGCCTTTGCCAGAGAATTTAACTGAAATTGCAAGAGTAGTGCAAGAAAAGCGGGCCGATTTAGGCATTGTGGTAGATCCTGATGTAGATCGACTTTGTTTTGTAAATGAGGATGGAACCATGTTTGGGGAGGAGTATACTTTAGTAGCAGTCGCTGATTATGTATTGAAAAATACCCCTGGCAACACGGTATCAAATCTGTCCTCAACCAGAGCGTTAAGAGATGTAACAGAAAGATCTGGAAATATATATACCGCAGCTGCAGTTGGAGAAGTAAATGTTGTAAACCAAATGAAAGCGAGCAGTGCTGTAATTGGTGGTGAAGGAAATGGAGGCATTATTTATCCAGAGTCGCATTATGGCAGAGATGCTTTAGTGGGTATTGCCTTGTTTCTAACGCACCTAGCAAAATTTGGTAAATCTATCTCCTTATTAAGAAGTTCCTACCCAGCTTATTATATCTCGAAGAACAAAATTACGCTCACGCCTGAAATGGATATCGATGCGCTATTGGTAAAAGTGCAAGAAAAATATAAAAACGAGAAAACAAGTACGATAGACGGCTTAAAAATCGATTTTGCAAAGGAATGGGTACATTTACGTAGGTCAAATACCGAACCTATCATTCGAATTTACAGCGAGGCTGAAAATGAAACCGTGGCCGAAAACCTTGCCAATAAAATTATTTCAGATATTAAGGAAATTTTAAAGCTAAATTAATGAGAAGAGTTTATTTAGACAATGCTGCCACTACTCCATTAGATCCAGCAGTTATCGCAGAGATGACAAATGTAATGGAAAACTATTTCGGTAATCCTTCGGCAATCCATGCATTAGGCCGTGAAGTAAGAACATTGGTAGAGAAGGCCAGAAAAAGTGTAGCTAATCTATTAAATGCTTCTCCTTCTGAGATATTTTTTACGTCAGGTGGAACAGAAGCTGATAATACAGCAATTCGATGTGGTATTTCTGCATATGGCATTAAACATGCAATTACTTCTAAAATAGAACATCATGCGGTTGAACATACCTTAAACATGATGCTCAAAGATGGACAGATTGACAAACTTAGCTTTGTGAATATCGATGATAAAGGGGCAATTGATTATGTGCACCTTGAAGAGCTTTTGCAAAATAATGAACGTAGTTTTGTATCCTTAATGCATGCCAATAACGAATTAGGTACCTTAACTGATATGGAAAAGGTAGGCGATATCTGTGAACAGTACAACGCTATTTATCATGCAGATACTGTTCAAACTATGGGTCATTATATACACGATGTACGTAAGCTTAAAGCACATTTCATTGTATGTGCTGCACATAAATTACATGGGCCAAAAGGAGTAGGATTCTTATTTGTAAACAGTAATATCAAAATCCCACCTATGATTTATGGCGGTGCGCAAGAACGAAACATGCGTGGTGGAACCGAAAACGTATATGGAATAGTAGGCTTGTCTAAAGCCTTAGAAATTGCATATGCCGAAATGGAAGCGCATCAATTGCATATTCAAGAGTTAAAAGATTACTTAAAAGCACAACTCATTGCCGAAATACCAGGTATTGCATTTAACGGCGAAACCGAGGCAAGCAAAAGTTTATATACCGTGTTAAATGTATCTTTCCCAGAGATGGACATGGCCGATATGTTATTGTTTAATCTCGATATCAATGGTATCTGTGCTTCGGGGGGTAGTGCTTGTTCATCAGGTTCTAATATTGGATCTCATGTTTTAAATGGCATTAATGCCGATCCAAACCGGCCGTCCGTACGTTTTTCTTTTAGCAAATACACCACCAAAGAAGATTTAGATTATGTGATGGAGAAGGTTAAAATGGTAGTGAAGCAAAATGCGCTGGCATAATTTTTCACCAACCTAAAGCTTTTACCACATAGGCACATAGATTAAATAGTATTCAGGTGCATTAGCTATGCAACCTATGTTTCTGTGTGGTTAAAAAAAATAGAACAATTCTTTTTTGTAGTTGTTATTTAGTTATCTATTACCAAAAATAACGATTATGGAAGCTAATAATGAAAAAGACCGCAAAGTAGTTAAAGATGCTGCGGTAACCGATACCGAGCAAGAAACTCCTCGTAATGAAGAAAATGTAGAGAAAAATTCTTCTTCAAAAGTAACAGGCAATTTTGTTAAGAAACACGGCCGTACAAGTAATGCATTTGGCGATGGTCACGAGCCTGGCACCATTCCTGGAACAGGAATTTAAAATATTAAATATTTTACTAAATTTAAACCACGATATACCTCGTGGTTTTTTAATTTTATTAACATGCAAAGAAAACAGTTTCTTCAAAACTCAGCGTTAGCTATGGCCGTATTAGCCTTTTATAAATCGGATGCATTTGCAAGTTCATCCCTGAATAGGGCATATCAATTTAAAGCATTACGCAACGATGTTGGTATCTTTACCGAACAGGGTGGTACCATTGCTTGGTTAAATGGATCTAGTGGTTTTGTGGTGGTCGACTCTCAGTTTCCGGCATCTGCACCCCATGTAATAGAAGAATTAAGAAAGTTGGGGGAAAAACCATTTAAGTATTTGTTAAATACGCACCATCACGGCGACCATACCGCAGGGAATATTGCTTTTAAAGGATTGGCCGAGCATGTGGTTGCCCATCAAAATTCACTGGTAAATCAGAAACTCGCTGCTGAAAAAGCAAAAAATGAAGATCAACAACTTTATCCAGACGTAACCTTCGGAAAGGGTTGGAAAGCACCTGTAGGCAAAGAAAAAATTAGTTCTTATTATTATGGCTCTGGCCATACCAATGGCGATGTAGTTTATCATTTCGAAAATGCAAACATTGTGCATGTTGGCGATTTGGTTTTTAATCGCCGTTTCCCCTATATAGATCAAGCAAATGGAGCACACATTGGGAATTGGATTACGGCGTTAGATAAAATATATACTCAATTTGATAAAGATACGATTGTAATTACCGGACATAGCTTAGATCCAGAAAAAGTAGTGGGGGATAAGGAAAATATTAAAGCCTTTAAAAATTATTTAGAAAGCTTAATGACTTTCGTGAAAGCCCAAATCGCTGCCGGTAAAACAAAAGAAGACATCTTAAAAGCAACGACTATTCCTGGTGCTCCAGAATGGCAGGGAGATGGTATTGCAAGGAGCTTAACGGCTGCATACACTGAACTTACTGTGGGTTAGTTCAGTAGTTCATTAATCATCGTTTATTGCGTACTAAAAATCTTCACATCTGCGGCTATGTAATTAAATTTAAGTTCAATTTATAAACGTTATAAATTTAAAATAAATCTTGCTTAAGCTATTAAATATCAATTAAGTAAAACATTATCGGCTATATTTGCTTAATTCTAATCCACCTGATAATGGATGATTTTTTAGCAGCCCGCTCACAGATGGCCCTTTCATTGGGCTTTCACATTATTTATGCTTGCATTGGTATGGTAATGCCATTTTTTATGGCTGTATCGCATTATAAATGGCTTAAATCGAATAATGAGGTTTACAAACACATTACCAAAGCATGGAGTAAAGGAGTCGCCATCTTTTTTGCAACAGGCGCAGTGTCTGGAACGATGCTTTCTTTCGAATTAGGCTTATTGTGGCCAAAATTTATGGAACATGCTGGATCAATATTTGGAATGCCATTTTCACTAGAAGGAACAGCCTTTTTTATAGAAGCTATCGCATTAGGTTTTTTTCTTTATGGTTGGAATAAACTTAATAAATGGTTTCATTGGTTTACTGGGGTTGTTGTAGGTGCGAGTGGGTTAGCCTCAGGTATTTTGGTCGTCGCAGCAAATGCATGGATGAATAGTCCGACAGGGTTTGATTTTGTAAATGGCGAATACTTAAATATCGATCCCATAGCTGCCATGTTTAACAGAGCTTGGTTTACACAGGCCTTACACATGTGCTTGGCAGCATTTACGGCAACTGGTTTTGCCGTTGCTGGGGTTCATGCCCTCATGATTTTAAGAAAACAAAATCAAGATTTTCATTATAAAGCTTTTAAAATAGCAGCAACCTTTGCTACTATTTGTGCAGTATTGCAGCCCATAAGTGGCGATTTATCGGCCAAAGACGTGGCAAAGCGACAACCTGCAAAACTAGCGGCCATGGAGGCACTTTATCATACGCAAAAACCTGCCCCATTGCTAATAGGAGGAATTGTTGACGAAAAGAAAAAGGAAGTAAAATTGGCAATTGAGATTCCGGGAGCATTAAGCTTTTTGGCACATGGCGATTTTAAAACAGAAGTAAAGGGGCTCGATCAAATTCCGGAAAATGAGCATCCGCCAGTGGCGATAACCCATTATGCTTTTCAGGTTATGGTAGGCATAGGGAGTTTATTAGTGGTTATTTCGCTTATTTATGTAGTAATGGCTTTGCGCAAGAAGAAATTAATGGAACAAAAATGGATATTGAAACTCTTTGTTTTGGCAATACCACTTGGTTATATTGCTTTAGAGGCGGGTTGGGTAGTTACTGAGGTTGGGCGCCAGCCTTGGATAATTTATGGATTTATGCGAACCAAAGACGCAGTTACACCGATGCCAGGTATCGCGTGGTCGTTCTACCTGTTTTCTGCCATTTACGCCTCATTAAATGTTATCGTTATTTTCTTGTTGTATCGGCAAATAAAAATGGTTCCTGTTTTATATGGTCAATCAGTTAAAACAAATCAATCATGGAATATGTAGTTATATCTTTTTTATGTTTGGCTATTCTACTCTATTTTTTATTAGGTGGAGCTGATTTTGGGGCTGGAATTATCGAACTCTTTACGTCTTCAAAAAATAGAGGTAAGACTCGGAAAACCATGTATCATGCTATCGGGCCAGTTTGGGAAGCAAATCATATGTGGTTAATAATCACTATTGTAATTTTGTTTGTCGCTTTCCCAAAAATCTATACAACGATGTCGGTGTATTTGCACATGCCCTTAGCTATTATGCTTATTGGAATTATTGCGAGGGGCACCGCCTTTGTGTTTCGCCATTACGATGCCGTAAAGGACCAAATGCAAGAAGTGTACAATAAAATTTTTATTTACTCGAGCTTTATAACCCCATTATTTCTAGGCATTATTGCCGGAAGCGTACTATCTGGGCAAATCGACAACCAATCTAACGATTTTGTTAGCGCATACATTTTTGGCTGGTTAAATTGGTTCTCAGTAGCTGTTGGGTTGTTTACCGTTGCCCTATGTGGCTTTTTAGCTGCAATCTATTTAATAGGAGAGAGCAAGGCCGAAGAAGATAAGCGTCGATTTATAAAAAAGGCAGAATTTATGAATGTAGCTGCAGTTTTGTTGGGAATGATGGTGTTTATTGCTGCAAGTATTGAAAATGTTCCATTGATGAGTTGGGTTTTTATGGATGTTGTAGGATTGGTTGCCGTTAGCTTAGCTAGTTTATCGCTCGTTTTACTATGGTATTTATTAGTAAGAGGTAAAACTAAGGTACTACGAATTTTAGCGGGGTTTCAAGTTAGTATGATTTTGTTAGCCATAACCTATGCTCATTTTCCTAATTTTATTCGCTTCAAAGATGGAAGTACACTTTCTTTAAACGAAAGTATTGCGCCTATAAAAACAGTAGAAAGCTTAGGTTGGGCTTTACTACTAGGAAGTGTATTTATTTTACCTTTTTTAAGCTATTTGTTTTACAAGTTTCAACAGAAGGAAGAGTAGTAATTTGCTAATTCGGCAGTTTGTAAATTAGTGAATTAGCACATTTACGAATTAACTAATATTTTCTAACTTTTTCATTTGCAGGTAGGTATTCAGCTATCGCCGCTGATCCATACCAATTCATGATTTCGGCATCAAGCAATTTGGCCTTATATGCAGGGTCGGTAGCCAATATTTCTTTTGCCTCATCGATAGATTTCGTATTGAGGATAAAGATGCCACGATAGGTTTTATCATTTTTACCCAATGGCCCAGCTACAATAAGTTTGTTTTCTTTAACAAGTTTGCCCATGTTTGCCATATGGCCTGCAAACGCGCTATCTGTTTCTGCCTTGGTTGCAGTGGTGTTTGAGCCCGTTTTTAAGATCACCAAAACATACATTTTCATCCCGTTGTCGTCTGCGCCAAGTTTCTTAGCCAACGTTTCGTCGTAATTTGGATTTACTTTTTTATCTTGTGCATTAACTGCTAAGCTAAGTGATATTAGTACCGTAAAGAGTATTAATTTTTTCATTGATTATATTTGCTAGTTATAAATCCAATCTATTTCCTTTTTCCTATTTCCTTTTCTTCCAACCACTTTATCAATTCTGTTTTAAGTGCTTCACCCATTTTTTTCTGATTAGCTGGGTTTTCTAAAAAATCTTTGCTTACACCGTTGTCTCCAATCTCTAGCAATACCCTATACTTTGCGGTGTTTACGTTCTCATCTAAGCTATAAAATGCTTTTTTACCAGTATTTTTACAGACGTAATCATTTCTACCTGTTGAACTATCGAAAAGAACACCTCTGTTTTCTAAATCGGTAACTGAACAAATTGCTGCGACTAAACGTGAAGCTAATTTTTTGTTTTCTGCCTCAAATGCATCGCCCTCATGAATATATCCCCAAATAGCGTGACGCTTAGTGCCACCATTGTTATGAACTGCGATAAATACATCCGGATTTCTTTTATTAGCTTCCTTAAGTTCAAAGGCATAGCCAGATATCTTTCCATCGATAATAGCTGACGTATGCTCAATAAGGGTATTGCTCCCAACGTTAGGATGATGAAGATTGGGCTCATTTAAGCTCCACACCTTATACTCTTTAAGCTTAGGTTTAAAGGCCATTGCAGCTTCGATAATTCCATTGCAGGTTTTTGCTTCGCTAAAATCTTTACCTGTATCGGTTTGATGGGAAGGTTGCCAAATAATAACCGCCTTAGATTTCGGCTTCGTAGAGCTTGTAAAAAGGATAAAAAAAGAAAGTGCTATGATAACTTTGTTCATAATAACTAAATGTTAGTATTATAAATATAAGAACTCTTCCTAAAATTAGCTAATTAGCTTATTTGTAAATTAGTTCTTCATCATTTTTAAGAAAGTGGCAAGTTTAGCTTTCATCTGTCTTCTGTCAACGATAAAATCTAAAAATCCATGCTCTAAAACAAACTCTGAAGTTTGGAAACCTTTTGGAAGGTCTTTTTTAATGGTTTCTTTGATTACTCGTGGGCCCGCAAAACCTATTAAGGCACCAGGTTCTGCGATATTAATATCACCCAACATCGCATAAGAAGCAGTAACACCACCAGTTGTTGGGTCGGTTAAAAGGGATATGTAGGGTATTTTAGCTTGTGCTAATAAGGCAAGTTTAGCGGAAGTTTTGGCCATTTGCATTAAAGAGAAAGCCGCTTCCATCATTCTGGCACCGCCAGATTTAGAAATCATCAAAAATGGCACTTTATGCTTAATGCTATAGTCGATAGATCGCGCAATTTTTTCGCCCACTACCGAGCCCATAGAGCCTCCAATAAAGGCAAAATCCATACAGGCAATCATAAGCTCTTGGCCATCTACTTTGCCGTGCGCAGCACGAATAGCATCTTTTAAGCCTGTTTTGGCTTGGCTTTCTACTATTCTATCCGTGTAGGGTTTATTATCATTAAAGTTTAACGGGTCGCCCGATGTTAAATTTGGAAACAGTTCTGTAAATTGATTATGATCGAATAAAACCTCAAAATATTCTTTAGAGCCCACGCGTAAATGGTAGTCGCAATAGTGGCAAACGTACTTGTTCTCTATTAAATCGGCACTATGAAGTGCTTTTTTACAGTTCGGACATTTGTTCCACAATCCATCTGGTGCTTCTTTCTTTTCTTCGGTTGTGGTACTGATACCTTTTTTTTCTCTCTTAAACCAAGCCATATTTCTTTTAAAAAATGCGATTACAAAGAAACGATTTTTTTTTTACAAATGGATTTACAAATAGCGAATTAGCAGATTAGCCAATTTACCAATTTTTTCATAACTTCGAGGCATATAAAATAATACAAAAATGAGTTTAAAAGGCTACAAAGGCGTAATTTACGGAGCTGCTTTACAAGAATTATTCGAGCAAGCTAAAAAACATCAGTTTGCGTTACCGGCGGTAAATGTAACAGGAACAAATACCATTAACGCAGTTATGGAAACAGCAAAGGCGGTAAACTCGCCAGTAATGATCCAGCTTTCTAATGGAGGAGCGCAGTTTTACGCAGGTAAAACATTAAATAATGACAATTTAAATGCATGCATTTTAGGAGCGGTTTCTGCAGCTAAGCATGTTCATTTACTAGCTGAACATTATGGCGTGGCCGTTGTATTGCATACCGACCATGCAGCTAAAAAGTTATTGCCTTGGATTGATGGACTTTTAACTCATGGTGAAAAATTCTTTGCAGAGACCGGAAAACCATTATTTTCATCTCACATGTTGGATCTTTCTGAAGAACCAATTGAAGAAAATATGGAAATTTGTGTGGAATATTTCAAGCGAATGAGCAAAATGGGCATGACCATCGAGATTGAACTTGGGGTTACTGGTGGTGAAGAAGACGGAGTAGATAATAGCGATGTTGACAGTTCTAAATTGTATACTCAGCCTTCAGAAGTAGCCTTTGCCTATGAAGAATTAAGTAAGGTAAGTGATCGTTTTACGATAGCAGCGGCTTTCGGAAATGTACATGGGGTATATAAACCAGGTAATGTGAAATTACAACCTGTTATTTTAAAGAATTCGCAAGATTTTGTAAAAGAGAAATTTAGTTTAAGTGCTGAAAAGCCAATTAACTTTGTATTTCACGGCGGCTCGGGTTCATCACAAGAAGAAATTAGAGAAGCCATTTCTTATGGAGCAATAAAGATGAATATTGATACCGATATGCAATGGGCATTTTGGGAAGGTGTATTAGGCTATTATCAAAAGAACGAAGCATATTTGCAAGCGCAGATTGGGAATCCTGATGGTGAGGATAAACCGAATAAAAAATATTATGATCCTAGAGTGTGGTTGCGCAAAGGCGAAGAAGAATTTGTAAAGCGTTTAACGGTTGCTTTTGAAGATTTAAATTGTATAGGCGCAAGTAATAAGTTGTAGAAAGTATTACAACAATAGTGTAGACAACGCCATAGGTTAAAACTTATGGCGTTTTTGCTTGTTTATTGTTTATATTTATGTAAATTTTATATGGATGAAATTAGCTAAAAAAGGAAGTAATTTATTTGAGCGTTTTGCCAATGCTGCAACAAAATTTACAGGTAGCTCTCCAGCATTTATAGGTGCTGCTTCTATTATAGTTTTATGGGCGGCTAGTGGGCCACTTTTCCATTATTCTGAAACTTGGCAATTGGTAATTAATACTGGAACTACAATCATTACCTTTTTAATGGTCTTTCTAATTCAAAAAGCTCAGAATAAAGATGGTAAGGCAATTCAACTAAAATTAAATGAATTAATTGCGGCACATGAGCGAGCAAGTAATCGTATGGTTGATATTGAAGATTTAACCGAATCTGAATTAGACCAACTACATAAATTTTATGTAACCTTAGCGAGATTAGCAAAAAAGGAAAACGACATTCATCACTCACATTCTATCGATGCCGCTGAAGAAATAAATGAATTAAAGAGTAAAAATATTAAAAAACCTAAGAAATCATAATCATGGACACACTTCATGTACAAAAAGCCGTAACCAAAGAAGATTTAGAGAAAGTTTTCTCCATTAGAAAAATTGTATTTGTAGACGAACAGGGGTGTCCGCCTGAAATTGAGTGGGCAAATGAAGAAGAATCTACCCACTTTTTGGCAATTTCTGGTCATTATCCCTGCGGCGCTTGTCGATGGCGGAAAACAGATAAGGGTTATAAATTAGAACGCTTTGCTGTTTTAAAAGAATTTAGAGGTCAGGGTATCGGAAGGGCGTTAATAGCTACCGCTTTAGACGACTTGCCAGCCGATGCAACCTATATTTATCTGAATTCACAACTTGATGCGATGAGTTTGTACAGAAAATTTGGGTTTACTGCCGAAGGCGAACAATTTGAGGAAGCTGGAATTCAGCATTTTAGAATGGTAAAAAATGTATAAATGTACAATAGTACCTGTTAGTTGCATTAACTGAATTTTTTGAAATGTTTTTTACCTTTTTTACATCATGATAAAGCGAAAGATTTTTTTATTTACTGTAGTTAGCCTTTTAATTTTTTGTGGGTGGACTGCTACGCAATCTGATAGTCTTTCAAAAGCACAATGGCTTATTGGGACTTGGGAAAATAAAACAGCTCGAGGAAGTATTTATGAAACTTGGGTTAAAAAAAGTGATGATGAATTTTTAGGGAAGAGTTACATGAAAAAGGAAAATGATACTCTTGTTCTCGAACACATTCGCTTAGTAAAAGAAGCTAATCAATTGTTTTATATCCCAGCGGTGAAGAATCAAAATGAAGGGTTGCCCATTCGATTTGGATTAAAAATCAGTTCAGATACGCAGTTGGTTTTCGAAAATCCAGAACACGACTTCCCCCAGATCATTTCGTATACCAGGATAAACCGCGATTCGCTGATAGCAGAAATTTCAGGCACTAAAAACGGTCAGCCAAGAAAGCAAACTTTCCCAATGAAAAAATTACGCTAAACTTTACCGTTACGAATGAAATTCAGGTACAAAATTATTTTCCTGACTTTAACGCAGGTAGCTTAAATCCGTCTAATACGCTTTTAGCCGCCATTTTCTTTTCCACCTCTGCAATGCTTCTAGGGGCGAATATAGAAAGGTTTTCATAGCCATCTTGCGTAATCAATACATCATCTTCGATACGAATACCAATATTCCACCACTTCTTGTCGCAGTCGCTATTAGCGGGAATGTAAATTCCAGGTTCAATGGTAATCACCATGTTTTTTAACAGCGTTCTTGAACTGCTACGGTCGTGAACATCTAATCCGATATGATGGCTCAGACCGTGCGTATAATATTTCCGGTAATCTTTTTTGTCTTTAATTATCCCTAGCTTAAGTAGGCCTTCCGAAATCACTTCATTGGCTGCATTGCTAGCATTTGCAAAGGTAGATCCATCTTTTAACGTTTTAAAGGCAGCTTCTTGCGCATCATAAACAATTTGATAAATTTGTTTTTGAGTTTCTGTGAATTTTCCATTAGCGGGTATGGTTCGAGTAACATCTGCACTATAACCATGATATTCTGCACCAACATCCATAAGGATTAACGAGTTGCCCACTTTGGTTTTGGTGTTGGTTTCATAATGTAAAATACAGCCATTCTCTCCAGCACCCACAATAGAGCCATACCCAATTTCTTCTGCACCATATTTTTTATGAACATATTCATGTAATCCTTGTATTTCAAGCTCACTCATGTCAACATGTGTTGCTTTCATGACCTCGTTTTGCCCTTGGCAAGAAATTTCAATTGCTTTGCGTAACATCGTTAATTCTTCTGGTGTTTTGATTTCTCTTAGCTTACCAGTTAGCATATTGTAGGTTCTGCGTGCAGTACTAGCTTCGGTTAAATTATCTAAAGAGAGGTTTGCCTTTTTTTGAAAGGAATAAAATAGCCCAGAAAGTGAAGCGGATTCTGTTTTAGAAGGCACCATAGTTGGTGGAGTACTATAAATTACGGTTTTAAATTTTGAAAAATCGATAGGATAAGCCGCAAAGTCGCTTCCATTAAACGACATCGGTAGGCCTAGTTTTTCTTTCGCACCTTCTACACCCAAACGCTTTCCCGTCCAGCTCTCTTGTTGTGGGTTTCTTTTTTGAACAAAAAATAATTCTTTGAAAGATTTACCATTCGCATCCGTTTGCTGGTCTTTGAAGATAAACAAAACTGCATCCGGCTCTTTATATCCAGTAAAATAATAAAGGTCTGGATTTTGATGATAAAGATAATCTACATCATTAGAAAAATTACGGGTAGGGTAGGCAAAGATTGCCATTACACTGCCCTCCGGCATATTCTTACGCAGTGCTTCTCTTCGTTCTGCATGAAATTCCTTAGTAAAATAATCTTTCGGTTCAAAATCTTGAGCAATGCTATTTTGCCCTAATATGCATAGTATTAGAAGTATAAATAATTTTTTCATTATTTTTCTGGTTGGTTTAATCCATGTTGATAATGTTTAAATATATTACTATTGAATCGCTTTAATGGTTTGGTATAAAAGATTTTACAATACTTGATATATCAATTAAAAATTAAACGAGAATAGTGCATTGCTTGCTGCCATTTTTCGGCATCTATCATTAAATTTTCTCCTTTATTTTCTAAGAAATAAATTAAATCTTCGGTTGCTAAATTTCCTGTTAAATCATCAGCGGCCATTGGGCAACCCCCAAAACCTTTTAATGCACTATCAAATCGTTTACATCCTGAAGCATAGGCGGCCTCAATTTTTTCAATTCTTGTTTCTGGGGTGCTGTGCAAATGGATACCAATCTCGGTTTGCTCAAATCTTTTAATAAGCATGGGTACGATAGCCTCAATTTTTTCAGCTGTAGAAACGCCCGTTGTGTCTGATAAAGAAAGTATTTTTACACCCCTTTTTACAAGTTCCTCAGTCCATTTTTCAACAATTTCAATGTTCCATTCATCCCCATAAGGGTTACCAAAACCCATTGATAAATAAATAACCGCAATCTTATTTTTTTGATCACAAACGTTTAGCATTTCTTCAACCGTAGAAAGGGATTGCATAATACTCGAGTTGGTATTTCGTTGCTGGAAGGTCTCGGATATAGAAAACGGGAAGCCAAGGTAAGTTATTGCTTCGTGTTTAATTGCGTCTTGTACCCCCCTCAAATTGGCTACAATGGCAAGCAGTTTTGATTTGGTCGTGCTTAAATCTAGTTTTTCCAAGACCTCAGGGGTATCGCTCAATTGTGGGATAGCTTTTGGAGAGACAAAACTTCCAAAATCAATCGTATCAAAGCCAACCTGAAGTAATAGGTTAATATAATCTGCCTTAACTTGGGTGGGCACAAAATGATGTAAGCCTTGCATAGCATCACGTGGGCATTCGATGAGTTTCATTTTAGAACGGTTTTTAGTTTTTAGTTGCGAGTTTTGAGTTGTGAGGTTGGGTGTGTTTTAGCTTAACCTTTAGGCTTCCTACTACTAAACTTTCGAACTTTGGGGTTTCTGGCTGTTACCTGTCGACTTAATAAATGGCCTAATAATCAACCTCGTTCCTCGGTCGTAGCTAAAATAACTCCAAACCCAATTTACAAAGACAACTAATTTATTTCTAAAGCCTACTAAAGTCATTAAGTGTACAAACATCCATGTAAACCAAGCAAATATACCTTGAAAATGTATTTTATTGATATCCACAACCGCCCTATTTCTTCCTACAGTTGCCATGGCACCTTTATCAAAATAACTAAAACTTTCTGTTGGTTGATTGGCAATGATATGGATTAAATTTTTAGCCAATAATTTTCCTTGTTGAATGGCAACTGGAGCAACTCCTGGATGCCCATTAGGCATAGAATCGGTAATCATTGCCGCTACGTCGCCTATAGCATAAATATTCTGATAGCAGGCTACACGATTAATTAAATCTACTTTTAGTCGATTTCCTCTAACGATACATTCAGGGTTTAATCCATCGAGTACCACTCCTTTTACACCAGCACTCCAGATCACCGTTGCGGCCAAGATACTTCGTCCATCTAGCAACCTAAGCAAATTGCCATTGTAAGACTGAACTCTGGCATTGGTGTACACCGTTACCCCTAATTCTTCCAAGAATTCTTGCGATTTAACTTGCGATTGTTTAGACATTGGCCCAAGCAATTCTGGTGAGCCTTCGATCAAATAAATGTTAACTTTATGTAGGTCTAATTCTGGATAATCATTTTTGAGCACATGTTTCTTCAGCTCTGCAATTGCGCCTGCCGTTTCTACACCCGTTGGTCCGCCTCCCACAATAACAAAGTTTAAGAGCTTGGTCTCGCTATCTTTATCTTTTTCAATTAGGGCAGCTTCCAAATTCTGTAAAATCAAACTTCTTAAATTTAATGCCTCTGGGATAGATTTCATGGGCATGGCGTTGTGCTCAATTTCTGCCTGACCAAAGAAATTACTTGTAGAACCTGTTGCAATAACTAAGTGATCGTAAGTAATTTCGCCAATGGTGGTTAAAAGCTTGTTTTCTTCAGGGATTACTTTTTGTACTTCGGTTACTCGAAAGGTTAGATTTTTTTGGCCTTTGAATATTTTTCGAATGGGGAATGCAATCGAGTCGGCCTCCAATCCACCAGTTGCAACCTGATATAGCAGAGGCTGAAACGTATGATAATTATGTTTATCTAAAATAGTAACTTCAACATTTTCATTTCGAAGTTTTTTGGCTAATTCTATCCCTCCAAAGCCTCCTCCAACAATTACGATTTTTTGTTTTTCAGTATCCATATTAGATAAACTCATATTCGTGCTTTTAGTTTGGTAAATATAGGAAGTAAACTGCTGATCGTAGTTAAACTAGTTTAAGAAAAGATATTCATAAAAAAACGTAACACGTGGACAGATTTTTAAAATTCGTCAACATGTTACGTTAATATAAATTAAAACGATTTAAGTCTTACTTAAGCGCTTTTTTTGCTTCGTTTTTTGATAAATCGATTACAATAGGGGTAGAGATACATAGTGATGAATACGTACCAATAATACGGCCAATCAATAAGGCAAAAATAAACCCTCTAATACTATCACCTCCAAAGATGAAGATTACCAAGAGCACAAAGAATACCGTTAATGAAGTTAAGATGGTACGACTTAATGTACTATTTAAGGCAAAGTTGATTAATGTATTACGTTCTTCACCATAAACATCTACTTTTCCAGTTTCACCTAATTTCTCACGGATACGATCGAACACAACAACCGTTTCTGTCATCGTGTAGCCCATTACCGTTAAAATAGCGGCTATAAAATCTTGACCAATTTCTAGCGAGAACGGTAAAACGCCATCTAAAATGGTATAGAACGATAACACTAGAAGTACGTCGTGGAATAATGCAATTACTGCACCCAAACCATATTGCCATTTTCTAAAACGAACCAAGATGTAAATAAACATCACGATACATGAGAATAAAATAGCTCCGTAGGCTCCGTAAACAATATCACTAGCCACAATTGGCGTTACTTTTGCACCACCTTGATGTGTGTATTTTACTCCTGTACTAGCTAAACCTTTATTTAAAGCATCTTCTACAAGTTTATCAGCAGTTTCTGCTTGATCTAAAATGTGGTAAGTAGTGGTGATTTTTAATTCACTTGCCGAGCCAGCAGTTACCACTTGAGTTTCTTCTTCTGCTCCGAAAACAGTTTCTAATTTGCTTTTTACGTCTTCGGTATTCATCGCTTTATCGAAGTGAACAATGTATGTTCTACCCCCCTTAAAGTCGATTCCAAGATTTAATCCGCCGTTTTTAACATAGAAACCAATACCTAAAACAATAATTGCAGTAGAAATACCATAGTATAGTTTTCTATGACCAACAAAGTTGAAGGCAATGTTTTTGAAAGCATTTCTTGTTACGCTATTATCGAAAGAAATAGTTACTTTCTTTGCTAATAAGCCTTCGAATACTAAACGAGAAATTAGTACAGCAGCAAATAATGAAGTTGCGATACCCACACATAATGTGGTTGCAAAACCTTGTACCGGACCAGTACCAAACACAAACAAGATAATACCTAAGATAAAAATGGTAACGTTCGAGTCGATAATAGATGACATGGCATGTTTAAAACCTTCTTTAATTGCGGCAGCCGTATTTTTTCCATGCGAGAGTTCTTCTCTAACGCGTTCAAAGATTAGAATGTTCGCATCAACCGATAAACCAATGGTTAATACGATACCTGCAATACCTGGTAGGGTTAACACAGCTCCAAAGGCAGCTAGAACTCCCATAATAAAGAAGACATTAATTACCAATGCTAAATTGGCAACCCATCCTGCTTTATTGTAATATAGTGCCATAAACACTAAGATTACGATAAATGCAATTACGAAAGAAGATAAACCACTGTCAATTGCTTCTTGACCTAATGATGGACCAACTACGAAATCGGAAACGATACGTGCAGGAGCAGGTAATTTACCCGCTTTTAAAATGTTCGCTAAATCTTTAGTGTCTTCTAGCGTAAAACTACCCGAGATAGAAGAAACACCATTTGGAATTTCATTCTGAACAGTAGGAGCAGAATAAACTGTATTATCTAATACAATAGCGATTGCTTTTTTATTTTGAGGATCTGCAGCAGCTTCCGCAGTAATCTTTTTCCACTTCTGAGCACCATCGCTTGTCATGTACATGGTTACTTCTGGCTGATTTTTCTGATCGTAGCTTTGTAAAGCGTTAGAAACAGCATCACCACCTAAAGCAGGTCGGCCATCTAGTGAAGTTACCTTAATGGCATACAATTCAAAAATCTTTGAATCCGTCATCGGTTTAAGGCTCCACATAAATTTCATTGTGCTTGGTATAAGCGGCTTAATTTCTGGTCTTGCAAATAAAGCATTTACTTTAGCAGTATCTTTCTGGCTACTCCATGCAACTACTGGCCCTGGGCGCAAAGCTTGCTGACCATTTTCTGCTTGATAAGTAGGGATACTTAAAATGCTAAATAAAGGATTGTTTTTAAGTGCATCTTTTTTAGCTGCAGTAGTATCCTTTGCTGCCTTTGCATTGGTAAGGCCAGCTAATTTACCCTCTTTCTTAGTGGTATCCGCTGTTGCAGGTGTACTAGTGGTATCTTTAACCGTTAAGGCTAAAGTTTTATTTATGTTTTCTAAAATACCAACTACTTCTTGGTTTTGATAAACTTGCCAAAACTGTAATTCTGCAGAACCTTGTAATAGTTTACGGATACGAAGTTTGTCTTGAACGCCCGGCATCTCAATAAAGATCCTGTTTGAACCTTCTTGTTTTTGCATGTTCGGACTAACCACTCCGAAACCATCGATACGACTACGTAAAATGGTGAATGAACGATCTACTGCACTATTTGCTTCTTTACTTAAGAAATTTCTTACATCAGCGTTGCTAGCATTTGCTTTTAACTGTTGAGCGTTTTCTTGTGTAGAGAAAAAGTCGGCTAATTTTCCGGTAGGATTAAGTTTTTCATATTCACTTACAAATAGACCGATAAAATCTTTTCCACCAGCATTCATTTGAACCTGAGCATTTGTTAATGCTTGATTAAAATTTGGATCTGTTGGGTTGTTCGCTAACGATTTGGTTAACTCTGCTAGAGAGATTTCCATGGTAACGTTCATTCCTCCTTTTAAGTCAAGACCAAGGTTAATTTCTTTTCCTTTTACTTGTTGATACGTTAAACCAAGTCCTGGGTATACCGGAACGGTAGCCATCGAATCTAAATATGCTTTTTCCTTAACCAAATCGCCTTTGGCAAACTCTTTGGCTTTCTTTTCTACGCTATATGTAACTAGATTAAACGAGAGTGAATAGAGACAGACAATACCTAAAAGTATTGCCATAAATTTAATAAAACCTTTACCTTGCATTTGTTTGTAAATTATTTTTTCTATAGTATGCTGTTTTTAAACAAGTCGGCAAATCTAATTATTTTTTTAAATAATAAGACGTGTTATTGTAATTTTATAATTATATCCGTTCCAGTGTGGAAAAAGTGTAAGCTACATTATTTTTTTCATCTGCTGGAAAAGTAATCGAATTGATTTCTTTCCAAGCAGTTGGATGTAAGACCGGGAAAAAAGCATCGGCATCATATTTGCCATGTACCCGAGTTAAATGTATACGTGAAGTAAAGGGCAATGCCTGTTCATAAATTTCAGCCCCACCAATAATAAATGCTTCTTCATTCTCTTTACATAGGGCAATTGCGGCAGCTAAACTCGTTACTACTTCAGCGCCTTCAATTACTAAATCAGCATTTCTAGTAATTACGATACTTCTTCGATTAGGAAGAGGTTTGCCTATCGAATCATAAGTTTTGCGACCCATAATTATGGTGTTGCCAGTAGTAATCTCCTTAAAATGTTTAAGATCTGCAGGTAAATGCCAAAGCAATTGATTGTTTTTACCAATGGCATTGTTTTCGGAAATGGCGACGATGATGGATAATTTGTTCATTGGTTCATTGGTCAAGTTAGTTTATCCAATGTATTTGATGCATGCATTTAGCATAATGTGTATTTTTTCTAGTTTATCAAACATTCTTGTAAATTGGATTTCAGTAATTAAATTTCTGTTTCTAGATTTCCTTAAAAAGGATTTCACTTCTAATACGGACCCCTGCTGTAATAGCAAAAATTTTTATTTTCTTTATAGTGAAATCGTCCATATCCTTCAGCAATATTTGCGCTAATTGAATCAGCTGCTCTACAAATTTGCTTACCAATGGTATCTTTAGCACAGAAATCCCAGCTCATAGTAATTTCCCTATTTCATTTGAAAAAAGATTCACAAAGCATATAAACTTCTAAATCTTCAATTTTGTTGTAGTTCATATCTTTATTTTAATAATTTAAATCTGCTTTTAGGGATGATTTAACTTACTTAATACAAAATGAACTAATGAACTAATGAACTATACCGCCACAACCCCTTTAATATGCGGATGCGGATCGTAATCTTCCAGCGTAAAATCTTCGAATTTAAAATCGAAAATATTTTTTACCGCTGAATTAATCTTCATTTTTGGCAAGGTCTTCGTATCCCTACTTAATTGTAATTTTGCCTGTTCGATATGGTTGTTATACAAATGGGCATCACCAAGGGTATGCACAAAATCGCCATACTCTAAATCACAAACTTGTGCTACCATCATGGTTAACAAGGCATAAGAAGCAATATTAAAAGGTACGCCTAAAAATATATCCGCACTACGCTGGTACAATTGGCAACTTAGTTTACCATCGGCCACATAAAATTGAAAAAACGCATGGCAAGGTGGAAGCGCCATATTTTCAATTTCTGCAACATTCCAGGCCGAAACAATTATTCTACGCGAATCAGGGTTATTCTTTATCGTATTGATGACTTGCGTAATCTGATCAATTGTTTCTCCATTCGGTTTAGGCCATGAGCGCCATTGTGCGCCATAAACTGGACCTAAATTTCCATCTTCATCTGCCCACTCATCCCAAATTCGCACTCCATTATCTTTTAGGTATTTAATATTGGTATCACCACTTAAAAACCAGATCAATTCGTGTACAATCGATTTTAGGTGCAATTTTTTAGTGGTTACCATCGGAAAACCATCTTGTAGATTAAATCGCATTTGATACCCAAAAACACTAAGGGTTCCAGTACCTGTACGATCATGTTTTTGAGTGCCTTCATCAAGCACATGCTGCATTAAATCTAAATATTGTTTCATTCGTTTTTTATTTTTTTTTGGTCGAATGGAGCTTATATCGTTAAAAATAATTACTCTTTTTGGTTTTAGTAATTATTTTTTTACCCTTGAGGGTTCATTTTTATTTCTCTATTGCAAAACTAAAAATTTAAATAATCTTTAAGCTGTTCCTTTTTCCACATTATGCAATTTTTTCAATCCGAGAAAATTAAATTAGATTTGAACAACATTTTAGCCTTTTTACATGTCTAAAAAAACTCCCATACTTATCGTTTTATTTTTTATCGCTTATCATGCATTCGGTCAATCTACACAAGCCCTAAGATTATCGGATGCCGCTATTGCATTAACGAGTCAAAAAGTAGTTTATGATCCTGCATATTTTACTATCCCTTATCCTAATGGCGATGTACCAACCGGAAAAGGCGTGTGTACGGATGTGGTTATAAGAGCTTACAGAAAGGGTTTAGGAATTGATTTGCAAAAGGAAGTACACCTCGATATGAAGTCAAATTTTAAGCTTTATCCTAAAAACTGGGGGCGAAAAACTACCGATCGAAATATTGATCATCGTAGGGTTTATAATTTAATGGTTTTCTTTAAACGAAAGGGTGAGGTTAAAGCCATAACTAAAAATTCGGCCGACTATCAACCTGGAGATCTAGTTTGTTGGAATTTAGGTGGAAATGTATCGCACATAGGAATGGTTGTAAATAAGAAATCTTCCAAAGGTGAGCGCTATTTAATTGTTCATAATATTGGGGGTGGACAAGTAATCGAAGATTGTTTGTTTGCTTGGAAAATCATCGGTCATTATAAATACAAAGTTTAAGATGTTAACGTTTGCAAATGCTAAGATTAATTTAGGGTTAAATCTGATTGAAAAAAGACCTGATGGTTACCATAACCTAGAGACTGTTTTTTACCCTATAAAGATAATGGACGCTATAGAATTGGTAGATGCCAACGAAACAAGTTGTATCACCAAAGGTATAGCCATTCCTGGTGATGTGGGAGAGAACATTTGCTTCAAGGCCTTTCGCCAACTTCAACTCGATTTTAATTTGCCTCACCAGCAAATTGTATTGTTAAAAAATATTCCAATAGGGGCTGGCTTGGGCGGTGGATCGGCCGATGCGGCATTTTTAATTAAATTAGTTAACGAAAAATTTAAACTTGGTTTAACACTTGCTCAAATGCAAGATCATGCCAGGAAACTAGGTGCAGATTGTGCATTTTTTATCGAAAATAAACCGGTTTATGCTTTTGCAAAGGGGGATGAATTTGAGGATATAGAAATTAACCTATCTAACTATTTTATAGTATTGGTTAAGCCCCCTGTTCATGTTTCAACGGCAATGGCTTATGCTAACGTAAAAGTTAAGGAAAACTCGATTTCCCTCAAAAAATTGATACATTTGCCCTTGAAAGAGTGGGAAACTACGATTTTTAACGATTTTGAGCCTTCGGTTTTTGCCAAATACCCGCAAATTGACGAAATAAAAACAAAGCTTTATGCTGCAGGTGCTACATTTGCATTAATGTGCGGAAGCGGATCTTCCGTTTTTGCAATTTTTGAAAAACCTGTTCAGCTACCGGAATTGGAAAAGGAGAATTTGGTTTTTTACGATGTTTAGTCTTGAAGTCCGAAAGACCAGAAGTCCAAAGTTTAAGCGCCCAGTCTAACTACTAATAAATGGAAATAAACCTCATCCGCAACAGCGGGAAATTTAATTTTGAAGCGAGTAACGAAACGGGCTTTACCGTAGAACTGGATGCAAAACCTGCCATTGGAGGAGAGGGGAAGGGCTTTAGACCTATGGAAATGATGTTGGTAGGCCTAGGGGGATGCAGTGGTATAGATGTGGTTAATGTGTTAACTAAACAGAAAGAGCCGCTAAACGACATTAAAATAAACATTAAAGCAACCCGAAGAGAGGAAGAAGTGCCTCCGATTTTTGATGTAATCGATATTCATTTCGATTTATTTGGAGAATTGAATACCGCAAAAGTCGAACGCGCATTACAAATGACTTTTGATAAATATTGCTCAGTAGCAAACATTTTAAGTCGCTCAGCAACGATAAATTTTACTTATAAAATAAATAGTATCAAGTAACAAGTATCGAGTAGCAAGGAATATAATCTTAATACTCGATGCCCACGCTTGATACTTGATACTCACATCTTGATATTAAATAACATGTCCGAAAATTTTGAAACCATCGCTATCCGTACCCAACTAGAAAGAAGTGGCCATAAAGAACACTCAACGCCTATCTACTTAACTTCGAGTTATAAATTTGATGATGCAGAAGAAATGCGTGCCTTATTTGCGAATGAAAAGGAGGGAAATGTGTATAGCCGTTATTCTAATCCAAACACCTCTGAGTTTATAGAGAAAATGTGTTTATTAGAAGGGGCAGAAGATGGATTTGCAACCGCAACAGGTATGGCTTCTATTTTTACAGTATTTGGCGCCTTTCTTAAAAGCGGTGATCACATCGTCTCTAGTCGCTCAGTTTTTGGCTCTACCCATCAACTCTTAACCAATGTTTTTTCTAAATGGGGTATTACGTTCGATTATGCAGATTTAGATAAACCACAAGATTGGGAAGGTTTGGTTAAAAAGAATACTAAAATCATTTTCGTAGAAACCCCGTCTAATCCAGGAATTGATATTATAGATTTAGAGTTTTTAGCAGGCTTAGCAAAAAAACACAAGGTTTTATTAGTGGTTGATAATTGCTTTGCAACTCCCTATCTGCAGCAACCCATTAAATTGGGTGCAGATATTTCTATTCATTCGGCAACAAAATACATCGATGGGCAAGGACGTGTGCTAGGTGGTATAATCTTAGGAAGCAAGAAGTTAATCACCGAAGCTATGACATTTGCTCGGCACAGTGGACCGTCATTGTCGCCTTTTAATGCTTGGATTTTATCCAAGAGCTTAGAAACATTAGCGATTCGGATGGATCGCCATTGCGAAAATGCTTTAAAAGTTGCCCAATATTTAGAAAAACATCCTAAAATAAAATTGGTAAAATATCCATTCTTGCCCTCTCATCCTCAACATGCGATTGCTAAAAAGCAGATGAAACAGGGGGGGGGAATTGTAACAATTGTTGTTGATGGGGGAGTAGAAGGTGCACGTAAATTTATGGATGGACTAAAAATGTTTTCGATCTCAGCAAATCTAGCCGACACGCGTTCTATTGCCACTCATCCGGCTACAAGTACGCATTCGAAATTAACCGAAGAGCAACGTATGCAGGTTGGGATTGAACAAGGCTCTGTACGCTTATCAATTGGATTAGAGCATATTGATGATATTTTGAAGGATATTGAAGGGGCGTTGGGAAATTAGTTCATTAACTCAGAACTAAAGGTTCATTTTGTTATTTAAAGACGGAATAGTATTTTTATTTTAGAAATGTATTATGGGCAAAAATAAAACAGAAGAAACCAACCATAACGTTATTGAGTTTATCAATACATTCGCCAATACACCTCAAAAGTGTAACGATGGCATGGCTTTACTGGCACTAATGCAAAAGGTATCTGGCTATGCGCCAAAAATGTGGGGGCCTTCTATTGTTGGCTTTGGAAGTTATCACTACAAATATGCGAGTGGGCACGAAGGTGATGCTCCTCTACTGGGTTTTTCGCCTCGCAAAGCAGCTATTTCTTTATATGTGTATACAGGCTTGCCAGAGCACGAGTGGTTATTAAAAGACTTAGGTAAGTTTAAAATGGGAAAAGCGTGTATTTATGCAAATAAATTAAGTGACATAAATGAGCAGGCGCTGATTAACTTAATGCAAACCACGCTCAAGTTCATGAAATCAAAATACAACGATTCAAAGCGAGTGAGCTAGTCTTTAATTAAAAAATCAACTATATGGCAACTACAAATACCTATTTAAATTTTAATGGAAATTGCGAGGAAGCATTTACTTTTTACAAATCAGTTTTCGGAGGTGAATTTAATTACATCGGCCGCTTTAACGAAATGCCTCCAAAAGAAGGACAGGCTATGCCAGAAGAGATGGGCAAGCTAATTATGCATGTTTCACTTCCTATAGGCACTTCTATTTTAATGGGAAGTGATACCGGAGGCGAATGGGCTTCCAGCTTTAAACAAGGTAATAATTTTTCAGTTTCGATTACTGCAGAAAGCAAAGAAGAAGCCGATCGCTTATTTGCTGGCTTAGGTGATGGTGGAAATATAACTATGCCACTGAACGAAACCTTTTGGGGCGATTACTTTGGTATGTTAACCGATAAATTTGGGATTGGTTGGATGATGAGTTTTAATAAAAACACTTAACTAATATAATCCCTATCCTCATCGCTTAACCCAGACTTGTTTTCGTTTGCTGGATACCCTTTTTCGATCTCTGTATCGTAACTGCTTAAGGTTTTTCTTGGGCGACCAACGATAAATCCTAAAATAAATCCTATTAGCACACAAATTCCAATTACCACCAGCTTAGAAACTGAGACCGGATCGCCAATAAGAAAATCAAATTCTACGGCATCGCTATTTACAGTTAAAAAAATGGTTAGCAGCGCAGTCATTATAATTACAAGTATGGTTTTTGGTTTCATAATGTTGAAATTAAAAACTGTAGTTAAAAATTACCTCTAAGATAGGACTTTGGTGATAAGTTTGGTTTACAAAAATCATCCTTGCACCGAAATCTACTAAAGGTTGGTAACGCAGTAAGTTCATACTACTACGCAATTCGAAGCCAAAAGTTTTAGGTTGAGCTAAATTAGTTTGTTTTATAATGTTTTCGTAGTGACTAAAAACTCCACCACGTATGTTTCTAATGTAAGCTAGTGGGCCAATTTCTATATCAGGAAAGGCAATTGGGAACTTGTAATTCAATAACAAAGAATTTTGCAGTTCACTCCTTGCTTTTATTTGTCCATAACCGTAAACGGTTGCAATTTCGGTATTGGCATTCAATACGCCCGTTGCATTTTGATAACTGAAACCAATAGCAAGCATGTGGTTCTTGGCAAGACCAGGGAAATAAAACCCGCTTTCGAAAGCAAATAATTTTCCTTTATATCGGTTGTCGAACGGTTGATGGAAATATTTTACACTAAAGGTTTGAGCAAATCTTGGCGCGATATCACGTTCAGCGGCCCGCAAAGTGTGAGAAAAGCCAATTTGGTAATTCAATGGAAAGCGGATACTGCTAGCAATAACCTTAGCGTCTGCCGCACGCAGATCTCTTTCGGTATAACTGGTTCCGATATCAGCCGCAAAACTATAATTATGGTTAAAGCGATTGACACTTAAGGGCAAACTTGCTTTAATGTTAATATAATTTTCTCTCCATTCGGCACGTGTAATTTGTGTTGCATTTTTTAGTTTATACGAAAATGCTTGCGGACTATTCCGATAGGCCACACTAAAAATAGGATAGAGTGCTTTATACGTGAGACCCGCCTTGTATTCAAATTTTCTTAAATCGCTATCGTAGATTACGCCAGTATACAAATCGAAGGTGCTTAACAAATCATTCGACTTCAATAGCAGGCCCGGATTATCTTCATCATCAATAGCTGGACTTAAACTATGGAAATTAAAAAGATGCGCTAAGGGTCGATAAGGTTTTGATTCTAAAACCTCGGTAGGGATATTAGTGAAAACATTACCCGTTTGCTCTTGATCTTTAGCCTCTTGTCCGAAGAAAACAAATCCATTAGGCTGAATTTCTTTTGAAGTAATGGGAGTTTCAACAATATCGTAGCCCGTTAAATTGTAATCGTTAAACAATATGTTTTTTCCATCTTCAGTTAAACCAGCGTTAAAAGCGCCGTATTTAGAGGCGCTCAGTGCGATTATCTTTGAAGATTGAGGGTCTATGCTGTAAATGTTGTCAATTCCATTTAAATGGGCGTTAAAAATGATTTGATTGTCATTAAATACAGGTCTACCTAATTGTTGCTGCGTTTCGTTAATTAGTTTGCGCGGTTCGTCTATTCCACTCTTTAACCATAATGCCTTTCCAGACTCGCTTACACTTAGCCAGGTAAGTTTAGAACCATCCGCATTTAAAGCGGGGCTTTGAAGCATCAGGTTATCTTTATTGGGGTAGGTATCGATTATGCTTCCATTTTGTATATCGAGCATAACCAGGTTAACCCGATTGCTTAAATCGATGTTAACCACGACCAATTTTTTCCCATCTGCCGATAGGCTAGGGGAGAAGAGCCGAGTTTTAAATGTAAGTTGAGTTTTTTTCTTAGTGATAAAATTGTAGCTACAAATTACGCTATAGCTCCGTTGTTTATAGCGCGGATCGAATCGAATCTCATCCCACACCAACAGGTTGTTCGCATAGCTGAACCAAGGTTGCTCTTGATAGGCGATGGAAAAGAGCTTTTTTTCATTTTTGTTTTGGTCTACCAACACAAAAGTAGGAGGGAAGGCTTTGCTGTATTTTAGCGACAAAATTTGTCCCTCTTTAAATGCTGTAGGTAAAAAGTAGCTGGTCGAGAATTTAGCTTCTTTGTTCAATGGCGAGTATTTTTCGCTCTTGTTCGCTTTGTCTTGGGTTAACCATTCGTTTTTAAACTGCGCTACACTGTGTTTATACCATTGGTTGGTGTTTTTTCCTGTTATTTTTTTCAAGGTTCTGGAAAATGGATAGAATCGGATTGGTCGTTTATGGATATCGCTAAGCAAACTATCTACACTTCCTTTTCCAAATTCTTTTCTAAGTTGAGAAGTGAGGAGGTACCCGAGTTGGTAATAGCCTGGCGTTTGATCTTTGCTCGATCCAAAATATGCTTTTGAATAAGAAAAAATTTTATCGTTTAAGAGTGAAGTTCGGAAAGGCATAATCCATGAAGGCTGTCTTCCGCGACCAGCATTGGTTAACGAAGTTTCGGTGCTTACGGCATCGCCTTCAATAAACCAAGTGGGAACACTTATTCCTAAATAGGCGAAATAAATTTCCTCAGGAAAAGGGTAGGCTTGGGTGCCCGTTAATTTGTCGAATTGAGCCACATGTCTGAGCTCATGAACAGCCAGGTTATTTAGCCAATCTTGACTGTCGAATTGCTGCGGTGGAGTAGCGTAAAATTGCGACTTCTTTGGAGCCAATTGAACGAAGCCATTTGCCATGGTTCCACGGTTCTGAAACAAAACTGGAATGACCGTATTTTGTTGGCGAAGAGACCGCCCAACTAATGGGTAGATTTTAGGTAGCGTATTGCCCATTCGTTGCGCTTCTTTTTCGAGTTCTGTAGGGTAAATGATTTTAAAACCCGAAACATTAATTTGCCGAAATTTTACACTAAGTGGGTTTTGTTCGGTATCGAAAATCTGTCCAAAACCACTAAATGAAGTAAAAGTTGATATAAATAAAATTAATATGTTGATTTTCAATTTATTATGTGATAAATTTAATGTCATTTAAATGCTTTGCTAAAATTGTTAGTTTTTTAAAGTATTGCTATCTTTTTTTACTTTAAATTATAGGTTAGCTAAAAGTGTATAATTAATTGATAAATAATTAATTATTATATCTTAATTAAAACGATAAAAACTATTATTTTTTATTTTAATTTGCTTTTTTTGGCCCCCATTTCTTCATTTTCATAAGATTAAATCTTAGCCTTAAACGCATCGGTTAAGATACACTTATTATCTGTTATTTTTTCAAAAATAAATCACAAAAAAAATAAAATGTATATATTTTTGGCAGTTGCTATTTCTTTAAAGCCTTGCTCCTACTCCATTAAAATTGTTAAAAATGGATGCCTCTTTGTCGTAAAAAGCTAAGCCAAATCGTTACAACAAAAGGCGGTAAAATGTGTGGTTTTAATGGTGAAATGAAGGTTGAAAATCGATCTTAATTCTACGAATTATTTTTCCTTTTTTTGTAGATGGGATATAAGAAAACAGCCCCTAAAATTAGCGTTGATCCAAGGTAAAATCCTCCTGTCATTTGCTCTTTACTACCAAAAAATACGAAGGCTAAAATGATACCGTATACAGGTTCTAAATTGGTAATTAAGGCCACTCTAAAAGCCGATAAGGTTCGCATCACACCCACCCCGGCAACATACGCTAAAGCGGTGCAAATAGTGCCCAAAATCATTAAGTAAAACCAATCCATTAACGAGAGATTAAACGTTTCGGTGGCGAAGCTTGAATCAAATAAACGGTAAATGGTAATCCAAAAAAATGCACCCGAAAGTTCATAAAAACCGATGATGCTAGGTTCGGTTTTCTGAACCAAAGTAGAATTAATTGTCGAAAATAAGCTTGCTGCAAGGGCAGACGAAAGTCCGAAAATAATGCCTAATGTATAGCTAGATTCGAATTTAAAAATGAGATAAATGCCAGCAATAATAACCAGGCCAATAGCTATATCACCTTTTGAAATCGTTTGCTTCTTAATTAAAGGTTCTAAAATGGATATAAACAAGGTTACCGATGATAAACAAATCAAGCTTACCGATACATTGGCCACCTTTATGGCATGAAAAAAGAAAATCCAATGGATGGCTACAATACTTCCAGTGAAAAAGAACTGCAAAAACTGTGTTTTACTTATTTTGATGTTTGTTTTGCTCCATAAAAAGTAAGCAAATAAGCTTACACTGGCGATTAAAACTCTATACCAAACCATCTGAACAGCATTTATAGTGATTAACGCACCTAGAATGCCAGTAAACCCCCAAATAAACACTGTTAGATGGAGTATAATTAAGTTCTTACGTTGGAGCTTATCCATTATTTTGGGGCTCGCCTAAGGAGATAAAAGCCTAAAACTCCAAAAAAGATCGTCGGTAAAAGTATGGCTGCCAATGGAGGCAAGCCGCCTTTGGTAGAAAACATTTTGGCAAATTGATTAAATACAATGTACGTAAAGCTTAAAAATATACCTATTCCTAGAGGTAAGCCTACGCCTCCTCTAACCTTTCTAGAAGAGAGTGCAACACCAATTAAAGTAAGCACAAAGGCCGATAAAGGCTGTAGCCAGCGTTTATATTGTTCAAATAGAAGGTCGTTCATTACACCAGAACCCCTGATTTTCTCTTTAGAAATTTTTTCTGATAATTCCCTGTTGCTTAAACTCTCGAAAATGTTTCCATAAGCTGAGAAATCATCTGGCCGCATATCTAGGGTAGTATCTTTTGGCACTAAAGGCTCGTAGGTCATTTTTTCCTTCAAACCATCAATATTTCTTACCGAGTAGTCTGATATAGTCCATTTTCGCTTCAAAGAATCCCACTTAATGGTGTTGGCCTGTAATTGCTTACGAAGCTCATCGCCTTTAAATTTATTGAGTGTAAATTGATAGCCTACGCTTGTTTTATTATCGAATCTATCAATAAAAATGTAGGTATTGCTATCCAATTTCATGTGGATTTTTTCTTTCGTAAAGGCATCTTTTTTATTGACGACTTCATTCTCAAACTTATTCTTCACCCGGTTGGTGTAGGGGAGAACATAGAGGTTAGAAAGTAAATTTGCCGAAAAAATGATAAATGCCGAAATAAAATAAGGACGTAAAAACCGATTAAAACTAACACCCCCGCTTAAAATGGGTACAATTTCGGTTTGATCGGCCATTTTAGCCGTAAAGAAAATAACGGCAATAAAATTAATTAATGGTGATAGCATATTCACGTAAAAAGGAATAGATCCTGCGTAATATTGCGTGATCGTATCCCAAATCGTCATGTTGTTCTCCAGAAAATCATCCAGTTTCTCCGACAAATCAAAAATAACGATGATAATTACAAATAACACAAGGGTATATACAAAGGTACCCAGGTATTTGCCTATTATAAAGGCATCGATAATTTTTAGGCGCTTGCGGAAAAAATTCATTTATAATTTATTACCTAATATACCAACCATTTTGTTTTTCCAAGCGTAAAACTCGCCCGAAATAATCTTTTCTCTTGCTTCATTCACCAGCCATAAATAAAAATGGAGGTTGTGTAAGGTCGCAATTTGGGCACCAAGCATTTCTTTCGAATGCATTAAATGCCTTAAATAGGCTTTTGAATATACTTGATCCGCATAGAGGTCGCTTTCTGAGTCGATTGGAGAAAAATCATTTTCCCATTTTTTATTGGTAATGTTAATGATACCGTTTCGAGTAAAAAGCATTCCATTTCGAGCATTTCTAGTAGGCATTACACAATCGAACATATCTACACCTAACGCAATATTCTCGAGAATATTGATTGGCGTACCTACACCCATTAGGTATCTCGGCTTATCGGCAGGTAAAATATCGCAAACTACCTCCGTCATGGCATACATTTCCTCTGCAGGTTCGCCAACAGATAAACCGCCAATCGCATTTCCTTCCCTGTCCATGCTCGCAATAAATTCGGCCGATTTTACCCGTAAATCTTTATAAACCGAGCCCTGCACAATTGGAAATAGCGTTTGGTCGAAACCATACTTTGGGGTAGTGGTATCAAATCGATGGCAGCAACGCTTTAACCAACGATGTGTCATGTTAATCGAATTGGCCGCATAAGTGTAATCGCAGGGATAAGGAGTGCATTCGTCAAATGCCATAATAATATCGGCACCTATGGTGCGCTGTATATCCATTGCATATTCGGGCGTAAACAAATGCTTCGAACCGTCTATATGCGATCTAAAAGTAACGCCTTCTTCCTTGATTTTTCGAACTTTACTTAATGAGTATACCTGATAACCACCACTATCTGTTAATATCGGCCTATCCCACCCAATAAATTGATGTAAACCACCGGCAGGTTCGATAATGTCTAACCCGGGTCGAAGGTATAAATGATAGGTGTTTCCTAAAATAATTTGGGCATTAATATCGTTTTTTAGCTCGCGCTGATGTACGGCTTTAACCGTTCCCGCAGTGCCAACTGGCATAAAAATAGGGGTTTTTATATTGCCATGGGCTGTAGTAATTGTGCCAGCTCTAGCTTTAGATTGCAGGTCTTGTGCCTGTAAGGTAAATTCCATATATGTATAAATCGAGGCAAAAATATCCTTTTTTATCAACAAAATCACTTAAAATCGGATTAAAAATGAGAGATTTGCGGGATTTAGAAATACCAACGTGGAATTAACCCTCTTAGAAACCTGTCTGCTCGGCGCATTTGTTTTTTGCTTACTTGTACAACTTTATTTTAGTTTGTTTGTGCATTTAAAGTTAACTTCTGTAAAGATTGACGAGATTCCAGAAAGTGCTTTACATCCGATAAGCGTAATTATCTGCGCCCGAAATGAAGTTAAAAATTTGGAAAATTATTTACCTGTGATTTTAGCTCAAAATTATCCGAATTTCGAAGTTGTAGTCGTAAATGATCGATCTTGGGACGGTACATCGGATCTTTTAGAGCGTTTTTTGAAGAAATATGATAAACTAAAAGTTGTAACTGTTGCCGAAGGAGATAAATTTATTGCTGGGAAGAAATTCGCGGTAACCATGGGCATTAAAGCCGCCACGCACGAATGGCTTGTGTTTACAGATGCAGATTGTGTTCCTTCCTCTCCAAATTGGCTCATGGGAATGCAGCAGCCTAAAAATACCGATACTGAAATTATTTTAGGTTATTCACCTTATTTGAAGAAAAAAAGCCTTTTAAATTGCATTATTAGGATGGAAACCTTTTTTACAGCAGTAAATTATCTATCGTTTGCGTTAAAAGGGATGCCATATATGGGTATTGGAAGAAATATGGCCTATAAAAAATCGTTGTTTTTTAAGAATAAGGGCTTTGCAGCGCACATGCATATTCCCTCAGGAGATGATGATTTGTTTGTAAATGCGAATGCCAATTCTGGCAATACAGCAATTCGAATTCATAAAGACACACATATGTGGAGCGAGCCTAAGACTACATTTATGGCTTATATACGTCAAAAGAAACGCCATTATGGGGCGGGAAAACTTTATAAGGCAAAGCACAGAGTATTGCTTTCTATTCAATATATTTTTCAGTTATTATTTTATGGGTTTGGCGTAGCGTTGCTTTGTTTTAATGATACATTATATCTAGCACTGGGCATTTTTTTGCTGAGTATTGTGGTTAAGAGTTTTGTGTATATACGCCTGTTAAACCGACTTAATTATGGCGAACTAAAGTGGTGGTTCTGGATTTTGGAAATCATTTTAGCAATATTTTTAGTCATTAATGGTGTAGTTTCTATCTTTGTTAAGAAAGTGGCTTGGAAATAAATTGTATGTCTGAAATTAAACCTGATCTTATTTTAAAATATTTTCCTGCCATTAATGAGCGGCAGCTTGATCAATTTGAAAAATTATATGATTTATATAGTTTTTGGAATGCACAGATCAATGTAATTTCGCGCAAGGATATTGATGAGCTATATGAAAGGCATATTTTACACTCGTTGGGAATTGCTAAATTTTGTACGTTTAAAGCAGGGGAGAAAGTATTGGATGTCGGTACAGGTGGTGGTTTTCCGGGTATTCCACTAGCTATATTGTTTCCTGGAACTAAATTTCACTTGGTCGATTCGATTGGTAAGAAAATAAAGGTGGTAACAGAGGTTGCCGCTGCATTGGGGTTACAAAATGTAAAGGCGAGCCATTTAAGAGCCGAACAGATTACTGATAAGTATAATTTTATTGTCTCGAGAGCGGTTACGCGGTTGGTCGACTTCTATCCTTGGATAAGGGGTAAATTCGCTAAAGAGAACATTAATGCCATACAAAATGGGATTTTGTATTTAAAGGGCGGCGATTTAACTGAAGAAATTAAAGAATCAAAGCTGAAAGCAGAGTTGCATCCACTTTCAGCATATTTTGACGAGGCATTCTTTGAAACCAAATACGTGGTTTACATTCCTCAGTAATTTTTTCAGCGATTTCCTTCCTTTAGTTTAATTTGTATCTTTTTTGAGGCTGGTTCTACCGGTGGTGGGATCTTATCATATCTTTGGTTAGGTTCTACTCTTGGTATGCTTTTTTTAGCACTTGATTCTGTTTGTGGTTGGTCTACCAGTACTGGAGAAGTGGCCATCCCAATTCGGTTAGGTTCTATTCTTGGTGCTATGGCAGCGGTTTTTCCTGGTGGCGGCTCAACTGGTGGTGGCGGGGTTTTCGCGCCTTTTTTTGGTTTGTCGGGTTTAATAATTGGTGGGGGAAACCTAACCACATCTTTTTTAGGTGGAGGGGGTGGTTCTACCGGAGGCGGTGGAGTTTTCATTCCTTTGCTCGCTTTGTCTGATTTAACAATTGGGGGTGGAAACTTAACCACATCTTTTTTATGTGGGGGTGGCGGTTCAACTGGAGGTGGTGGAGTTTTCGATCCTTTCATTGATTTGTTTGCTCTCACAATTGGTGGTGGAAACTTTACTTGATCTTGTTTTTTTGCTTTTTTTAATCTTAAAGTATCAATTTTTGTAGTCTTCGCTACTTTAGGGTTATCCTGGATAGGAACAAGAAATTCACTTTTCTCCGGAAGCAAATCTACATATCCATAATCCTTTGTAAATGCCATTGTAGATATACAAAGCATACTCCCAGTTAAAGGGAGTGTCAACAATAGCCTGAGCCTTGCCCAACCTGCTGTTCTCTTTTTGTTTAACATGTTAATTCTCCTTTTTAATATTGATTGATTGAAAATTTGATTAGTAATAGGCTGCGCCCTTAATCCAAATGAATTTTGAATTAAAAAAAGCGCATATTCATGCTTTTGAACATCGGCATTGGTAGTAAGCTCGTCTGCAATATATTCGTGCAGAAGCTTAATGTCTTTTTTAATAAAATGTATGATAGGGTTAAACCAACAAGTAATTTGTACCAACTCAAAAAATAGTACATCAACACTATGTTTTTGTTTAATATGTACCATCTCATGTTTAATTACTGCAGTTTTATCTGCCAATTCTGGATGGATAAATAAAAGATTGAAGAATGAAAATGCAGTCGATTCGCCTTTTACCTCAACTAAAATAATATCGCCAGTAGAGTGTTTTTTCCCTTTAAGCCAAATACTTACAATCTTATATATACTTAAGCCTAATTTAATGGCAAAACAAAAGGCAATAGACAGGTAAAGCAGGTAGAACCAATTTACTTCTTCCCCATCTACATTGGGGTTTATGGGATTAATATGACTTAAATTCTGCGAAATCGAAGGTTTTAATAATCCCAATTGCAGAACGGGTACTATAAACGAGATAACCGTAGAGAGCAGCAAAAAATACCGATTAAGATTATAAAAGGTTTCATTTTGCAAAAACAAACGGTAAAAACCGTAAAATAATACCAAGTATAGGTTTGCTTCGAGTAAATAATACAACCAGTTCATTATTTCTTGTTTTTAAGTTTTTCGGCCAAGGCAATCAACTCATCAAGCTCCTCCATATCCATATTTTTTTCCTTCACCAAGAAAGAAACTAAACTCTGATAATTATTCTCGAAATAATTATTCATCACTTTATCAAAGGCAAAATGCTTGTACTGTTCTTCTGTAATAATAGGAAAATAGATATAGGTATTGCCAATTGCCTTATGGTCTATAAATCCTTTGCCTTCTAAAACACGGATAACCGTTGATACGGTATTGTATGCTGGTTTTGGTGGTTCCATTTTATCAATTACATCTTTAACCAACCCTTCTTTCATGTCCCACAAGATTAACATGACCTGTTCTTCTGCTTTTGTTAACTCTCTCATTGTAATATTTTCTTTTTGCTAAACTAAATTTACCACTATTTTTATAGTTATCAAACTATTTTTGTAGTTTGATATTTAATTAGTTGATTAACAGATTAATAAAATTATTATAGAAACCGAATTCATAGAATATCATACCTTTGAATCAATGAGTTTAGTTCATAAAATAGCCCTTACTTTAATTAAAAACATCGGCTCTAGGCAAGCGAGAAAGCTACTGGTCGCCTTTGGTGATGCCGAGTCTGTATTTACCGCAAGAAAGGATGCACTTTTAAAAATTGAAGGAATCGGTGAGAAAATTGCCGACTCTATTTTAACAACAGATGCACTTGCAAGAGCTGAAAAGCAGCTGGCTTTTATTGAAAAACATAAAATTGAAGTGCTATTTTACACTGATGCATCTTATCCGAAGCGATTGCGCAATTGTTATGATGCTCCAATACTGCTCTATTTTAAGGGAAAGGTAGATTTTAATCAAAAACGAGTAGTAAGTATTGTAGGTACACGAAATGCCACGCCTTATGGAAAAGAACTTTGTAGGCAATTGGTAGCCTACTTAAAACCCTATGATGTACTAATTATTAGTGGTCTTGCCTATGGGATAGACGTTGCTGCACATAAAGAAAGTGTTGCGCAACGTATGGTAACAGTAGGTGTGCTAGGGCATGGTTTAGACCGTGTTTATCCTCCAGCACATACCGATATTGCAAGGAATATGGTTGAGCATGGAGGGTTATTGACGGAATTTTTGCCAGAAACAAATCCTGATAAAGAGAATTTCCCGAAAAGAAATAGGATTATTGCAGGCTTATGTGATGTGTTAGTCGTCATTGAAGCATCGAGTAAAGGTGGCGCATTAATTACCGCCGATATCGCAAATTCGTACGCTAGAGATGTATATGCTTTTCCAGGTCGCACATCCGATCAATATTCTGAAGGCTGCAATTTTCTTATTAAAACAAATAGGGCTGGTCTCATTAATCACCCTAAAGACCTGGTTTATTATCTAGCTTGGGATGAAAGAACGAAAAAAACAGAAGTGCAAGCGCATTTACCGCTAAATTTAACCGAATTAGAGCTTCAGATTGTGGAAGAGCTTAAAAATAATACAATGGATGTTGATGAATTAAGCAGTAGAACTAAATTATCTCAAAGTAAGCTTGCCATTACTTTATTAACCCTCGAAATGCAAGGAATAGTAATCAACTTGCCTGGAAAACAATATCAACTTGCCTAATATTATAAAATTTATTGTATACTTATCTAGTAGTTTAAAGTATAAAATTCTTTATTGTTGAATATTTCGAAATTTAGTTTTTAATAAATATTAAATCATAAAATACTTATTGCCATTTTGTATTTTTGTAGCATGTGGTACAATAATATTTTGGAAACCATTGGCAATACGCCTTTGGTAAAATTAAATAACATTACTTCGTCTATTCCAGCAACGGTTTTAGCGAAGATAGAAACAACCAACCCGGGCAACTCGATTAAAGATCGAATGGCGGTTAAAATGATCGAAGATGCAGAGAAAAGTGGCGCATTAAAACCTGGTGGAACCATTATTGAAGGTACTTCTGGCAATACGGGAATGGGTTTAGCCATGGCCGCCATCATTAAAGGCTATAAATGTATTTTCACGACCACCGATAAACAATCGAAAGAAAAAGCAGATGCCTTACGTGCTTTTGGCGCTGAGGTAATTGTTTGTCCAACCAATGTAGATCCAGAAGATCCTCGCTCATATTACTCTGTTTCTTCACGTTTAGAGCGAGAAGTGCCTAACTCTTGGAAACCAAACCAATACGATAATTTATCGAACTCTAAAGCACACTATGAGCAAACCGGACCAGAAATATGGGCCCAAACTGAAGGTAAAATTACGCATTTGGTGGTGGGTGTAGGTACGGGTGGTACCATATCGGGTACCGGAAAGTATTTGAAAGAAAAAAATCCGAATATAAAAGTATGGGGAATTGATACCTATGGTTCAGTTTTTAAAAAATACAAGGAAACAGGAATTTTAGATAAAAACGAAATCTATCCTTATATAACCGAGGGCATAGGGGAGGATTTTCTACCACAAAATGTAGATTTTGAGGTGATCGATTTATTCGAGAAGGTTACTGATAAAGATGCTGCTTTAATGACTCGTGAGATTGCACGTAAAGAAGGTATTTTTGCCGGAAATTCTGCAGGTTCAGCAATCGCTGGTCTTTTACAACTAAAAGAAAAATTAAAACCAGAAGATGTAGTTGTGGTTATTTTTCATGACCATGGAAGTCGCTACATGGGAAAAATGTATAATGATGATTGGTTACGTGAAAGAGGATTCTTAACCGATGAAAAATTAACAGCTCGCTCTATTTTAGCTAAGAGCTCAAATCAAGAAGTTGTAACATTAGATTGTGAAAAAACAATTACAGAAGCCATAAATGTGATGAAAACTCTTAACATTTCTCAGTTGCCAATTACGCAACAGGGCATGGTAATTGGTAAGGTTACGGAGAGCAATATTCTCGAATCGCTATTGGAAAACCCTTCCTTAAAGTCGAGCCCGGTAAAAGAAATTATGACCGCTTCTTTGCCGTTTGTTGATTTAAATACGTCGATCGACAAAATTTCGGCAATGATCAATAAAGACAACAGTGCGGTTTTAGTAGAAGACGAGAAAGGAAAGATTGGTATTATAACGCAATATGATATTATTGAAGCAATATCTGGGTAATTTTAGTTCACTGGTCATTAGTTCATTAAGGTGCAAATGAACTAATGAAAAATGAACCAATTTTTAATGGCTCGGTCCTGAACCCTCTACACGTTTAATTTGTGCGCCTAAAGCTCTTAATCGGGTATCGATATCTTGATAACCACGCTCAATTTGCTCAATATTGTAAATCGTTGAGGTACCTTCAGCTGATAAGGCAGCGATTAACAAAGAAACGCCTGCTCTAATATCAGGAGAAGTCATACTAATTCCCCTTAACTTATATTTTTTATCAATTCCATTTACAGTAGCGCGATGTGGGTCGCACAGGATAATTTGGGCACCCATATCAATTAATTTATCCACAAAGAACAAGCGGCTTTCGAACATTTTTTGGTGAATAAGAACGTTTCCTCTTGCTTGGGTGGCAACCACTAGAACAATACTTAATAAATCTGGTGTAAAACCGGGCCAAGGAGCATCGGCAATGGTTAAGATCGAACCATCAATAAAAGTATCGATCACATAATTTTTTTGAGAAGGCACAAAAATATCGTCGCCTCTACGTTCTAACTTAATGCCAAGTTTTTTAAATACTTCCGGAATAACGCCCAATTCATCGTAACATACGTTTTTGATGGTGATTTCTGATTCTGTCATCGCCGCAAGCCCAATAAACGAACCAATTTCAATCATGTCAGGCAGCATTCTATGCGATGTTCCTCCTAGTTTTTTAACCCCTTCGATGGTTAATAAATTAGAACCAATGCCCGAAATTTGTGCTCCCATTCTATTTAGCATCTTACAAAGTTGCTGTAAATACGGCTCACAAGCTGCATTATAAATGGTTGTGGTTCCTTTCGCTAAAACTGCAGCCATTACAATATTTGCCGTACCCGTTACCGACGCCTCGTCTAATAAAATATAAGCTCCTTTTAAATTTGTGGCGTCGACATTGAAAAATGCTTTTTTAGAATCATAAATGAACTTTGCACCTAACTTTTCAAACCCTATAAAGTGAGTGTCTAACCTCCTGCGGCCAATTTTATCTCCCCCTGGTTTAGGGATAGCTGCTTTACCAAAACGGGCCAAAAGTGGACCAACAATCATAATCGATCCACGTAAGCCACCACCTTTCGCTTTAAAAACATCTGATTCAAAAAAACCAAGGTTTATGTTTTTCGCTTCAAAAGTATACGTGTCTTTGTTAAGGCGTTCTACAATTACCCCCAAATCGCCCAACAATTCAATCAGTTTATTTACATCTTTAATATCTGGGATATTGCTGATCGTAATTTTCTGGTCAGTTAATAAAACAGCGGATAAAATCTGCAAGGCTTCATTTTTTGCACCTTGTGGTGTGATTTCGCCTTTTAATTTCTTGCCGCCAATAATTTCGAATGCGTTCATATTAACTAATGTCTTTGTTTTGGATTATTATTACGTTGTTGTGGTCTGCCACCATTATTGTTCTGGCGACCTTTATTATTGTTTTGTCGACCACGATTGTTGTTATTATTTGTTCGGTTTGGCTGAGGCCTAAATTCAACTTTCTGTAGGTTTACATTCTCTTCCAATTCCAGGTTTCCGCCAGAAAGTTCCCGTAGGTTTTTAAGAATTACCTCATCGGCTACATTGTCTTTGTTCCACTGTACATAAGCCATCTTCATAAAATTTGCAATCCCTTGTACCATAGCGGCTTTGCGTTCAGGGTTTTCTTCTTCCATGGTTTTAGCAATCAGTTTTTCTACTGTTTTGCCATAATGTTTATAGGTAATTCGCTGTTGCGGATAGCCAATATGCGCCGGTTTAAATTGAGCAGCTTCTGGTAAAGGTTTTGGATAGGGGCTATCTACATCGATCTTATAATCAGATATAATATGTAAATGATCCCAAAGTTTATGCTTAAAATCGGCAACATCGCGCAAATGCGGATTTAAAAAACCCATCAAATCAATTACGGCTTGTGCATATTTATTGCGTTCTTCTTTTGTTGGTAAATCGATAATGTACTTTACCATATTTTGTACATTACGGCCATATTCGGCTAAAATTAAGTCACTACGAGTGGTGTTATAATCGAAATTCATTATGTGTTGCTTATATTAAACTAAGAATTTATTGCAAAAGCATTATGAATTAACCGAAAATGAGAAAATATTTAATGAGAATTAAAGTTGTTTTCTTAAAGAGATAAACGGTTAAGAGTTCATCGAAATGAACAATTGCAATTCAAATATACTGTTAATTTGGATAAAACTAAATTTTCTTTTACCATCTTAGAAATCTTAGCTCTTCAGGTTTCAAAACTTTAGATTCTGTGTCGATTTGCAAATGAAAAATTAGAAACCTAAGCGCACCTAGGTTTGATGGTTTATAAACAGTATGCCCATGTTTTTCTGAGGTATCTCAGGTGGGGGAAAAACGGTTATTTCACAATCCTAAGTTTTGCAAATTTTAACAACAACTGTTTATTTCCCAAGCCCTGAAAAAATACAGTTGCTTTAACATCTGGTAAAGTACCTTCCAAGTTAACAATTTTTCCAAACCCAAACTTCTCGTGCTCTACATCCATTCCATTTTGAAATTCATTGGCCGCGTTTGGTGAAAAACCTGGCGTAGGAACATGCGCTTTTGGAAGTATAGACGTTGTTTTCGGGCGAATAATAGTGGAAGAAGAAGGAGCCGAACTCGATATTTTAGGTTTGCTTTGAAATTCTCTTTGCTGACTCCAGCTTTTGCGCTCGGTATCAAAACTGCCATCGCCAAAAATAGATTTCGAAGGTTTTACCACTTCTAACTCTAAATAAGAAGGATTAATTTCGTTGATGAAACGACTAGGCTCACAAGATGTTAATGTTCCCCATCGGTAGCGAGATGTGGCATATGTTAAGGTTAATTTCTTTTCTGCACGGGTAATTGCAACGTAAAATAGGCGTCGTTCTTCTTCCAAATCTGTTCTAGAGGTGAGCGACATTTGTGAAGGAAATAGATTTTCTTCCAACCCAACCACAAATACATTTTTAAACTCTAAACCTTTGGCCGAATGGATGGTCATTAACGAAACCGTATCGGCATCTTTGTCGTTCTGGCGATCGTCGTTTGTTAATAGGGCAATGTCTTGCATAAAAATAGCTAAACTCCGATCTTCAATGTCTTCGCGTTCGGCAAATTCCTTTATTCCATTCAATAATTCTTGAATGTTTTCGTATCTACTTCTTCCTTCTACGCTATCATCAGTATGCAATTCCTTTAAGATCCCAGAATGCTGAGCAATATATAATGCAGTTTCATAAGCATCCAACTTTTTAGATTCTGCCGCAAAACTCTGAATCATCACTGCAAAATCATTCAATTGATTGGCAATTCTACCTTCAATATAATGCTGTGGATTGCAAATCACTTGCCACATCGTTACATCGTGCTTATCGGCAGCTACAGAAATTTTCTCTATCGTAGTGTCTCCTAATCCACGGCGTGGATAATTAATTACGCGTTTAATGGCTTCTTCGTCAGCTGGGTTAAACGTTAAACGAAAATAGGCGATTAAATCTTTAACCTCTTTACGTTGATAGAATGATAAGCCTCCATAAATTCTATAAGGAACATTAAGCTTTCGTAAAGCTTCCTCCATCGCCCTGCTTTGCGCATTGGTTCGGTATAAAATAGCAAAATCTTTATGTGCTAATCCACTATTTAATCGGTCCTGAACAATGGCCTCGGCTACCAATTTTCCTTCCTCATTATCCGTAAACGCTCTCGAAACCTTAATGCGATCCCCCTTTTCATTTGCAGAGAATACATTTTTCTCGAGCTGATTTTTATTGTTAGCAATGATGCTATTGGCAACTTCAACAATGTTTTGCGTTGAACGATAATTCTGTTCTAGTTTATAAACTTTTAAATCTGGATAATCGCGTTCAAAGTTTAAAATGTTTTGGATATTTGCTCCCCGAAACGCGTAGATACTCTGCGCATCATCACCAACTACACATATATTTTGATAGGCCGCGGCTAATTTTTTAACAATGGTGTACTGAGAGAAATTTGTATCCTGGTACTCATCAACCATTAGATACCTAAACTTTTGTTGATATTTATTTAATACCTCAGGGTGATTTTTCAATAAAACATTGGTTTTAAATAATAAATCATCAAAATCCATCGCGCCTGCCTTGTAACAGCGCTTGGCATAGGTTTCATAAATTAAACCCAATAGCGGGCGTTTATTGCCAGCATCTTCGGCTTGAATTTGATCATTTTCTAAATATTCGGTATAAGAAACCAAGTTGTTTTTAGCAGATGAAATGCGATTAAAAACCACATTTGCGGCATAGAGCTTATCATCTAGCTGCATTTCCTTTAAAATGCTTCTGATTAAGCTTTTGCTATCGTCGGTATCGTAAATGGTAAAATTTGATGGATAACCTATTTTTTCAGCTTCAACCCGTAAAATTTTGGCAAATACGGAGTGGAAAGTACCCATCCAAATATTTTTTGCCTCGCCACCTACCACTTTACTAATACGCTCGCGCATATCTTTACTCGCCTTATTTGTAAACGTAAGCACTAAAATATTAAATGCATCTACACCTTTTTGTATTAAATGGGCAACTCTGTACGTAATTACTCTAGTTTTGCCCGCACCCGCACCTGCAACAATCATTACAGGCCCTTGTGTGTTTTCTACCGCTGCTCTCTGCTGTGGATTTAATCCTGCTAAATAATCCAAATCTTCGTCTTTTTTTGAGTTCAAAAATAACAAATTCTCCCCGCTTATAGAAAGGTGTTGGTAAATACCTGCTTTAAACAAAAATTAATCATCCTCTCGAAACAGCGTATCCAAACTGTAAATTTGGTTACATCCACTCTTCACTGCCACTTTCGATCTGATATAACCAATAGTTAACCAATTGCTTAATCTCAGTGTAGTTACCATACTTAAAATGGATAACTCCTGCTGCAGTGTGCAAATTAACATGGCCAACATCGACACTTTTATGCCAAGGGTATTGGAAAGTAGTGATAGACTGGATTTTGTGTGGCACAATAATCTGATGTGAAATATCCCAAATTCCACTCTTTTTAATGATAAAATCCTTACTAACCACTAATCGGTGCCTTTTATAGCTAATATAAAGGGTTGAAACCACTAAGATAAAATAGCATATGGCTAATGGATAGTAAGGTTTAAGTTGGTTAAAATTAAACCAAAATGTAAAAAATATGCCAATCGGTATAATTGCCTTAAAAAATAAAGGAAGATTTAAAAATCTAAAATTTGGAGTAAAGATTTTTCCCTCTTTTGGCATATCTCCTAGAATAATGCGAAGTAGTTCATCCTTTTCTGTTTTGCTGCATCCTGGAATATGAAGAAAGGACTTCGCTACATCCTTTTCCTCTTTCTTTTCCCCAGTATGAGCCTGCATTAGGAGTAAATTAATGATGTTTAGCTTTTTTTGAAAATAATTTTGACTATAGTTTGTAATCTGCACTTTTCGAGGATTTACTAACGTATTCTTTCTAGCAAAAAGACCGAAAGAAAGTAAAAGAGAATGCTTATGCTTACTTACTTCAAAATCAAAATAGGTTACAAACGTACGTATAATGTTAATTATCAAAAGAATACATAAGAAAATTGCAACGAGTATGCCGACAGAAAAAACGGAAACGCCAGTCTTAATCGCTGCTTCAACCTGTCCATTATCATTATCGAATGCACGAATTAATTCTTTTGCATTATGAAAAATAGCATACAAAAATCCCATTAAAAGGATTAAACTACTTAAGTAATTAGACGTAAGACCAACTTTGAATAAGGTTCTAGCACTTAATTTTAGAAATAGGGTTTGTTTTTGTGTTGCCGTGTTAGTTTCTAAAACATCAGAACTACTTACCTTCTCCCCATTTAATAAGTGTTCTTTTAAACTATATGCAATTTCTTTGCTTATTGCTTTCATGCTCACTTCACTACTGGCAGTACCCGGGGTATCAATCTGCAGGCTGTAAACACCTATTAATTTTTGCAGCAGCGATTGGTTGATGTTTACCTGCTGAATTTTATCTAATTGTATCGTAAGTAAGGTACGATTAAACACACCCTTGTTGATTACAAATTCTTGTTTCTTATCATCCAAAAAGAAAGTAAATCGGCGATAACTTAGATAGGAAAAAAATAAAATAACCACGATTAATACTGCAAGACCAATTACCACATACATTAGTACAGAAGCAGTTGCCTTTATTACAAAAATTGCTAGTGGAATAAATAAGGCCCTTATAAAGTGCTGCAGGGTGTGAGCACCCATAATTATGATACCTGATATCGATTGTCGTTGTGGCTTGCTAAAATCGAAATTCATCATTGATCGGCTAGCTTTTCTAATAAATCTAATTTCTTTAATAAAGCCTCTTTAATTGCCCTTGCTTGGTGTAGAGGGATGCCAGCTATGTGCATGTGCCCAGTTGAACCCCCTGCTGTATAAATTTGTAAGGTTGCAAGATTATACATCCTCGAAAACAGCCCTTCGTCTAAAGCCACATGCTGTATCCTATTTAATGGAACAACTGTGGTAGTTTCGGCAATAATTCCACTTTTATAGATCATATCTTTTTCTCTTAGGGCATAACCTCTTTTCTTAAAACTGACCTTGTATAGCAGAAAAAGAAGTAAAAATAAAAGCATAAAGCCTGTAATAATAGGTAGGCTGTAAGCCCTAACAGGTTCGTTAAAAAAAATGAATAATCCAATTCCAATAGCACTTAAAATCATTAAGATTGAAATATTTATGGCGATCACTCTCCAAAATCGAGGATCTGGAGCGTTTAAACTAACCTCTTCAAATTTTGGAAGTAAGTCAATTTCTATAGGTTCATTCGTGAATTCTGACATTAGATAGTTTTTTTACAATATTCTGTAAATATACACATCAAGGTTCGGCAAACTCAAATTGAGTTGATTAATGCGTTTTCTAGTGTTCAACTCTGCAAAGTACATTATTTTATTAGAGGTTGTGCCAAAAAGCAATGTTTCTTAGTAAAGACAGCTAGCTTTTATATGCAATCAATTAAATTGCATATAAAAGGCAATTTATCTAAGTTTGTTCAAAATCTATAGGCTATGCAAGAGATAAAAAAATATGTAGAAGAGAATAAACAACGTTTTTTGGATGAGTTGTTCGAATTGTTACGATTTCCATCGGTAAGTGCCGATCCGAAATATAAAGGTGAGGTGCTAAAAACGGCCAATTTTGTAGCAGAAAAATTAAGGAATGCTGGTGCTGATAACGTCGAAATATGTGAAACGGCAGGCTATCCTATCGTTTATGGTGAAAAAATTATCGATCAAGCCTTACCAACGGTTTTAATATACGGACATTATGACGTTCAACCGCCAGATCCTCTAGAACTATGGAAAACCCCACCGTTCGAACCTACCTTAAGAGATGGCAAAATTTATGCGCGCGGAGCATGTGATGATAAAGGACAGTTCTATATGCACGTGAAGGCTTTTGAGTTAATGATGAAAACCAACACCTTGGCCTGTAATGTTAAGTTTATGATAGAGGGTGAGGAAGAAGTGGGTTCAGCCAATCTAGGCATTTTTGTAAAGGCAAACGCCGAGCGACTAAAAGCGGATGTGGTTTTGATTTCAGACACCTCGATGATTAGTATGGAAAACCCTTCAATCGAAACAGGCTTACGTGGCTTAGCCTATATGGAAGTAGAAGTGGTAGGCCCTAATAGAGATTTGCACTCTGGTGTTTATGGCGGCGCAGTTGCTAATCCAGCTACCATTTTATGCAAAATGATTGCTTCCCTGCACGATGAGAATAATCACATTACCATCCCAGCATTTTACGATAAAGTTGTAGATTTAACAGCTGACGAGAAAACAGCACTCAATGCTGCACCATTTGATCTGAAAGAATATAGGGATGATCTTGAAATTGAAGCCGAATGGGGCGAAAAGGGCTATTCCACGTTAGAAAGAACAGGAACACGACCAACCTTAGAAGTAAATGGTATTTGGAGCGGATATACTGGAGAAGGCGCAAAAACGGTTTTACCAAGCAAAGCAAATGCTAAAATATCTATGCGCTTAGTGCCAAATCAAAACTCGGAAGAGATAAGCGAAATTTTTACCAAGCACTTCGAAAGTATTGCGCCAAACTATGTGAAAGTAAAAGTAACCACCCACCATGGCGGCGAACCCGTAGTAACACCAACCAATAGCATAGCTTACAAAGCTGCAGAAAAAGCAATTGAAGTAAGTTTTGGGAAAAAGCCTATTCCAACGCGCGGTGGAGGAAGCATTCCTATTGTGGCGTTATTTGAAGATGTTTTAGGAATTAAATCTGTATTATTTGGTTTTGGTTTGGATAGTGATGCATTACACTCGCCAAATGAGAAATACGATCTTTATAACTATTATAAAGGAATTGAAACTTTGCCGCTTTTTCATAAGTATTTCGCGGAATTGAGTAAAGATTAAGTTAAATATTGATACGTCTTTTCGAACGTAGTGAGAAATCTAACAAGTAAGTTTTTCTATAGATTTCTCACCTCGTTCACTCGGTATCGAAATGACGAAAAATGCCAGTAAAAAAACGCAAACCCACTCGAAAAAAACGCAAAGGAATATCCCTACAGTTAAAATTTGCAATTTTTACCCTATTACTCATTTTATTATCTCCTTTTTATTACGGATATGTACTTAAATTAGCTTCTTCAGCATGGTTTTGGGTACACCATCCGACGGATGATATAAACTATCGAACTTATGAAAGTTACCAGATAAAAATCCCCAAAAAATATGCAATCCACGGTATCGATGTATCGTACTATCAGGGAAAAATAGATTGGCAAAAGGTAAAGGCCATGAATGAGGATGGAGTTAAAATAACCTTTGCGTTTATAAAAGCTACGGAAGGTATAATGGGTGTTGATCCTTACTTTCAACGAAATTGGCGAGAAGCACCTAAGCAAGGCATAAAAGTAGGAGCCTATCATTTTTTTAGACCAAAAAAATCAGGTAGATGGCAAGCGAACTTTTTTCTACAGACCATTAGCGTTGAAAAGGGAGATTTGCGACCCGTTGTAGATATCGAAAGTTTGGATGGCGTATCGCCAGATAAAATGAGAACCGAACTAAATGCTTTTGTAATTCAAATAGAAGAAAAAACCAAGGTAAAGCCAATTATTTACAGCGGACTTAAATTTTACCAAACTTACTTAGCTAAATATTATACCGATTACCCATTCTGGGTAGCGCATTATCACCAGCCAAAGCTAAAATTGGATAGCAACGCGTGGAAATTTTGGCAACATTCTGATAAAGCACGAATTAATGGAATTAATCATGTAGTAGATTTTAACGCTTTTAACGGAGATAGCTTGCAGTTTAAAAAACTTCTTATACTTTGACAACTTTTTAAAGATTGTTTAAGTGTGGGGGTACAAAAAAAATGGTCGTAGCATAATGCTACAACCAAAATTGAATATATGTTGTTTGTTTGGTTTATTTTAAGCTAAGTGCGGCAAATGTGGTAACCTCTGTATTGCTTTTATCCGTTTTAGAAGCGCTAAAGTTCTCTAAGGTGATTTTAGATAGTTTATCCATCGTTAAAACATGAGAATCAGAGTGGCCTTGTAATTTTAATTCGGCAGTATCTTTAATAACAGTATATAAACTTTCAGTTTGTGCATTTACTTCTACTTTTGCGTGGTCTTTTACAAATACTTGAAGGTTTTTTACTGCGAAATTGCCCTTAGTTTGTACCATTGCGTTTCCTGACGCATCAATTCTATATATATTGTCTACGAAAACTGTAATTTCGGCCATACTCGTAGCATTGCCACCATCGATAGTTATGGAAGTATTATTTTTCGTAACGCTAACTCTAGTATTATTTTCATTTTGATATAAAACTTTCGATTTTGGCGCCTGAACAATAGTGACATTGACATTTCCAGTTACAATAATTTTTTGAATGGATGCAATGTCTACAGCACTAACTGAAAGCATTTTTGAAGTCGAACCATTTGCGTAAACAGCTGAATTTGAGATGGCTAAGGCAATTAAGCCTGTAGCGAATAGGGTTTTGATTGAAGTTTTCATGTTTGATTTTTTTTGTGTGATTTACTGATATGACGACCAAATCAAAAAAAAGTTGCATGCCCTCTAGCGCTTTTATACGAAAACTTCGTAATTATCGACGAACTGGCTTTTTAGTTAGACGAAAAGATTATACCATATACTTTTCACAGGTACTTAAAAACGTTTCGTCTGCATCGGCGCCAATTCCAGGGTCTTCTGGAATGCTTAAGAAATAACCATCATAAGTAAGACCTCCAACTACTGGATCTATTAAATGGCCTAATAAACAGGTATCTAGATCAAAATAGATCACATTTGGACTTGCTAAAGCAAAGTGAAGATTGGCACTTAAGGCGATTCGTGTTTCGAGCATGCTTCCAATCATGCATTTCATGCCTTTTTGTAAGGCTTCTTCATGTATCTTTTGCGCTTCTAAAATTCCGCCCGATTTTGCGAATTTAATGTTAAGATATTCGCACGATTTACTGTTGATTAATTTTCGAGCATCATGATGATTATAACAGCTCTCATCTGCCATAATTTTAATCGGCGAATTTAAAGCCAATTCCGGCAATCGATCGTCAAACCAAGTGCGCATGGGCTGCTCACAAAATTCGATATTTTCAGATTCAAGTGCTCCTAAAGCAAATAGTGCATCGTCGAAACTCCATCCCTGATTTGCGTCTAGGCGTAAAACCATTTCACTACCTACTGCTGCTCTAATTTTCTGCACTCGCTCGATGTCTTCGTGTACTTTTTTTCCGAGTTTAATTTTAATAATCCTACAGCCCTTGTTTTTGTATTCTAGTGCTTTACTCGCCATCCCTTCTGCATCATCAATCCCAATTGTCATATCGGTTTCGATTGTTCTTTTATAGCCACCTAAAAATTTATAAAGAGGCAAACCTGCATTTTTTGCTGAAATATCGAACAAGGCCATATCGAATGCACTTTTTATAGTAGCATTATGATCTGCATAAGCCAATAAATCGGCCATACGCTCAGGTATTTCTAATGGGTTTTTACCTTTCCAAATCTGAGCAAAATCTTTTGCCATAGCTAGGCAAGTTTCTTGGGTTTCGCCAACAATCATCGGAAAAGCCGAACACTCTCCAACGCCATAAATGCCTTTATCTGTATGTATTCGAATCAACACATTTTGTGCAAAATGCATGGTTCCAGTTGCAATTACAAAGGGTTCCATTGGGATACTAAAACGGTATATTTCGGTGTGGGTTATGGTCATCTTGTTAATATTGAGTGCTGAGTATAATTTTAGCTAGTAAAGTTAATTATAAAAAGGAAAAATTAAACTTTAATACGTTTGTAGATATTTAATAGCTTTACATTTTATAAGACAGGGTTAAGCTCCTTGTCTCAATACTCATGCCGACTACTCACATCTCAAAAATGCAAGAACCTAATAACCTTATCCACGCTTCATCACCTTATTTACAACAACATGCGTTTAATCCAGTTGAGTGGCACGAATGGAATTCAGCTGCGTTAGAAAAGGCAAAGCTCGAAAACAAATTGATTTTGGTGAGTATCGGTTATTCAGCCTGCCATTGGTGTCATGTAATGGAGCACGAAAGTTTCGAAAACTTTGAGGTTGCCGAAGTGATGAATAAACATTTTGTTTGCATTAAAGTAGATAGAGAAGAGCGCCCAGATATAGATCAGATTTACATGTTGGCCGTGCAATTAATGAATGGAAATGGAGGCTGGCCTTTAAATGCAATTTGCCTGCCCGATCAGCGGCCAATTTATGGCGGTACTTATTTTAGAAAGCAAGATTGGATCAATATCTTATTAAACGTTGCTGATCTTTGGAAAAATGAACCAGAAAAGGCTAAAGATTATGCTAAGCGACTTACAGACGGCATTCATCAATCGGAAAAAATTATTCATGTAGCAACTGGAGTAGAATTTAATAAAACGCATTTAACTGAAATTATCGAGCCTTGGAAGCGCCATTTCGATATGGCTGACGGCGGATACAATAGATCACCTAAATTTCCTTTACCAAACAATTGGATTTTTATGCTGCGGTATAGTCACCTAATGGAGGATGAAGGTGCAGCTATATCAACCATGCTTACCTTGGAAAAAATGGCTTTAGGTGGGATTTATGATCAGGTAGGCGGAGGTTTTTCACGTTATTCGGTCGACGAGCGCTGGCATGTTCCACATTTTGAAAAAATGTTATACGATAATGCGCAATTGGTTTCACTTTATGCCGAAGCTTATCAATACTTAAAAATACCTTTATATAAGGAAGTGGTTACAGAGACTTTAGAGTGGATTTCCAAGGAAATGACATCGCCTGATGGCTTATTTTTCTCTGCTTTAGATGCGGATAGCGAAGGAATAGAAGGTAAATTTTACATTTGGGATAAGCAAGAATTTGAAATCGTGGTAGGAAAAGATGCTGAATTGCTTGCTGCTTACTTTAACGTTACCTCAGAAGGAAATTGGGAGGAAGAAGAGAGTAATGTGTTGCAACGGAAACTTACGGACGAAGAATTCGCTGAAAGAAATAATCTTTCATTGAACGAACTACAACAAAAGATTAGTGTTGCAAAGGAAAAATTATTAACCAAACGAGCCAGCCGCATTCGTCCAGGTTTAGACGATAAATGCTTAGTGGCTTGGAATGCTATGATGATTAAAGCATTGGCAGAGGCAAGTTTAATTTTTGAACAAGATTTTTATTATCAACGTGCAAAACAGGCTACGGAGTTTATTTTAACTAATTTAAGAGCTAGTGATGGCGGCTTATTCAGGAATTACAAAAATGGAAAAGCAAGTATTTCGGGATTTTTAGACGATTACGCTTTCTTAATTGAGGCCTTAATTGTGCTTTATGAAGCAGATTTTGACGAAAAATGGCTTTTAGAAGCAAGAAAGTTAACAGATTATGTGTTAATCAAATTTGAAGATAAAAATAGCCCGATGTTATTCTATACTTCCTCGGCCAGCGAGGCATTAATAGCTAGAAAGCATGAAATTATGGATAATGTTATTTCAGCTTCTAACTCAGTTATGGCTCAAAATCTTCAAAAATTAGGATTATTTTTTGATAATGATGCCTATAGAAATCTAGCAAACGAAATGTTAAGTTCCGTATTACCGAGTATCAAATCGTATGGATCGGCCTATTCGAACTGGAGCATTCAATTGCTTAATGCCGTTTTTGGAATAAATGAGGTAGCCATAATAGGTGAGGGGTTTGAAATTGAGAAAAATAGGCTCCACAAACTGTACATTCCGAATAAAATTACTTTGGGGGGAGTGAATAGCAAGCTGCCTTTACTAGCTGATAAGCAAAGTAAAGAAACAAAAATTTATGTGTGCAGAAATAAAACCTGTCAACTGCCAGTACCTACGGTTGAAGAGGCGATGAGGTTTATCAGTTAATGGTATAATATTAATAAATAGGTGGCTGTCCCAGTTTCGTTTATATGGAATAATCACCACCCAATTCTTTTTTAGCACCCTGCTCATAATTATCAGACAAGTATCTTAAAAAAGAAACGAAAGCATATAATAGCGGAAATCGTTTGCATTCATTGCACCACGCAAATCGTCTGCGATTGCCCAAAGCGTTTTTCCCAACTATTGTTGTTCTACTGCTGTCATTTACCTTTATTTTTTAGTTGTTTGATAGGTTTATCAAAATCTGAGATTACTTTTTGTGTTTTATTAAATTGATCATATTCTTTTCCTGCTTTCTCTAAGGATTTTTGATGAAATACTTCCTTTTCCATCTAAGATTTTATACTCATTGAAATTTAAGAACCGGTTCACGCTATCGGTAAGTTGTTCCAAAGTAAAGGTATTTTCTCTTTCAATCAAACCTTCAATTTAATCAAAATAACTGGTAACTGTTCTTGCTAATTGTTCGATATGTATATTTCAAATCGGTAAGCTTCCCGATGAAATTGTGTTCTACTTGAGGTTCGTTTATGATCATTATATTGCTCGTAGATGAGCCTAAATGTAAAGCTAGCATAATATCTTGTTGGCATAACATGAATATTAGCTAAAATATTAAAGGAAATCGATATTCGACTAAGTTGTTTTTGATAGATTAATACATAGATACTTGCAAATACTAATAAGTCTTTAAGTTGTAACAATTAAACCTATTTTTTGTTAACCTAATAAATAGGCTATCTTTGTAACACTTGCTGTAAGTACTATAGAAGAGGCAGTAAAATTTATTAATTAAAAGAAGACGAATGAGTATTAATTCTAACACTGTAGTGTCATTAACTTATGAACTGCACACCACCACTCCAGAAGGTCAGCAAGTTTTTGTTGAAAAAGCAAATGAAGATCAACCCTTGGTATTTTTATTTGGTGTAGGTATGATGTTGCCTAAATTTGAAGAACATTTATTAGGCCTTAATGTAGGCGACGAATATAGTTTTGAGCTTTCTCCAGCCGATGGATATGGTGAAATTGACGCAACTGCACATGTAGATCTTCCTATCGATATGTTTAAAGATGCTGGAGGCGATTTACCAAATGTTGGTGATGTGATTCCCTTACAAGATAACCAAGGAAATCAATTCCGTGCCGGTGTGACTGGAGTTTCTGAAACACAAATTTCTGTAGACTTAAATCATCCAATGGCTGGTAAAAACTTAATTTTTGCAGGCAAAATATTGTCGGTACGTGAAGCAACAGCTGAAGAATTAAGCCATGGTCACGCTCATGGTGCAGATGGCCATGCTGGTCACTAGACTTACTAATAAAAAAACCGACTTTAGTCGGTTTTTTTATTTATATCGCCTTTCCTGCCGTTAAACTAATGGGTGGATTATCCATCGCATTTGCCGAACTCAGTTTTAATATTCCCTTTACCTTTATCGTTTGATAAGTGAATTTGATGGGTTCAGTTAGTTCAACCATCACCATAATAGGAACTCCATTTTTACCACAAAAAAAACATTGGTTAATGGGTAAGGTAGAAAGCATAAATTTGGTTTGCTTCATTCCATCTTTAATGGGAACGATATAGCCTTCTAATTCGAAGGGTTTACCGGCATATTTCTTTATCTCGTTGGTAAAAATGGCATACATTTCGGTCTCTTTAACGGTTTTAAAGTCGACACTGCCAATTATATCCCAATTATCAGACAAAATTTGATCAGTCGGATCGTGTTGTGCCTTTGTGTTAAAAGCAAATCCCGCAAGTATTAAAAGGAGTAGGCTTAATTTTTTCATCTGTATATAGTTGTTTTTAATGGTGATGAAGCTATCATGAGTTTATTTATTGTATTTGTAACTGCAAACTCATGTTGGTTTCATTTTAGTATATATTAATTTTTACTCAATATTTTGGAAATATTAGATCTGTAGGCCTGTATCGCAGGTAAGATAGCTGCAAATATACCAATCGCTAAGCCAGCAAGCAATAAGTAGAGTTCACTAGTTATAAAAATCTTTCCGCTTAGTTTAGCCTGACTACTCTCTTGGTAACTACTGATTAGTTCTAGCGCTAGATGTCCTAAACCAATACCAATAATTGTTCCAGCAATGGTTAAAATTAGTCCCTCAAGAATTACGATGATAAACAATTTGGTTCTGGAAGCTCCCAATGTTCGCATAATGGCCAAATCGTAATTTCGTTCTTTCAACGAATTATACAGATTAACAAAAACACTTATTGCGGCAATGAGCATGATTAATACCGCAAACCACTGCAAGGTATCAACACCTACACCAATTAAAGAGAACAATCTCGTGCTTTCCATAGCTGGAGATGCTGATTGTAAACTCGTCATCTGATTTACCATACGTGGGAACATGGCTACCGACATTGGCGAACGGTATTGAATGAGGAGTGAAGTGATTTCGCGCCCCTCAACATCTTCTTTGTGCTCGCCTTCTTCCTCGTGCATTTCCCAAACACTGGCAATGTTGGTTAAAATTAAATTGTCTGTAACGTTACCCTGAGGGGCTAAAATTCCAACTACTTTGTATTGATGTTCTTTATGTATATCTGTGTTTTCGGTTAAACCATGCGCACCATTAAAGGTATCGCCGACCTTTAAATTTTGCTCTTTGGCTACATTAATTCCAATTGTAGCTTCTAAATTTTCTTTCCAAAATTTACCACTACTTGTTTTTAAGCCATATAGACTGATGTAATTACTATCCGTTCCCACAATGCGTACGCCATTGTAATTGTCGCCCAACGCAAGAGGAATGGCTCTCTTCACAAATGGGTTATGAGAAAGCTCATTTGCTTCTTTAAGCGGAATATTTCCGGTTGGAAAATCGATATAATAGATACTACTAAGAATTAACTGTAAAGGTGATCCTTTTGCACCCACTACTAAATCGATATCTTTTGAGTTATTATTTAATTTTTCCTCAATTTGAGTAGAGGCCAACAGCAAAATGGTTAAAATGCCCGTTCCAAATGCAATAAGCATAATGTTTAGGGAAGCCGAGAGGGGTTTTGACCATAAACTTTTCCAACTAATTTTTAATGGACTCATGCTAGATTGTAGGTATTAGTGAAAGCATCTTTAACGCGTTTGTCGTGTGTTGCCACAATTAATGTTGCCCTATTTAATGACGATTGTTGCATTAGTAAGTTTAGCACCGCAATTGCATTTTTATCGTCGAGACTTGAGGTAGGTTCGTCTGCAATTAAAAGCGCAGGTTTGTTAATTACTGCTCGCGCTATCGAGACTCGTTGTAGTTGACCCTGACTTAATTCGTTTGGATATGATTTTTTTTTGTTGGCAATATTCAGCGATTCTAATACCTCATTTATTCGAGCTTCGTTTTTTGGTAGATTGGCAAAATTTTGGGCAAGTGCTAAATTTTCGGCAATGGTTAAGCTCTTAATGAGGTGAGGTTTTTGAAAGATGATTCCAATATTTCTTCCTCTAAACTGATCCAAGTTTTTAGAAGATAGGGTGTAGATAGAGGTATCGTTAATGTTAACTTCACCTTGTTTAGGCTTTAAAATTCCTGTTAATATATGTAATAGGGTTGTTTTTCCACTTCCCGATTCGCCAAGCAAAAGCCATTTTTCACCGTCTTTAATTTGCCAATCTTTAAAACGAATCAGCGATGACCCGTTATATTGATGCGCAACCGATTGAATTGAAATCATGTTGTAAAAATAAGATTGCTGTAATCCAATTGCGTTAAAATCGTGTAAAGGATTTGCTACGGTTTTTTTGCCGCAGATGCGCAGATTTATTTTCAATGATTGGGAATATTTTAAATCTGTGCATCTGCGGCCATTTTGAAATTGTGGAAAGGATTTGCTACTGGGGTAGTTTAACTATTTTTTTTGCCACAGATGCGCAGATTTATTTTCAATGATTGGGAATTATTTTAAATCTGTGCATCTGCGGCCATTTTGAAATTGTGGAAAGGATTTGCTACTGGGGTAGTTTAACTATTTTTTTTGCCGCAGATGCGCAGATTTATTTTCAATGATTGGGAATTATTTTAAATCTGTGCATCTGCGGCCATTTATCCTTTATATTGGATATAAAATTTATACCGACTTTTCTTTCCTCACAAAAAAGAAAACAAAATATAATAAATCAGCCGATGCAGCAAATTGGTACCTAAAGACACGGTTTGTTGACCGATTTATATATGGAAAGGCAGAAGGTCGTAAGTATAAAATCCTACGCGAAGACGATGAAAAAGAGACTAATTCAGGCGTGTAAAACTATCCATCACCATCATGGTTTTAGCTGCCGTTTCTCCATCACAGGGGTTGTCTCCTCTATTTAAAAAATAATCAACAACTTTAGCAATCATTGGTTCTTGAACATGTTGAAGCGGTTCAAAATCTACAATTTCTGTTTCCCCATTTACCGTAATTTCTAATTGATTTCCAAATATAGCGAAGGTGATTTTTCCTTTTGATCCAAAAATTTCGCAACGATCAAGTGAGTGGTCATCAGCAACGCTAAAGCACCATGTTCCATTAAATAGAATGCCATTTTCAAACAGTAATTGTCCTGTAACGATATCGTCTGCAGCCGAAGTTTTGGCGCTATTTACAGAAAAACCTTTTTGATCTTTAACTTCACTAAAAAAATAAAGCATTAAATCTAATTGGTGAGGGGCTAAGTCATGAAAAAGTCCTCCGCCTGATAGCGCAGGATTAATTCTCCAATTTTCTTCGCTAGGTGCTACGATTGACTTTACTTGAGGTTGAAAAAGTTGCAGTTGCACAAAACGCACATCGCCAATAGTTTTATCATCGAGTAATGCTTTAATTTTTAAAAACATTGGTTGCGCCCTTCGATAATGTGCCACTACCAATTTAACATTTGCTTTTTTTGCAGCTAAATACATTTCATTAGCCTCAGCAAAATTTAAAGACATTGGTTTCTCTACATAAACTGGTTTGCCAGCTTCGATAGCGGATAGGGTATAAAATAAATGGCTTGAAGGTGGGGTGGCAATATAAATGGCATTAACTGCTGGATCATTAATCAGTTGTTGCGCATTATCATACCATTTTTCTACGCCATGTCTTTCTGCATAATCTTTTGCTTTAGCACCATTTCGGCGCATCACTGCAACTAATTTTGAGTTGGCTACTTTGTTAAAAGCCGGGCCACTCTTTACTTCGGTTACATTACCACATCCAATTATGCCCCATCGAACTTCTTGCATCGCTTAACTATACATTTCTACTCGTAACTTCGCTACATCTTCATTATTGATATAATCATCATAGCTCATCATTCTATCAATGCTTCCTTTAGGTGTTAGCTCAATAATTCTCGTGGCAACTGATTCAGTTAGTGCGTGATCTCGCGACGTAAATAAGATCGTACCTTTAAAATCTTTCATTCCATTGTTTAAGGCAGTGATAGATTCTAGGTCCAAGTGATTCGTTGGTTCATCAAACATCAATAAGTTAGCCAATTGTAACATCATTCTCGAGAACATACAACGCATTTTTTCGCCTCCTGAAAGTACTTTCACATTTTTAAGCACCTCGTCGCCTGAGAACAACATTCTGCCTAAGAAACTTCTAACGAATTGCTCATCGGCATCAGTTCCAGAATACTCCCGTAGCCAGTCGACCAAGTTTTCGTCTTTTCCTTCAAAATAATCAGAGTTGTCGTTCGGTATATCGGCGGTACTAATGGTTACACCAAATTTAAAATCGCCCTTATAATCTTTATCTCTACCCGACAGAATATTATAAAATGCAGTAGTTGCTAAGCTATTTTGGGAAATAATGGCAATTTTATCACCTTTATTAACCATGAAGTTTACATCCTTAAATAGAACTTCACCATGTGCGGTTTTACTTAATCCTTCGACCTGTAAAATCTGATCGCCCGCCTCTCTGCCTAGGTTATTAAATAAAATAGCAGGGTATTTACGGCTAGATGCTTTAATCTCCGAGATATCGATTTTGTCTAATGCTTTCTTACGAGAAGTAGCCTGTTTTGATTTGGAAGCATTTGCGCTAAAACGCCGAATAAACTCTTGTAATTCTTTAACTTTTTCTTCCAGTTTTTTATTCTGATCACTACGCTGTTTTAGGGCTAGTTGACTAGATTCGTACCAGAAGGTATAGTTGCCGGTATAAATGTTCAATTTACTGAAGTCGATATCTACAATATGCGTGCACACCGCATCTAAAAAGTGTCTATCGTGACTTACTACTAAAACAATGTTTTGGTAATCGGCCAAAAAATCCTCTAGCCAAGCAATGGTATCAATATCCAAATCGTTAGTAGGCTCATCCAATAATAAGATGTCAGGGTTACCAAATAGAGCCTGTGCTAATAAAACACGTACTTTTTGGTTACCATCTAATTCTTTTAGCTGTTTGTAGTGATGCTCTTCCTTTATGCCTAAGTTGCTAAGTAGGGTAGCGGCATTACTTTCCATGTTCCATCCATCCTTTTCTGCAAAAAGATTTTCTAATTCGCCTGCTCGCTCACCGTCTTTATCCGAAAAATCTTCTTTCAAATAAATGGCATCTTTCTCTTTCATAATATCATACAGTTCTTTATGACCGATCATTACCGTTTCGATCACCGAAAACTCGTCGAACTCATAGTGATTTTGTTTTAAAACCGCCATACGTTCGCCTGGCGTAAAAGCCACTGAGCCACTCGTTTGGTTTACCTCGCCGCTTAGAATCTTTAAAAAGGTCGATTTCCCTGCGCCATTGGCTCCAATTACACCGTAGCAATTGCCGTGTGTAAATTTAAGGTTAACATCTTCAAATAAAGTACGTTTACCGTAGCGTAAGGATAAATTAGAAACTGAAATCATATTGTAGAAAATAAAATGCAAAGGTAGTGATTTTATCGCTCAATTGCTACTTTTGTAGGATGCAATCCGATATGCTTTTAACCTCCCTTAAATCTCCTTTATCAAAAAAAAGGACGGAGGAATTATCTCGAACTATTGCTGAAAGCGATTTTTCGATAAAGGAATTAATCGATTTAACTTTTCATCCTGAAGAACAAATTGGTTTTAGGGCAGCTTGGATTTTAGAGACCGTATTTATTAATAATCCTACTTGCTTTATTCCAAATAGTCCTTATTTTCTTACCAAATTCCGTCAACAAGAAAACCCATCTGCCCAAAGACATTTTAGTAAAATTTTAGCATTAATGACTGCTAAGAAAGCGCTAAAACCGATAAAGGTACTGTTTGCCACTTATAATACTGAAGAGCTCGTTGAAACGGTTTTTAACTGGTTAATTAATGAAAAAGTTCCCGTGGCTGTTAAATCACATTGTTTAAATATCTTGGCCAATTTCAGTTCAAAACACGATTGGATAAAGGACGAATTAATCGAAACCATGGATTTTTTACTTGATAAAGAAAGTATTGCTTTTTATGCAAAGGTAAAACAGATCAGGAGGCAGCTTTCTAAGTCTTGAGTGCTGAGACTTCAATCTTGAGTAAATTTAAGGTTTGCAAGAATTGCGCAATAAAATACTTCAATAATTCGAATTACTACATTAACAGCTATTTTTGATTCATGAACAACAATTTCGAAACGCTTACCAAAATTATAAAAGGAAGGAGGAGTATTTTTCCTGACCATTATATTAAAAAGGAAATCACCACGGAGGTAATTGAGCAACTTTTAGAAAGTGCTAATTACGCACCAACACATAAGTTAACTCAACCTTGGCGATTTGTTGTGATTCGAAAAGATGCTAAGGCGCGGTCAGGCGTTACGCTTGGCCAACTGTACAAAGAGAAAGTTGGATCAACTGGTTTTCTCCAGAAAAAATACGACAGTTTTGCGCAAAAAACAGCACAGGCCGATTGTATTTTAGCCATTAATATTCAATTCCACCCCGATAAAGTACCAAATTGGGAAGAAGTTGCTGCAGTAGCCTGTGCGGTGCAAAATATAGCTTTAACTGCCGAGTCGTTAGCTATCGGGGGATATTGGAGTTCTCCACCATTAATCCACGATTTAGGTGGATTTTTAGGGCTAGCGGAAAACGAGAAATGCTTCGGACTTTTTTACCTGGGCTATCATAACGGAGAAACGCGGGAGGCGAATAGAACACCAATTGCCGAAAAAATTAAATGGATAGAAAAATAATTAGTATATTAGAAGTTACCATCTAATAAACGAATGATATGAAGGAATTAAAAGCATCATTGTATCAACTGTGTTTAAAATTTATTGAAGAGCGCATCAAAACTGCAGAAACTGCGCTGCAACAGGCTCGTGAAGCTAGCAACGATGACACGAAAAGTAGCGCAGGCGATAAGTACGAAACTAGCAGGGAGATGATGCAGCAAGATATCGACAGAAATAAGCGATTATTAATCGATGCCGAAGAAAATCAAATGGTATTAAATTCTATAAACCGGATCCAGCATTCTGAAGAAGCCCGAAATGGAAGTTTAGTAATTACCGATCAAGGAAGCTTTTATCTAAGCATTAGCGCTGGTCAGCTGCACCTTGATAATAAAACCTATTTCGCCATTTCTGCAGTATCGCCAATTGGCAAGCTTTTGCTAGGTAAACAGAAAGGCGATAAATTTGATTTTAACGGCAGGAAATACTCAATTAAAGAAGTAGCCTAATGTTTAAAAACTGTTTTTAATACTATTGTTCAACGTTTTTGGGCTCCAATACCCACTTGCAATTATTCTTCTAATGGTAAAGAGCGGGTCTTTTTCATCACGTTTAATCGATAATTGGAACGCCATTTTAAAGCCCCTTTTCTTCAATTCAGGGATCCCTTCCGCATTCCATAATCCAAATGGATAGGCAAATTCGGTCATCTTTTTACCTGTAATCTCTTCCAGTTTTTTAGTCGGTTTGTCTAATTGCTCTTCCCAATCTTTACCCGAATATTTTTTAAAATTTTTATGGTCGTACGTGTGACTGCCAATTACATTTCCTTCGTCAGACAGCTGTTTTATTTGCTCAGCACTCATATAATCCACAAATTTTCCTTTTTTGCCAATAGAGACCGTCATGATAAAGTAAACTGCCTTGTAACCATGTTTCTTTAATATCGGATTAACTGTTGTAAATTGATCCAAATCAGTATCGTCAAAAGTTAGCATAATTGGTTTGGAAGGTAATGCTGCTCCCGTATTTAAATAGGCATAAAGTTGATCAGGTAAAATGGTGTGGTAGCCACTGTCTACTAACATCTGCATTTGATCCTTAAAATTTTGAACTTCAACTATATAATCTTTACCAACTTTGCCGTCTCTTTCTTTCCAGTTACGCACCTGATGGTAACATAAAATCGGAACTTGTTTGCGGGCTAAAATGGTTTTTGCATCTGCAATTTTTATGGTGTTGATATCGATATTCGATGGTTTAGGATTGGTGTCGGCGGTTTGCTTAGCGCGATCTGTTGAAGTAGCTGAAGCTCCTGATTCAGATTTCGATTGGCATCCACTGGTTAAAATCAGCCCTAAGGCTATAATAGATAAGAAAATTTTGTTCATAGGTGAATTTTTTGCAAACTTAGATAATTTCCTTTTATATGCAATTTAATTTCGTAGTATATAAAAGGAAATAGTGGATCTCTCCTCAACTGATAAAAATATTAATTTATAGAGGAAATATTACAAATAATTTGAGCATTCAATCTACATTTTGAATAAATTAGAATTTTATTTATCATAATTATTCATTAATGAAGAAACTTTACTCTTTAATCACTCTCGTTTCCTTGTTTAGTACTCAAATTTTTGCTCAAACGAAAACGATTTCTCTAACCGAAACCACTGCTCAGCCCGAAAAGGCAAATTATCAAGCAGCAGCACGCTTCTCGCCAAGTAAGTTGAGGAAAATAATCTATTCAACCGCAGTAGATCCGCATTGGTTAAAACTGAGTAACCGCTTTTGGTATCAGTACGAAACACCCAATGGTAAGCTTTGGAAAATTGTAGACCCTATTTTAAAAACAAAAAATCTTTTGTTTGATCCAGAAAAGCTTGCCGCTGAAATTACATTAATTGTTCGCGATCCTTTTGATGCGCAGCATTTGCCAATTGAAAATCTAAAATTTGCGAAGGACGAGAAAAGCATCAACTTCGAAATTAAAAGTACTATTGATGAGTTAAAAAAGGATAGAAAGGATAAAAAAGCTGCAGATTCGATGCAGAAGAAAATATTTTCGTTCAACTACGAATTCGCATCGGGTAAATTAACGGAAGTGAAAAATTTCTCTAAACCTAAAGCTAAACCAAGTTGGGGTTCAGTAGCACCAGATTCATCTGCCATTATTTTCTCTAAAAATTATAATTTATACTGGATGGATAAAGCCAATTATCTTAAAGCTGTTAAAAATGAAGATGATAGTACGATTGTTGATCATCAATTAACAAAAGATGGTGTAAAGTTCTACTCCTATGGTAGTGATGGCGATGGCGAAAACAATGAAGAAAATATAAAAAACAATAAAAAAAGAAGAGGAGCCTACGTATTATGGTCGCCAGATTCTAAATATTTTGTACTCGACAGAACCGATTCAAGAAAAGTAAAAGATTTATGGGTAATTAATAGCGTTACTCCAGGTCGGCCAACCTTAGAAACTTACAAATACCAAATGCCAGGCGAAAAGGAATCGCCAATAGATGAGTTCGTATTGTTTAATTTTGCTGCAAAAACCTATAGAACTATAAATACTACTGCCTTTAAAGATCAATCCATTTCTACTTGGGGCAGACCAGCCTTAAATAAGGATAGAGATAACGAATTTCGTCCTTCAATTTGGTTGGGTGATAATCAGAAGTTCTATTTCTCGCGTACCAGTCGCGATTTAAAGCGTATCGACATTTGTACTATCGATATTAATACGGGTGCGGTAACCCAGCTTATCGACGAACGGTTTAATACTTACGTAGAGGTGCAACGCCCGGGATTGGTAAATGGTGGGAACGAAATTATCCATTGGAGCGAACGCGATGGTTGGGGGCATTTCTATTTGTTTGATGAAAAGGGACAACTAAAAAATCAAATTACCAAAGGCGCTTTCCATTGCGAAAACATCGTGAATATCGACGAGAAAAATCGTGTGCTTTACTTCACCGCAAATGGCCGGGAAGCGAAAGAAGACCCTTATTATTTACATTTATATCGCATCAATTTTGATGGTTCTGGAATGAAATTATTAAATGGAGGCGACTTCGACCATGCATCGAATATGAACGACGAAGCCAAATACTTTGTCGATAATTTCTCTAGGGTGAATACGGTTCCAAAAGCTGTTTTGAAAGATAATTTAGGTAACGTTGTGATGGAGTTGGAAACGGCAGATCTATCCTTGTTAATGGCTACAGGTTACAAATTTCCCGAACCGTTTAAAGTTAAAGCCGATGATGGTGTGACTGATATTTATGGCGTAATGTATAAGCCATTCGATTTTAATCCGAACAAAAAATACCCAATTATCGAATATGTATACCCAGGTCCGCAAACCGAGTCGGTAAATAAAGCATTTGGGAGGGCAATGGATAGGGTAGATCGTTTAGCGCAATTGGGTTATATTGTAATCACAGTTGGGAATAGAGGTGGTAACCCAGCACGTTCTAAATGGTATCATACCTATGGATATGGAAATTTAAGAGATTATGGCTTGGCTGATAAAAAAGCGGCGATAGAGCAGTTAGCAGATCGATATTCATTTATTGATGCGAATAGGGTAGGCATAACTGGACACTCGGGTGGAGGATTTATGTCAACTGCTGCTTTGTTAGTCTATCCAGATTTCTTCAAAGTAGCTGTTTCTGCAGCGGGTAACCACGATAATAGCATCTACAACCGTTGGTGGAGCGAAAAGCATCACGGTGTAACCGAAGTTGTTTCTGCTAAAGGCGATACAACCTTTAAATATGCAATTGACAAAAATCCTGATATAGCGAAAAATTTAAAAGGGCATTTGATGTTAATGCACGGCGATATTGATAATAACGTGCACCCTGCAAACTCTATTCGTGTTGCCAATGCTTTAATTAAAGCCGGTAAGCGGTTCGATTATGTTGTAGTTCCTGGTCAACGCCATGGTTTTGGCGACATGACAGAATACATGTTCTGGCGCTTAGCCGATTATTTTAACAATTATTTATTGGGCGATTTTTCTCAATCCGTAAATGTGAATATTACGGAGATGGATCGGGAGATTGAAAGAAAACAATAAAGTACCTTTTTAAACCTCGCAGGTTTTAAAAAACCTGCGAGGTATGAGTAACCTAACTTCAATTAATTAAAATGAAAAAACAACTCATTCCATTTATCGCATTAGCTGTAGCATTATCCGCCTGTAGCTCGAATAAAAGCAACGATACTCAAGCCGATTCGTTAGCACTAAAAGCCATTAACGATACTGCATTTTCGAAACACATTGCCGTGCTGGCATCTGATGATTTTGAGGGAAGAAAACCTTTTACCGCTGGTGAAACAAAAACGATCAATTACTTAAAAGGAGAATTCGAAAAACTAGGTTTAAAACCGGGAAATGGAAGCAGTTATTTTCAAGAAGTACCGATGGTTGATGTAAAGTCGACACCGACCAATTTAATCCTAAAAACTAAGGACGGCAACAAAAAAAGCCTAACGTATTTAGACAATTTTGTGGCTGCAAGTCGCCGGTTAGACCCACAGATTAAAATAGAAAATTCACCACTTGTATTTGCTGGCTACGGAATTATTGCTCCAGAATATAATTGGAATGATTACGAAGGCTTGGATGTAAAAGGTAAAACAGTGGTAGTGATGGTAAATGATCCCGGGTTTTCCGATTCTACCTTGTTTAAGGGAAAAACAATGACTTATTATGGACGCTGGACCTACAAATTTGAGGAGGCAGCCCGTCAAGGTGCAACGGGAGTGATCATTATTCACGAAGACAAAGCAGCAAGCTATCCTTGGGCAGTTGTTCGTAGCGGATGGTCTAAATCGAAGTTATATTTGGCAGCAGCTGATGATAATAGATCGAGTGCACTTATGGAGGGCTGGATTACCCAAGATGTGGCAAAAGCGATGTTTAAGCAAGCAGGTAAATCGGAAGACTTGATGGTGCAAGCGGGCAAAAAAGGGTTTAAGCCCGTTGATTTAGGTTTAAACGTATCGGTAACCATCGATAATACCATTAAAAGATCAAAATCGAATAATGTAGTTGGGATTTTGCCAGGTACAAAAAGACCCGATGAGTATATTATTTATTCTGGCCATTGGGATCATTTAGGGAAAGGCGAAGCCGTAAATGGCGATTCGATTTATAATGGTGCAGTTGATAATGCAACGGGTACAGCGGCATTATTGGTATTGGCTGATGCTTTTAAAAAGGCAAAGGTAAAACCAGAACGCTCAATTATGTTTTTAGCCGTTACGGCTGAAGAACAAGGACTGCTAGGCTCTGAATATTATGCTTCAAATCCATTGGTGCCTGTAAATAAAACCGTTGCAGATATTAATATAGATGCCATGCAAGCAAGTGGAAAAACCAAAGATATTATTGCAGTGGGCTTCGGTCAATCTGAATTGGAAGATTATTTGATAGCAGCCGCTAAAAAACAAGGCAGGGTAGTGGTAAAAGATTCGAACCCATCTGCTGGATTTTACTTTAGATCAGACCACTTTAATTTTGCTAAAGTAGGTATTCCGGCGTTGTACACTGAAACCGGTGATGAAAATGTTGAACATGGATTGGCGTACGGAAAAGCACATAAAGAAGAATATACCAAAAATCGTTACCATGCGCCAGCAGATAATTTTGAGCCTGCAAAATGGGATTTTTCGGGCATGATTGAAGATTTAAGGCTATTGTTTGATGTAGGTTATACCTTAAGCAATGAAACTACGTTCCCAGGTTGGAAAAAAGGTTCAGAATTTAAAGCCATAAGAGATAAAAGTCTTCTTTAAGGCTTTTATCTTATCTCCAATTTCATCGTCTTGAATCCAAACTTCCCTTGCATATCAGATCCTTCTATCCAAATGGTATAGATTCCTTTTTTATCGGCACTAAAAAATGAAAAATTGGCTTCCCCTTTGGTGTTGGTAACGATATTTGGCGCCCAATAAATAGTAGATCTCAAATCTGGTTTTTTACTATTTTTGTTGGCTACGGTGTATTTTGGACTATAAAACACTTTATTATCGCCGTAATTCATAGGTTTAACCAAATAAACATTCGATGCTTTTTTAAGAAATGGGCCAGCGCCAGATTTGGTGGTGATTTCGATATATGAAATATCTTCAAAGGTAGTTAGGCTAGATGGGTCAAAATCACTCTTATAAGCCATCGCATTTCCCGTAAACCGCATTACCTCAATTCCTTCTACATCTTCTGCAGTATAGTAATCTAGATACTGCTTAAGATGTCTTAAATGCGATTCATCTATCGATGTGATTCCTGCACCAAGCATTCTTTTTGGTGGTTCATCATTCGGAATATAAGAAAGGTCTACATCAATCCCATCAATAATTAACTTTACTCTATTCCTGCTGAGGAAATAATCTTTCATGTTGCTTCCTCTTCTAAAACCCTCGTTGAAGCCCTTTACTTTTTCAAACATAAGTTGCAGTAATGTTTTCTTTCCTGCTTTTTCCAGCTCTTCGGCAGTAATAACTTGGTCGGCCTCACCTGGTCCATTTAAATTTTTTGATCCCTTAACCACCTTTTTTCCAACAATAGTGACTTCTCTTAACCTAGTCCCATTAGCCGGATTGGCTTTATATTCTTGTTGTTTAACGGCTATAAAATTAAGCTCGATGCTATCTAGCGGGTCGTCACTAATTATTTTAGGTACTAAAGTAGTTTTTATCGGCAACTGCCTAAACTCGTTCACCTCAAAACCCAACGAACCTAATTTCCCTTTTGAATTCAGTACTTTGAGCACAAAGATGGCACTATCCATGGTTGGCAAATCTTTGAACACAAATTCACCTTTTTCATTTGTTGTGGTTTCGCCAAACATCATCGACTTGTTTCGTCCGAAGATGCTAACCTTAGCATTTGGCACTGGTTTGTTGGTGAGGTTACTGATTTTTCCACTTATAGTGTATTCTTTTTCTATTCTATATTTAGGAATCTTAGGCAAATCCCAATCGTAATTTACCCAGCCTTGCGTTAAGCAAAGTGCTTCCAAATCATCATGCTTCTGCTCATTAAAATCTTTAAAATAATAGGCTGGATCTTCAATTTCGCCCTTCAAATCTGAACTCAATAAGAAATAGCTTAAAATGTTGTCGTCGCTTTCTTCATTTTTTTTCACTTGGTTATCGTCTGTTATGGCAATGGAAAAACTACCGCCAACAGGTTGGCTATTAGCATCGTTTACGTTGATTTTTACGGGTATGCTATCTCTACGGGAGTACGTGGTGGATGGGGAGCTGAGGTTTACCTGCAATTGATCTTGGTGATGAATAAAAAAGTTCCGTTCATTAAGAATCTGATCTCGACTTTGTAAGATAATCTGGGAAACTCCGGTAGGAAACACACGTTTTGAAATTTTTATTGTTCTTCGCTTGGTATCCGGAGGGAAATTGGCCAAAAAACAAACCAAACCTTTCGATTGGCCAATCATGGTTAGTGCTTGATTTGGAACATCCGATAAAATGCTGATTACTAAAGAATCAAGTGTATAATCGTTTCTAACAATTAAGGTAGTCCCTGTATTTTTAGCTCTTGGCAATTGTTGGGTATACTTATTTTTGCCTATTTTGATAAAAGCAGTGTAGATTTCTTCAGGCTCGGCCATTGCACTAAAATAGCCCATTCCTTTAGTGTTCGATTTAAACGTAGCAATTTGCCTTAACCTACTATCCTTAACTTCGCCTTCAATTGCAATGCCTTTTCCATTTGGGGCGATGGCCTTAAAAGCGATTTTTTGTAATTTCCCAGTAATCCAGCTTCCGCCTTCGGGCAAAAATTGTATGGATGGATCTTGTTTTGGGAAATTATTTGTTGTAGTCGTTTTCTTCAATGCAACAGCGACTGATGAAGTTGAAGGTTCTTGAACACTTGTCGGAATGTTTACAATTTTTATCTGTTTCTTAAAAAAGTAGGTTTCACCAAAATTTTGCATCCAATTCGTATAACCTCTTAAAGTGTAGGTTCCGCTTTTGTACACTTTTGGATTTAGCACTAAACTTCCCCAAGAAATTCCAAGTTTTGTGGGCAAGCTTAACGTTTGTACTGTGGTTCCGTTTGGTGTTACCATGTCCACATAAATTAAACCACTTAGGGTAGAATACGAATTAAGCGCTGGATCAATTAAGTAGGCTTTAAACCAAAGCGTATCTGAAGATGCGTATACAGATTTATCAAGATGCACATACAACTTTTCTTTTGGAAAGGCCTTTTGTAAACTATCGTATTGAACAAGTATTTTAGCCTTTTTTAAATCCTGCGCCTGCACTTGCGTGCAAAGAATAAATCCTAAAAGAATAGAAGCACACAATTTAAGCATATCATTAGGTGGGTGTTAAAACTAAGATACGAATTAAATTAAAAACTTAGTTAGAAATAAAAAAAGCCAAATGGTTAGTTTGGCTTTTGTGATTATTTGTTCTCGTTAATAAAAACGAACTGATGATCAAACATATCGAGTTTTATCTTACTCTCTTTATCAACCGTTCCGGCCAATATCGATTTTGATAATTCGTTTAAAATCCTCTTTTGGATAACGCGTTTTAATGGTCTTGCTCCGAATTGTGGGTCATATCCCAATTCTGCCAACCAATCTAATGCTTCTGCACTTGCTTCTAGCGTAATTCCCATTTCGGCTAAGGTTTGTTGCACCTGCTTAAATTGCAGGTCTACAATACTCCTTATCTCGCCACGATGAAGTGGTGTAAACATAATCAACTCATCAATACGATTTAAAAACTCCGGACGAATGGTTTGTTTTAACAACTCGAACAATTCATTTTTAGTTTTAGCGATTACCTCATCTCTGTTTTCATCGTCCAACGCCTTAAAGTTGTCTTGGATTAAGTGCGAACCTATATTCGAAGTCATAATAATGATGGTATTCTTGAAATTAACCATCCTGCCTTTATTGTCAGTTAAACGTCCATCATCCAATACTTGTAACAGAATATTAAAAACATCTGGATGCGCTTTTTCAATTTCATCTAATAACACTACCGAATAAGGCTTGCGTCTAACAGCTTCCGTTAATTGTCCGCCTTCATCGTAACCAACATAGCCCGGAGGCGCTCCAATTAATCGGGAAACGGCATGTCGCTCTTGATATTCGCTCATATCAATTCTGGTCATGGCGTTTTCATCGTTAAAAAGAAACTCGGCCAAGGCTTTTGCCAGCTCTGTTTTTCCTACCCCTGTTGTGCCTAGGAAAATGAAAGATCCGATGGGTTTACGTTTATCTTGCAAACCTGCTCTCGACCTGCGAATGGCATCTGAAATGGCTTCTATCGCTTCATCCTGACCCGCAACGCGTTTATGTAATTCATCTTCTAAATGCAATAATTTTTCGCGCTCACTTGCAATCAATTTTGTTACCGGAATGCCTGTCCAACGTGCCACAACGCCCGCAATATCATCGGCAGTAACCTCTTCTTTAAGCATTCTGCTATCGCTTTGCTGGCTTTCTAAATCTACCTTAAGTTTTTCGACTTTATCTTGTGCCTCTTTAATTTTTCCGTAACGAATCTCTGCTACTCTACCATAGTCGCCGGCACGTTCGGCCTGATCCGCCTCTAATTTATAGTTTTCGATTAGCTCTAATTGCGCATTTACCCCATCTACCAAATCTTTTTCACCTTGCCATTTTGCCTTTAATTGATCGCGTTCTGCCGATAAATTGGCTATTTCTTTCGAAAGCTCTTTTACTTTTTTATCGTCATTTTCGCGTTTTATGGCTTCACGCTCAATTTCTAAGCGCATAATCTCTCTGTCTAATGCATCTACGTTTTCAGGAACACTATCCATTTCCATACGTAATTTTGAAGCAGCTTCATCCATTAAATCGATCGCCTTATCGGGTAAAAAACGATCGGAAATGTAACGTTGCGACATTTCTACCGCGGCAATAATGGCTTCGTCTTTAATAATCACTTTATGGTGACTTTCATAACGCTCTTTCAAGCCACGTAGGATGGAAATGGCATCTTGCGTATCGGGCTCATCAACTAAAACCTTTTGGAAACGACGTTCTAGGGCTTTATCTTTTTCCAAATACTTTTGATATTCGTCGAGCGTAGTTGCACCAATAGCACGTAATTCGCCTCTTGCCAAGGCAGGTTTTAAAATATTTGCTGCATCCATCGCCCCTTCGCCACCCCCTGCGCCTACCAGGGTATGAATTTCGTCGATAAATAGAATAATATCTCCATCGCTCTGGCTAACCTCTTTAACCACAGCTTTTAATCGTTCTTCAAATTCGCCCTTGTATTTTGCACCCGCTATTAAAGCCCCCATATCTAAAGAAAATACGGTTTTACTTTTTAAATTCTCTGGAACATCGCCTTCAATGATCCGAAAGGCAATGCCTTCGGCAATGGCCGTTTTACCTACACCTGGTTCTCCAATTAAAATGGGATTGTTTTTTGTTCGGCGTGATAGAATTTGAATTACGCGCCTAATTTCCTCATCGCGACCAATAACTGGGTCTAATTTCCCGCTTTCTGCATATTCGTTTAAATTCCGAGCATATTTGCTTAGGGCTTGATAAGTAGCTTCTGCATTTTGATCGGTTACATGGTTGCTTCCTCTTAATTCTTTTATCGCTTTCTTAAGATCTTGCTCGTTAACACCTTGCTCTTTTAATAACTTTGAGGTGGAGTCGTTAATGGCTAAAATCCCTAGTAAAATATGTTCTACGGCAACAAATTCATCTTTAAATTCTTTTAGATACGATTGTGCCTTTTGTAGGACTGAATTTGCGCTAGACGATAGATAGGCGTTTCCACCCGTTATTTTTGGTAATTTATCGATTGCTGTTGCTAAATTTTGCTCAACGGTATTAAGATTTACATTAAGTTTCTTTAATACGTAAGAAACAACATTTTCGTCAACACTAAGCAATCCTTTTAGCAAATGAGCCGTTTCAATGGCTTGCTGCTGGTTGCCCTGTGCTATTTCTGAAGCTTTTTGTATAGCTTCTTGTGCCTTGATTGTAAAGTTGTTGAAGTTCATGCTTGCTTTAAATCAAAACAAGTGCCACAGCACGTTTCGATTGTAAATCGGAAATTTTGTCTGTAGTATTAAATCGATGAAGACTAATTGTCTGAAAACAAGAGTTTTATCCTGAAATTTTGTCTACTATCGAATAATTTTCACGCCTTTCGGTGCGTTGATAATAGATTTAATGGTTCCATCGGCTCTTTTTTCGTGTCGTACTTTTATTAAGCCCATTGGAGTGGGAAAAGTGCCTTCAGCAAAATTCAAATTCCCTAGATGAGGCTTAACTTGAACGACTTTGCAACCCGGTTCGATTACCGAAATCCCCAACACATGCTCAGTTAGCCATGGCGTTGGTCCAGCTGCCCAACCATGGCACAAGCTATGCCTATAACCTATATAACAATACGCACCATAGGTACCATGAATATCGATCTTTCCATCGGGCACCAATTCATCAATTCTAGCCGCATTTTTTACCCAATCTAAATTAAAATCCTCCCAAAAGGTAGTTGCGCCTAAATCTAGCATGGCTCCCCAATATTCGCGAATAACCTCCATGGCACCAGTATAATTAGTGGCATTGGCCTTGGCCTGAAGCATATAGTAGCCAAAGAATGTAGAGAATTTAGCTGCTCCACCCTCGCTAATTATCTGGTCGCCCTCTTTTGCACTTATCAATTTGGCCATTGATAAAAGAGCGGCAGCCTGTTTTGATTTAGGGTGTGCTGATGAATATTTCTCTAAAAGATTGACGGCTTTTGCGCAATTTGATGCTGAAATTTCATCCCCTAGTTTATGCATTAAATCGCCGCCAGCGCGAAGGGCCAATACCATCATGGCTTGTAAACCGGCATGAATAGCCTCAGGGTCTTCGCTCGAAGGCCAATCTAAAAACCGCTGTCCGTCTAAGTTTTCTTTGCCATTTGCGTCAATTTTTTTAATCATCAGTTTTAACAATTCACCTAGGTAGGGTTGTTGTTCTTTTAAATAGTTAAAATTACCGTTCTGATAATACCAATCTCGATGATTGATGATCCACCACATCGAGTAAGCGCTTATTCCATTCATCCATTGTGGCAGGGGAGTGGTGTTTCTGGCAAAGTCTAAACTTTTTGGAACGACTTCATTGTAACCGAATACGGCATTTATCGTCGTTATTTCAGGGTTTAAATCGCCTACCCATACTAATCGATCGCGTTTTATGCCATCCCATAAATAGTCTTGCATGTTTAACTGAACGGTATAGGCCCCCGTTTTCCAAATTTTATTTAACAAGGTATCGCTACTGTTAAATGAGCCTTTATAGGTTAGTTTTCGGTATTTTGCGATGGCATTCACCTCTTTTAGCACTAACTTAACATCTTGATCTATAACATCAATACGAACAAATCGAAAACCCGTATTGCCTAATTCGGCGATGCCTAACCAAGGTAAAAGTGTTTCGAAATCTCTAATGGCATGATCATTTGTGGCCCCGCCTTTACCATCAATAGCTGACATGGCTTCACTTGCCGATTCTCCAAAGCGGAGCCGTATTTTTATAGGTTTATTTCCTGTCCAAATTCCGGTTACAATTTGTACCCCACCTTGTATTTCTTTGCCAAAATCGAGTAATATACTGCCTTTTTCATCTTTTCTATTTTCAATTATGCACCGATCGGTATTGTCTAAATCGGCCTGACCAGTTCGCTTTTTAAGTAAACGAACTTCGTTTTTTATAGATCCGTTTTTCCATAACACGCGAGTAGGAGTGAGATACTCGATAATGCGTTCATTGGCCAACTGAATCGGTTGCGCACAGACATTTAACGCAGAAATTGTTAAAACCACGAGAATGAATGCGCTATTTCTTTTCATTTTTTGATGATAATAACGTGATTTCCAGCAGGTAAATTGATCTTTCCAGCTTTGATCATTTTTCCATTATGCTCAATTAGCTGATTTGACCCCTCTGGTAGGGGTAAAGTAGCACTAGAATTTGCTGGAATAGTAATGGTATACTGTATGCCCTTGTCTGTTTTTTTCCAGGCAGATTTTATTTCGCCATAAGGACCAATATGACTTACTTCGAAGCTAGTTAAACCGGTTACCACCTTAGGATCTAATAAAATGTGTTTAAATCCAGGTGCATTTTCATCAGGCTTTATGCCTCCCGTTGCTTTATATAACCAAGCGCCAATTTCACCAAACATGATATGATTCATCGAAATGTCTGATTTAGCATCGATGGGCCAATTTTCATATAATGTAGTTGCGCCATTTGCTATCCACCATCCCCAGCTGGGAAAGGTTCTTTGAGCGGCAACTTTATACGCAATTTCGGCATATCCATTTTCGCTCAGTGCATTTAAAATGGCTTTAGTACCCAATAAGCCTACATCCAAATGGAAGCCGTCTGCCTCTACCCGTTTAGCAAGATTTTGGGCAACTTTTGCTTTATAGTTATCTGGTACAATACCCCAAAATAGTGGCACACTTAATTCGGTTTGTATTCCCTTATTGTAAAGCCCCGTTTTTCTATCTAAATACTTTTCGTTAAATGCATCTTTTATTTTTGAAGCTAAAGCCGAATACTTCTTAAAATCATCTTGCTTGCCCAATAACTTTGCAGATTTTGCTAGGATAACAACATCAGCGTAGTAATAGCAAGTAGAGGTAAGTTCGACAGGAGATTTCGACTTAACCGGAACCCAATCGCCAAGCCCCCAAGTAGTTAAACCGGTAGGATAATTTTCATCAATATGATTAACATATCTACGAATGTTGTCATAACAATCCGCTAATAGTTTTTTATCTCCATAGAATAAATAAATATTCCAAGGGATAATGGCAATTGTACTGGTCCAATCGGGGCCATTTCCCCACTCATATCCCCATCCATCTGTTGGGATTATAGAAGGTAAGACACCATTTGGTTGTTGCTCATCTCTGTGGTCGGCTAGCCATTTTTCGTAAATGGTAATTCCATCAAAGCCATAAAGTCCCGTTTCAACGGCAATGGCCGCATCACCCGTCCACCCATTTTTTTCGCGTTGTGGACAATCGGTAGGATAACCAAATAAATTCGACAAATACGAATTGTTGGTAGCATAATATAACTTGTCGATTAAGGGATCTGATGCTTTAATATTTCCAGTTACGGGAACATCGCTGTGCATAAAATAGCCTACTACATCTTCTTTTTTTAAGGTTAGCGGACGATTACTGCTTACTTCGATATATTGAAAACCTTTATAGTTAAAATGAGGCATGAAATTTTGCTCACCCTTTCCATTCAAAATTAAAATATCGGTTTGAAAAGGGTCTTTATTGTCTGTTGGTCGGTAATGTACATCAATGTTCGATAAATCAACACTGCCATCTGGATATAAACGTTCTCCATGCTTCAATTTTACGATCGTTCCAGCAGGACCGCTAAGCCTAATTTTACTTACTCCTGAAATGTTTCTCCCTAAATCGAAAACATAGGTAGTGTCGTTAAATTTTTTAAAGCTTTTTGGGTTGATTTCTTCGATGTTGCGCACAGGATGCATCGCTTGTGCCACAATATTATCGGAAGGAGCGGAACGATAAATTACATTTTTCCATTTGCTATCGTCGAAGTTAACGGTATTCCATCCTTCTTGTTCCAATCGCGCATCGTAATGCTCTGCGGTATAAATACTGTTAAAAATAATGGGACTGAGTGCAGTTTTCCAATCTTTCCCCGATTTTATCGTTTCCGTTGTGCCATCTTGATAGATGATTTTTAAATCGAGACAAAAAGTTGGTCGGTTGCGCCAAGGTGCTTTTTCGAAGTTCCAGACGGCGGTAGATTGATGATTGTACCATCCATTACCTAATAAAACGCCGATGGCGTTTTTCCCAATAGTTAATTGCTTGGTTACATCGTAAGTTACATACAACGTTCTACGATCGAAACGAGTGTACATGGGGTCTAGACGGTGATTACCAATTTTTTCGCCATTGATAGAGAGTTCGTACAATCCCCCAACAGCGATATACGCACGTGCCGATTTAATTTTTTTAGGAATTTCGAATGCTTTCCTAAAATAGGGGGCGGGTTTTATGGTTTGATTTTCGCTATCCGAAATCCATGAACCCTGCCAGTTTTTAGCATTCATCATGCCCATTTCGAAACTCGAAATCTTAAATTTTGATGATTTAACGTTATATTGATCAGCGATGTCGATGCGCCAATAATATTTTGTAAAAGGTTTTAGTGCTGATCCATTATATGTTTTTAGGGCGATGGCGGTCGATTGCCACCCTGTATCCCACTGCGCAGTTTTTTCCTGAGTTAAAGCAAGTGAATCTGTACTTAGCCTAATTCGAATGGCCGTTTGTTGGGCACCCATTCTATAATCAACCATATTCCATGTAAAACGCGGATTGGGATTGTCTAATCCGATAGGTTGATTTAAATATTCTGTTTTTAGATTGGAGGTAGTTGCTGGCGATTGTGCCTGAATATTAGAGATGCTACAAAAACAAAGTAAAAAAAATAGGGTTTTTAATAAATTAGTTAGAAACATTTTGAACAGCTTATTTCTAACTAAGGTATTAAAACAAGCCCAACTTATCCTAAAATTTCTTTTAGTTTTTGTGTTTGATAATCAGCCAATTTTTGAAGAGGCCCGGTTGCTAACATTTTCATCATCATATTTAAATCTGCCGAGATAATATGTTTAGCCGTTGTAGAATTGTTTTCATTTGCGGCAACTGTCCACTTTAATTCTACATCAAAAGGCGGTTTTTCAGTAGGAATAGCAGTTAATTCTTGATTTTCGATACGGTTTGAGATTTTAATTGCTAGTTTAGCCATATTTTGAATGGTAAAACTGGCTTCATCCGTGGTAGACGACCAATTATAAATATTTTCGGGCATTAACTGTTGGTGATTGTTCAAATCTGAAAGAAATGCATACACTTTTTCGATTGGTAAATTTACCTCAACCGTACTTTCTATAATGGTCATGCTTATGATGTTATTTGCGTTACTTCTCTACCCCATTCTGAAGGGTTTTGACGCCATTTGTTCAATAAATCTATGTCGTTTTGAGCGATGAAGCTATGCTCTGCAGCATATTTAATTAACGCAGGATAATTTGATAAGGTCGAATATCTACATTTTGCGCTTGCAAAATTCTCGTCTGCTTGATCAAAGCCATATGTAAAAATCGCTACTAAGCCCGCTACGGATAAACCGGCTGCACGCAAGGCATCAACGGCTTGTAAGCTACTTTTTCCGGTAGATATTAAGTCTTCAATTACCACCACTCGTTGGCCCTCGATAATCTCGCCTTCTATTAAGCTTCCAGTACCGTGTTCTTTAGCTTTAGCTCTTACATAAATAAAGGGCAAACCCAATTCTTGCGCTACTAAAGCACCTTGAGGAATTCCAGCAGTTGCTACTCCTGCAATTACATCAACTGCGCCATATTCTTCTTGAATAAGCTGCGATAATTTTTGGCGAATATAGGTTCTAACGGATGGATGAGACAATGTAATGCGATTATCACAATAAATGGGAGATTTCCAGCCCGAAGCCCAGGTAAATGGATTAGTAGGTTGTAATTTAATTGCTTTAATTTGTAATAAAAATTCAGCTACCTTTAATTCAATATCACTTTTATTATACATGGCCCAAAAATACAGAATTTATATCAACGATAACACGTTGTTTATAGGAGAACACCCACCTAAACAATTAGAAAAAACACAACCGCTTGATACAGAGAATTTTGATTTTCCAACATTTTATAAAAACCTTGTCAAGGGCGCTAAAAAGAACTACATTTTGGAGCACCAAAGCCCTAAAATGCTATTTAAAGCCATTAAAAAGAAGTGTACACTTATAAAAGCAGGGGGTGGACTAGTAGAAAATGCCAAAGGCGAATATTTATTCATTTTTAGAAATAAAAAGTGGGATTTGCCTAAGGGGAAAGTTGAGAAAGGGGAGAAAGTTAAGGTAGCAGCTGTACGAGAAGTAGAAGAGGAGTGTGGGGTTAAAATAGAGAAAAGAGGAAAACGCTTATGCAAAACTTACCATATCTATGAATTAAATGCAAAAGTGATGCTTAAAAGCACAAGTTGGTATAAGATGGAAGTTAAAGGTAAGCCTAAATTAATTCCTCAAAAGGAGGAAGGAATTACAACGGCGTCATGGGTAAGCGAAACGGGGATTAAAAATAAAATTAAGAATACCTATCCGTTAATTTTAGAAGTGCTAAAAACGAGAAATTTGTTTTAGCGGTTTGGCTTTTTGGTTTCTTCAGGTAGATTACAAAAATCGTAATGCTTGTTTTGGTACAAATGGACTTACATTTCCATTATTTCTTAAAATATCTCTAACAATAGTAGAGCTTATTGCAGAATACTCGGGTTTGCTGAGTAAAAGAATGGTTTCTACTTCCGGCATCATGGTTTGATTAATCTGTGCAATTGCACGTTCGTATTCAAAATCGGATGCCGAACGAATACCTCTTACCATATATTTGGCGGTTATTTTTCGGCAAAAATCGACGGTTAAACCTTCATACATTTGCACTTCAACTTTAGGGTTTTCTGCGAAAATAGTTTTTACCATTTCTTCGCGCTTCTCGGCAGAAAGAAAGCCTTGTTTCGAGCTGTTTAACCCAATGCCCATCACTATTTTATCAAATAATGGCAATGCTCGGTTTACGATATCAACATGTGCGATGGTAATAGGGTCGAAAGAGCCAGGAAATAATGCAATCTTCATATTCAAAGATACTGATATTATGGGAGATGTAAAATTGGGGCTATACGCTCTTCATATCTAAAACATGAAGGTATTAAAAAAATGAAGCCTTAATGTCTCTAAATTTCTTAATATTAACTTATTTTCTCAAAAAAACTAAAAGACGAATTTCCATATTTTCTCATTTCGGTAAAACCAGGGAGTTGATTTAATTTCAGCATAGGTGGATGTTCTACGATTAAGGTGCCATTATCTGATAGTAAACCATTCTTCATCACCAACTGTGGAATTAATGGGACGTTTGGCAAATCGTAAGGTGGATCAGCAAAAATAATCTGATATTGGTTGGTGTCTTGCGCTAAAAACTTAAAAGTATCTGCTTTCTGGGCATCAATTTCTTTTAAACCATACTGGTCTGCTGTTGATTTAAGCCACTGTACACATCCTGGGTGCTTATCAACCGAAGTTACGTGCTTAATCCCTCTCGAAGCAAATTCGATACTAATACTCCCGGTACCACTAAATAAGTCGAGCACATTGCATTGATCAAATTCGTAGGTATTGTAGAGAATATTAAATAACGCTTCTTTTGCCATATCCGTTGTGGGTCTAACCGGCAATCTAGCAGGAGCATTGAATTGTTTGCCTTTTAATTTGCCCCCTATTATACGCATTGATTTAATGTTAATAAGGTGGTGTAATAATGGGATGGCATATCTTCCAAAATTTGCATATTGAGATTAAAATCAGCACAATCTAGAAATTGAGTGCTGTTGAAATAGTTGGTTAAGCGGATATATTTATCATCATTTTTATGAATAATACCACTTAAATAAACTTCTGTATCATTTAAATTAATACCGAATTGATTGATCATCAATAATAAATAATAATTAAACTCCTCTGCATTTTCTATTTCATAGTCGTGTTGAAAAATTACCTGTTTTTGCTTCAAGTAGAGTACATACATAGCGCCAGCGGTAAAATCGACCAGTAAAGAAGTATCTGCACTATTTTCTGCGAGCTTTAATAATGCAACATGCGGCTGGTACTTTTTGCTGTTTAAAAAAGATCGATGAATAATCTCATCGGTCATTTTTGAAAAGGAGAATACCGAAGTAAAGCCAAAATTAGGATGTGCCGTAGTATATATATTTTCGGAATGAGGTTCACTAAAAAAAGTTGTATTCAATTTCAGATCATCACCTATAAATAGCGAATTCGGAACAGAAACATTATTTTCGGTATATATAGCAAGTTTAATCTCGTTAAACGTTAGCCCTAAATAGGGATCATTTTTTAAGCGTTCACTTAATTTGTTTACGACCTCACTACATTCTTGCTCATCAAACACAGCACTAACTGTATTACTTTCTTTATCTAAAATGGCATACGAAAAACTATCAATTCCTACTCTCACCAATAAACTACAGTTTGCCGAATTGCTTAGGTCGAATGATGGATCAATTAAAAGGATACTGTTTTGAGTGTTCATGTTTTACAAAAATAATTCTTTTTTCTCTAACATTACCATTGCATCTTTGCTAAATGGATAAAGCCAGTTTAATTGCACAAAGTTACCCCTTTCGGCCAACTCAAGAACAACTGATGTTTTGTGAAAAAGTCGCTCTTTTTTTAACTCAAAAGCAAGAAAATCGTTGTTTTGTGTTGAGGGGATATGCAGGTACAGGTAAAACCACTTCTGTTGCGGCACTGGTAAAAGCGCTACCTTATTTTAAACTCAATGTAGTATTAATGGCGCCTACTGGAAGAGCAGCAAAAGTAATTAGTAACTATACAGGTAAAAGGGCATTAACTATACATAAAAAAATTTATCGTAAACGATCAGCAGTTTCGCTCGAAATGGCCTTTCAGTTGGCACCTAATTTGGTAGAACACACCCTTTTTATTGTGGATGAGGCTTCGATGATTGCTGATGAATGGAATCAACAAAGTGGGTCATCTTTTCTTAAAGATATTATTCAATTTGTGTATCAGCCCTCTCCAACAGGGAAAGATAAAAATTGCACGGTGTTATTTGTTGGTGATATTGCCCAGTTACCACCCGTAGGAAGCATAGAAAGCCCTGCGTTAAACGAAAAATACCTTCAGGCGAATTTTAACTTACAGGTAACCGCGGTCGAACTTATAGAGGTGGTTCGGCAGGAGAAAAAATCTGGTATTTTATCCAATGCAACCATGTTGCGGAAATTAATTAACCAATACGATGAAAATTCAATTAATTTACCTCAGTTTAAATCGAAAGGATATGTCGATTTATTTAGCATGACCGGTGCAAAATTGGTTGAAGGATTGGAATATGCCTATCGCAAATTTGGGATTGAAAATGTACTCATGGTATGCAGATCGAATAAATCGGCTAATATTTACAATAATCAAATTCGTTCGAGGCTTTTGTATCGAGATGAAGAATTATGTGGCGGCGATCAGATTATGGTGGTGCGCAATAATTATTTTTGGCTCCCCGAGAATCAAGAAGCGGCTTTTATTGCCAATGGCGATATGGCTAAGGTAGTGAGAGTTCGAAGAGAAGAAGAGCGTTATGGTTTACGATTTGCCGAGGTGAATTTAGACTTTCTTGATTTTCCAGAGGTAGGCACCGTCACTTGTAAAGTAATATTGGATACTTTGCAGGCCGAAACGCCAAATTTATCAACCTTACAAAGCAAACAGCTATTTGATGGTTTATTGCAAGATTATGAACACCTTTCGAACAAGCGTGAGCGTATGTTAGCCATCAAGGAAGATCCTTATTATAATGCGCTACAGATTAAATTTGCCTATGCCGTTACTTGCCACAAAGCCCAGGGTGGACAATGGGATGCTGTTTTTGTTGATCAAGGTTACTTAACTGAAGAGATGATCGGCCTCGACTTTTTAAGGTGGCTCTATACGGCAGTAACTCGAGCAAAAAAGGAGCTTTTTTTAGTCAACTTTGCTCAAAATCTATTTTCGAGTACGAGTAAGGGAGAGGATTTTTAGAATTTATTGAGCGGGAATTGCGCAGTAAAGGTAGTCCCTTTATTTTCCTCGCTCTCTACAAATAATTCACCGCCATGTTGATGCATTATTTTTTGAGAAATATGCAATCCTAAACCAATAGATTTCTCGCCGTGTAAGCCACTTCTTCCTGCCTGAGAAAATTGTTGAAAAATATAAGCGATTAGTTCTTTCGGAATGCCTATACCATCGTCCTTAACCTTAATCTCTATTCGTTTGGCAATTTTTCTCAAACTTATGCTTATTTTTTTATCCTCAGACGAAAATTTAATGGCATTACTAATTAGATTATCTAACACGCGCTCTAGTTTTGACGCATTCGCATACGCAAGAATTTTTTGCCCTTCTACATCGAGAATAAGATTGCGCTTGGTATTAGTTCTCCATTTTTCAACAGTCGATGTTACAAAAGTATTTAGGTTTAAGGATTGGGTATCGAGCTTCGTTCTGTCTGTTTTAACGGCTTCTATTAAGTCGTTAATGATGTTTTTAGCTTGTTGTGAAGATTTTAAGATCAAGACAAGCTCTTCTTTTGGAGTATCCTCGTGTAATAGTGTGCTTAAGGCCTCAATGTTATCTAAAGGGTTTCTTAAATCGTGTGCTACAAATCCCAAAATTTCTCCTTGTTGGGTATGAAGCTTTTCGATCTCAAGGTTTTTTTCTTCTAATTGTTTTAATCTTACGAAGTGTTGCGACTTAAAGAAATAGCTATATCTCGAAAAGCAAAAAAGGATAAAGCCTAAAATAGCCCCCATAAAGAAGTTTAACATTTTATCCTCAAAACTGATTTTAGCAGTGGTAAGCGTTAGCCAGAAAATTAGCGTAATAGAAGTGGATATCAGGGTAATTTCGATATACTCAAGTGCGAAAAATAGACTAACCGTAGCAATACCAACAAAAAACAAGGTTAACGTGTTTTTAGCATTTCCCATGGATGCACCATACGTTGCACTAAATGTGGTTAACAGTAAAAGGGCAACAAATAGAATGGTTAATGATTTTTTAAGTGCGGTGTGATCTGAATACCACTTTAACGTAACGCTACTTGCTGTTAAAAGGAAAAAAGTACCGCTCATCTGCACCCAATTCGTGTTAGAATAGATTAGATAATTTGGAACTTTTATGATTTCATCGTAATAAATAAAATATAAAGCCCTAAATATAATAGAAATGATAAAAAATACGGCACTTAACAATCGCACTTGCCTTAAATTGGCAATCGTATAAAATTCCTTAAAAGCTGCGGAAAATTTTGTTGGAGTTTTATAATTGAATAGCGTAACCAAAAGAAAACGTTTAGATTTTAAAAATAACAAAACAATCCCAACTTGTACAAATTAATTGTAACAATGTTGGAATTGCGGTTTTTATCATTTTTATCTTGCTCCTGGAGGGCAGTTTTCTTTTAAAAATTTTGTGTAGATGAGTGATAAATGCTCCCTTGTTCCAGCACCTTCAGAAATTCCGTGCGTACGGTTCGGGTAACTCATCATTTGAAATACTTTTTTGTTTTTAATTAGCTCATTGATCAACATTTCCGCATTTTGGTAATGAACATTGTCGTCTCCAGTACCATGGATATATAATAAATTGCCAACTAAATTCTTTGCATACGTAATTGGCGAACCTTTTACATAGGCTTCTGTGCTTGGAAATGGTGTGCCCATGTAACGTTCTTGATAAATATTGTCGTACGTAAGCTGATTGGCCACTGCCGCCACTGCAATGCCTGTTTTATAGATTTCTGGATATTGGAATAATAGATTAAGCGTTGATGAACCCCCACCGCTCCAACCATGCACTGCAACACGATCTTTATCCATAAACGAATAAGTTTCTAGCAACTTCTTAGTAGCCATGGCCTGATCACGGATATTGATTACTCCAATGTTTTTATAAATGCTTTTTCGCCATGCAGCTCCCTTCGGAACTGGCGCACCACGATTATCCATCGAAATGTAGATGTATCCATCTTTAGCCATATCACCAGCATATAAACTATTTCTTCCCGCACCAAATACATCAGCAGCTGTTTGAGAAGCGGGTTCGCCATAGACATAGAACACAACAGGGTATTTTTTAGTCGCATCGAAATTGTCTGGTTTTTTCATCCAACCATCCATTTCTACGCCATCTTCAGTTTTAACTTTAAAGAATTCGACTTTATTTTTTGGTGCTTGTTGTTTAGCGAGTTGATTTGTAATACTTCCCTCCATGGTTAATGGATTTAAGGTTACAAAATTCATCCATTCGTTTACCGGACTCACCACAGAACTATTGTAACTGTGACTGGCAAATAATCCATTTGGCGAGATGGAATAACTGTGTGTTCCAGGTAAAACCGATGGCGTTACCATTTGCAATTTACCTTTGCCGTCTAATCGAGTTTTATATAAGTATTTTTGAGTAGCATTTGTTGGCGATGCCATAAAGTAAACAAGGTTGTTTTTCTCATCAATTAAATTAACACTTATAATATCATAAGGGCCATTGTTAATTAACGTTTGCTTTTTGCCGTCTTTACTCACTCTGTACAAATGTCTCCAACCATCTTTTTCGCTCTCTAGTATGAACTCCTTATTGCCATTTAACCATGTAAAACCGTCGAGAGGGTCGATCCACGCTTTATCGTTTTCTTTGTAAATTTCGGTAACGGTACCTGAAGTAAGACTGGCAATAAATATTTTACTTTCGTTCTGTTCACGATTTAATTGTTGCAAGATTACTTCATTAGTGTTCGGAATCCATTCCATTCGAGGAATGTAGTGTTGTATGTTATCGCCGGGTACGGCAAGCCATGTTGTTTTGGCAGTTTCAACATCTACCACCCCAATTTTGCACGAAGAAGGATCTTGGCCAACTTTTGGATATTCGACAGGAACGTTAAATGAATAGATGGAATCGGTGTTGTTTATCATCAAAAAGTTTTTGATTTTGGTTGCATCGATTTGCCAATAGGCGATTGACTTACCATCAGGACTCCATTTAAATCCGTCTAAACAATTAAATTCTTCTTCGTATGCCCAATCGAATGTTCCGTTAATCATCCTACTGGTTCCATCAGAGGTTAATGCTTTTGTCGTATTAGTAGCTAAATCTTCAACATAAATGTTATGCCCACTAACGTACCCCACTTTGCTGCCATCTGGCGAAAATTTTGCGAACATTAACGAAGATGCAGGTTTGTCTTTGCCAATTTTAGTTAATGTGTTCTTACTGATATCGGCAACCCAATAGTCGCCACGACTATCTTGCCGCCAAACTCGTTTGGTATTGGTGTAAATTAAGGCCTTTGTACCGTCTTCTGTTAGCTGAAAACTACGTACAGCAAGGGGACTTCCATTTGGTGGTGTAAGTAACGAACGGCTGATGACGGTTTTACGCTCATTTTTTGGTAAGGTTACGGTTATGATTTCCCCACCCACATTTTGATAGTAGGCGTTTCCTTCTTTTGTCCAGTTTACACCACCTCGCTGTGCATAACTTGCAGTGGTAAATAGAAGGACGGCAATTGCAATGATAAGTTTGTTCACGTTCATTTTATAGTTTTATAAATTGTTGATAAGCGGTTTGCAGGTATGATTTTCCAAAAATGAGATTAATTTTTGTAGCTGCTTCATTTTTTGCATGAGTTTGGTATAAAATTTTTTTTCCAACATTATCAAAGGTAACACATTGATTTGGATCGATAAAGCCTAAGCCATTATCCCAGCTAAAAAAAGCAAATGCTTTGGTATAGGGGTTAAGTAGATTTTTACTCCATGGGAATTCTTTAGTGGGGATGTTTAACTGGGCCAGCAGAGTGGCTGCTAAATCTTGCTGGCTACCTATAATAACGGATTTTTTACCTCTATATTCTTCTTTGATTACGTCGCCATAGAATAAAAGTGGAATATGGTACCTTTCGGGCATAAAAACATCGTATTTGTTCTTTGGGTAAATGTGGCCATGGTCGGCTATAAATATAAATAACGTGTTTTTGTACCAGGGCTGTTTTTTTGCACGGTTTAAATAGGCATTAATGCAAGAATCTGTGTAATAGGCTGTGCTTTTAAAGCGATTTAGTGTATTTGATTGACCAAATTTATAGGCTGTTGGCAATTCGAAAGGTTCGTGGTTGGTTAATGATAAAATAGTAGAAAAGAAGGGTTGTTTAGTCTCATTCATTGCTGCTAATTGTTTATTAAAGACGAAGTCGTCGTACGCACCCCATTTTGAGTTCATATCTTTTGTATCGAAGCTGTTTTTATCGATTAATTTTTGATAACCATGGCCTAAAATAAATGCCTTATAATTATCAAATTCTGATTCGCCGCCATAAAAAAAAGAGGTGTGATATTTTTTTTGATCAAATTTTTGACTTATAGCAGTTATTTTCTGCATTTTTTCGGGCCATTTTACGATGCTACCCGTTCCAAGGGTTGGGAAACCGGTTAAGCTACCAATGAGACCTTTATCGGTACGGTTTCCTGCGGCATAAATCTTACTGAATAAGAAACCATGGTTAATTAGGCTATCGAATTTCGGAGTAATTCCGGTTTCGTTCCCTAATGTTTTGGTGAGGTTTGCGGTAAAGCTTTCCAAGATAAAAACAATGACATTTGGGGTTTTGGAAGTTAAAATGTTAATTGAAGTATCTTTTTTAGTCTGATATAAATTAGCAACATTTTGAGCCGCTGTGATTGAGTTAAAATATTGATATGGATTTTTATTCGTTTTTTTTGAAGCAAGTACACTTGATAATAAATTCCATTCGGTATTAACAGCGGCGTGATTTAAGATGGGGTGGTTGCTAAAATAGGCCATGCTTTGATTATTGGGAGCAACACCCGTTCCTCCTCTAATACCAAGAAAATTAAAACCAATTAGAAGGATTGAAATTACTATTTTTACCCAAATAGGGGATTTTTTTAGCCTAAACTCTGTTTTTAAGATTTTATCATGAAAATAAAATGCAGCTCCGATAAGGCCTAGAAGTACAGCTATACTGAGCAAGATAGGGGATGAAGCGCTAGAGGCTAAGGCTTCATTAGGTGTGTCAATTAAAAAACCAAAGGCACGTTCATTTACTTTACTTCCCCATTCGCGGTAGATGTTAAAATTAATTACTGCTAAAATGCTGAAGATGATAATAAAGGTTTTATCGTATAACGAGATCCACTTAAACGAAACCCTTCGCTTCTTGCTTAAAAACCAGAAAAGGAAGACCATTAGCGGAATGATGCATAGATAGCCAGTCATGGATACATCTAGCCTTAAACCGTGGTAAAGTGTTAATGCAAGTTCACTGAAGCGGATTTCTCTAAGTTTTTGATGAAAGATAAATAGGAAAACGAGGCGATCTATTAGAAAAAACAGCAGCCAAAACGCAAAAAATCGGACAAAAAAAATCAGGCTTTTAAACATTGGCCGCTAATTTATAAAAAAGCCATGATAAAAGCCTGATGTGTTATTTCTTAGTGCTTATTCGCCGCCACCTTGCATGGCCCGGATTTCTTCCATTGTTTTAAGATCGTATCCTTTTGGCACTTCTAACGATAATGCACCCACTTTCTCATCAGAAACGCTTTTAAGGGTTAAAGTTGCTTTAAGCCCGCCTTGCATAAAATTAGTGTATTTAACCAATACTCCTTTTACATCCTTAAACTCTGGGCCAAAGAAGCCTGCTGGCAACTCGATATCATTGGTTGCCCATAATTCGTATGATGCACCTTTGCTATCTTTGTACGTATATTTCTCAGTATTGTAACCGTTAATTGTTTGCTTTTCTCCAGTTGCTTTAAAATCACTGAGCTTTGGGTTATCTGCTTTATCCTTTTCCATACTGGCTTTATCTCCTTTTACCGCAAATTGCATTTGAGCGATAGGGACATCAATTAAGACTAAGTTGTTTTGGGTAGAAAAATCCATTATAACCTTAATGGTTGCTGGTCCAGATTCAAAAGATGTGGTTAGAAGGTTGCCATTGAATTTTGTTTTGGTTTCTTTTGGCATTTGGGCTACCATCGCTTCTTGCTCGGAAGTAGGATCATACGTAGCGGTATACGTTAATGCACCTTCAGTTAATTTCTTTTGTGCATACGCAACAATTGTTGTGCTAATTAAAATTGCGGCGATTACGCCAGTTTTGATAGATTTAAACATATTTAGTTTTTTTAGATAATTTACCAGTTAATTTTTTCCTTATTAAGGAAGGAGGCAATTCCTTTTTTAAAATCCTCACTTTCCCTCACTTTTGCATTAATTTGAACTGCTTTTGCTAGGCTTTCTTCGAGCCCTGCATAAGTAGTTTCATTAATCAATTGTTTGGTTACTTTTAATGCGTTACTTGAGCTATTATTACACATTGCTAAAGCAAACTCACGTACATTTTGAGCAATTTCTTCTCGTTTTGTTACAAAAGTAATTAAATTATAGCTTAGCGCAGTTTCTGCAGAGAATAATTCGCCAGTTAATAATATACGTTTAGCAATAGTTTCGCTAGTTTTGCGCATCAGCAAGCAAGAAACAATTGCGGGTACGAAGCCAAGTTTAACTTCTGTGTACCCAAAATTGGCTTCGGGAACGGAAAAAATTACATCGCATGCTGTGGCTAAACCGCATCCACCAGCTATGGCATGGCCCTCTACTTGGGCAATTACTACCTTAGGTAATGTTAATAGTGTGGTGAAAAGTGTTTTCAGTTGATCAGAATCAGCTAAATTTTCTTCGTAGCTGTTTTGCTGTAATTGCTGAAGGTAGGCTAAATCTGCTCCAGCGCTGAACGTTTGGCCATTGGCTTTTAAAATAATAACTTTTACCTCATTACTTTTACCCGCCTTATTTAAAAATTCAGTTAAGCGCGTAACCAATGTGGGATTTAACGCATTTCTTTTCTCGGGGCGGTTTAGCGTTATTGTAGCAATTCTGTCTGCTACTTCGTATAAAACAATCGATTCGCTCATTTGGGTGGATGGTTTAAATCAATCAAATATGCTTTATTTTTTTTTAAAACATAAGATTGGATGTGAAATTTATTTGCTTCTACTATATATGTTTTAAGGTTATTTTCATAATTAGTCGCATCGATTACTAGCGTTTCGAAGAGCACCTGGTTCCTCAACTTTTGCAGTTGGAATTTAGGATTTCGGTGTAACCAAACCATGTTGAAAATAGGTATTTTATTTATGATTTTACGATTGAAGTAACTATCCAGCAATAGAATGTTATATCCGAAGAAATTGATTTGATGGTTCTTTTTTGTGAAAAATTTAAAATTGGTGTCTATTTCCCATTTTACAAATTGAATTTCTGTGATGTGGAGCTGATTTAGTGCAGGTTGTAGATAGAATTGAAAATTTTTATCAGTATGGTTAAGATTGCTCAGTAAAACTGCATGCTGTGCGTTAATAAATGCAGCTGCATATCCTTTATGCAGACTAAAAAAGAGAATTTTTCGCTGTTTTTTAATTTTTATGGTTTGTAAGCTTACTGAAAGTTGGAAGATAAAAAGAAGCGAGAAAGACGATAAAAGGGCTAGTTTCTTGTAGCTCGTTAATGCTAGTAGGCTCAAAATGAGGGCTAACGTTAAGAGCGATAATTGGATTTTATCGATCCAAATTTGATTAATTCCCGAAAATGGTAAGTTAGCAATCCACTTTAAACCATTATTCATAAAAATAATTAGCCACTGGAATATCGGGGCTAAGAAATGTAATTTAAATAAGAGTATGCTTATTCCAAGGTACATTAACAGCGTTATAGGCAGTAGAATAAACAAATTGCTAAAAATAAAGTAGAGAGGGAATTGATGGAAATAATAAATACTTAACGGAAATGTGGCAATTTGAGCTGCCACACTTAAAGCAATAGACGACCATATCCAATCGATCCAGCGTTGCTTAAAATAAAACCATTTATAGATTTTAGGATACAAATAAATCAAGCCCAAAACTGCTAAAAATGAAAGTTGAAAGCCCACATCCCAAATCAAGAACGGATTGCAAATGAGCATACAGAAGGCGGTGAAAGCTAAAATATTATATCCATTAGTGTGCTTATTGAACGATTTTGCTAAAATATAAACCGTTAGCATAATGGCTGAACGGAGTATAGAGGGCGAAAACCCAGTTAATAACGAATAGAACCATATTAATGAGCAAATCAGAATTATTTTAAGAATTCTCAAGCTTCGCTTTTTATCGAGGAATCTGAGTAGCCAATTTAAGACGATATAAATAATGCCTACATGCATTCCAGAAACAGATAAAGCATGGATGGTTCCAGTTTTACTATAGGAAGATAATGTTTCATTACTTAGATCGGCCCGATACCCTAAAATTAAGGTCGATGCTACAGCAAATGCCTCTTTATCTTTTATAATTCTTTCATAGATATCGACTTGACTTTTTCTTAAGGTTAATGCGTATTTTAGGAGGGGATTTCCTTTGTTAACCCCTGTTTTTATTACATTCTTTTGTGAGACAAAAGCTTGATGATGTACATTTTTTAAAGCAAGCCAAGCTTTAAAATCAAATTCTCCGGGATTGAAAGGAGGCTGTATGGGGGTACATTCCGCAGAAATAATTAGTTCGTCGCCATACTTATACACGTTTCTGTATAATGAATCGGTTTTGATGTTGATGAGTAATTTACCTTGTGCATTTTTACCGGTTTGATCTTTATAAAGTGTAGTAATGTTGGCGGTAAATCGAATTGTGCCATTACCGATTTGAGGCTCATCGTTTACCCATATTTTTAGTTGATCATAGCTTTGGTTCCCGAAATAGTTAGACTTTAAAGTATCTTTGCATAATAAGTTTATCCATCCACCAAAAAAGAAGAATAATAGTGCAAATAAACCTCCTGTAACGTATTTAAATCGATATGCAGCTATGGATTTATATAAAAGATTAATTCCTAATAGCGATGTGGCTATGAAAGCAGTAAAAAATGTGCTTAATTGAAGGTGAAATTTGGTTTCAAAATTGTAAAAGAAGAAGATACCCAGTAGTAATGGAATAAGTATTCTTACAAATATGATTTCAGCACTAATTATCATGTTAATTAGAATTGAAATCTTAACTGAGCTTTAATTTCTGATTTTTTATTCCCATTAATTTCATCTAAACCCGAGCCAATCTGCTCTAAATTTTTATAATAAAATACAGCATAACGTAACCATAGGTCGACATTCTTAACTACTTTATATTTAAGGTTTGCATAATTTCTAATTCCATTTCCATTATACATCCCAAAACTAAAGTTGTACAATATATCATCTTCATACGCATAAATTCTGCTGTTATAGGAGGCCGTGTTGAAATAGCCAAACCTAAAGTTAGCCGATAGTTTAGAACGAATAGGAGCAACTGCAAAATCTTGATAAACCATGTAGCCATATTCATTTTTCGCAGTACCTTTTTGGTAATTAACTATCTCAATTCTATTTTGGAGGGCTATTGTCTTACTTAATTTCCAATTTACATCTGCTCTAAACGATTGTTTTTTTACATTTTCCAAGTAGTTAATAGGAACTTCCAAGTCTGTATTTTGCTGTTTTAATTCAGATTTATACCGAGCGCTTGCTTTGAAGCTTTTAGATGGGGTAAAGACCAATTGTGATAGAAGTTCATAGCCTTGCGAAGGTGCGTCTATCCTGAATTTTAACCATGGAAATTTAAAGTAGTCGGCATACACCGACAGCATCCATTTTTTTGAGGGTGAAATGTTTAAACCTGCATAAAAACCTTTTTCGTTTGCTCCGCCCGCCTCCGCGCTAACCTGATTAAAGAAATTATAATAGGTTGTTTTGTAGTTGCGATGTGAAAAAACAGCCGAAACACGATTCGAAAGACTAATCAAAATACCATTTATAAATGCTATTCCGCCCTCAAAACTCTTTGCGATTTCCCCGAAAAAGTAAGTGTTTTTTACTGCATAATTATAGTGAAGGCCTAAATTGGTTAAATTGTGGCCAGTAAAATCATATAATTTATAGGGCTGGGTATTTGCGATAAATGTTTTGTTATAATACGATCTATAACCAATAATCCCAATATTAAATGAATTTTTATGATACTCCAAAACAGCACCGTATAGATTTTGCCTTACCGCATTGCTGTTATTTAGCTCATTTTGTGTTCGATGATAACCTGTTTCATTAAGTGTAGTTAATTGATCATTCGTTACCGTGGCGTCCTGCTTCCTTAGTGACCAAAAAGTAGTAAGATCTATTTTTTTTGATAAACCAATTTTAGTACCTATCCCTCTTAGAAACGAATATTCGTTTGCTGAAGAATAGGCTTTTAAACCATCATCCTTTTTTGCGATACTGGTTACATCTGGACCTTTACCAAAACCAAAACCTGACCATAAGGTTAAGCCCTGTCCAAATTGCAAGCTATAGTCGCCAATACTTAGTTTCTTAATGCTTCCTATATCATTTACGGTAAGATTTACTGAAGTAAAATCGGCTGGGATGGCTAATTTCTCACCGGCATCTTTTTCCATAACAAGGGAGAAAGCTACTTGAGAATTGAAATTGTATTTATAACGAAACAATAGTTTTTCGGGAGTTCCTAGATATCGACTTCCCGATAAATCTCCAAACCCCTTTTGTTTTTCAAGTGTACTCGCAGATCGAATTACCAAATCATTTTCACCGTGTCGAATTAAATTCTTGCTAGTTATTCTTTCTTTTAAATCGGATTCATTTAAATGTACAAATGGTAATAATTTTTGAACAGTTGCTTGATCAAATCCAGGTACAGCTTGCAGTTCTAGAACATCGATTAGCTTACCGTTTGAAGATAGGTAGGAAAAGAAATTAGCAATTTGTAGCGGCGATAGTATGAAAATACTTTTCAATTCTTCAGGTTTAGTGCGGTTTAAGTTTATTGGATGGTTTTTAAGGAAAATAAGCCGTTCGCTTAGCTCAGAAAAATCGAAATCTTCTGGCAAATCATCCACTATTCCATCGAGTATTTCTTTAATGAGGATATCTTCTTGTGCCTGAACAGTAAAAGAGAATATGATGAGAAGCAATAAAATTTTAAAAAACATAACCGATTGTTAATTGTGGTGAATAGCCGAAATTTGAATGTTTGGTGAATGAGAAATCTGCAAGTAATTTCGTTGTGCTGAACCCAATTCCAAAATAATGTATGAAGGGATTAAGGCTAATTCCGGCACGTAAACTGAGGGCTTGAATAAATTGATAATCAATTCCCAATGCTACATCGTTTTTGCTTATTGTGTTTGCTATCAGAAGCTTACTGCTCGTTCGGTAAGCAATGCCTATATAAGCTGTTGATGGTATTATAGTAGAGATAAGCTTAGTTCGGTAGCTTTGTTTTGATAAATTGTTGAGGTAAAGGCCAAATGATAATTCGGTTGACAATTGATAAATGGTACCCACATCAACCGATAGGCCGCTTGTTACGCCATAATGATCTATTTTAAGTTGATGATAGTTCCCCCTAAGCCCTATAGCTAGTTTTGGGCCAAATTGTCTTGTGGCCACTATACCCATGTTAAAAGACTGGTACTCAGGAATGCCATAGCGTTGTAGGTTAAAACCAAAAGCTTGCCGACGAATAGGAAGAACAAATGCAAGACCTTGATTACGGATTTCTTTTGAAAAATAATGTTCCTGATGGCTTAATTGAATGGTAGGACCTGCTATTTTACTAATGGCAGCTGGGTTTGCAACCACTCCCCAGACATCATTTACTGCTGCCCCATTTTTGCCCATTGCGGTTAGCCTAGAACCTTGATTTGTTTGCGCAAATAATTGATTTACACAAAAAATCCATAACATAAAAAGATAAAATTGTTTATTCATAGCCTTAAGATGAGGCAAAACTAAACAAAATTATATTTTAAATAAAATGAAAAAATGGAATAAAATTTTATTAAAAAATGATTTACTTATAATTAATTTTATTATTTATGATTTTTAATAGAATAACGAAATTTTATAAATGTGAAGGAGAATATCTAAATCAATATTAAATTTATATTGAAGAGTTAACTTGTATTGAAAAGTAAAATAAATTGTCATTGAAAATATTTTAATTAATAAATTACGAATTTTACCTTAGTACTATTATGCCTACTTACAGTGCCGATTTATTACGCAGCTTCGAGACTTTACCAGGTAGGTATTTAATTCTCTCGCCCGAATTGTACATCCTTACGGCAAGTAATAGTTACTGTAAAGTGGTTTCGACATCAAGAGAATCGATTGTTGGAAGGTATATTTTTGATGTTTTTCCAATTCGTGATGAACCCGAAGAAGTTCGGGTAGATTATTCTTTAAAACAGGTATTAGAAACACGCAAGCCTCATTATTTACCAATTATTCGGTTCGATGGGAATGGAGTTAATGAGAATGCAAGAGGTCGTTATTGGCAAAGTTCGAACCACCCTGTGTTTAATGATGATGGATCAATCTACTACCTCATTCATCAAGTAGAGGAGGTTAGCGAACAAATTATTGCCGAACAAAATTTAAAGGAAGGGTTAAAAAATCAAACCGAACTGGCAGCTAAATCTGCTCAATTGAGTAAACGGCTCGAAAAGTTAATTTCTGAAATCCCAGCTCGAATGGCCACTTTATCGGGACCAAATTTGGTATACGAATACATCAACTCTAGGTACTCTAAGCTTTTCACGGGACGTAATTTGCTCGGTAAACCTTTACTAGAGGCATTGCCAGAACTTAAAGGTCACCCCTTAATTGTTCAGTTAAAAGCAGTTTATGAAACTGGTATCACCTACGAAGGGCATGAAGTATGTGTACCTTTAGCGAATGAAATAGACGGACCGCTTGTTAACACCTATTTTAATCTGGTTTATCAAGCCCGATATGATGAGCATGGTGAAATAAATGGAATTTTAAGTTTTGCATACAATATCACCGAATTGGTAAACGCCAGGAAAATTCTCGAGGAAAACCAACTACAACTTTTAAGCTTAAATGAAGAGATACAATCGGTTAACGAAGAGCTTAACAGTGCTAACGAAGAATTGGTAGAATCGAATGCGAAATTGTTGGTAACGCAAGCCACTCTCGAAAATCTTAACCGCACGCTAGACGATAAAGTTAAATTGAGAACTGCCGAATTATCGCTTGCACAGCAACATTCAGATAAGCAACGTGATCGTTTAGCCCAGTTTTTTATGCAAGCCCCCGCTGGAATATGCATTTTCGATGGCCCTGATTTTGTATTTGAACTGGTTAACCCTCATTATCAGGAGCTCTTTCCTGGACGTGAATTAATTGGGAAAAAATTGCTAGAAGCACTTCCCGAGTTAGCCTATACTGAAATTCCAAAAATGATTGAGCGGGTATATAAAAAAGGCGAATCATTCGATCGGAATGAAGTGCTTATTCCCCTGTCGAAAACAATAGATGGGCCAATTGAAGATCGCTATTTTAATTTCATATACCAAACCAGGCACAATATGGAGGGGGAAACAGATGGTGTAATGGTTTTTGCTTTTGAAGTAACCGAAGTGGTGGTAAATCGAATTAAAGAAAGAGAACGAGAAAATCGATTTAAGTTTTTACTAAATGCAATTCCTCAACAAGTGTGGACAGCCAGGCCAGATGGTGAATTAGATTATGTAAATGAAGTGGTTAGCAACGATTTTGGGAAAAGTATTCACGAAATCGTAGGATCAGGATGGCAAGCCTTTATCCACCCTGATGATTTACAACATTGTTTAGTGCGATGGATGGATGCCCTACGTAATGGAACCGAATATATGGTAGAGTTTAGGCTGCTTTTTGCAAACGGAACTTATAAATGGCATTTGGCAAGGGCCTTACCATTAATAGAACACGGTCAGATTACGTTATGGTTAGGTACAAACACCAACATTGAATTTCAAAAAACAAATGAAAAGCGGAAGGACGAGTTTTTATCAATCGCAAGTCATGAGTTAAAAACACCCTTAACAAGTATTAAAGCGTTTAACCAACTTATGGTTCGCGCTCAGCATATATCAGATATACAGCCGCACTTAAAAAAATCTTCGGATAATATTGTTCGCTTAGAAAAGCTGATCGACGATTTGCTCGATGTAACCAAAATTACAGCAGGGAAAATGCAGTATAATATGGAAAAATTTAATTTCGATAATATGGTTACTGATGTAGTTGAGGGATTTAAGCTCATTGCCCTGCAGCATGAGGTGATTTTGGAAAATAACGACCCTATACTATTCAGAGGCGATCGTTTTCGTTTAGAGCAAGTACTCAATAATTTCCTAAGTAATGCAGTAAAATATTCTCCAAGCGGTAAAAAGATAATTATAAATTGTTGTAACGAGCAAGATAATATTGTTTTAAGTGTACAAGACTTTGGAATAGGCATTCCAAAACAAGATGTAAATAGGCTTTTCGAAAGATATTATCGAGTAGATAATTCCAGTATGCGGTTTGAAGGCTTAGGATTGGGCTTATTTATCGCTTCAGAAATCTTAAAAAGACATAAGGGTAATTTTTGGTTAGAAAGTGAAGAAGGCGTTGGTTCTACCTTCTATTTTCGGTTACCTATTTATAACCAAAATTTAACTCCCGTTAAAGAAAGAGACGAATCTTATCAAGACGAGAGCATTGTAATTAATTATAGTAAGGAACATAATCGTTTAGAATTGGATTGGATAGGTCATCAAAACATGGAAACGGTTAAACATGGATGTCTAAAAACCTTGGAAATGATTTTAAGATTTAAAGTTACCAAAATCTTAAACAATAATAGTCGCGTAATAGGATCGTGGTCTGATGCTTCAGAATGGGTGGGGACTGTATTTTTCCCAATGATGGAAAAAAAAGGAATTCATTCTGTTGCATGGATTTATTCGCCGAATGCATTCAGTCAATTATCGGCAAAAAAAAGTGTGGATGTTGCGGTGGGAAAAATTACCACTCAATTTTTCAGCTCGTTAGAAGAAGCTGAAGATTGGATAAATAAACGTTAGGATAAAAGTAAAAAACTTACTCGGGCTACAAAATTGTCGATATCGAAGGGTTTTTGAATAAAATCTTGTGCATTCCACTCACTGCCATAACCATGGCTATTTAAATTTGCCGACATCAACATTATCGGAATATGCTTTGTTTCTTCATTAGATTTTAATGTTTTACAAATACTAAATCCATTTCCATCCGGTAACATCACATCTAAAATCATCAGATCGATAACCTTACCTTTTATCCCTGTCCAAAATGATTGTACGTTTGCATACGTTTCTACGTAGTGCTCTTCGTTGGTTAATAGATGTTTTATTAACTCGCTAATGTCTGAATTATCTTCTAAGACAACAATGTTCTTATTCATTTATAGGTTGCGGTATTTAATTGCTATTATAGCTAATTGGAGTGAAATTTGTTTGTAATTTTAATGATATATTTCGCGCTAGTAGCGCATGAATAATTGCTTTGCATATCAAAAGCAATTTAGCTAAGTTTGACTAAATTAAGGTCAGATGCAACTTGAATTAAGAACAGTAAATGTTATCCGCTATGTTACCCCATTGCGCGAAGGTGGCTCTATGCCCGCCATTGCAGAGGCTGATGATGGATTTTTATATGTACTTAAATTTAGAGGAGCTGGCCAAGGCCAAAAAGCCTTAATTTCTGAAGTTATTGGAGGTGAGTTGGCAAGAATAGCTGGACTGAACGTTCCAGAATTGGTGTTTGCTCAACTCGACGAAGCCTTCGGCAGAACAGAACCTGACGAAGAAATTCAGGACCTTTTAAAGGCAAGTGTTGGATTAAATCTTGCCTTACATTACTTGTCTGAAGCCATTACTTATGATCCCACTGTTGTTAAGATAGCTGCTCATTTGGCGTCAAAAATCGTTTGGTTAGATTGTTTATTAACCAATATGGATCGTACGGCTCGAAATACAAATATGCTTTTCTGGCATAAAGAACTCTGGTTAATTGATCACGGCGCGTCGTTATATTTTCATCATTCTTGGCAAAATTGGGAAGAACAAGCGGTTAGACCCTTCTTATTGGTTAAAGATCACGTATTGTTGCCCCAAGCTAGCGAATTGGACGCAGCTGATGCCGAATTAAGGCAGTTATTTAGCCCACAAGTAATTGATGCGGTATTAGCAGCAGTACCCGATAAATGGTTAAATGAAGATATTTTTCCCAACAGTTCAGCTCAACGCGATGCCTACGCTAAGTTTTTAAACACTCGAATTGCAAATTCTTCAACCTTTGTAAAGGAAGCACAAAATGCCAGAGCAAAACATATTTGAATATGCAGTTATTCGAGTTGTGCCTAGGGTAGAGCGAGAAGAGTTTATTAACGTAGGCGTTATTTTATTTTGTGCCAGGCAGAAATTTTTAAAAGCAGTGATTTATTTACATGAAGACAAAATTTTAGCATTTGCACCTGATATAGAAATTCCTTTTTTAAGCGATAACCTTAACGCGATCGTAAAAATCTGTGAAGGCGGTAAAGATGCTGGTCCGATCGGACTGTTAGATGGTGCTTCTCGTTTCCGTTGGTTAACTGCAACACGAAGCACTGTAGTACAAGCTTCAAAAGTACACCCTGGTTTTTGTAAGGATGCTGATGAAACCCTTCAGAAATTAGTTAAAGAACTGGTGTTATAAAATGATGTTTCGTTACAAGCAAACCTTTTTATACGGTATTTGTTTAGCGCTATTGCTTCTTGTTTTGCGTTGGTTGGAAGTTCGATTTATCATTTTTCAACATTCTTTCGAACTTTATGCAGCTGGTATCGCCATTTTGTTTACAGCATTAGGAATTTGGTTAGCCCTAAAATTGGGTAAGCCAAAAATCGTAGAGAAAGAAATTTACATCACCACATCTTCCGATTTTGTATTGAATGAAAATTCATTAGCAAAACTGGGACTAAGCACTAGAGAATTGGAAGTTTTACAATTGATGTCGGCCGGAAAAAGCAATCAAGAAATAGCCGATGAACTGTTCTTATCCCTCAATACTATCAAAACACATAGTAGCCGCCTATTCGAAAAAATGGAGGTGAAAAGACGTACCCAGGCCGTTGAGTTAGGGAAAAAACTAGGATTGATACCTTAGTTTTTTGGTTTTAAGGCTAACATGCCCCCACCTAAAAACTAAAAATCACCCTAAAGTATGAGGCTTTTTTGTTTTTTGTAGCTTTACTTTGTGCACTTAAACTATAAAAAATTAAACTTAAAAAAAATGAAGAAGAACATTTTAATTTTTGGACTAATAGCCGGACTGATTGCTAGTTCTATGCTTATTGCGATGACCATAACCTGTTATACGACCAACAAGTTTGAAGGCAATATGCTTCTGGGTTACACTTTTATGCTCATCGCTTTCTCTTTTGTATTTGTGGGCGTTAAAAACTACCGCGATCAATTTAACGGAGGGGTAATCTCCTTAGGAAAAGCATTTAAAATTGGAGCAATCATCGCACTAATCGCTTCTACGGTTTATGTATTAGTGTGGCTAATCTGTTATTATCTGTTTATGCCAGATTTTATGGAAAGATTTACTGCAAATTTTGTGGAAGAATTAAAAGCTAAAGGCACAAGTGCTGTTAAAATTAAAGAAGAAATGGCAAGCATGGATTTTTACAAGGATATGTATAAAACTCCATTTGGTGTTATTTTATTAACCTATATGGAAATACTACCTGTTGGATTGGTCATTTCATTTGTTGTTGCGCTGATTTTGAGGAGAAATCTACCGAAATTTAGCGCCAATGCTACGACCTAATTCTAGAGTTCAAATGCTTCACCAACATTCGGTATAGTTACATTGTAGCCCTCTTCGCTTATTGCAGTAGCAAGGGCATCTATACTCTTAAGTTCTCCATGCACTAGGAACACCTTTTTTAGGGTGTTCTTATCCTGATTTTTCACCACGTCCATTAAATCATCGTGATCGCCGTGTCCACTTAATAGGTCAGTTTTTTTAATTGCGGCATAAACCATTAAATCTCGATTACGTAAACGCACAATTGGATCGCCTCTTAATAGTCGATCGCCCAAAGTACCTTTAGCACAATAGCCAATAAATAATATGGTGCAGTAATAATTCTGTATATTATGATATAAATGATCTTGAATACGTCCTCCTTCAAGCATTCCAGCCGATGAAATGATAATGCAAGGCTCTAAATAATTGCTTACCGATACACTTTCTTTCTTGTCGTGCACATAAATTAGATTTTCAAACTCAAATTCATCACCTTTTTGCCGATAAAATTCCTTCGCCTCATCGTTTACCAATTCATGATATTTTCGATACACATCAGTAGCGTAATTGGCCAGCGGACTGTCTACAAATATTTGTACAGGAGGTAATAAACCTTCGCTAAAAATCTTATTTAAGGCAAATACCAAAGCTTGTGTACGTCCAATGCTAAAGGCAGGGATAATAAGTCTGCCCGGACTTTTAATGCAGCTTTCTTCTATCGTTTTAAGTAATGTTTCTTGAAGGGTAGCCGTTTTGCTATGTAACCGTCCGCCATAAGTTGATTCAGATACTAAGTAATCTACTTGAGGTAAAGGAGCTGGATTAACAAGCACCGGATAGTTTTTACGGCCAATATCGCCCGTAAACGCTATTCTTTTTTCTTCACCATCTTCCGTAACCGATAAAACTACTGCAGCAGCGCCTAATAAATGCCCCACAGGGATAAAAGTTACACTAATATTTCCATTAATTTTAAAGGGCTTATCGAAGCTGATACTTACAAAACGATCGACAGTTTCCATCACATCTTTTTGCAAATAAAGTGGTTTTGGGCCCGAATTTCCCCGTTTACTACGCGAACGCTTGTGTAATTTACTTAAAAAGATATTTACCGAATCAAGAAGTAATAATTCACTTAAATCGGCAGTAGGGGCGGTGCAAAGAATTTGACCTTCAAAACCCATGCGAACCAGTGTAGGTAAATTTCCCGAATGATCAATATGGGCATGTGTTAAAATAACAACATCGATGGTGGAAGGATTAAAAGGAAAATATTGATTTTCTTCTTGATGAGTGCCTTTCTCATAATCTAAGCCACAATCAATTAAGATATTATAGTTTTTTGTTTGCAGCAAATGCATGCTGCCAGTTACCTGTTTTGCTGCTCCCCAAACGGTTAGTTTCATCGATGCAAGATATTAAATTTTTGTTATTGAGTGGCGTTTGGAGGCTCGTGTTGTAAACATCAAAGCAAAATGTCAAGTTTATTTTACTATTTTGTAAAATAAACTTGACATTTTGTAAAGTATATGACTGCTTCTATTTCTTCTCTGGAGGGGTAGAAACAATCTCTCCGAACTCATTTACGTAGGCCATCATGCTTTCTAGATCTCCACCTGTAGCGTTCTGTTGACGTTCTTGCTTACGTTCTAATTTTTCTTCTTTCTTCTTTTGTCTATTTTTCTCTAATTGCTTTTTCATAAAAGTAGCCTGAGATTTTGCCATAATGATACTGTATAAATTAAAAACCGACTACTCTCTTATATGATCACTTAGTGCAGCAACGGTAAGCTGCTAAAGATTTGAAATGCTGAACAATAGGGATATTGAACAGTAGGTGATTAAGCTGAGATTAGCACATTGATATTCCGTTACTGCAAATGTACGCAATTTGGGGCAATTTTTTATCTAAATAGTGTAATAATAGGAATTCATAAATTCATATAGTTATACACAATCGAAATTTTTGGCATCATTTTTACATGGTGTATGGTATACTCAAATAAATAAACAAAATGAAAAAGATATTAATTATGGTTACCATGGTTGCCGTATTTGCATCATGTACCAATAAAGAAAAAGAAATAGCATTAGCAAAACAACAAGCGATGATTGCTGTTAAAGATAGTTTAAGGTTAGATAGTTTTAAAAGAGCTGAAGCCGCTGAAAAAGAAAGACTGATTGAAGAAAAACATCAAGCAGAACTTGCAGCAGCAAGAAGAAGCGGAAATTACTCATCGAGCGGATCAAGTTATAGCAGCAATGCAGGAACTTCAACTGCTACAACGAAAAAAGGATGGAGTTCGGCAGCTAAAGGTACTGCAATAGGTGCTGGTGTGGGTGCGTTAGGTGGGGTGTTAATTGACAAAAAAGACGGTCGTGGTGCCATTATAGGTGGTTTAGCGGGTGCTGGTGCTGGTTATATTATTGGTAGAGACCGAGATAAAAAAAGCGGTAGGGTACAACCAAAAAATTAAGTAGCCACCCTTTATATAATGAAACCTTCGATTTAAACATCGGAGGTTTTTGTTTTAAAATTAAACCTCGTAGGTTTCAAAAACCGACGAGGTTTTTCATAAAATTGTACATATTATTGTATTTTAAATAATCATATGTACATCGTATTAATAATATTAGTTTTTGCCTTACTTACCTTTTGGGTATTAAATATTCCCGTTTTTGGGAAACATCCTGAAGGGGTTCGTTTACAAAAGATAAAAAACCTGCCTAACTACAGTGATGGTGAAATTAAAAACCTAACCCTTACCCCGGCAAAAGCAGACGATGTAAGCTATTTTCAGTTGGTGTTAAGGGCAATAAAAGGCAATAAAAATGGTTCGCCAAAAAAAACTTTGCCTCATGTAAAACCTGATTTTTCTTCATCAATTCCCTTTAAATTAACCTGGTTCGGCCATTCATCCTACCTCATTCAACTCGAAGGGAAAAATATTTTGGTCGACCCTGTTTTTAGCGAAAAAACCTCTCCATTTCAATTTTTAGGAACCAAAAGATTTGATGGGACTAATTTTATTCAACCTGATGACTTGCCGAACATAGATTTGATGATCATTACACACGATCATTACGATCACCTCGACTATGCTTCTATTTTAAAATTAAAACCAAAAACTAGGCATTTTCTTACTTCGATGGGAGTAGGAGCACATCTCGAACGTTGGGGCATTGCTTCGAATCAAATTACGGAATTGGTATGGGGAGAACGTACATCACCAATGGTTAATTTTACCTTTACGGCCACTACAGCGCGTCATTTTTCGGGACGAGGATTTAAAAGAAACCAAACGGCATGGTCGTCTTTTGTGCTAAAAACCGAAACATGTACTGTTTTTATTGGGGGCGATTCTGGAACTGGAATTCATTTTAAAGAAATTGGTGAAAAATACGGTCCCTTTGATCTATCTATTTTAGAATGCGGTCAATACAACTCCATGTGGCCATTTATCCATATGTTTCCTGAAGAAGTAGCGCAAGCAGCTATCGATTTAAACTCGGCTGTTTTAATGCCTGTACATTGGGCTAAATTTAGATTGGCTTTGCACGATTGGGACGACCCAATAAAAAGATTGATAACCAAAAGCGATGAATTGGGCGTTAAATTAGCAACACCCATGCTCGGCCAGTCGTTTTACTTAAACGATACCCTTCCAACGAAGCAATGGTGGGACGAATAGTTGTGCGCTTGTTTCTTGAACAAAAAATGTTAATTTTTGTTATAGCTTACAAAAGCCTAATCCATGAAGACTGATCTTGTAGAAATATTCCAAACCATACGTGCAGAAATGCAACCATACACCACTATGGGGTTTAATGCCCGAGTAAATACTGATACTGCTTTCGATCTTTGGAAAGAGCCAGGTTTTGTTGAGGGTAAAGAAACGGAGGAAAAATATTTTGCTGGAGTAGCGATTGAAAAGGGTTATGTAGATTTCTACTTTGAAACCAGCCTTCAAATCGTAAACCTTGATGAGGTTTTATTACAGCAAATTTCTGATTCATTGGCAGCAGGATTTAAATTATATAAAGAAAAGGGGTGGGTATAACAGCGAGTGTAATCGAAGCACTTAAGGCTATATGCCCAACTGAGCATATAGCTACCGATAAAGGCTTTACCATTATACAATGCAGCTCTAACTTATATATTCACCTCATTTCGTTAGCTACACCACTCCGGCCCGAAGAACTTCTAAAACTCCAAGAACGCTATCAGCAGAAGGGGAAATTGCTAGTTCACCTTTGGGAAGATGTTTGGTTGTCGAAGCAGTCTCAAGTATTGAGTAGAATAAAATCATTTTTAGGCCTCAATGAAACTTTTCATGGGAGAAAGGCAAAGTTAATAGCAGTTAAAAACGAACAAGCAGCCCAATTTTTTAATACCTATCATTTACAAGGTTTTGTAAAGGCGAAATATCATTATGGCTTGGCTATCGAGGGCGAAGTAATTGCCATGGCGAGCTTCAGCGAATCAAGGCCCATGAAATCGAAAGGGAGCCAATACACCTCTGCAGAATTGGTTCGTTTTGCTTCGAAAGATGGATATACCCTTACAGGCGGATTAAGTAAATTAATCAAACATCACCTAAAGCAAGTGAGGGTTAACGATTTAATGACCTACGCCGACCGCGATTGGTCGCTAGGCAAAGGATATGATCAATTGGGTTTCCAATTAACAACCGTTACGAAACCGGCGTATCTTTATGTAGAAGAAAAAACAAACTTAAGGTATTTCCCCCATCGTTTACCGAAAACGATTTTATCAGCATTTGATCAACAAAAAGACTTAGATTTGGATGAATATTTAGCTCAACTGGGGTATGCAAAAGTATTTAATACGGGTAATTTAAAATATCATCTTTACGTTTAATGACCTCAAGTCCACTATTAATTATTTTAGGAGCAACTGCATCGGGTAAAACAAAATTAGCTATCGAACTCGCTAAAATACTCGATACCGAAATCATCAGCGCCGATAGTCGCCAAGTATTCAAAGATATGGATATTGGCACGGGGAAAGATTTAGCCGAATTTCGTGAAGCGAAAATTCCTTTTCATCTCATCGATATTAGGGTGGCTGGGCAAAGCTATAATGTAAATAGTTTTAAAGAAGATTTTTACAACGCATTTAAAGTCATCACCACTAAAAATAAATTGCCAATTCTATGCGGTGGAACAGGGATGTACATTCATAGTTTATTGCAAAACCACGAGTTTACAGCGGTGCCCACTAATGAAAAATTAAGACTTAGCATTTCGGGTTTCTCGAAAGAACAACTTTCTGCTAAAATTAAGAGCTATCCTGCCAATTTGATTAGTCATGTCGATTTTTCTTCGTCGAAGCGATTATTACGTGCCATCGAAGTGGCCGATTATCTGCAACATCATACCTTAGAAAAGGTAGAACAGCCTTCATTAAACCCTTTGGTAATTGGTTTGGTAGATGATTTGGAAACCCGTAGAGCAAAAATTAGTAATCGTTTGGCGGCACGTTTAGAAGAGGGGTTGATTGATGAAGTTGAAAAATTAATTGCAAATGGGGTATCGATAGAGATGCTTACTTTTTATGGTTTGGAGTATAAATTTGTAGCTTCCTATTTACTACAAGAGATAGATTACACTACCTTAAAAGAAAGACTTACCATCGCGATTTGCCAATTTGCAAAACGGCAGATGACCTTTTTTAGAAAGATGGAAAAAGATGGCGTTAAAATTAATTGGTTAGGGGCTGACAAAGAAATGTTTAGCTTAACGGAAGAAGCTTTGCGATTAATTAAACATAAATTTCAGTTAAAATAATTGCATATTCGGGGCTATGAAGAAGAAGTTGCGGCCTTTAGTAAAGTGGACCGGAGGTAAATTTGATGAGTTTGCCTTCTTCTGTTCCTATATACCCACTTTTTCACGCTATATCGAGCCTTTTTTTGGTGGGGGTGGAGTTTTCTTTGCTTTGCAGCCCCAAGTGCCGGCACTAATTAACGATAAAAGTACAGATTTGATTAATTTTTATCGTGAAATCGAGAACGAAGCCTTTAAAGACGAGTTGTTTTTATATGCAGATGCATGGGATGAACTGGGTAGATTAACCGTTTTTTTATGGGAAAAATGTGGGCATTCTTTTGTCGAATTTATTGAAAATAGAGCAATGGAAAGCCAATTTAAAGAGGAGCTCGAGCAAAATGTAGCATTTTTTTTAACAGCTAAATCGGCCTTATGCGATGTAGATTTTATGGTAGATGTAGCACTTTTCGAAACCATTATATTATCCAGCATAGCTGATAAGGCAAATCGAATTAAAAGAATTTCACCTAAAGAAAACCGAAGCTTTACGGAAGACGAGCTGTATGCTCACTTCGAAACGGGTGTAAGAAGCGGGGGTTATTTATTTTTTAGGAAATTACTTAATCAACATTTCAGGAATTTCATTCATTTAACACCGGCAAAAGCTGCAGCTAATTGGTATTTTGTTCGTGAATTTTGTTATGCTTCCATGTTTAGGTTCAATGCTAATGGCGAGTTTAATATTCCATACGGTGGGATTGCTTATAACAAAAAGAAATTCAGAGAAAAAGCAGAGCGAATTTTTACCAACGAGGTGGCAAATTTATTTAAGAAAACCACAATTAGCAATCAAGATTTTGAACTATTTTTAACTGAAGTGAAACCAGTAGCCGACGATTTTATTTTCCTTGATCCACCTTACGATAGCGAATTTTCGGAATACGATCAAAGTGCATTTAATAAGCAAGATCAAACGCGTTTGGCCAATTTTTTATTCTCAACACCTGCAAAATGGATGGTTGTAATTAAAGAAACCCCATTTATCCGAAATTTATATACCCATCCTGCAATCACTATTGCAACTTTCGAAAAAAACTACACCTATAATGTTAGAGGTAGAAATAATAGAGGCGTTACGCATCTTATTATTACGAATTTCTAAAACCTTTTCATCCTTTTTGTGTTTATGTGGAGTAGATATTACGTCTATAACACTAAATTTTACATAAAAAATGAACACATCTTCTAAATTTTTAGCTACTGCAGCAGCTGCGGTTGCCTTATTCTTCTCAACCAATGTGAATGCACAATCTTCGCCAAAGTTTGGCATAGGTTTAAATGTTGGGGCTCCAACAAGTAATGCATATAGTTTTGCTATTGGTGGCGATCTTCGTTATCAATTTGATGTCGACAAGCAACTGTCGATTCCTATTACAACGGGTTATACCCGATTTATCGGTAAAGACGTAGGTGCATTTACCACCCCAGATTACGCATACATTCCATTGAAAGCAGGATTAAAATACTTCTTTAATGATACAGGTGCTGGTGCCTATGGCCTTGGAGAAATTGGTGCTGCATTCTCAGTTGGAAATTATAGTGGAACTGAATTTGTTTATTCGCCAGCAATAGGCTATGCGTGGAGCAATGGCTTAGACCTTGCAGCGAAGTACGAAGGCATGAATATAAATACCATTAATACCGGATATTTCGGCTTACGTTTAGCCTATGGTTTTAAACTGTAATAATTAATTCACTAATAAGGAAAGCTCAGCTAAAATTTAGGCTGAGCTTTTTTTTATTCTTAAAAACTATAATGCTTCTGATTTGTTATCTTCTGTAATTAAGCAAATTAAAAAATTTAATAAAACAATAGAATGAAAAAATCTACTAAATTTATCGCTACTGCAGCAGCTGCGGTTGCTTTATTCTTAACTACAAATGCAAATGCACAGTCTAATCTAGGTATAGGTATCACGGCTGGTGCACCTACAAGTAATAGTCAATCTGCAGTTTTAGCAGCTGATGTACGTTTGCAACTTAATGTAAGTAAACGATTTTCTATTCCGTTAACTGCGGGTTATACCCGCATGTTTGCCGCCGATGGTGCAACAGGTAAATATGCGTTTGATCACGATTATATTCCTGTAAAAGCAGGTGTAAAATATTTCTTCAGTTCGAGAGGTACGGCTTGGTATGCGGAGATGTCGGCCGGAGCTGGTTTTGCTACAGGAGATTATCCAAGTACTGAAACAGAGCTTATACTTGCGCCCGCATTAGGATATTCTTTTGGTAGTGGTTTAGATTTAAGTGCTAAATACGAAGGTTTTAGTGAGGATAATCAAAACAGAGGTTTCTTTGGTATACGTTTGGCTTATGGATTTAAATTGGGAAAATAGGAGTTAAGCACTATTACTAAATGAGCTTACCACTTTGACAAACTTTAGAAGGTTGTTAAAATGGTAAGCTTTTTTTATGGGTTGAATTTTGTACATTGGTTACATGAATTTACATTATACCTCTCAAGATGAAAAGCTATTCTAAATTTTTAACGCTTCTAATACTCGCGCTGTGTTTCTCTTTTGCTTCAAGTGCTCAATCACAAGCAAAACCCCTAAAAAAAATTAGTGTTGGTTTAAATATAGGTCAAAGTCCAAATACTGAATCTTTTGGTTTAGCAATTGGTGGCGATTTGCGTTACCAGCTTAATATCACAAAATGGCTATCTATGCCAATTACAGTCGGATTTACTTCCATAAAACAGAAAGATAGGGTTTTAGGGGGGTATAGATTTGAAGGACAATCTAGATCATATTATCCGCTTAAATTTGGAATTAAAGGGAATTTCAATAAAACAGGATTTGGACTTTATGGATTGCTTGAAGGTGGGTTTGTTATCAATCTTGTTGGACTGAAGGGTGCAGTTGGTTTGCCTGGGGTGTTTTCTCCAGCCATTGGCTACACTTTTAAAAATGGGATAGATGTTGCAATAAAACTTGAAGCGTATAAAAATGAAGGTTTTATAGGCACCCGCATTGGGTATGCCTTTTAAAAATCAAAATATGTTCTATGAAAAGCCATCTTAAATTTTTAACGCTTTTAATACTCGCACTATGTTTCTCTTTAGCTTCAATTGCGCAATCACAACCTCCACAGAAATTTAGCTTCCAATTAAACGGTAAACTCGCAGATGGAAATATGATAGTTATGCCATTAGAGGCCCAGGGTTAGCAGGATTAATATTGGGTTACTGGATTTAAGCTTATTTCATAAGCGCGGCCAATTCAGCTGGTAATAATGGTTTTTTCAACAATTTTACCACATAGGCATTTGCTTCAGCTCGTTTAATGTCTCCAAAATCAAGGGTCGAAGATAACATGGCAATCTGACAGTTGGTGGTAAACGCTTTAGGGAGGTTTTTATAATGTTCTAAAAACTCGAAACCATCCATTTCTGGCATTTGAATATCGAGTAAGATAAAATTTGGTAGTTTTTCGGGATTATTAATGTATTTACTTAGATAATCGAGGCTTTCTTCTCCAGATTGGCAAATAATAATTTCTTCGAAAAGGTTTGCCAAAGAAATGATTTTTGAATTGATTTTTAAGTCAATTTCATTATCATCAATTAACATCACTTTTTTAAAATCATTTGGCATTTGGAATGTTTATTTTAAAAGTTGTGCCGTGTTCCAAACTAGAACTTACAGCTATACGACCATTTAATTTGTTTAATGCTTCTTTTACGATAAATAAGCCTAATCCACTTCCGTGATGATTTTTGCTTTTAAAAAATTGCGTAAATATTTTTTCGAGGTGTTCGTTTAAAATTCCAACGCCGTTATCAATAATAGTAACGTCTACAAACTCGCTGGTTACCTCGATGTCGATATTTACCTTTTTATTAGGCTCGTTCACTTTCTGGTATTTAATGGCATTCGATATTAAATTACCCATAATTACTTCAATCCTAAATAAATCGCCCTTAAAAGGTACAGGTTGATTTACATTTAACGTGAATTGAGTATCTTTATTTGTAAATGCATAAAGTTCAATAAGCTCGGCCACTAAGGGCTCGAATTCAATTAATGATTCTTCAGCCTGCGTTTTGTTGTTCTTGTAATATTGAAGCGTTTTTTGAATATAATAATCTAATTTATTCGAACAACTTTCTACCAAACTCCAATATTCCCCACTGGAATGGTAAAGATTTTCCATCTTTACTAAATTCACAATTCCTATAACAGACACTAATGGTGCCCTTAGTTCGTGAGAAATACTATATATAAAACGGTTTAACTCGTCATTTGTTTTTTCTAATTCTGCAATTTTATTTCGAAGATCGATTTTTGCCTTATACGAATCGTATGCGTTTTTTATTGAATTGTGTAATTCTAAATCATTCCATGGCTTGGTAATGTACCTATAAATGTCGCCATGGTTAATCGCATCGGCCAAAGCCTCGATATCGGTATAACCTGTTAATAAAATGCGGATTGGATCGGGATACGTTTCAGTTATGCTTTTAAAAAACTCCACACCTGTAGTATTTGGCATCTTTTGATCGGCAATGATTACCTGTATGTTTACATTCTGAAGAATTTTTAGTCCCTCAGCTGCCGATATTGCAGTGTAAATTTCATACTGCCTCCTAAAGCTCGCTTTGAAAGCTTGAAGATTGTTTTCTTCATCGTCGATATACAAAACTCTTACGCTTGGCGTACTCATCATGAATTAATTTTAGGTGTTTACGTTCAAGGTAATAATAAATTCTGTACCTACATTAACTTTAGATATAACTTCGATTTGACCTTTGTGACTTTCGATGATACTGAAAACGATAGAAAGCCCTAATCCAGTTCCCTCGCCGATATCTTTTGTTGTAAAAAACGGTTCGAAAATTCGATGTTTTGTTTCCTCGGTCATGCCGGTTCCAGTATCTTTAATGCTAATTTTTACTTGCTGTTCTTCGTACCAAGATCTTATTGTTAAAAACTCTTCGTCGGCCTGAATTTCTTTAGATTTGATAGCCTGAATGGCATTCGAAACTAAATTCATGAACACTTGGTTTATTTTTCCAGGCTGACACTCAACTTGTGGCAAATTGCCCAAATCTCTAACAACTGTTAAATTATCAGGCATGCTATTTTTTACCAATACTAAAGTAGATTGTAAACCTTCGTTCAAGTCTATCGGTTTCATGTCGCTCTCGTCTAGGCGACTAAAATTTCTTAGGCTTCTAATGATTTCTGCGGTTCGTTTTGCGCCTTCACTAATGCCCGCCAAGAGGGTAGTAATCTCATTGTTCACAAATTTTAAATCGATTTGTGATTTAAACGATTCAATATCCGCTAATTGATCTTTTAAATCCTTATCAAAATCAAGATTTTCGTACTTTGTGATAATTTCCTTTAAATCATTTATATCAAGCTCAAGCGGTTTAATGTTAGAGGTTACAAAATTTATAGGATTATTAATTTCGTGTGCAATACCTGCTGTAAGCTGACCTAATGCTGCCATTTTTTCGGCATCAACCAGTTGAGATTGTGTATTCTTCAAGTTGGTTAACGTAACATTAAGGGTAGAATTAGCACTTTGTAATTCTTCTGTACGTTCTTCTACCTTTTTCTCCAAAATTACATTTTGTTCTCTGATTAACTTTTGGTTTTCGAGAGAGGCATTAAGCGCCTGTGCCTGAGCAATCTCATTTTCTTTTTTAAAAAAGTTGATTTTATCCGCTAATGCGAACGATAGCAACGTTACTTCAATAGCAGACGTTATTTGCATCAAATAGATAGTAAAATTATTATAGGGAAGTAACCCAAAATCTTTTAGGATAAATAAAACTGCACCAATTAATAATATCGTCCAAGCAATACTATAATAACCAGCGGGTTTAAAATGTTTTTTAAAGTATACGTAATACGACGTTGAAAGTGCCAGAACTACTCCAAAAATAATAAGAATTTGCATTATCTTGAAAGCAGTAAGGTTGTCGAATAAAAATACACAGGCAATATTTAATAAAACCAATGTCATGTACACCTGGAATATTTTATGAACTTTAGGCACAAAAACTTTGGTGTTAAGAAAGGAAATAGTGAATAAACCTGCGAACAATAACCCCAAGAGAGAATATAACACAACAGAAATTGTATTTAATATGGGAATGTTATCCCATATGTAAATTTTGCCGTAGCCTTGTATAGAAATTTGTGTAAGCCAAGTAAATAGGATATAAAATACATAATGAATATAGCTTTTATCTCTTACCACAATAAATAAGAAGAGATTGTAAATAAACATAATGAGCATTACACCCGTGTAAATTCCAAAGAAAATGTCCCTAAGTGCATTGTTATCTACGATCTCATTTTGAGTGACGATGTAGATTTTGGCGATAAAATTTTCGTAAGATTTTAATTTTAAATAAAATACCTCACCCTTTTTAATGGTATCCGGTAGTAGATAGCTAATACCGTGAACATTTTTAAGATTATCGTGGCCAAGTGTAACAAAAGGCATTATGAGTTGGGGCTTTTTCCCCAACTTGATGCTATACATTTCATAACTTTTAACCCTGCCTTGTTCAATGAAAAGAATTTTTTTGTTTAATATTAAATCCTTTTTAGTGCTTAGTCTGATCCAAAAAGTTGCGTCATCAACCCCTAAATTTAATACATCTTGGTTTGAATGATGGGTAAAATTCTTATTATAAATTTTAGTTATCGTAAGCAGATTGGTAGCATCTTTAAAGTAAGCGATATCAAAAGGAGGAATTTCTTTTTTATCATTACCGTAAGCAAAATTGCCAAGAATTAGGAGAAAAATTATCAATAACCTATTGAACGTAGTTAGTATCATGCTTTAGGGATATCAAAGGTTAAAGTAACGGTATCGCCTTGTTTAGATACTACTTCTTGCTTATATAATGGCTCATGTCTCATTCCTAAAATGATAGAACGTTGTGGTTCGTGGGCCAGAGGCAAATTAACAATATCTTTGTTAAACATTACCGTAGCCGTCATGTCGTCTTTTGGGTAATAAAATTTCCCGTTATTTCCTAAAGATGTAATTACCTCAAAGCCGCCTTTAAGTACATTTCTATAGGTAGCGGGTGCGGCCAGCCCAAATAAAGTAGTAATGCCCACATAGGGTGCATAAGCCACACAGGCTATACTAAGATGAATACTTCCTATTCCTAAACCTGCTACTTCGAATGAATTCCATACGCCTGCAACTTCGCCTGTACCCACGTCGGTATAATCATCTACCATTTGATAAATGTTATCATCCATGTATCCAACCGCTTCTTCAACCGGCAGTCTATTTTTACGGTTTGCTTTATGTACCCTGCCTCCACCTAACACCTTATTAGTATCTTCATCAGTAACTAAAACAACGTAAACATCTGGATTAAGAATCCAATCCGCTTTTGCTGAAGAAATTTGGGTGATTCCGAATATTTCTAATACACGCTTGTGCCCTTCCACAAAACTCATGCAAGCATCCCTATCATCTACAGCTCTAAAAACTGTGAACTTTACGTTTTTTATGTCTGATTTATGCTCTTCCAATGGAAAATATTTTTTTAGTTGATTTTCTTATCGTTCTTTCTGGTGAAGATGGAGCTTTAAAAATGCGGAACATAAAAATTGCTTCCTCTTGTTGCGTATTTTCAAATATCGCATTAAAATTTTGTTCCAATTGCATTAATTTAGCTTTTTGTTGATCGGTTATGGCTAAATTTTTGTCCGATTTAATTTTATAGAAAAATATTAACGAAACATTAACTGGGTGGATTTGTAAATTTAAACTCGTTGCGGCTAGCCACAATTTTTCAGCTGCCTGGCCTCCAGCTATAAATGGAGATAAAGCTGTTTTTGGCATCGTGATGAGGCCAATTGCCGAAGATGATGTAAATTGTTGCGTAGTTAACTTTTTAAATGCACTTCCCCCATTAATTTGTTCTAAAAAATCGATTGCTCTACGATCTTTTACCAACCGAAGTCCAATTTGATCGTTGTAGCTAAGATCAAGTGTATGAATGCCAATTCCATCTTGAGTGTCTTTAACTTCATCGAGGGTCCACCGCATTTCTTTATGTATAAAATCTGAATGTGCTTCGGGTATAAACATTCGCAATAAATCAGCATGCGACGAAATGTTAGCGAGCGATTGTAGGTGAATCGGATCTTCTACCCATTTTAATTTTGCACCGGAAATGCTCTCGGTTAAGCGACTTAATTCGTTTAAAACAGCAGAGTCTATCGCTTGCCTTGGTGTTATCTTTCTATTGGTATGACGCTCTTTAATTTGTGCGGCAAGAGTTTTTTCGATCGCAGTGGGTGTATAGTTTTTGGTAAAACTAAACCAGGCCACATGTTTTGGCAGTAAATGATGAGTTAATTCCCAATTAACATGCAGGTTATGGCTAGCGGCCGATACAAGTAAATTTTCGATTGCCGATCCGATTGAGGTGTAAGACGACATGTATTCAGGATCTAAAAAGGCTTCGGTTGCACTTTCTTCTACGAAAAGATGAAGTTTTTTATGTTGATAATGAAAACGCCACGGCTGGTTGTTTCCACCAGATGGTGCCAAATGAGCTGCATCAACAATGGCCAAAAGTGTATTTTCGTCTATTTCATCACTTTTTACAGGTGAATGAAAGTTTTGCTGCTGAATATACTTTTCAATTTCTTCTGTGGTAAGCAATTCGACTTTCGAGGTTGGACTTTGGATTTTGGACTCTATAGGGTCGCTAATCAATTCATCTAGATCCAAGAAAAATCGCCCCGATACATTTAGGTTTCCAAGTAATATTTTTCGTGCTAAATCTGCAGTTACTCCACCTCCAAATGTTACGGCACTGGCCAATTGCGGCCATGTAGAAATGCTGCTCATAATTTCAATTGCTGAGCCTTTCATTCTAGGCGATAAGGTTTCAACTCCGGTTACGGCGGTAATATAAGGTAATCGTTCATCCATGGTAGCCAATTCGCCATACTTATCCATGTTTAAATGCTCAACCATACCGTGCAAAACTTTGCGATCAGGTTCTAAATCAAATCGCTCAATATCAATCGTACCCCGATCACTTCCTTCCATTAATACCGGAATGCCTAGGGCCTTCGCTTTTTTACGGGAGTTAATTTTAATGTCGAAACTATCACATTCATCTATCAACAGATCTAGTTTCCCATTTTCTGTTAAAAAGGCATCGAGGTTTTCGGCGGTAATTCCATCCTCAAAACAAACTACCTTTAAGAAAGGATCTATTTCGGCAATCTCTCTGGCTACAATTGTGGTTTTTTTGATTTTCAGATTTTGTACGCCCGTTCTAATCCGATTAATGTTGCTTAAATCTAGCTCATCAAAATCAGCAATCCGTAATTCGCCAAAACCACGTTCCATCGTTAAAGTTAACGAAACAGATTGCCCAACAGAAAGACCCATCACACCAATTTTTTTGTGCGACAACCGCTCTTGTTCTTCCACGGTAATCTTGTGCTTGTTTCTGTTTGTACGTACAATGCTAAATTCGTGCTCATCTAATAAATGCACCAGTTTAGCGGCCCAGGGATAGTATACCCAAACACCGTATTCTTCTGTTGGATTTCCGTTAAATCTATCTTTTACCGCTTGAGTTAATACTGAAAGCGGCGAAAAAACAATAGTAGGTTGTAAACATTTAATTAGTTCTTCTACTTGCGACTCGATAAAATCAAAAACGTGTAAATTTTTTTCGCTAGTTATTAAGCTTTCAAACGCTTTTTTCTGGTCAGAATCTATAAGCCTGAAAAAGACTGGTTTATAAATGTCTTTTAACGCTTGGGTTTGGTTAATAAGTTGAGAGATGTTGAGCGCTAAACCAGTTTTAGACTGCATTATTTGGATTAAATAATAGATTGTTGATACTAAATATACAATTAAAAGTTAAAACATCTAAATTAATCTTTTAAGAGTAATAATAAAAGAGTATTTTTAACTTTTATTTACATACAGATGAGCGCAAATATATTATATGTTGATGACGAGCCACATAATTTAAGTGCCTTTGCAGCTACTTATCGGAGGTTATATAAAATTTTCACGGCCGAGTCTGCCGAAGAAGGAAGGAAAATTCTCGACAAAGAAGATATACATGTAATTATTACGGATCAACGAATGCCTAAAACGACTGGAGTAGAGTTTTTGGCTTCCATTTTAGAGGTCTATCCGGAGCCTATTCGTATGATTCTTACGGGGTATACGGATATAGATGCTGTAATTGCAGCCATTAACAAAGGACAAGTTTATCGTTATATTCAAAAGCCTTGGATGGAAGAAGATTTAAGGATTAATATTGATAAAGCCATCGAAATCTATACGCTTCGTAAAGAAAACAAAGAGCTGACCGAAAAGCTTTTAGTGGTAAATAAACAGTTGGAGTTTTTAGCTAGGCAAAATTTATTGTCGTAGTAAAAAAAATATTCGCAATAATAAAGTTATTCTCAAAAAGTGTATATTTGCTAAAACCAACGGTTGTGAATACGTCTCTTAAGTGCATAATTTTGCTAGTGTTTTTGTGTATTGGGAGTGTAGCAAGTGCTGCAACCAATGGGTGTTATGTTTCTACAACGGGCAGGATGTATTACTCAGGTGTGGTATCAAGTAATTATTTTACAGGTGCGGCTTATTACGTTCCTTTAGCGCAATGTTCAGGTGGTGGTCAATATTACACTATCGCAACCTCTTCTAATACAAATTGTTACGCCATCTATGATGGTAGTGGAAGTCAAACAGATAAGAAGAATTATTCCATAAGTGGTAAGAGACGAACTTTTAATCTGTTCACGTGCCCTCTTGATACCTATACACTTGTTTTCATGGCCATCATAGCTAGTTTAGGAGGTTTCTTACTACGAAGAAAAGCCTTAAATACAGTCTATTAACTTATTGCATCTTTATCTATAAATCCTATTTTTTTCTCCAAGTTGGGGTTTCGGTTAAAGGTTCTTTCTTTTTGTGGAGAATGGTCTTTAGTTAACAATAAAAAGACTAGATTCGGTATCAATTTGAAATCAAGAGAGATGCTACTCAAGAAAATATGTTTTTGTCTTTTTTTTGTTGGACTAACCATGTTTGGGCTAAATGCATATGCTCAAACTGTTTCTAATGAAGGAACTGATTTTTGGACCGTCTTTCCAACGCATGATCCGAGTGGAAATAACTTGGCCACTATGAATGTGAATGTTACTTCAAGAAACAATTCTCGAGTAACCGTAAGTTGTGGGGCTTATTCAGAAACCAGAGATATTAAGGCCAATACTATTGAGATTTTTGAGATAGATCGGCAACAGTCTTATATAGACTATGCAGAAGGAAATATTCTGTTAACTAATCGTGCAATACACATCGTTGTTGAACCTGGGATGCCTAAAGTTGTGGCTTATAGTCATGTTTACGCCTCAAATCGATCGGCCGCCACTTTAATACTTCCAAGAGAATCTTTAGGGCAAAAGTATTTTTCTATGAATTACACGCAATCGGGAGGGGGAACTTCTGGGCAGAATTATTTGGTCTTAATTGCGGTGGAAGACGATACAGATTTAATTCTGCATAAGAACGACGGTACAACTATACCGATCAATTTAGCTAAAGCGGGCGATGTATACGAGTTTATTTCGACTAGTAAGGAGGATTTAACAGGAACATTTGTTGAAATTGATCAAAGCAAATCTTTATGTAAACGATTTGCGGCATTTTCGGGAGCTACTACCATCACCATTGGACCATGTGGTATGTCAAGTGATCCATTACTACAGCAACTCTATTCAGTAAATAGCTGGGGGAAAAATTATGGAATAGTTCCCTTTAAGAACCGGAGTTATATTTTTAGGGTACTGGCGCAAGAAGACAATACGAATATAAAAATGAATGGCAGTACCATTGCCACAAAAAATAAGGGTGAATATTATGAAAGCACAATATTAGTTGATCCAGCAATTGTGAGTGCTGATAAATTAATTAGTGTAGCACAGTATTCCTTAACTGAAGGATGTTCTTCAACGGCAGGAACACAATTACAAGGCGATCCAGAGATGGTACTTTTAAATCCAATCGAGTTTAATATAAAAAATATTACCGTTTTTGCCTCAAATCGGAATTTAATATTAGAAAAATACATAAATGTATTTATGAAGTCGAACAAAACGAGCACATTTCGACTTAATGGCACAACATCTGGTATTTCTTGGACTACTATGCCATCAGACCCAACCTATTCTTTTGCTCAAATTTCAGTTACCGAAGAAACCTTAACTTTAACGGCAGACGACGGGTTTAATGCTATTGCCTATGGTTTTGGAAGAACCGAATCATATGCCTATTCTGCCGGAACCAATTTGTATTCTACAAGCACGATATCATTGTTGAATTTATCTAGCGGGTTAAGAAGTTCATCAGCGGCATGCTTAGGTCAGCCTACCAACCCTACACTTACCGTTCCCTACCGTTTAAAATCAATTAAATGGAATTTTTCAGATGGAACTAGCTTTATTGATAACACATTAGCCCCACCTGTTGAATCTTTAGACAATGTAGGTACAAAATTATTTACCTATACTTCTCCTGTAAAAAAAGTATTTTCAATAAATGGATCACAAATCATTACTGCTTTGGCTACCTTATTTCCAGATGATGTACCTCCTTGTTTTGAAGGCAGTGGCGATTTAGAATTTAACTTCGAAGTTGAAGTTGTTCCCCTTGGTAATGCACATTTCGATGTTCCGGAGATTTGTGCTGGGGCGCAAACGGTATTTAAAGACAACAGTAACATTACGGGCAATTCGATTACCGAATGGAAATGGAGTTTTGATGGAACGATAAAAACAGATAAAGATCCTATTCATGTATTTACCCGTGGAGTGCATACAGTTAAACTTTCGGTTGCCAATGCAGCCGGGTGTTGGTCTGATGAGTATGTGCAGACTTTTACCGTAGTTAAAGATTTTCCAAAACTAGAATTTAATGCGCTAGAACCGGTTTGTTTTAAAGATCCTCCTTTTCAGTTTGTGGTAAACGAAAAAATGGGATTAATTGCTGCCACAAAGACATTTAAAGGCAAAGGGGTAACGCAGTCGGGTATATTTACTCCATCGGTTGCCGGCGTAGGCATCCATAAAATCACCTATGTTTTTGCTTCTGTAGCGGGCTGCATTGATTCGGTTTCGCAAGATATTGAAGTATATGCAACAACGGTAATTGATGTACCTAAAACAGTTTATATTCTTGCTGGTGGAGAAAAAAAGATCCCAGCAGGTATTAATACCCCGAATGCCACCTATAATTATAAATACAAATGGACACCTTCAATAGGTTTGAGTGATGATAGTATTATCAATCCTATTGCCTCTCCTGAGAAGGATACGGAATATACATTAACCGTTTCTATTGATGGCTACTGTGATGTTTCACAGCAGGTATTAGTTAAGGTTTTGGATCAGTTAAGTCCACCAAATTCATTTAGCCCAAATGGCGATGGAATAAACGATGTTTGGAACATTGCGTCTCTAGATTCTTATCCTGCGGCAGAAATAACTGTATTTAATAGGGCAGGTCAAAAAGTGTATTACAGTAAAGGCTACCTAAACCCTTTCGATGGTACCTTTCAAAACAAGCTACTTCCTGTAGGGGTGTATTATTATCGGATTAGTCCGAATAACGGCCGACGAACAATTTCTGGCTCATTAACGATTATCAGATAAATGATAAAGAGAGTTGCGCTAATCCTATTATTTGTTATTTTGGCATTTGTACAAAAGCTATCGGCGCAAAATACATCTAACAAAGGGAAAGATTTTTATGTTGCCTACAGTGGGCATATCGATGCACTCGCTTCTCGATTAACCCTATTCTTATCGGCTGATCAGGCTACTACTTATCAGGTATTTGTAGGTGTTGTTCAGGTTTCAAGTGGTTCAATTACAGCAAATACCTGTTTGCCTGTAATTATCGACCCCAATACAGTTAATGTTTATATTGCTGGTTCAGATGTTATTGAGCAGAATAGGGCTATACATGTTGTAACTACAAAACCAATTTCCTTGTACAGTGTAATTTCAAATGCTGCACGTACAGGTGGGAGTATGGTTCTGCCAACAAATACCCTCGGTAAAGAGTATTATACCTATAGTTATCAAAGTTCGACAACGGCAAATTTTGCAGAATTCAACATTGTTGCAACAGAAGATGCGACAAATGTAGAAATTACACCAACAAAGGTAGAACGGAATGGTAAACATCAGGCAAATGTACCTTTTGTGATTACCCTAAATAAAGGGGAAATCTATCAATATCAATCTATTGATGATTTATCTGGTAGTTATGTTAAATCAATTAATGGGTGTAAGCCTATCGCCGTTTTTTCTGGGAATACTTGGGCCTCTTTTTGTGAAGTTGGGAATACAAGAAACCCAAGTGGGGGCGATAATCTTTATCAGCAATTATTTCCAGTATCTTCATGGGGAAGGAAATTTGTTACTGCCCCTTTTTACAATACAACAAATGGAAGTACTGATATTTTACGGATTATTGTTTCTGAAGACAATACATTTATTACTGTAGATGGAAGCCAGGCCAGTGCAAATGGAACTCCCTTAACTAATCCCTATGCTAAAGGCTCTATTATTACTTTTTCCTCGAAAATGGCTAGTGTAATCGAAGCGTCTAGCCCGATTTCAGTTGCACAGTATCAGACTTCACAAACCTGTAATCTTAATAATCCTACCAATATAAATTCGGGAGCAACAACATTTCCCGGCGACCCAGAAATTACGGTCTTAAATCCAGTAGAACAAACCTTGAATAACATTACGGTTTACTCGAAATTAGAAGGTGTACCTACTCAGATTACCAAATTTTTTATCAATGTCGTTATTAAAACAATCGATGCGGCCTCGTTTCGACTAGATGGAAATCCAGTAGGTGGTTTCATACCAATTGATAGCGAATATAGCTATCGGATTATCGACGTTACGAATTCGCAACCCCAGCATCGATTAACGGCGAGCGGGGGCTTCTCGGCTATTGCCTATGGCTATGGAAATGTAGAGTCATATGCTTATTTAGCAGGGGCAAATATTCAAGATTTTACCTTTCAACCCGAACTTGTAGGTACAGCACAAAGTGTAACTAATGGATGTGTTGGATTGCCTATTAATTTAAAAATTAACCTCCCTTATATGCCTACAAAGTTAGAATGGGATGTTCAAAATGGTGATAGTGTAATTTCTGAACCAAATCCAACTCCTATTGGAAACTTAACCCGAAACGGAATAGTTTATTATACTTTTGTGTACCCTAAGCCTATTGTATATATCACACCGAACGATTATACCTTTAAAGTGATTGCCACAAAACCCTCAGCCGATAATTGTGGGGCCACTGAAGAGTTAAGTGTCGATTTTACGGTAGATCCTTTGCCAACGGCCGCAATTTCAGTGGCTGCAAGTGGATGTGCCACAGAACAAATAACCTTTAGTGCTGCTTCAAGTGCATCGAATGTTTCGGGTAAGGTACTTACCCATTGGCTTTGGGATTTTGGTGATGGTTCTCCGATCGTCGATTTACAAAATCCAGTTCATGTGTATGCGGTAACGGCTACGAAAACCTTTAAAGTAACGCTTACTGTTGGTGCCGACAATGGTTGCTATTCTGATGTGGTAAGCACTGATATCGTGATTGGTCCGCAACCTCTAGCCGCCTTTAATACGATATTTAATGGAATTACCCTAACTTCGAATACCGTTAATAGTTGCATAAATACAGCCATTGCTTTCGAAGATAAATCTACCGTCGGAGCGGGCGCTAAGATTACTGAATGGTTGTGGGATTTTGGTGACAATACGACTTCTTTACAACAGAACCCTGTTCATAGTTATACAACTGCTGGTACTTATACCGTAAGTTTACTAGCAAAAAGCAATTCAGGTTGCAAGAGCTTAATCCTTCAAAAGACTCTCAACATTACCGATTTACCCATTAATGATTTTATATTACCCGAGGTTTGTGCCAAAGATGGTATCGCAATATTTAAAAATCTGTCAACAGATTACGATAAAAGCATTACGGGGTTAACAAGTTATTTATGGGATTTTGGTGATCCGGCTTCTGGAGCACAAAACACATCGAATGCGATAGAGGGCAATCATTTGTATACTTCTGCAGGTACCTATAAAGTGATCTTAACGATTAAAAATACAAATGGTTGTACGGTATCACTGCAGAAAGATTTTACCGTAAATGATTCGAGTCCGGTAGCTAATTTCGAGGTTGTTAATGCCACTTTTTGTAGCAATAAAGAGCTCGTTCTAAAAAATACTTCAAAAGTAGTTATTGGAAGTATTAGTCGCCTAGAATGGTACATGGATGGCGTAAAAGTGTTGAGCGACGAAGAACCTTTGCCTGATAAGCTCTACACCTTTACCATCCCTTCGTTCGGCGGGAATGTCGATAAAGTTTACAATTTCCAATTAATAGTGTATTCGGGTGCAACCTGCAGCAATCAAATCAATAAGCCAGTTACGATTAAGCCTTCGCCCCAAATTAGTTTTATGCCGTTAACGCCGGTTTGTGAAAATGATGGTATTGTGAAGTTACATCAAGGCCAAGAACAATCGGGACTAAACGGTATAGGGGTGTACAGTGGAAAGGCCATGGCAACTGATGGTACGTTTGATCCGAAGCTTGCCGGACCAGGTATTCATACCATTACCTATACATTTACCGGTGCAAATGGATGCGACTCTACCCTAAAGCAAGACATGATGGTTTTTGAATCACCATTAGCAGATGCCAGTCCATCCGTTTACATTCTTTCTGGTGGACAGTATAAAATTCCAGCCAAGGCAAGCGGAAAAAATGTAACTTACAAATGGACACCTGCTATAGGTTTGGATCACGATGATGTACTTAGCCCTATAGCTTCACCAGAAGAAGATACCGAATATACGTTAACTGTAAGTACAGATGAAGGATGCACAGTTCAAAGCAAGATCTTCATCAAAGTTTTGGGCGAAGTGCATCCCCCAACATCATTTACTCCAAATGGTGATGGAATAAATGACGTTTGGAATATTTTATTGTTAGATTCGTATCCAGATAACACGGTCGAGATATTTAATAGAGCAGGGCAGAAAGTTTTTGAAAGTAAGGGATACAAAGTTCCATTTGATGGCAATTTTCATAATAAGCCTTTACCTGTCGGAGTTTATTACTATATTATCGCTCCAAAAAGTGGAAGAAAAACGGTTACTGGACCATTAACTTTAATTAGATAAATTGAGAAGATATCTCTTCATCGTAATTGTATTTGCAAGTTTGCAGGTTTTTGCACAACAAAGGCCACAGTATACACAATACATTTTTAATAATTTTCTATTAAATCCAGCCTTAAGTGGGATAGAAAATTATACGGATTTTAAAGCTGGTTTTAGGAAACAGTGGGCAGGTATTGATGGATCGCCTGAAACTACCTTTGCTTCTATACATTGGGCGCTAGGTGGTGAGTATCTTTGGAAAAATCCACTATCGTTACCCGAAAAGGGACAAGATCCGATGAGCGATAATTATATGCAAAATTATACCGCATCACCTGCACACCATGGAGTAGGGGCAATAGTGATGTTAGATAAAGCTGGTCCGTTAACAAGATTAGATGCTAATGTAACCTATGCTTATCACTTGCAATTGGGTGGAACCTTAAATTTATCTGTGGGTGTTGCTGCTGGGGTAACGCGCTTTGGTTTAAATGTTCTTGATCTTACCTTAGAAAACCCATTAGATCCAGCACTTAATAATACCATTGTATCGCAATATAAACCCGATCTTGCTGCGGGACTGTGGTTGTACGGTGCTCGTTTTTTTGCAGGAGTTTCGGTACAGCAAATTTTGCCACAGCGTTTAGCATTCACAAATGATGTAAGCTACGATCAAGGTAAAATTGTACCCCATGGATTTGCAACTGTAGGTTATAAATTAACGATAGACGATACCATTTCTGCTATCCCCTCAATAATGGTTAAATATGTAAGGCCCACTTCAACATCACTTGATGCGAATTTAAAAGTGAGTTTTAGAGATCGTTTTTGGGTTGGGGGCAGTTATCGTGAAAAAGACTCGTATTCTGCATTGGCCGGATTTAATTTCAGCAAATTAATTAATTTAACCTATTCGTACGATTTTACTACTTCGGAATTAAATAAAGTAAGTTCTGGAAGTCACGAAATTGTTTTGGGTATTCAATTGAATAATGTTTATCAAGCAGTGAGTAATATGAGGATGTGGTAGTTGGGTGGTTAGGTGTTTGGTTGGTTTGATGTTTGGATCGGTTTACGGGTTGAATGCTAGCCTAAAAAACTACAGTTCTTTCCTTAATCTTGCTACTGGAATATTCATTTGTTCGCGATATTTAGCTACGGTTCTCCTTGCAATGTTATACCCTCTTTCTTTCAAGATTTCGGTTAATTTTTCATCCGCTAAAGGCTTGCGTTTATCCTCATTACCAATACAGTCTTCCAATATTTTTTTCACTTCTTTATTCGAAACTTCTTCTCCATTTTCGGTTTGAATTGCTTCAGAGAAGAACGATTTTAATAAGAATGTGCCAAATTCGGTTTGCACGTATTTAGAATTTGCCACCCTCGAAACGGTAGAAATATCCATTCCAATTTTGTCGGCGATATCTTTTAGTATCATTGGGCGCATTTTGCGCTCGTCGGCCGTTAAAAAATATTCGTATTGATAATGCATAATGGCATTCATCGTTTTAAGCAAAGTTTGTTGTCTTTGCTTAATGGCATCGATAAACCATTTTGCAGAATCTAATTTTTGTTTTACAAATTGAACGGCTTCTTTTAATTTTTTATCTTTTTGGGAAGCTTTATCATAATGATCGAACATATCCATGTAAGAGCGGCTAACTCTTAATTCAGGCGCATTTTTCGAATTTAGGGTTAAAATTAATACGCCATCGTTATTGCTGATATGAAAATCGGGAATGATTTGGAGTTGTTTTGTGGTTACTTGATTAGAATCACCAGGTTTTGGGTTTAGGCGTAAAATTTCTGCGACGACTTCTTTTAATTCTTCGCTGTTTAGGCCAACAGACTTTTCTAATTTATCGTAATGCTTACGTGTAAACTCCTCTAAATGATGCTCTACTATAGCTATCGCCTTCTTAATGATCGGATTATTAAGGTCTTTACGTTTTAACTGTAACGACAAACACTCTTGTAAATCGCGTGCGGCAATTCCAGGAGGATCAAAGGCCTGAATCACCTTTAACATATCGAGAACCTCTTCCTCTTCTACCATTACGTTTTGTGAAAAGGCCAAATCATCAATCATTGAGGTTATTGGGCGACGTAAATAGCCATCATCGTCTAAACTTCCGATAATTTGTTTGCCAACGATAAAATCGCTGTCGGACAATGGAACAAGATCGAGTTGTTGTTGTAAGCTTTCGAAAAATGTACTTTCGATTGCAATTGGCGTTTCTTTCTTATCTTCATCGTCGTCGCTATTGTTGTACGAATTGCCATAATCGTTGGTATTATCGTCTTGCAGATAATCTTCTACATTAAACTCATCGCTACTGGCTTCATCTTTTGCTTCTTGATTAAAATCATCTGCAGAGTCGTTTAAATCATCGTATTCATTAATCGGCTCCTCGCTGGTCATCAAACTAGGATCTTCCAAAGCGGGGTTATCTTCAAGTTCTTCTTTTATGCGGGTATCTAAAGCAACAGTTGGCACCTGTAGCAGCTTTATAAATTGTATTTGCTGAGGCGATAACTTTTGAAGTAGTTTTTGTTGTAAATGTTGTTTTAGCATTTTGGCAGAAGAAATTTTACGAACTCAAAAATAAGCATTTGCTTTTAGATAATTTAACAATTTAAGTGCTAATCTTATAATTTAGTTAAGATATGCCTTAAGTATCGTTTGTATTTTCAGAAAGTTTTTTACTTTTATGTAAGAATAGGTACTTTTATTTAGTTAACTGTAAAGAAAAAAATATGGGTTTTGTTAAAGAATTTAAAGAGTTCGCTGTAAAAGGGAATGTAATGGATCTTGCTGTGGGTGTAATTATCGGAGCTGCATTTGGTAAGATTATTGATAGTGTAGTAAAGGACTTAGTGATGCCAGTTGTTTCGGTAATTATTGGTCAGCCAGATTTCAGTAAACTATACGTCGTTTTAAAGGGCGAAGTGCCAAATGGCATGGAGCTAGAAAAAGCTAGGGAAATTCCAAATAGTGCTATTTTTGCATATGGGAATTTTTTAACTGTGGCAATCAATTTTATATTGTTGGCATTAGTTGTATTTATCTTAGTTAAAGGAATTAACTCTCTTAAACGTAAAGAAGCAGCAGCCCCATCAATGCCACCTGCACCTACAAAAGAACAAGTATTGTTAACAGAGATCAGGGATTTATTGAAGAAATAATATGCTTAATTCGTCATCTCGACGATAGGAGAGATCTATAGAGATGCTCAATAGATTTCTCCTCGCTACGCTACGTTCGAAATGACTATACCGCCACTAAAAAGTCCTTTTCAGTTTCGGATCCGTAACGATTACATAGTCTCCTAGTTGCTTATACCTACTCCAATCTGGATTTTCAAAATCCTCGGCAGAGAAACACGAAATATTTATAATTTTAAGTTTAGGAGCATACCTTTTTAGTTTAGCTAAAGTACCTAGCTTTTCGTCGCTATGAAAGCGCCCATTTACCTGAAAAATCTTTTTATCTTTGTTCTTTTTCACATAGTTAGCGATAGACCAGGCCATGGTTGCATCCCAAAAGCTCTGTGTTTGATAGACTTTCATTCCGCCCATGTTATGCCCACCAAGGGTTTCAATAAACTTATCGTAATATCGCCCAATAGCCGTATCGATAGGTAAAGGCGCAAAAAAGGCCTTTGAATTTTCGGGTAGTTGATTTAATAGTTCTAATCCACCACGTGTAACGGCATTGCTATAACGTGCTGCGGCATTTCCCCCAATCACATCCAGTCCGTTGTTTTTAGCGAATTCGATCATGGGTTTATAATCTTTGTAATTATTCCAAGCCCGCGCTTCTTTGATAAAATTTTTCTCTGAAATTATGCCTTTCAAATATTCGTTAATTATAGGTTGCACATCGGTATGAAACATTTCCATAGTTAAAGCTATTTTGCTGGGAAATGCAATACTCATTTTCTTAAAGATCTCGGCTTCTAGGTAATGACCAATCGAATCGTTGTGCTCTTCACCAAAGAAAAGCACATTCGCAGCATTTACATCACTAATAATAGCGTCAATAGTGCTGATTTTTGCATTTTTAACATCATAAACTTTATAGTGTTTAGTGATATCTTGCGCTATGCTTAACATTGGCCAAAGCAGGAGCCCAAAAATAATGGAGGTTCTTAGATTCATAAAATTTGTTTAAAGCACTAAAATAGCAATTAATAACCAATTAAGGCTTGGGGATGGTAATATTGCTTTTCCAAGTCCATTCGGGGGGATCGATATTTAATAAATTTTTCACAAAGAAATCTCTTCGTTTATGTTCGCCATAATCGCCTCCTAAAGAATGCTTCATGCCGGGCACCATAAGGAAATCAAAATTCTTATTCGCCTTAATTAATTGATTAATTACCTGCATGGTTGAGGCTGGGTCTACATTGTCATCCAACTCGCCCAATATCAATAATAATTTCCCTTGTAGTTTGTAGGCATTGTCTACGTTAGATGATTCTGCATATTCTTTTCCAATTGGATAGCCCATCCATTGCTCGTTCCACCACATTTTATCCATACGGTTATCGTGGCAGCCTGAAGAAGAAACGGCAACTTTATAGAAATCTGGGTGAAATAATAAGGCCCCTAATGAGCTTTGACCACCCGCTGAATTCCCGAAAATGCCCACTTTTGAAAGATCCATATAACTGTATTTTTTTGCTGCAGCTTTTATCCAAGCTATTCGATCGGGAAAACCTCCATCTTTTAAATTCTTCCATGCCACATTATGAAAAGCTTTTGAGCGATTAGAAGTGCCCATCCCATCGCATTGCACTACAATAAAGCCCAATTCGGCCAATTCGTGCAATGACCCTCTTGAGTCGTTTACAAAACTTTTCGGTACAAAAGAATCGTGCGGACCAGCATAGATATACTCAATAACTGGATATTTTTTAGCTGGATCGAAATTACTCGGACGAATAATCATTCCCCAAATATCGGTTTTACCGTCTCTTCCTTTTGCTGTAAATATTTCAGGTAATTTCCATCCTGTGCTCAATAGAGGCTTTATGTTTCCTTCTTCGATAACCTTTATTATTTTGCCTGTTTTACCGTCTCTTAATAGGGTAATTTGAGGCTTTTCTATTGTTGAATAGGTGTCTATGAACGTCTGATAATCACTTGAAAATGTAGCTTTATGATTTCCATTTTCGGAAGTTAATTTAACCAATCCACTGCCGTCGAAATTAATCTTATAGTATTGGATAAAATAAGGGTCTTGATCTTTTTCCATCCCGCTGCCTTCAAAGATTAAAGAACGATCGTTTTCGTTTACAAAAATTACATTTCGAACCACCCAATTTCCGGTTGTAATCTGATTTTTTACCTTTCCATCATTTCCATAGAGGTATAAATGGTTCCACCCATCTCTTTCCGAGGCCCAAATCATTTCTTTTCCATCGTTGATATCATAACGAAATTTTTTACCGCTATAGCTGATAAACGTTTTACTTTCTTCGTTAACAAGTGCAGTAATTGCTCCTGTTACGTCTACTTCAAGTACGCTATATTTTTGATGGCCACGCTGGTTATATTCGAAAGTAAATGCCCGGCTATCCTTTCTCCATGTTAAATTGGTTAAACTATATTGAGATTGAATACTACTTTGATCTATTTTGATTTGCTTTTTCGTGTCGATTAAGAACAATGAGGGTTGCATTTGGGGCAAAGCATCACCAGGCTTTAAATAATTTCGCGAGTGTAAGATGGGCTGCAGCTGGGTGGTTGGCGATGATTCGACAAAATAAATTAAATGGGGTTTATTTGGGCGTACTTTATTAGTGGCTATTTTTTTTGAATCTGGAGACCAGGAGATATAGTCGCTATAATATTCTCCTTCAGCTCCATCAAAAGTCAATGGTATAGCTTCGCTTTTTTCTGAGGTAGATTGGATGTAAACATTGAAATTTCTGATAAAAGCAGTCCACCTGCCATCGGGTGATTTCGTTTTGCGATTTTGTTGATCATTTTCTTGGTCGCCCCAATAGCTGGGAGAGGAAGGATAGGCTAAATTTTTAATCTCTTTTAACGCGTAGGTAGCCAAATCGCAGCTCCACATTTTATTGTCATAATTAAACTCGAGCGTAGTGCCATCGTTATTTAGGGTTAACCTAGAAAGGGGGAGTTGGTAAGCATGGAAGGGTTTGTTGAACAAATCCGTCAGTTTTTGGGCCAACTTCTGTTGGTCGAAGGATTCATTTTTTGTGAAACCTTTTATCGCTATGGTTCGGTATTCAGTACCTCTTTCCGTTAAAACGGAATAAAAATAAGCTTGCTTGGTAGTAAGCCATTTGAAAAGGGTGGGTGAATACAGGATTTTATTTTGAATAGCACCATTTAAAGACTCGGCACGTTGATAGTCTTCTATTTTTCCTTGACCATAACTAGTTAAAGAGAAAGATAAAATAAAGAATAATAAAAGTAGCTTTACATTCATAACGATAGTTTAAACAACCAAGAATACTATTTATAGTTAAATTTTAACGAACAATAATTAACCAATTATATACTAAATTGAGCATTTTGAATGGCAATTATGCAATTGCATTTTGCTAGGTAAAGAAAATGTAATTATTTTACCGATTAATTAATGGCTTTTACCGAGAATTGGCTTCTACATAGCAATACGCTATAGGCTAGGGCTTAGGTTAGTGGTACATTTGAATAACAAAACAATAAAGACATGGAAAATTATAGAAATAAAGAGCTGGATTACCAAAAGGGTAAAGTTTTAGCTGGTTTGATAATCGTTTTAATAGGGTCGCTTATATTGATAGATAATTTTGGTTTCGACTTGCCAAGTTGGGTAATGCACTGGAGCAACCTATTAATCATCATTGGGTTATTTATTGGCGTTAAACATAATTTCAGAAATAGCGCTTGGTTTATATTGGTGTTAATAGGGTCGATTTTTACCCTGAAAGAAGCTTTTGGGAATGGTATTAACTTTGGTAAAATTATATTCCCGAGCATCTTGGTTATTCTAGGGCTCTATATTCTATTTAAACCAAAAACGGGTTTTCGCCATAAAGCGAGATGGAAACAATTTAATCAACCCGAACCGTTTACCCCATATACAGAAGCAGATACCACAGAGAGCAGTTCTTCTTCAACCGAGCAAAAAAAAACGAGCAGTAACGACTATTTAGATTCGGTAAATGTTTTTGGAGGTAGCCATCAAACCATTTACTCAAAGAACTTTAAAGGTGGCGAAATTACAGCTGTGTTTGGTGGATGTGATGTGAATTTAACACAGGCCGATTTTGAAGGCGAAATTGTGATTGATGTTACTGCAATATTTGGAGGTGCTAAAATCATCATTCCTGCCGGATGGGAAGTAAAATCGGAAGTAACTGCGATTTTTGGTGGATTAGACGATAAAAGAAGCATTCAGCCCATTACCGATGGGAAGCCTAGATTATTAATTATTAAAGGAATAGCGATGTTTGGTGGGGTAGATATTAGAAACTACTAAGATTATAAGGATAGGATTTTGACGACAACTCCGTTATCGGTTAGACAAATTAAGCTCGTATCAAGCATTATCTTGCTTTGTTGGGTAGGCATATATGCCTATTTAATTTTCGATGTTGCAGATTTTAATTGGCAAATTGCTTTGGCTGATAGTCTCATTAATAATGGGATATTGGCCATTGCTTGTATTATACTGAGCAATATGCTAGGCTATTATCAACCTAAAAACGAAAGGATGTTTTCGCTTTTATTGCTCACCGCTGTATTAACTTTTATTGTTGTTTTTTTAACAGATTATGCGTTAAATTATCTCTTTACTAATCAGAAAGCGTACCAAGTATTTTTAGCAGCTACTTTTCCTTTTAAGGCGATTGTTATTTTTTTATGTCTTGCTTGGTGTGCTTTGGCAAATATATTGTGGTATCGACTAGAAGAGCAATCAGAAATGCAAGGTCGATTATTGGCTACCCAAAACTTAGCAAAGGAAGCAGAATTAAATAAATTAAGGCACCAATTGCAGCCTCATTTCTTATTCAATAGTTTAAATTCGGTATATGCGCTTACCATTGTAAATCCTACCGAAGCGGGAACAATGATTACGAAGTTGGCTTCCTTTTTAAGGGGTACTTTAAAACGTGATGATGAGGTATGGGTAAATGTTGCCGAAGAAATGGAATACATCCAACTGTATTTAGATATCGAAAAAGTACGATTTAGTCACCGTTTAACCCTTGATGTGCAAATTGATGAAGAAACACTAGGCTTATGCTTGCCTGGCACATTATTACAACCAATTGTAGAAAATGCAATCAAATTTGGATTGTATAATACTTCTGCTGCCATCACCATCACCATTCGAGTAAAGTTAGAAAGCAATTCGTTGGTTATCTGTGTAGCTAATCCTTACGACCCAGAGATGAAAGCGAGTAAGGGTACGGGATTTGGACTTTCCGCAATCCGTAGGAGATTATACCTGTTATTTGCCGACAGCAATCTCTTGCAGACTGAAACTCAAAATGATAATTTGTATATTACAACGCTTAAAATTCCACAGAAACCATCATGAGGATGCCATTGATAAATTTAAATGATCTACTCATGATAGCTTCATTACCATTAAAAATAACAATAACCAATGAAAGATGATAAGAACGATACTAATTGATGATGAGGCCCTAGCGAGGGATGTTGTTAAGCATTATCTCAAAGACTATCCAGATATAGAGGTTGTGGCCGAGTGTAGCGATGGTTTTGAGGGATTAAAGGCAATTGCTTTGCATAAGCCTGATTTTGTTTTTCTGGATATTCAAATGCCAAAAATTAGTGGTTTCGAAATGCTTGAGTTGGTAGAAAAGCACCCAGCGGTAATCTTTACGACTGCTTTCGACGAATATGCGATCAAAGCTTTTGAAGTAAATGCTGTAGATTACCTATTAAAACCCATCGAAAAAAACCGTTTCGACCAAGCGATGCAGAAATTGCCTTCGAAATTGGCAAAAGAAGAAACAAGCAATGATTTATTGGAAACTGCTTCCCTATCACCAGCGCAAAACAATAGGATAGTGGTTAAAACTAGCGGAGTTATTAAAATTATCCCGGTAAGTGAATTAAATTACATCGAAGCTGATGATGATTATGTAAAGTTAAATACCACTGAAGGTGTGTTTCATAAGAACAAAACCATGAGCTTTTTTGAACAAACCTTAGACTCGGCACAATTTATCCGTATTCACCGTTCCTATATTATTAATATGGCTCAGGTTACTAAAATAGAGCTAAAAGAAAAAGATAGCTATGTGGTGCTGCTAAAATCGGGCATTTGGCTACCAGTGAGTAAAACAGGATACATTAAGTTAAAAGCTTCGCTTGGATTATAAGTTGCGAGTTTCGGGTTATGGGTTGCGTGTCTGGATGCATAACATCAGGTAAAGAATAATCTATTCTGTGTAATCAACCGCAAAGCAAAAAAATAATTCTTCCCCTTCCTTGCATTTATAAAAAAATCAGGTTATATTTGCACCTCTTATTAAAAAACTCTAGTTAAGATATTATACAGTTATGAAAAGAACATTCCAACCTTCGCAAAGAAAGAGAAGAAACAAGCATGGCTTCCGCGAAAGAATGGCTACAGCAAACGGTAGAAGAGTATTAGCTTCTCGCCGTGCAAAAGGAAGAAAAAGATTATCAGTTTCTGACGAGCGTCGTCATAAAGCATAATTTTTGGTTGTTAGCAGCCAAAATATAGCTGCCCAATAGCAATCAAAAACATGAACACATTCAAGAAAGAAGAACGGTTATGTAGTAAAAAGTCTCTCGACTTACTATTTAAAAGCGGTTCTTCTTTTTTAGTTTATCCCTTTCGCATTACCTACTTGTTTGTTGATGAGCCTCATCAATACCCTGTCCAAGTGGTGATTAATGTAGCCAAAAAGCGTTTCAAACGGGCGGTAGATCGCAATCTTATAAAACGTAGAACTAGAGAGGCCTATCGTTTGCAAAAAGAAACACTCCTTTATTTGCACTTACACCAGCATACAACCTTACTTTTACTTTCTTTACAGTTTATTGGTAAGGAAAAATATGATTACGATTTTTTCGAAAAGAAATTAGATTTAGCTTTCAAGAAATTAATTAGTCAAATCAATCCCAATGAACTTCATTAAACTTATGTTTTCTTGGCTCTTTTTGGGCATTATTAGACTGTATCAGCTGTTGCTTTCGCCATTGTTGGGAGCAAGCTGCAGATTTACTCCAACCTGTTCTCAGTATGGTGTAGAGGCTATTAAAAAACATGGACCTTTTAAAGGAGGGTGGCTTACCTTAAAACGCATCGGGAGTTGCCATCCGTGGGGTAGGCATGGCCATGATCCTGTTCCTTAGATCGAGTCATCAGTCTTGAGTATATTTTTTTCTGTAGATTAGACTTTGGACTTAAGACTTCGGACTCCAGACTTTCTTCTTATATTTGCCCTATGCCTACTATACTTCAACTCGAAACTGCTACTCCTGTTTGTTCAGTTGCCTTATCCATAAACGGAAAAACAGTAGCCTTAAAAGAAGAAACTGCACAAAATATTCATGCTTCTAAACTCACCTTATTCATAAATGACGTGATGGAACAAGCTGGAATTAAATTCAGTGATCTCGATGCTATTGCAGTGAGCAAGGGACCAGGATCGTATACGGGTTTACGCATAGGGGTGTCTACAGCGAAAGGACTTTGTTTTGCTTTAGATAAGCCCCTAATTGGAATTAATACGTTAAGCATGATAGCAGCAGGTTTTTTGGCTGAACAACCAGATTATAAAGGATTGATTTGCCCAATGATTGATGCTAGGCGAATGGAGGTATTTACAGCAATTTTTGATTATAACTTAATGGAGGTTGAAGCAACTAATGCCAAAATAATCGATGACTCGAGTTTTTTAGCGCTTTTAGATACATATGAAATGGCATTTATTGGTAACGGTGCCGAAAAATGCAGTTCAACTATCCAGCACAAAAATGCTAAATTTTTAACTACAAACTATAATTCTGCTTCGAACATGACTTTACTGGCAAATGTAGCATTTACCAGTAAAAATTTTGAAGATGTAGCGTATTTTGAACCTTTTTATTTGAAAGATTTTGTTTTTACGGTTCCGAAGAAAAAGGGATAATTTTTAACCGCAAAGTTGTGTGGGTTTTTAACACAGAGAGAATGAGTTTTCACCGAGTGTACGGAGCTAAATTTTTTAACCGCAAAGGCCACGAAGGGCGCAAAATTGGGTGGTGTTTACCTAAACCCTCTATGTTCTCTGTGGAATTCTCGGCATCTCTGTGTTAATGTGTTAAATACGAATGCAAAGCCAGTGGGTAATTTAATTTTTTAGTGAATCTATAGTCACTTTCTCTTGTTTCTTAGCCAACAAAACATTACTCAAAAACTTCCCCTTATCGCCAGATAATTGGTACGAAAAAGCATCAAATTCTCGTAATCCATTTTTTGACTGGTAGTGTTTATAGTAGGGTGCTTTTAAATTTCTTCCAAAAATGGTATTCGAATTTTTGTTATTAATGTAAAAAGATAGCGTTGCAGCTGATAATTGATCGTTAAAACGCTGATAATTCTCATCGTTTATAAGTAGCGCATTTGTTCTATAACTATTCAGAAAAAATTGTATACTACTCGCATGATTAGCCATCACTAAATAATTGTCGATGATCGTATAAAAAGGCTTTTCAAATTTTTTAAACGGTGCGCCAAAATACCTATACGGTATGCCGGCTTCCCTAAAAATTTTAATATCTGGAGCATACTCCGCACTTAACTCTAATAAAAGCTGACCAACCTTCTCTCCATTACTTAAAGAAATTCCACCAAATTTTTCTCCACTGGCTAATTGAAAGGTTACAAATTGATTTTTAAAATAATTTGGGAAAATTTTCTTGAGGTCTAAGCCATATTTTTTAGCAATCAATTCTTCATTCTTTAAAACCCGCTCATTTCCCTTCTGTTCAATTAACCATTTCGATAAGCTTTCGAGCCAGTTTTGATAATCAGAAATTGCATAAATGGTGTAATTAGCGGTGGTTTTTGGTAAGAGGTTGTTGATTGTTAATTTTTGGTCTGTTAACTTGTCAAATAATTTATAATAGCTGTTTCCATTGCCCAATTTTGTAGTTCCGTTAAATAATAATTTTTCGCTGCTAAAATTGTAATTCAATGTTGCGTAAGTATCGTGTTGATTAAATATATCCAATTCGCCATTTAACGAACTATTCAGGATGTTTTTTAGAATGGAAGGCAAGGCATTGAAATTTAGATAAAGATTGGCTAAACTATTTTTGGTTATTCCTGTATTTGCTTTAATATAATTTGCAAAATCTGAAGTTTTAGCCAGATCGTTACTCATAATTTTTTGCACCTGATCACTTTCATCAGATAAGACCAAAAGGTTATCTTTTATGCCCAGATAAACTGCAACACTATCTGAAAATGTAAGCTTTACTACATCTTTTAGCTGGGTAGTTTTAATACGTTTTGGAAGATAACGGCTTAAAAATTGGTTTAGGTTTACTGCTTCTTTAAGTTGAGTGCAGATTAAATAGCCAACTTGATTGCTTGGTCCTGGAATAAATCCGATGTAAATCTTTTGCTCTTCCAAAAAAGTTGTGAATTCTTGTTCAATCAGCTGCTTTTTTATTGCCTTTAATTGGTCGGATTTTGTTTTCCCTAATGCATATTGAAATAATTCTTGTCCACTTAAAATTTCATAAAAACTCTTATCGTGGTCGAAGCTAAATACTACGCCAGCATTGGCCGATACGGTGTTTATTGAAAGGTCGTTTGCACGCGTACTATTGTTAAGATTAGAAAAATAGAGATATACCATAACGATCATCGCTATGAGCAGTACCACCATTGTAATTATAATTTTTTTCATCTGTTTATAATTTTTGTTTTAGTGGTCAGATGTTCCTTGCAATGGACGGTTCATTGCATATTTGCAAATTTAATTTAATAGTTGAGATTAGCCGAGTTTATACTTGCATTTTCTTAAATTAGCAATCCTTTAAAGCCGAAACGAATGAACAAACGAATTATCCTTACTGCAGCCTTTTTTGGTGCATTAGCAGTAGTTTTAGGTGCTTTTGGTGCCCATAGCCTTAAAAAAATAGTAGATTCCGAATCCTTGGCCATTTGGCAAAAAGGAGTAGAGTATCAATTTTATCATACGTTTGCCTTGTTGTACCTTTCTACTTTTGCCAGATATAAACATAAATTAATTGCCCTGGCTTTTGTTTTATTTACGTTAGGGATTGTTTTATTTTCGGGTTCGTTATATCTACTTGCCTTAAAACACACCTATCACGTTTCATTTGCTTCAATTTTAGGTCCGCTTACGCCAATTGGAGGATTATGTTTTATCGCAGGTTGGATTTCCCTTTTCCTAGCTGCTTTACGCGATAAATAATGTTATTTGCCAGCGCATCGGATTTTTCGGAAAGGGAGACGCTCTTTGTGGAAGTGATATTGCCGTTATCGTTAGCCATCAACTACACCTATAGAGTTCCGTTCGAACTTAGTGAAAGTGTTGCGGTTGGAAAACGTGTAGTGGTGCAATTCGGAAAGCATAAAATATATACCGCCCTCGTTAAAAAAATAGGTACAACTCCACCCGAATTCTATGAAGCCAAGTACATCATCGATGTTGTTGATGAATTTCCGGTAATTACGAAAAAACAGTTCGAATTTTGGGATTGGATAACATCGTACTATTTATGCAATGAGGGCGATGCAATGGCGGCTGCTTTGCCAACGGGCTTAAAATTAGCTAGCGAAACGCTTTTAGTGTTAAGAGAAGAATGGCCCGAACAGTTAGATTTAACTGAGAAGGAAAAGTTAATATTCGATGTGCTTTTAAAGCAACAACGTATGAGTGTTGATGAAGTGATAGCGCTTTTAGGTCAGAAAAAAGTTTATCCTACCATTAATTCGCTCATTAGTAAAGAAGCCATCTATATAGCCGAAGAGGTAACGGAGAAGTATAAACCATTACTTAAATCGTTTATCCGTTTAAATACATTTTATAAAGATGAAGAAAATTTGAGGCAGCTTTTTTCGGTATTAGAAAGAGCGCCAAAACAGTTGGATGCGCTGCTGGGCTATTTAAAATTAGCGAAAGCCAACCCAATTATTTCTAAACAGGTGTTGTTAGAGACGAGTGGGAGTGGACAAGCGGCGCTAAAAGCTTTAATAGATAAAGACGTTTTTAGTATAGAAAAGCGGCAAGTAAGTAGGCTGGCTGAAGCACAGGATGAATTTGAAGTTAATTTTAGCTTAAGTGAGGCTCAACAACATGCATTTAACGAGATAGAATCTAAATTCATGGAAAAAGATGTGGTGCTATTGCATGGGATTACAGCTTCGGGGAAAACACAGTTGTATATAAAATTAATTGAAAAGGCAATTGAGGGGGGTGGACAAGTACTTTTCTTGTTGCCAGAAATTGCATTAACCACGCAGATTGTTGAACGCATAAAATTATACTTTGGAGATAAAATAGGAGTTTACCACTCTAAATTTAATGATAACGAAAGAGTTGAGATTTGGAATAAGGTGCTAAATGGTACGTACCAAGTGCTGCTCGGTGCACGTTCAGCTGTGTTTTTACCCTTTGGGGAGTTGAAATTAATTGTAGTGGATGAAGAGCATGAATCGTCTTACAAGCAACATGAGCCTTCACCGCGCTACCAGGCCAGAGATGCTGCGGTTTTCTTGGGTCATTTGCATCGGGCAAAGGTAATATTAGGTTCTGCAACGCCATCTATCGAAAGTTATTATAATGCAAGTACAGGTAAATACGGATTGGTAAAACTCGAAGAGCGCTTTGGAGGGGTGTTATTGCCCTTGCAAGAGGTAGTGAGTATTGCTGAAGAAACGAAGCGGAAAAAGATGACCGCTTATTTTACAAGTGTGCTTCTAGAACATATCACCATGGCGCTCGAAAATAAAGAACAGATTATCTTGTTCCAAAATAGGCGAGGTTATGCAACTATCCTCATTTGTGCCACCTGTGGCTATGCACCAAAATGTGTGAATTGCGATGTAAGTTTAACCTATCATAAAACCAGTGGAAAACTGCATTGCCATTATTGTGGTTATCATCAAAATAGCATAACTATTTGCCCTGCGTGCGGCTCTGTGCATATCGAGCAAAAAGGTTTTGGAACAGAACGGATTGAGGAAGAACTTTCGCTACTCTTTCCCGATGTAAAAATTGCACGTCTCGATTTAGATAGTACGCGAACTAAAAATGGAATGCAACAACTTATTGCCGACTTCCAAGACAAGAAAACACAAATTTTAATTGGTACCCAAATGGTGGCTAAAGGGCTAGATTTCGATAATGTGGGCCTAATTGGGGTAATTAATGCCGACACCCTGTTAAATTACCCCGATTTTAGAGCATTTGAACGAAGCTATCAGCTTTTAGCCCAAGTTGCAGGGAGAGCCGGAAGAAGGGATAAACAAGGATTGTCGATTATTCAGGCCTACAACGATTCGCATCGTATCATCAAGCAGGTGCTTGATAATAATTACCTCGAAATGTATGCCGATGAGTTGTTAGAACGGGAAAAATATAATTATCCGCCATTTACGCGATTGATTTTTATTAATGTAAAACATAAGGATGCCAATGTGTTAGCTATGGGTGCTCAAAGTTTGGCCACTGCGTTAAGATTGCAATTGGGAACTCGTATTTTAGGTCCAGAACAACCTTTGATCGCCCGAATTAGAAATTATTATCTAAAGCAGATTAGTATCAAGATTGAGAAAACGATCAGTGTACAAAAGGTAAAGGGCATGATAAAGGATACCATCAAAGAATTTAATACGCAAAAGGAGTTTAAGAGCATAATTGTACAGATTGATGTGGATCCTTACTAGAAGAAATTGTTAGGAAATTAATACTGTTAAATTATATTCAAAAACCTATTTTTGGGCATAATGGCGTATAAATTTATAGACAATTACAGAGAACAGGGTGCACGTAAAAAATTGGTTGTTTTGCTTAAAGAACGAGGCATTACAGACGAACGCGTATTAAAAGCCATTGGTAAAGTACCACGTCACTTCTTTTTCGACGAAACCTTTTGGAATCAGGCTTATAAGGACATTGCTTTTCCGATAGGCGATGGACAAACCATTTCTCAGCCTTATACTGTAGCCTATCAAACTGAAGTGCTTCACATTCAAAAAGGGGATAAAGTTTTAGAAATAGGTACGGGATCTGGTTATCAGACTTGCATTTTGATGGAATTGGGTGCAAAGGTATACACTATAGAGCGTCAAGAGAGCATATATAGGCATACCATAAGAGTCTTGCCAGGAATGGGCTATAAGGCCGATTTTTTTCTGGGTGATGGGTCTAAGGGCATCGAAGAACATTCGCCTTACGATAAAATTATTGTTACTGCAGGGGCACCTTTTGTACCCGAAGTTCTCTTAAAGCAGTTAAAAATTGGCGGTATTTTGGTAATTCCGGTAGGGGATGAAAAATCGCAGAAAATGGTTACAGTGATCCGTGTTAACGAGAACGATTATGATAAGATAGAATTAGACACGTTTAGATTTGTACCGCTGGTTGGGGATCAGGCTTGGTAGATAAATAGTTAATTAAATCTTCATCGCTCTATCCATTTCCCTTTTACTTTCGCGATCTTTAATACTATCCCGTTTGTCGAATTCTTTTTTACCTTGAGCCAAGGCAATTTCTATTTTGGCAAAACCCCTGTCGTTAGTAAAAATGCGTAATGGCACAATTGTATAGCCTTTTTCTTCGCCCTTAACTTTTAGCTTTTTGAGTTCTTTCTTTTTTAACAATAAAGCACGGTCTCTTTTTATGTCGTGATGATGAAAAGAACTATGGCTATATTCAGAAATGTGAAGGTTTCTAACGTAAAGAATGTTTCCAATGAACATACAAAATGCATCGGTCATGTTTGCTTTTCCTTGTCTAATCGCTTTAATCTCAGTACCTAATAGGGCAATGCCCGCAACAAAACTTTCTAGTACATGATAATCGAAATATGCTCTTTTATTCTTTATTTGGATGTCGTTCGCCATAATATCTGCTAATATCTGAAAGAAAAGCCGATAAAATAAACATTATCTGTGTTTTTGGTTAAACCATAATTAAATCCAATGTCAAATTTTAGGTTTTCAGTAGGCAAATAGCCCAATCCACCATTAACAGACAGTTGAAATTGTTTACGTTCTGCGTCTACTGTAAAATAACTTTCGGCAAAGGCTTCGAACGATCTGCTAAACTCTTTGCCCAGTACTACCGAATGCAGAAAACTACCATGATAGCCAGAAGTGAGTGCAGATTTTACGACGTCGAATTGTACTTGTGTTCCAAAACCAAAATCGTTCCCTAAATCTACACTAAATGGAAAAACGACACCTGCTTCTATATTCGAATTATCGGCACTCGTAGGTAAATTTACATAAGGCATCATGGCAAAGGCTGTTTTACCATCATCATTACCCCAAAAATTATATTTTACTCGAAGAGTTAAATCACCAAAGCCTGATGAGTTATTGATTTTATTTCCACTTTTATCCTTTATGTAGCTATTTGCATAACTTCCAACTACCAATTGCAAATCGGTACGGTTGTTTATACCGAGTTTTAGATTCGCAAGATTAAAATTATTTTCTACTGTTTTTATACCCGCTGTTTTATTTATAGTGGTTTTAAACACATCGGTTTCGATTTGAAAATGTCCGGCATCGACCGAAATTGGGCTTTCGGTAATGTCGGGTCTATCTGTGCTTAATCCACGCATTTTATCTTTTGGAACAGGTGAAACAAAGTGTATTTTTTATCACTTTGTGCGAAAGTTGAAAACGCCCAACTTAAAATAATTAATAGTAGTAGTTTCTTCATTATCTTACGATTAAAACTGGAATAGTTACTTTATGGCGAACCGAATCGACGGTGGTACCAAATATAAGGTCTTTTAAGCCCTTGTGTCCATGTGCGCCCATTACCAACAGTTCAATTTGATTTTGTTTACTAATCTCGGCGATGGCCTTTGCTGTACCTCCAAAACCAATATGTGGACTAGCCTCATATCCTAAATCATGCAAATTTATACGATATTTTTCCAAATTTTCGGTATCTGATTGAGTTTCGTGATCCATTACCGTTTTTCCATGATAGCGTGCTGCAGCTGTTTCGACCACGTGAATTAAGTAATAATGAGCTTCTTTTCCGCCCTGAATTAGCGCATGGCGGATCGTATTTCTATCATTGGTAGAAAAATCTACGGTAATACCTATTTTTTTATAGTTAATTTTTTCTACATTTTCTATGGCTAAGGCATTTCCATGAGGCACATTACCAATGCGTTGGTTTCTATTAATCAACGGATAAATAAAGATATAAACGAGTAATAAACCCACTAAAATAGCCATAGGAATTACAATTACATAGATGTACCAGCCATTATCTTCGGCAATCCATCCTGTTATTTCTTCGACCACAAGTTTAATATTTAAACTCACAATGGCTACCGCACTCATCCAAGCCAGCACTTTTACCCAAGTTTTGATGGTAAAATCTTTCATTTCCTTTTTATCGGAGGTAAGGTGAATTAAGGGAATAATAGCAAAACCGAGTTGTAAACTTAGTACAACTTGACTTAGGATTAATAATCCGCCGAGCGCATTTTCTCCAAAAAACAAAATGGTAAAAAAAGCAGGGATAATAGCTAATAAGCGAGTTATTAAACGCCTTAGCCAAGGTTGAATGCGTAAGTTAAGGTGGCCTTCCATAATAATTTGTCCTGCTAAAGTACCTGTAACGGTCGAACTTTGTCCAGCCGCAATTAACGCTATCGCAAAACAAGCAGGGGCAACATTACCAAAAATATCGCTCAGTAAGCGATGGGCGTCTTGAATTTCGGCTACTTCATGAAAACCATTTTTAAAGAAAGCTGCTGCAGCTAAAATTAAAATTGCTGCATTTACAAAAAATGCAAGGTTTAACGCAACGGCAGTATCGATAAAGTTAAATTTAATAGCTTCTTTGATTCCTTTACTATCGCGTTCAAATTTTCGGGTTTGAACCAATGAAGAGTGCAGATAGAGGTTGTGTGGCATAACGGTTGCACCGATAATACCAATGGCAATGTACAGCGCATCGCCGGTGAGCAAAGAGGGTTCGAACCCACGAATAACTTCTTTAAGGGAAGGTTCAACAATAAACATTTCGATGAGAAAAGAAACGCCAACGATAAAAACCATCGACACGATAAATGCCTCCATTTTTCGCATTCCTTTGTTTAAAAGAAAAAGTAAGAGCACGGTGTCGAATATAGTGATAGACACGCCCCAAATTAATGGAAGACCGAAAAGTAGGTTTAACCCGATGGCCATACCAATAATTTCGGCTAAATCGCATGCAATAATGGCGGTTTGTGCTAAAATGAACAAGGGGAAATTAACCCATTTTGGATAGGTATTTCTAGAAGCTTGCGCTAAATCTAGTCCCCTTACAATCCCTAATCGCGCACTTAAGGATTGTAAAAGCAATGCAATTAAGTTCGACATCAATAGCACCCAAATTAACTGATAACCAAATTTACTGCCGCCGGCAATATCCGTGGCCCAATTACCAGGATCCATATAACCCACACTTACGAGGTAAGCCGGACCAATAAATGCCAGTATTCTGCGCCATCCTTTTCGCTTATCGGTGGCAACACTTTTGTGCACTTCGCTTAATGACTGTTTTTGGTTCATATATTACCTGCTAATTAAAATGTGCTTTGCTACTTCCTTGCTAATGTTTATTTTTTTATCGTCGACTAACAATTCTACTGAACCGTCGAAATCTATAATTTCGGATATTGCTATTTTTTTACCTAGAATTAATCCAAGTTTCTCTAAATGCTTTAAAAATGGAGTAGAGTGTTCGCTTACTCCGGTAATCGTGCCTTTTTCGGTAGCTTTAAGCTTACTCAATTTGATAAAAGAGAGATCCGCAAAGTTTCCATGTTGGTCGGGTATTGGATCGCCGTGAGGGTCTACTTTAGGGAACTCTAAAAACTCATCTAATCGCTCTACCAATAATGTTGATGCAATATGTTCGAGCTCTTCGGCTACCTCATGTACCTCATCCCATTTGAAATTTAATTTTTCAACTAAAAATACTTCCCATAATCGATGTTTTCTAACAATATTTATGGCAGTAAGTTTCCCTTTTTCGGTAAGCGTTACACCCTGATATTTTATATAATCGACCAATTCCTTCTCTGAGAGCTTTTTAAGCATATCGGTAACCGAAGCTGCCTTGGTTTGGATACGCTCGGCGATGGCATTAGTTTGCACCGGGTTACTGATAACCGACAGGTGATAGATTACTTTTAGGTAATTTTCTTCGGTGAACGATTGCATTTTTTGTTAATCTAATTATAAATTTAGACAAATCTAAAAAATATTTTGTAAAATAAAAAGGAAATTTTGAATGCATTTGTAAAATAAAATTTGGCGAATAAGCGTTAGTATCCTACCTTTGGTAATAATCCCTAAAATTATGGCGTCAGAACTAGATAAAACTGATTTTAAAATTCTTAAGCTTTTGCAAGAAAACGGTAGAATTACCAATTTACTTTTATCGCAAGAGATTGGCTTATCGCCAGCACCTACCTTAGAGAGAGTGCGCAAACTAGAAATGTCGGGTTACATTAAGAGTTACCATGCATTGGTTGATGAAGAGAAACTAGGTTTGGGTATTAAAACTTTCATCCAAGTTCAGCTTGATTTTCATAAAAACAATACCATCCAAATCTTTTTGGACGAGGTAAACCAGATTAACGAGATTACCGAATGCCATCACGTAACTGGGCAGGCCGACTTCTTATTGAAGGTGTACGTAAATGATATTAAGGCGTATGAACGTTTAATTATGGATAAGATCAGTAAAATATCGGTCGTTAAAACGTTTCAAACGATGATGATTATGTCGACCACCAAGAAGGAGCCGATTGTGCCTTTGGAGTACTGATCTTTTTGCTTTCTTGATTTTCAATCACCTTAGAAACCTTAGATCGGCTTAGTTAATTTCTATAGCTAATCCTTTAGTAAATCATAAAATTCATTGATAAAGGGTTTCTTGCCATGTTGAATAATATTCATGCTATTGAAATTTATCAGCAAACCTTTTGGCGCTTTTAAAATTTTCATATAAGTGAGAACTTGAGCCTCATGAATTGGTAAAACTCTTTCTACCGATTTCAGTTCTAAAATCAAACAATTCTCAATAAAGAAATCAGCTCGAATCTTAGTATCTAAAACTTCATCCTTATAATTAATGAGTATTTTCTTTTCTGAAATAAAATTTATACTCCTTAATTGGAACTCTTTCTTTAAGCAATTGTGATAGATGCTTTCTAATAATCCGGAACCCAATGCTTTATGCACTTCAATACATGCCCCGGTTACTTTATATTCTAATACATTAAGGAATTTTCTATCAATCATATTAATTAGATTAAATGGATCAATAGAGATGATGTACGAATATATTAAAAAAAATCTAAGGTTTTCTAAGGTGGTGAAAAACTAATCTTCAATCTGCCAATCAATCTCCTCCAACCCCTGCTGTTTCAAAAACGCATTTGCTTTTGCGAAGTGGCCTGAACCAAAAAAGCCGTTATAAGCCGAGAAAGGTGAGGGGTGGGCCGCTTTGAGGATATAATGTTTTGTGGAATCGATTAAGCGCTCTTTTTGTTGCGCATAACGTCCCCAAAGTAAGAATACCAATCCACTACGTTTTGCAGATAATTCGGTAATTACCTTGTCGGTAAAAATTTCCCAGCCTTTATTTTGATGCGAACCAGCTTCGTGGGCACGAACAGTTAAGGTGGCGTTAAGTAATAAAACGCCTTGATCGGTCCATGAAGTTAAGTTGCCATGGGTTGGTATTTTAAAATCGGGAAATTCATTGGCCAATTCTTTATACATGTTTTTTAGGGATGGGGGAATAGGCATCCCTTTTTGCACGCTAAATGATAATCCGTGAGCTTGATTGGTGCCATGGTAAGGATCTTGACCTAATATCACCACTTTAACTTGTTCAAATGGAGTGTGATTAAAGGCGTTAAAAATATCCGTTCCTTTCGGATAAACTGAAAATCCGTTCTGTTTTTCTTCTAGCAAAAAGGATTTTAGGGTTTTTAGGTATGGCTTTTCAAATTCTTGGGCAAGTATGTTTAGCCAACTCGGTTCTAAAGTTGCCGACATTTTACTTTGTTTTCACCTCAGTTAAGATTTTAAGCATATCTTTTTCTAAGGTTTCTTTTGGGGATTCAGTAATACGTCCTATTTCTGTTCCTTTTTTATCATTAAATATAATGGTTGGAACACGTTCGATTTTCAATTTATCAATTAAGCCATTTTCAGCTTTTTTAGTGCCATCAACCGCAATAAAAGTGATATCTTTATCCGTTAAATTAAGTGCATCAGCAATTTTTAAGAAATTAGGCACTTGATATTTACTATCGCCGCACCACGTTCCCAGAACGATCGTAATTTTTTTTCCTTTGGCTAATTTCCCTAATTCCTTCAGTGTTGTCGAATCTACTTTGTAAGCGGCATAATTTGGATCATAACTTGCTTTAAACTCATCGAAAGAAGTTATAGCTTCTCGAGTACAAACGTTTAACATTATTTCTTTATGCCTATTTGGATCTTCAATTTTTTTATTCAATTCTTGTGCAGTTGCATTCATTGCAAATAATAATAAGATAGCCGAAATGATAGATTTCATCAGTATATGATTTATATTAACACCTTAAATTTATAAATTTTAAATCTATTTTTTGGTATATAAACACGATATTTGTACAAATATTATAAAACTATGCCAAACTTTATCCGTTTAATTATTGGATTTACTTTAGTGGGTGCTGCAGTAGCACTTATGATTTTTAGTTTCTGGGGCTGGGGAATACTTTTAGTGTTCTTAAGCCTACTCGTTTTTGTTACTTTTTTCTACAATGAGAATATGTTAATTGCCCAATGGCATTTACGTAAAGATAATATGCCAAAGGCCGAAGCAAGCCTAGCAAGAATAAAAAGCTATGAGAAAGAATTGAATAAAGTGCAATTTGGCTATTATAATTTATTGATTGGATTAATCGAATCGCGTAAAGCACCGATGAAATCTGAAAAATACTTTAAGCAAGCCCTTTCGTACGGCCTGCACATGGATCATAACGTGGCGTTGGCTAAACTTAGTTTAGCTGGAATAGCAATGGCGAAGCGCAACAAACGCGAGGCTCAGATGTATTTAACTGAGGCTAAAAAAGCTGATAAAAATAAATTGCTCGCTGATCAAATCAAACAAATGAAAGATCAGATGGGCTTGATGGATAAGCAACAGCAGGTACGTTACAGTCGCTAGTCTTGAGTCATTAGTCTTGAGTAAATTGACTCTAGACTTTAGACTGCCGACTCTAGACTTATTTATCTTCCAGCCGATCAAAATTTTCTTCGTATGCTTCATTGCTTCTGCTGATGATATCTTCATCTTGCATAGCTTTACGGCTAAAAAATAATTCTTCAGCTTGTATACGCTTTATGAGTTGACGAACTAGTGATAAATCAAAAGTATCTTTACTTAATTTGATGCAATATTGGTTTTCGGTGATTTCTAAGCTCGAGTTAATCATAATGTATTGTTTTTTAAGAGCTTAAAATTAGAAAAGCCTTATCGTATTTGCGTACGCTAAGGCTTTAAGTTTTTGTTATGCTTATGTTAAGTGAGTGCTATTCTAGTGTTTCATGAGGTAATAGAAAATAGAGAATAGGAAATAGCCTTAATGCTAAATAACTCGTCTATTTTCAATTCCCCATTACCTATTTCTTCGACAAAAATAAGCCCTCATCTGTTTTGCTAACTTTAAGTAAACCTTTGCCGGTTAGGGCTTTTAAAGTGGTATCCCATTTTTTATTGCTCCATTCGGCAAGCTTTGATTTAATCTCCGTTAGAAGTGGTTCTTCTTCTTCTTTTACCAAGTCGAATAACTCTTTTTCTTCAGGAGTTAGCTCAATTTTCTTTTTCTCTGGGCGCATTTGAGGGAAGAATAAAACTTCTTGAATGGTAGATTGATCAGTCATCAACATTACCAAACGATCGATACCAACTCCTAATCCAGACGTTGGTGGCATGCCGTATTCTAAGGCACGTACAAAATCATCATCCATCGCCATGGCTTCATCATCCCCTCTGTCGGCAAGTTTTAGTTGTTCTTCAAAGCGTTCTTTCTGGTCTATCGGATCATTTAATTCTGAATAGGCATTTCCAATCTCTTTACCATTTACAAATAACTCGAAACGCTCTACCAAACCTTCTTTGCTACGATGTTTTTTAGCTAAAGGTGTCATTTCTATTGGGTAATCGGTAATATAAGTCGGCTGAATTAGATTAGCTTCTACTTTCTCGCTAAAAATTTCATCAATTAATTTACCTCTACCCATGCTATCATCAATCTCGATGCCCAAATCTTTACACGTCTGTGCAATTTCGGCTTCACTCATTGCAGAAACGTCGATGCCTGTATATTTTTGAATAGACTCGTACATGGTTAATTTCTCGTAAGGACCAGCGAAATTAATTTCATGTTCGCCAACTTTAACAAGCGGTTGTCCGTGTATAGCTACTGCAATTTTCTCTAAGCATTCTTCTAACATGCCCATCATCCAGATGTAGTCTTTATACGCAACATAAATTTCCATTGCTGTATATTCTGGGTTGTGTGTACGGTCCATTCCTTCGTTTCTGAACATTTTACCGAACTCGTAAACGCCATCAAAACCCGCTACAATTAATCGTTTTAGATACAATTCGTTCGCAATGCGTAGAAATAAAGGCATAGCTAAGGTATTGTGGTGTGTTTCGAATGGGCGAGCCGCTGCGCCACCATGTATAGCTTGTAAAATTGGGGTTTCTACTTCCATCCAACCTTGGTTGTCGAAATAGTTACGCATAGTATTAATTACTTTCGAGCGGTTGATGAAGATTTGCTTGTAATCGGGATTAACCGTTAAATCTACGTACCGCATTCTGTAACGCAATTCAGGATTGGTAAACCCATCGTATACATTGCCATCATCATCTCGTTTTACGATAGGTAGGGGACGTAATGATTTAGATAGAACGGTTAATTTAGTGACGTGTATAGAGATTTCGCCAGTTTGCGTGGTGAAAACATAACCTTGTACGCCTATAAAATCGCCAATATCTAATAATTTCTTGAATACAGTGTTGTAAAGTGTTTTATCATCACCCGGACAAAGCTCATCACGTTTTAAATAGATTTGTATACGGCCTGTTGCATCTTGTAGTTCAGCAAAAGAAGCAGCACCCATAATGTTACGGCCCATAATACGTCCAGCAATGCTGATGGTCTTGTAAGCTGTTTTATCTTTTTCATAGTTCGCTTGTATATCGGCCGCATTCGCATTTATTTCGTATGCTTCTGCAGGGTAGGGATTAATCCCTAGTTCGCGAAGTTGTTTTAATGAATCGCGGCGTAATGATTCCTGTTCTGATAATCCTGTACTCATGTATCGTATTTTTTGCAAAAGTAGTGAATTTGTAGTTGATATGGTAATTCTAAGGGTTTTCTCCTGTAGATTTTGCAGATTGCGCAGACTTTTTCTTAATATGCTTGCACAAGAACTTCCATTGCTATTTTTAAATGTAAATTTATCTTTCTTATCATTCCAAGAATTAGCTTTCTTTTTTTGTTTAAAATTTCACTTGCGCGACTTTTCAAGCCAACAACTTTAGGATGAGATTTATTTATTTAGAAATCAACAGTAGGCAAGTTGAATAAATAAATAGTGAGAAAGAAATATTAAATATTAGTCAACTTCTACCGCTTCCTGGTACATCGCATTAATATCTTCGGCATATTTTTTCTCTACTACACGGCGCTTTACTTTCATAGTTGGGGTAATTTCACCCTCGTCGATATCGAATGGGTTGCGTTTAATAATGAAATTTTTAATACGCTCGAACTTGGCCAGTTCGTTAGAGATTTTCTTGATATCTTTTTCGAACCATTCTTTTATTTCTTGATTATCGATAAAAGAACTTTCTTCCTGAAAGAAAGACTCTTTTAAATCAAAATTCTCTTGTAAGGTTTCTTTATTAGGAATGATAATAGCGGTAATGTATTCGCGTTTATCACCAATTAAGAATAGTTGATCTATTTTAGGGCTTTTCAGGTATATATTTTCAACAGGGGTTGGATACACATTTTTTCCATAGGCATTAACGATCATGTTTTTTAAACGATCGGTAATTTGCAGGTTGCCTTTATAGTATCGTCCAATATCTCCCGTATGAAACCATTTGTCTTTATCGATTGCTTCTGCAGTTTCTGCAGGTTTGTTAAAATAGCCTTTCATTACACAATGGCCACGCACAATAATTTCACCTTCTGCACATTCAAAGTCTTCTTTAAAGGTATGATGGGTTTGGATGGTAATCATCTCTTTCGTATCGATGTCTTGGATAGCCACTTCGATACCTGGAATAATCCGTCCTACAGTTCCATACACTTGTCGGTGATACTCGGTTACAGCCATTACGGGCGAGGTTTCAGTTAATCCGAAGCCTTCCAATACTTTGATGCCTAAGTCGCCAAAAAACTCGCCAACATTACGCGGTAGCGCTGCACCCCCTGATAACATAAATTTAAGTCTTCCGCCAGTTTTTTCTTTAATTTTACTAAAAACCAATTTTTCGGCTAATGCCTTTTTAGCGCTTAGCGCTAATCCTACACTTTTCCCAGCTTCTTTTGCTTCGCGGTAATTTTTCCCAGTTTCCAAGGCCCAATTAAAGATCTTAGCTTTCATTCCGCCAGCCGAGGTACCCGATTTAATGGCTTTATCGTGTATGCGCTCAAGTAATCGAGGAACGCACGACATGATGGTAGGCCGTACTTCGCCCATATTCTTAGCCAATAACTCTAAGCTCTGTGCGAAAGCAATTTTGCAACCTTGAGCACAGCAAACGTGGTAGGTTGCAGTGCGTTCGAATACGTGAGATAGGGGTAGGAAGGATAAAAAGGTTTCAGTTTTGTCGATTACTGGGATTTGTTGCAAACACACCTTTACGTTTTCGACAAAATTGTTGTGGGTAAGCATTACCCCTTTCGGCGTACCCGTAGTACCTGATGTATAAATTAAAGAGGATAGATCTGATGGTAAAACCTCTCGTCTACGTAAATTAATTTGTTTATGCTCGCTCTCACTAATTGATTTTTCCACTAAAGTTTTAAAGGGAATGATTTCGGCTTTTACATCGGCGGGAACAGCAATTTTTTCGAAGTCGGCAAAGGTTGGAATAATGTAAAGTAGTTCCGAGCAATTTGCCGCAATTTTCACTACTTTTTTAAATAGAAAAGGATTGCCTATTAACAAAGCTTTGATGCCAGAATCATTAATAATATAAGCTACTTCATGCGCTGATAAAGTTGGATAAACTGATACATTGATTGCGCCAATTTGCTGAATACCTTGATCATAATATACATATTCTGGACAATTTTCGATCATCAAGCCCAATCGGTCGCCTTTGGAAATTCCTTTTTCGAGGAAGAAAGCTGAAATGGAATCTGCTTTACTTAGGGTAGCTGCAAAGGAAACTTCTTCCCAATTCACACCTTTCTTATGGATTAAAAAAGTTTCTTCAGGATTATGAATATTTCCTACAACGTTTCTTAATAGACTCGGAACAGTAGAAAATTCGTTAAATGTAACCTTCATATGGGCTTAATTTATATTTAGCTAACAATGATAAAGGTTTTTAACCATCTAAGCAATACTAAGTGCTTTTTTCCACCATCTAAGGCCGCTTAGAAAATCGAAGTTGTTTGGTTACTGTTCAACTAAGATAACCTTTGACGCCTAAGATGGTGCAAATAGAAACATCATCAGCTGGTAAAAACAAAAAAAGGCACCTAAAATTTAAGCGCCTTTCTGAACTGTAAAATTAAAATTTAAACTGAAAAACTTTCTCCACAGCCACATGAGCGGCTTGCATTCGGGTTGTTAAAGGCAAAACCTTTACCATTTAATCCGTCTGTAAAATCTAATTCGGTGCCAGCTAGGTATAGAAACGATTTCATATCTAGGGCAATTTTGATGCCTCGGTCTTCAAAAAATTGATCTCCTTTTTGAGCTTCGTTGTCGAAATCCAAGTTATACGACAAGCCAGAACAGCCACCACCTTTTACTGAAACACGTAAAAAATAATCAGAACCCATTTCTGAATCCTTCATTAGGTGATCAATTTTGCTTTTTGCTTTATCGGTTATGGTAATCATCTTAATAGTATTTAATAGTTCGTATAAAGTAGTTAGATATCGTTTCAGACCGGGTTAGTGGTTTAGCATATCGTTACTTTTAGTATTTAATATAATACTAAATACTACATACTAATTAATGGTGCGATTTAGCCAATTCAAATGCTTCTAAGCCATTTTTAACACGGTAATCGTTAATGGCCGATTTAATTGCATCTTCTGCCAGTACCGAACAGTGAATTTTAACTGGTGGTAAAGCTAATTCTTCAACAATATCCATGTTATCGATAGTTAAAGCCTCGTCGATTGTTTTTCCTTTTAGCCATTCTGTAGCTAATGAAGAAGATGCAATTGCCGAACCGCACCCAAATGTTTTAAATTTAGCATCGGTAATTACATTATTGCTGTCTACTTCAATTTGAAGGCGCATAACGTCTCCACATTCTGGAGCGCCAACTAAACCCGTACCTACAGATTTGCTGTCTTTATTTAACGTACCAACATTGCGAGGGTTGGTATAATGTTCCATTACTTTTTCTGAATATGCCATTTTTATTTTCTTTAAATCCCGTTTTCGGGAGGTTTTTTCTTTTATTAGGTGTTGTGAGTTGCCTGTTGTGGGTTTGAGTGCCTTAGCTATTACGCTTCAACTTTATGTGTTTGCAAGAGGATTTTAGGCATCCAGCCTTACAACTTATAACTCGTAACCTGCAACCGTTGGCTCCGCCAACTAATGTTCTGCCCATTCAATTTTACTCAAATCGATACCGTCTTTAAACATTTCCCATAGTGGTGAAAGGTTTCTTAAGTGGTTAACGGCTTTTTTTGTATTTTCTATTGCGTAATCTATTTCTTCAGCGGTGGTAAAGCGACCTAATCCGAAACGTATCGAAGAGTGTGCCAAATCATCAGAAAGGCCTAAACTTTTTAATACATAACTAGGCTCTAGCGATGCTGATGTACAAGCAGAGCCTGAGGATACCGCTAAATCTTTCATCGCCATCATTAAGCCTTCTCCCTCAACATATTTAAAAGATATGTTGGCTACATGTGGTAAACGATGTTGCGTATTTCCATTTACATAGCTCTCTTCCATAGTGGTTAATGCTGCTTCTAATTTATCACGCAAAGCAGATAAACGTACTGCTTCATCGGCCATTTCTAGCCTGCAAAGTTCGCAAGCTTTACCTAAACCAACAATACCTGGTACGTTTAAGGTTCCGGAACGCATTCCACGTTCGTGGCCACCACCATCCATTTGTGAAGTTACCTTAACCCTTGGGTTTTTTCTTCTTACATATAAAGCACCAACACCTTTTGGTCCGTACATTTTATGTGCACTAAAAGCCATTAAATCGATACCATCAGCATTTACATCTACGGGTATTTTACCTACCGCCTGTGTGGCATCAGTAAAAAACAATGCACCGTGTTTGTGCGCTATTGCCGAAATTTCTTTTATCGGTTGCACTACGCCAATCTCGTTGTTGCCATACATAATGGTTACAAGAATGGTTTCTGGAGTCATCGCGGCTTCTAATTCTGCTAAATCAATTAGCCCGTCTTCTTTAACTTTTAGATAAGTAACGCGAGCGCCTTGTTTTTCTAAATGTTTACAGGTATCTAAAATTGCTTTATGTTCGGTAGTAGCAGTGATGATGTGGTTCCCTTTATCGGCATACATTTCAAAAACACCTTTAATACCTAAATTATCAGCCTCAGTAGCACCTGAAGTAAAAATAATTTCTTTTTCGGTACAGCCAATTAATTTAGCAACTTGCTCACGTGCGTAATCTACACCTTCTTCAGCAACCCATCCAAAAGCATGATTACGGCTAGCGGCATTGCCAAATTTATTAGTGAAATACGGCAACATCGCCTCTAAAACGCGAGGGTCTAGTGGGGTAGTGGCATTGTTATCTAAGTAAATAGGAAGTTCCATCTTTTTTTTCTTGTTCTTAATAATATACAAAGATACAAAATATTTTTACGAACAATCGTAAATTATAGTTATGAACCTACCATTAAAACACGCATTTTTACATTCACATAACCATTTTAATTATGAATAAGATTGAACATATTGGTATTGCGGTGAAAAACCTGACCAGTTCGATAGACATTTATCAACGTTTGCTTGATGCTGATTGTTATAAAACAGAGTTAGTAGCTTCAGAATACGTAAATACTGCCTTTTTTAAAACGGGCGAAAACAAGGTCGAGCTTCTCCAAGCTACCTCACAAGAAAGCGCAATTGCCAAGTTTATTGAGAAAAAGGGAGAGGGTATACATCACATCGCTTTTGCTGTAGATGATATTATAGCAGAAATGGAGCGTTTGAGAAAGGAAGGGTTTGTACTGTTAAACGAGCAACCTAAAAAAGGCGCTGATAATAAAATGGTGTGTTTTGTGCATCCAAAACAAACAAATGGGGTGTTGATAGAGTTGTGTCAAGAAATAAAGTGGGTTTAGGTGGCTCATTGGTCATTAGCTTTAGATTGAAACTGTGACGCCACATGCCGAAAATAAAGACATTCGCGCAGAAAAAAATGACGAGACGGATAAAGTTGCTACTGAAACGGATAATCCAGGTAAGGAAGTGGAGATGGTGAGTACGTAAAAATTAATTAAATTGCGAGCTTATACAAACGAATATACGCTGCAATAACGAATAAGATGATAAGACTGTTAACCTTGTTTACATTGGTCCAATTTAATTTTAATGCGGCAGCGCAAGAATTGAATGACGGCCCATATGTAAGTTATGAAGGGGATAAGATTGTATTTAGATCTATATCTGCCGGTAAAATGATTTCTTCTACAGTGCCGATTTCGCAAAAGAAAGCTGCAGTAGCTAAAGTGATATTTTCTGAACATCCAAAATGGAATTTCACTGTACCGCTTAAATCTACACTTAAGGAAGAGAAATCTGAATTTTCACAGCCTGAGAAGCTGTTATTCTTATCAGATATTGAAGGAGAATTTGAAGGGTTTCGATCGTTGCTTATTGCTAGTGGTGTGATGAGTGAAAGCTATAAATGGATGTTCGGTAGAGGCCATTTAGTAATCTGTGGCGACTTATTCGATCGGGGCACACATGTTCCAGAAGCGATGTGGCTTTTGTATAAATTAGAATCTTTGGCGGTAAAGGCTGGGGGATACGTTCACGTTATTTTAGGTAATCACGACATAATGAACTTATCGGGTGATTTACGTTATCTGCAGAAAAAATACATAGAAAGTGCGAAGGTAATGGGGTTGGATTATATGTCGCTTTATGGTACTGAATCAGAACTTGGTCGCTGGTTGCGCACTAAAAATACCATCGAGAAAATTGGCGATAACTTGTGCATGCATGCAGGTGTTGCGCCTTTAATTAACGGACTTAAACTTTCCGTTACAGAAATTAATCAATTATGTAGGCCATACTACGACAAAGTAAAGTTATTACGCGGAGTAGGGAATCCAGCGATTGACCCATTTTATACAGGAGCAACTTCGCTTTTTTGGTATAGAGGTTATTTTTCGGCTCCCAAAGCAACCGAAGAGGAAGTAAATACAACGTTAAACGTGTTTAATGTTTCGAGAATTATAGTAGGACATACCATTATGCCTGGGAATGTGGGTTTTTATTATGGTGGCAAAGTGCTAGGCTTAGATGTTAATGGCCATGCTGGCGATTGTCAAGCGGCGTTGTTCGATAATGGTAAGTGGATTAAGATTGATAGTGATGGAAAAAGCATGCCGCTTCAGTAACATTGAAATAAATAATTAGTCTCAATACACAATATTCATTACTTTAATACTATGTTATTAAAAATCATCTCCAAAGATTTCGATATTCCTGAAGATATCAATGAAGCGAAGTTGCGTGATGTGTTGGTTAAAACGTTCGAATATTTGGTTGGAGACGACTTTCAGAAGTTGTTACAGATTTTGTATAAAGCTGATGTAGATCAATACAAATTGAAGACATTATTAGAAAATACCGAAGGCAAAAGTTCTGCAGAAATCATCGCCGATGCGTATATTGAACGCCAGAAAGCAAAAATAGAAACCTGGAAAAAATATAGTTAAAATGAAACAAATTATACCTTATCAAGACATTAATGAAGCCTTGGCCACACTTGATAATGGTGGTCGTTTTTACAACTTGTTTGCGAAAGCAGAAAATGGCCAAATTACTGCAGCAGAGCTTACCAAAGTGGCTGGGATGTTTAATGAAAGACAGAAATTGGTGTTGTTCTTGGAACTTTCTATGTCGCAATTGCCTAAGCCCGATCAAGTTGATATTATTTCGAAGTTGGAAGATAAACTTAGACGTGATTTCCTTAAATACAAGGCTCAAGAACTCATGGCTTCGGAAGCGAAACAAAGGGGTGTACTCGGATCTAACGCTATTATTACCGGAGTTCCAGTGGTTAAAAATTCAAAATCTGAATTTAACGGGCTTGTTTTAGTACCAATTTCTGCTGGTAAAGTAATCTCATTTATTCCAGTACCTATTGTAGACCAATACGATATTTACGAAATTCGCGATGATCATTCTTCAGAGACGTTCTTAGTTGCCCATTACCATAGCAAGGAAAAGTTGCCTGCAAAAAAGATTAAAGTTGCTGGTGTCTTAAAAAAATTAGAAGTTAAGGTTGATGGTGTTAAAGGTTTTCAGAAATTTTTGGAGATTAATTACTATCAGGTTTAGTTGGTTGATTCAAACATACGAAGTAATTTATTACCCTTGCTCAATCTCTTTCAAACTATTCATTTTCTTATACGCTAAAAATCCTTTAATATCTTCAAAGTGTTCGCGCACCCTTTTATTGCTAAATTCGAATACTTTTTTAGCCAATCCATCTAAGAAATCCCGATCGTGCGATACCAGGATTAAAGTTCCGTCGAAATCTTGCAAAGCGTCTTTAATAATGTCTTTGGTTTTCATATCCAAGTGATTGGTTGGCTCATCCAATATCAATAAATTAACGGGTTCCAACAGTAGCTTTATCATCGCTAAACGTGTTTTCTCTCCACCAGAAAGTACTTTAACTTTTTTATTGATGTCATCGCCACTAAACATGAACGCACCTAAAAGGTCTTTAATCTTGATGCTTCCATCGCTTAATGGAACTTGGTCTACCGTTTCGAATACGGTTAAGTTGCCGTCGAGCAATGCGGCTTGATTTTGTGCGAAATAGCCGATTTTTGCATTATGTCCCACTTTTAAATGTCCGTCAAAGTCGATTTCGCCCATAATGGCCTTAATCATGGTACTCTTTCCTTCTCCATTTTTACCCACAAAGGCTACTTTTTCGCCTTGTTCAATTACTATTGCAGCTTTTTCAAATACCACATGGTCTCCATATTTTTTCGTGAGATCTTCTACCATTACAGGATACTTTCCTGAGCGAGGTGCCGGTGGGAATTTTAAACGCAGTGCTGAAGTATCTACCTCATCAATCTCGATTACTTCTAACTTTTCGAGCATTTTTACGCGCGATTGCACTTGATGCGTTTTGGAGTAGGTACCTTTAAAACGATCTATAAATTCTTGGTTGTCGGCAATAAAACGTTGTTGTTCTTCATGTGCCTTTAATTGATGTACACGACGATCGGCCCGCAACTGTAAATAGTGACTATATTTTGCTTTATAATCGTAAATTCTACCCATGGTTACTTCGATGGTGCGATTGGTGATGTTGTCTACAAATGCACGATCGTGTGAGATTACCATTACCGCTTTGGCGGAGTTCATTAAAAATTCCTCTAACCATTGTATGCTTTCGATGTCCATGTGATTGGTAGGCTCATCAAGTAAGATCAAATCAGGTTTCTTTAATAAGATCTTGGCTAATTCTATCCGCATGCGCCATCCGCCTGAAAACTCGGAGGTTGGACGATTAAAATCCTTACGCTCGAAACCTAGTCCTTTTAGTACTTTTTCTACCTCGGCATCGTAATTGATTTCTTCGATCGAATAAAATTTCTCGCTTAATTCCGATACTTTCTCAATTAGCTTCATGTAATCATCGGTTTCGTAGTCGGTGCGGACGGTTAATTGCTCATTCAGTTCGTCGAGCTCTTTTTGCATTTGATTTACCTCTTGGAAAGCCTTTGAGGTTTCTTCAAAGACCGTTACGTTGTCTTGCGTAAGTAAATGCTGCGGTAAATAAGCAATTACGGCATCTTTAGGGCCGGTTACGCTACCCGAAGTAGGATTAGCTGCACCAGCAATAATTTTTAAGATGGTAGATTTTCCTGCGCCATTTTTGCCCATTAGGGCAATTTTATCATTTTCGTTAATCGAAAAGGTTACATCACTAAATAGGGTAGTTCCGCCAAATGAAACGGAGATATTGTTTACATTAATCACGATTGAGTAGTTGATTTTGGCGCAAAGATATGGAAATTGTACAAAAATCTTTTTTCTAGCCCAATTTAAGTACTTTTGGGTATCCGACAGCATAAAATGAAAGGGAAAGAGAACCTACCCATATTTACACATAATCATCCTCATTGGCTACTCAAGAATCCTAATTTACTTTCAGTTTTGCACTTAGTTCCCTATCTTTTTCAGTTAAGAAAATGGTATGTAACAAGGCATTTGTCGAAATTATTGAAAGCGTTACCTAAAAATTTTAAGTTAATAGATGTGGGCTGTGGCGAAGGGCAATTTCTGTTTCAATTTGCCAAATTATATCCAAATTCGAGGTTTTTAGGGGTCGACAAAAATGAAAGTAATGTACATCTTTGCCGATTATATGCCAATGCCAAGGATTTTAAAGGAGTGCGAATTGAACAGGCATCAATAGAATCAATGAATGTGGCGAATGCCTACGATGTGGCTATTTGCATTGGTGTTTTACAATATGTACAAGATGATAAAAAAGCAATCGAATGTATTTACAAGGCACTATCTCCGGGCGGGAAATTGTTTTTATATACACCGATAAACAATAGGGTTATCTTACCCTATTATAAAAAAATAATAGCTACCTATGTAAATTACGAAACCGTACAAGATCGGAAGCGCATCTATTCGGAAAAAACGCTCTTAGGATTAGGGAAAGATGCAGGATTTAGCATTCACGAGCATATAGTTACCTATGGATTTTGGGGCAACCTTAGCAATGAATTAACCAATCTTTGCCTCCTATTTGTGGCGCACTTGTGGTTTCCTATAAATATTATGGCAGGATTGGTGTTTTTGCTCCTCTATCCTTTTATTTTGCTGTGTATGTTCCTAGATTTTATGTTTCCTGTACGAAAAGGAAATGGGCTGCTTTTAGTGTTTCATAAGGGCGATTGACTACTATGAATTCATTCGTTAAAAACTCAGCTAGTGTATTCAAACGAATATTCTTATCTTAATAATTATTAGGGCGGTTGCTTTCCGGTAACTACTTAGAAGAAAACGAAAGAATGAAAGCAAATCATTTACTTCTCGTTGTGATTTGCTTTCATTCTTTGAACTACTGATATTTACAACAACTCAAGTTATTAAACTTAAAGACGGTAGCGAGTTGTGATTTGCTTTCATTCTTTGAACTACTGATATTTACAACAACTACAATGGGGTTCAGATAAAATGATTTTATGTTGTGATTTGCTTTCATTCTTTGAACTACTGATATTTACAACAACATTCTATTGAAGAAACCATACCTCAACTAGGTTGTGATTTGCTTTCATTCTTTGAACTACTGATATTTACAACAACTTAACTTAATTGTTAACTAATCTGTTCTACGTTGTGATTTGCTTTCATTCTTTGAACTACTGATATTTACAACAACGTATCACGCTTGTAACAACACCGCCAGTTAGTTGTGATTTGCTTTCATTCTTTGAACTACTGATATTTACAACAACTTTTCATGAAGTAAGGCTAATCGTTGCTTGTTGTGATTTGCTTTCATTCTTTGAACTACTGATATTTACAACAACTTGAAAATCAGCTAAAGTGTCCAAAGGGGAGTTGTGATTTGCTTTCATTCTTTGAACTACTGATATTTACAACAACAGTCCGTTGAATATCCTCTTCCTCTTCTGTGTTGTGATTTGCTTTCATTCTTTGAACTACTGATATTTACAACAACAATCCTAAAAAGCATAAGATACTTAATAGTGTTGTGATTTGCTTTCATTCTTTGAACTACTGATATTTACAACAACATCTCATCGTCGAAACTTTCGGGATACCTAGTTGTGATTTGCTTTCATTCTTTGAACTACTGATATTTACAACAACCGGTTTAAGGTATACTTTGTCTTTAAACAAGTTGTGATTTGCTTTCATTCTTTGAACTACTGATATTTACAACAACTTGAGGACTTTCGATAGTTATTGCCCCAGCGTTGTGATTTGCTTTCATTCTTTGAACTACTGATATTTACAACAACTCGTAGTTAGCAACACCAAAAGGATTGAAAGTTGTGATTTGCTTTCATTCTTTGAACTACTGATATTTACAACAACAATAGATAGGAGTGTTGCTAATTTCAACCTGTTGTGATTTGCTTTCATTCTTTGAACTACTGATATTTACAACAACCAAGTTTATAAATTTATTGTGCATGGCTAAGTTGTGATTTGCTTTCATTCTTTGAACTACTGATATTTACAACAACTAACTTAAATTTGAAACATGACACCGCAAAGTTGTGATTTGCTTTCATTCTTTGAACTACTGATATTTACAACAACTTTTAAGGTTAGTCAATCTAATTCAGGAGAGTTGTGATTTGCTTTCATTCTTTGAACTACTGATATTTACAACAACTCCCAGCTTTCAAAACAACAAGTCGCTATAGTTGTGATTTGCTTTCATTCTTTGAACTACTGATATTTACAACAACTCAACGAAGAAATAACATTTGTACTTGCTAGTTGTGATTTGCTTTCATTCTTTGAACTACTGATATTTACAACAACCACTAGCAGTGTTGCCGTTCACACTCGTGAGTTGTGATTTGCTTTCATTCTTTGAACTACTGATATTTACAACAACTTATCTTTTTAGGACACCGAACAATAAGCAGTTGTGATTTGCTTTCATTCTTTGAACTACTGATATTTACAACAACGTAGGTATAGCCAAAAGTCATTCGCTGTAGTTGTGATTTGCTTTCATTCTTTGAACTACTGATATTTACAACAACAAGAAATTCGCTCTGAATTAAGCCGTAAGTGTTGTGATTTGCTTTCATTCTTTGAACTACTGATATTTACAACAACTATATGGCGCAGAGGAACTATTTGCTATCCGTTGTGATTTGCTTTCATTCTTTGAACTACTGATATTTACAACAACTAAAACCAAAAAAGCCATGTAACATTTACGTTGTGATTTGCTTTCATTCTTTGAACTACTGATATTTACAACAACTTAACCGGATCGGATGAAGATGTTACCGTAGTTGTGATTTGCTTTCATTCTTTGAACTACTGATATTTACAACAACGGAAATTTCAAACGAGTCGATAACTTACCAGTTGTGATTTGCTTTCATTCTTTGAACTACTGATATTTACAACAACAACACCACAAATGGTAATATTACTGTTTCAGTTGTGATTTGCTTTCATTCTTTGAACTACTGATATTTACAACAACAAAAATTTGGAAACGTAGTATTCTCGTTCGGTTGTGATTTGCTTTCATTCTTTGAACTACTGATATTTACAACAACGGTTCAACATCCGATCCGTTACCCTGGTTTGTTGTGATTTGCTTTCATTCTTTGAACTACTGATATTTACAACAACGCACGAAATTCTTAGGCTTATCTCCAGGCTGTTGTGATTTGCTTTCATTCTTTGAACTACTGATATTTACAACAACATCAAGACAAAATCATTGATATGTAGGCTAGTTGTGATTTGCTTTCATTCTTTGAACTACTGATATTTACAACAACAGACCCTAGTTCAAAAGATTATTAATCAGAGATTTAGTTCGAAAATTAGAATTAAAAAAATCTGGAGACAAAGGTGTCCAGATTTTTATTCTAATCATTAAATTATTTCTATCTTGTTTATTCCAATGGCAGAGCGCCAATATTTCAGAATAACTTAGGTTTTATGGTGTCTATTTTGAATTTTGTATTTTTTGCAGTTCTTCAATATCTGCTTTGTCTTTTAAACGACCTGTATTAATTTTAGAACGTATTAAGTCATCTAAGTGGAGAAATGGTATGGCTAATTCATCTATTTCAGCAATAATTTTTCTTTGATTAGCTTCCTCAAAATTCACTAAGCTAATTTGAGTTAAAAATTCCACTTTCTCTGGATCTTCACCTATTGCAAACACCAAAGTGGTTGTAAAATCTAAATTAGCTATTCCTTGTACATCCTCTTCAAAGAAATCCAAAGCTTTAAGCACTAATAGGAACTTTTCTTTGTTTTCATTGCTTGGTTTTAACCAAATGTCGACATCACCTGTTGTTCGAGCATATCCGTGAAATATAACTGAGTAGCCACCAATAATAATAAAATCCACTTCAAACTGAAGCAAGTGGCTAATAATTTCTTGATGATTGTCGGAAAATAAATTCATTATCCTTTAATAATAGTAATTCTATTGCTGCGTTTTCTTTGTTTTAAACTTTCTCTTGTCACATTATAAACCTTTAAAATCAAATCAACAGTTTGTCTTAAGCGCTCTATAGGTGATTGATTAATTATGTAATTTACGTCATCTTTTTTGGATTCCTCTAACGACTTATAAATTTTAATGCGCTTTTGAGAGGGAACAATTGGTGTAACCAATTTAATAGGTTGATTAGCATTATCTTTATTCCTCATACGCCTAGTTATCTATAATCACTCAAATTTAGCTTTTATACACTTTTTATTATAATTTATTAATATTTAAAATAATTCCAATTGTTGTGGAGTATCAGGTAACTCTTTTTCTTTTCGTCCATAAAAAAGTTCCATCATCCCAAACTGTTTGTCGGTTACCGTCATAATGCCGATATGCCCTTTTTCAGGCAGCAATTTTTTAACTCTTTTAATGTGTACTTCTGCATTTTCTCTGCTGCTACAGTGTCTTAAGTATATAGAAAATTGAAACATAGCAAAACCATCGCGCATAATTTCTTTACGAAATTTTGAAGCTACGCTGCGCTCTTTTTTAGTTTCGGTTGGTAAGTCAAAAAATACTAATACCCACAAAATTCTATATTCATTTAAGCGCATGCATTAAATTATTCAGTCGCCTCTTCGTTTTCTAATCCTATAACTTCATTTGGTAAGGCAATTGCATTACTCATTCTTTTGTGTTCGAAAGTTTTCATTAAAGGATAATTAATTTTTCTAATTACCCCCTCATAACATTTGGCAAGTGAAGAAGTAGTAGTTTGTAAGCCTACCATCAACGGACTAGTTCCTTTCTCGAATTGCACATCAACGGTGGCTATGCCCAATAATTGAGATTTAATAGATATTCCGAGTTCCAAGAAATTCTCCCCACTATCAATAATCCGTAGAACAATTAAATCTACATAAGGGCGGTAAGGCTCCATAATATCATCTGCCAGGCAATAGGCGTTGTATTTATTACGATGATGAATACCAAGTGTAGGTAGCAAGCCTGAGGATACAAGTCCTCGTGCAACAATCGCCCTTAAAATGGCGTAACCATAATTCAATAAGTTATTGGGTGGGTCGCCATCACGCCCTCTAAAAAAGTCTACCTTTTTGGGAAATACATTTTTCCAATAATAGGCTGCGGCACGAGCTTCGTAATTATCGGGATCGCCAGAGCGAACAGACCTTGCCCAATACACCATATTATCGCATGGGAGGCCTCTGTCGAATAACACAGCTGCCTGATTTAATATTTTAGCTTGAACCGTTTGCTGCCAAAGTTGCTTTTTTAACGGTTGAGATGCATCTATTTGATAACGGAAGCGCTCGCTCTGAATATCATGCCCATCAATAGGCAGCATCATACCGGTAGGGAGGTGGTTGTGGTTGCAGGTAATGATGGCGGCATTGTTGGCTAAGAGCGCCGCTATGCACCCATGGGTGATGGTAATTTGTTGATGATCGAGAATAACAATCCCAATGTCTTCTATTGGTACCGACTTTTTAGATTCCTTTTCGCCCAGCGATTTTAAATGTGGAAGATCAATCTGAAGCTGATCTTGATTTAGGTTAAGGTAGGCAGGGTTCGAGAAGTGGAGGGTACGTTTGATCATGATTGTCAATTATTATTCTCCAATCTTTGTGATTTCCCCTAAATGATTTAATCTAACTTTTATGGGATTTAAATCAATGAGTCCTTTTGTACTTAATCTAAAATACCTTTTACTTTCTTTAGCTCCATCAGTTTTCTTTAGTTCAGAATTCTTTGTTTCCAAGTGATGTCTAAAAAAATAATCGCCATCAGTAATACTCCAAACCAAATACAAATATTTACTCAGCAAAGATTTGTCATTATTTTCTAATGCCACATCAAATTCATCTTTTGATAAACCCAAAATAAACATCTGATTTTGTTGCATACTGAACTTTAAACTCAGATTATCTGCTGGCAATTTACCTAAGAACGACTCTGGAAGTTCTTTATCCAAAAGCTGATTCCAAACATCTGATGAATTTATTATAACCGTAGGAATTTTATATTTTTTCCTCTCTACAGCGTGCCAAAATGTGCAACTGTGCTGAACAAGTTTTTTGTCTTTATCTTCATAAATGGCAATGTGATGATTATTTCCCATCACTACAAATCCAATTTCATTGCCATTCTCATCTTTTTTAATTGCTTGTAAATTATCAGCATCTGGACGGGCAAACAAACGAACAGTTATAATAGGAATTTGCTTTTCTTTATTGAGCCAAAGTGTATCCTTAAAGGCTTCTTTCTCTTTATTTCCAAATTGTGCTAATCTTTTTTTAACCAAAAACTTCATTCTTTCATCAACAATGTCATCTACCTGACTTGACTTTATTGTACTTAAATGGTATTTTCTGACTGTCACATATTCATAACAAGACCCTTTTTCAAGAATTTCTGTTTTTTCTTTATTCAAATAGATTGGATTTTTCTTAAGGGTAGATAAAGCTGATTTAGGATTGTTACCATTCTCTAAAAGCCTTTTTTCAATAAGGTTTCTAATCGTTGGATTTATAATCTTACCTGAATTTTCGAATAGATATTTTAAGGGCTTATCTTTTTCAATTGTTTTTATTTTACCATAGACATTTTGCTCGTGCAGTGCTCCTCTCGGAACAATAACACCAGTATCTTTATTCTTTCCTGTCGCTTTAAATTTCGTTATTGTGGCTACCTTCTTGCCTGATTTGAAAGAAATTAATATTTTATCTGCTTTTGCTTCGACATATTTTGTACTAAACGTTATTGGCATTTGAGAACGTAGGTAATCATCTAATAAAGTTAATTTTGAATTATGAAGATGTTCGTAATCATTCTCATTAAATGATTTTCCTAATAACTTTTTCTGTTCTTCAATTTCTTTTCTTAATTCATCTTTCGTATCGCTAGAATTTAAAGTATTGATGCGCTGAATAAACCCTTGTTTTGTACAAGCAATTACTAAGGCATCAATAGCGTGATGACGATGGTCATCTCTTTTTGTCCAGTTTTCTATTTCCTCTTTTTGATGCTTTCTTTTTCCGTGTTCGCTGGTCCATTCCTTGATTTTAGTTTGCCCGAATTCTCTATATTTTGGCATTTGAAGGTTCATCAACACATCGTCCCAACCCCAAAGATTACGAAGTTTTGTAGTGATACCACCTTCTGTAGTTGTTACGTTATTGCAAATTTTTTGTAAAATCTCTCTAGATTTTCGAGCAATGTATTGCGTATCTCTTAATTGCCGGTCGATAAAGTTTTCCCAAAGCTTCTTATCTGTTTCTGTTTCTTTTTTCAAACTTTTGCGTTCAAGGTATTCTTTATGCGAAACTTTTAATCTCTGCATTTTACTGTAAGAAATAATTCCTCTGTTAAACCAATCATCCACTCTTTCAGAATATACTCTAACGTGCTCTTCTCCTTTAGTTGCAATGTAATCATAAGCTGTTTGATTGGTTTTAGTTGAATTACATTTTCTATGGACCAAAACTTTATTGGTTTGAGAGTCATCAAATAATAAGGACTTTGGAACAATATGGTCAACGTCATATGCATCCCCACTTAATGCTTCGGTAAGATTAAAAGTTTCTCCACAATAAATACATTGATTATTTACTTTAGCATCTTTCAAACTTTTACTTAATGATGGAAAAATGAATTTATATTTTTGAATATATCTTTTAGTAGAAGGCAAACCCAATTCTTCTAATCTTTTACCTATTTCTTCATTCAGTTTTCTATTTTTTGAATTTTGCAAATCAGCATCATTTCTTTCATCCTTACTTTGCTTAAGCTCGCGGGCGAGTTCAATTCTAATTTCAGTAGGTTTTCCATATTGCTCAAGAATGGCATTAACAACATTAATCATCTGATTTAAAATTTTCTCAACAATTGGCTGTCTCAAGCTATTTTTTGGCAGGAGTTCCAGTTTATCTAAAGTTATTTGCTTTTCTCTTTCCTCTTTCGTCAAAGAGTTAGAATGGTTGTAGCCAGCCAAATTGCAAGCTTGGGAATAATCATAACCTTCCATCAAAAAAGGAAGGATTTTGCGCATTGATTTGTTTGATTTATTTCCGAATGCCTGCTTATTGAAATCAATTTTGGAAAGCTTATCTGCTATTTCATTTTCAAAGCCAAATCGTTTAATTAGTGCATTCTTACATTCATCTAAATCTTTTATGGAATAGATAGTGTGCCAAAGTTGATATAAGGGTTCTTTTTCCAATGAAGCATCCAATTCCAATCCTGCTCTTTCTTCCAATATTTCGCCAGTTTTTTTATCTACCAATATCGACGTTTGATTTGATGGAATAATGGAAACATCAAAATGTAAAAGTTCATTACTACCTAAAACCATTTTAAGTGAAGCATAACTCTCATTTCCTTTGATGCCTTTAAGAATTTGCTTATTCACATAAACATCATTTTTTTTTAGGTTTAAAATTTCAAGAAGCTTTGTGAAACTTAAAATTTCGTTCGTAAATAGGTAGGCTGCTAATATTTGTTTCTCCTTTAAATTTGGAATTTTTTCACCCCATTTATATTTGCTTCCTTCAGGATTTTTTACCTTTAAAGTAATGGTATTAACTGCTTCCCAGATTCGGCAAAGCTGAAACAATGGCGATGTTTTCGGAGCCACTTTTGGTCCTACAAAAACTATTTTGTTTTTATCTTTTTCTTTATCAAAAACTGTTTTCTCAAAACCTTCAAATTCGCAAATACTCACTAGACCTTTCTGAGATTTTAATTTTCGTTGGAAATAGATAATTTCATTTCTTAATCGATTTATAACTTCATCTGTAAGAAAATCGTGCTTGTTTTTCTGAGCATTAATAATGGTATCAAACTCTTCTATGTACGCTTCTCTTGGATAAACCTCCTCTTTAACTCGGAAATAAGAATTATTGATGCTTGCATTATTTAGCCCATCATAAAAAAATTGCCCGATGGTCTGATTTTTATCTTTTAATTGAGCATAACGCCCTTTAACAGCCTGAACATAATCGGAATCTTTTTTATCGGCATTTGCTTCACTTCTTGCCGATTTGTATCCTCTTTTATGATTCAGCATATAAAAGATACGGCCTAATTGCTCTGCAGAAATATTTTCATTTGGATTAGCAGAATCACTTCTCAGCTTCCATAAATCAAGCATTGGAAGTTTTAACAATTCTTCTGAAGGGAAGATATTATATTGATTTAAAATCTTCTTTAAATCACTTTTCTTCAATTGTTTTCTGTCATACCCTTTTCTTTGAGTACGACTAAAAGTTCTACTTTGATTCTTTGTAATTGATAAACCTCTTTGAAATTCTTCTTTATCACTAGTTGATAAGGGGATTATTCGAGAGCCCATCGCAATAATGCCGATAGGAATATTATTTTCGTCAACCTCCACCAACGCCCAACCTATACTATTAGTCCCTAAGTCTAATCCTAATATTTTTTTCATAAGAGCTTATTTAATACTAAACAATATCGCATTTAATTTTCACTATTCGTAATAGGAGTGAGTATTAACCACATGACAATTAAAAAATGTACTCAAACTTAAATCTATCGAAAGTTACATTTTTACGGTTTCCCGTATTTAATCATGAAAATAATGTTGTATATTTGTTTTGAAAGCAAATCACAATAAGGATTATTCCGTTGTGAAAACATTTAGCGCCTCGCCTATCTGCGGGGCATTTTTATGCGCTAAAGAATTTAGATTAGGTTTTACGCTTGATCCGGAATGACTGATCTCTCGTCGCTCGCTCCTCCATCGCTTGAGGTAACGTTATCTGGGAAAGTACTCGCTTGAGGTAACGCAGTCAATGAAAACTAACGTTAAGCTAAGAAGTGGCCATTATTTTTTCGCCATGTTGAAGTTCTTCGCTAAGAAATTAAAAATTGTGCTAAAATGCTTGGTGGGTTCGGCATGTGATCCTTCGAAGATTATGTGTTCATAGGGGTATTTAAAGCTATTATTTTTTAATCGAAGCATCATTTTTTTGCCCATGGCAACGGCAGGGATAATCTCATCTTTGGTGGCCGACATTAGTAAAATCGGTCCTTTTATACGTTCAATTTTTATTAGTGCTTTTTGTTCTGCTAATGTATCTTTTAGCATCGCTTCAAAAGCACTTCTTAAATCTCTCTTTAACAAAAAGGGAACGGCATCTTCGTTTACTGGTATAAAGGGTAATTCTATCCCTTTGAAAGTCCAACATGAAGTGTCGAATTCTTGTGTATGCCCTGGAAAAACAGCATGACTAGACGACATTCCTATTACGCAAGAAATATCGTTATAATAACTTCCTAAGAGCAAAGCTAGATCGGCACCTCTTGATCCTCCAATTACTGCGATTTTAGTGGGGTTTATTTTTGCATTCTTCTTTGCTGTTGCAATAGCTTGATAAACTTCGTCTATCGCAATCTTGTCTAATATTTTTGGCGTTCCTATGCAATTGAAATAACCAATGGCTAAAAATGCGTATCCTTTAGTTAAAAATTCTTCTCTGGTTTTCTGCCAATAATTGCTAGCCCATGCATTCCCTCCTTCAGACCCTCCTAAGCCAACAACAAGGGGCTGGTTTTTAGTGTTTCCAGTATATAAAATGGCTTCTACATTTTTAACCTTTAATGTATCCTGGGCATTTGCATAAATGGCAATTAAATTCAGTATTAGAATTATGAAAAATGGTTTTGCTTTCATTTGCTTTGTTTTAATACAAAGATGGATGATGTGAATGTAGAATCATTTGACCTATATCAAAAAATCATTTTTCGGCCCTAATTCTACTTAAGGTTTCTTGAGCAATGCCTAAATACGAGGCCACCATGCCGAGTGGGATTCGATGATAAATATCGTGATAGGTTTGTATAAAGTGATCGTATTTTTCTTTAGCGGAAGTGAATCGAAGAGAAGTTATACGTTCCATTAAATGGCCGAAAATGGTGCCCATTGATAATCTTGCATAGCGTTCCATTTCTGGAAAATGATCAAATAAAAACACCAAATCATTTACCTGCAAGCAGAATGTTTCAGTATCTTCTATCGCATCGATATAATAAATGTCTTTTTGCCGTGTGCTAAAACTTTTTGGCGAGTTCGCCCATTCATTTTCGGCGGGGAAGTATTCGCAGATTTCTTTTCCTTCTTTAATAAAATATACCCTGAATAGCCCATTTTGAATAAAATAAGACTTTGTACATACTTTCTCTGCATCATGAACCAGCTCGCCTTTTTTAAAGCTAACTAAGCTTATTCGCTCGTTCAATGCCGATTTTAGTTCGTCTGTTAATCTAATGTACTGTTGGAAATGCCCAAAAAATTTATCTTTTGCTTCAATCACCTCATTATACCCCACTCGAAAAATTACTATTCTTCAAAAACTTTGGCTTAGTACGATGCTTAGTAGCCTGCTCAAAGGCGTACCCAAAGGCTAAAACAACAGGTTCTTGATACGCCCCGGCAAAGAAAGATAAACCTACTGGTAATTCATAAATGCTGCCCATAGGCACAGTAATATGCGGAAAACCTGCCATTGCGGCTGGCGATGCAAAATAAAAACCACCTCCTGAATCACCATTAAATAGATCAATTAGGGAGGGGATGCCATAACTGGTGCCTGCAATAGCATCTAGCCCATTTTTCTCCATTAAATCGCCAATAATTTTTCGCGAGGACAGCACTTTTGCAAGTGATTCTTTGTAAGCTGTACTATTTAAATCAGGTGCCTTATCGCTCGCTTCTAAGGTTTCTTGCTTAAAATAGGGCATAGCTGTAGTTTCGTTAGCCTTGTTAAAAGCAATAACTTCTGTTAGGGTTTTTACTTTGGCATTTGCCGTGGCTAAATATGCATTTACACCCGCTTTAAACTCAGGTTGTAAAACACTCGCATTAATGGAACGCATTTCCTTTAATAATTCAATTTCGACCACTTGGGCACCGAGCGCTTTCAATTTTTCGATGGCTGCTTTATATAACGCAACTACACCTTCGTGCCCTGCTAAAAACGATTTTTCTATACCAATCTTCTTGCCCATTAAGGCGTCGGCTTTTAAAAACTGCGTGTAATCTGCATAAGTTTTCCCTTCGCTGGTTTTCGTAACCGCATCATCTGGATCGATACCTGTTAAAGCGCCCAATAAAATAGCCGCATCGGTTACGTTTCTGCACATTGGTCCGGCAGTATCTTGTGTTGCAGATATCGGAATAATGCCGCTACGGCTCCATAAGCCAACAGTAGGTTTAAACCCAACGATACCACAAAATGACGATGGGGCAATAATAGAGCCGTTAGTTTCGGTGCCAATGGCAATAGCACATAAATTTGCCGAAACAGCAGAGCCTGAGCCTGAACTCGACCCACTCGGACTACGATCTAAAATATAAGGATTTTTTGTTTGTCCGCCACGGCTACTCCAACCACTACAAGGTCGAGTAGAACGGAAATTGGCCCACTCGCTCAAATTCGTTTTACCCAATAAAACCGCTCCGGCGTCACGTAGTTTTTTAACGATAAAGGCATCCGCCGACGCGACATTGCCTACTAATGCCAAGGAACCTGCCGTAGTTTGCATTTTATCGCCTGTGTTAATGTTGTCTTTAATTAATATGGGGATACCATGTAAAGGCCCTCTAATTTTGCCTTGCTTACGCTCATTGTCCATTTGGATAGCAATAGCTAAAGCATCTGGATTTAGTTCGATAACGGCGTTTAATTTCGGCCCGCTTTTATCGATGGCAGCAATACGTTTTAAATAAAGCTTAATTAAGGTTTTAGAAGAGGTTTTTCCACTTTGCATTTGTGCCTGCAATTGATTTATGCTGGTTTCGCTGAGCTCAAAATCGTCTGCAAAGTGTATTTCTTTTTTTTCGGTAGCTAAAGGTTGTGCAACTGCAGAAAAACTTAGCGTTGATAAAGCGCTTGCAACTGCACTGTTTTTGAGGAAGTTTCTTCTGTTCATAAGAATGGAATGAAGAGTAAATATAGGGATTTGTAAATTAGTGAATTCGTAAATTAGCTAATTCGATAAACATCATGCTATACCGGCCTTAAATCTTAAGGAAGAAGAGTAGGAGATTTTTGCATTAGGCTATTGACATAACTATTTTTTTTTACGCACTGCAAAAGCACTGCCTCTTCGTTCAGCTTCTTTCCCGCCTTTTACTTTTCGGAAAGCACAAATTTGCCAAAGCACAATCTTTGATAGGAAAGTAATCAGCCGGGAGTTTAGTAACAAGTTTTTGTTATTTTTGATGGTGTTATTGAGCTTCACTACGTTTCGGTGTTGTTTCTTTTGCGGAAAAAAGAAATGGATAAATCTCTTAAATAATTTTATCCTGCTCTTGCAATTCAAAAATAAAATTCAGATATTTGCAACCTCATAAGTAAAAACCGTGAAACTGCCGTGGGTTAACGCCTAAAAAAGCAATAAACTGCTTACGATAGCTTCATTAACATAAAAATATAAAAAGATGAAAAAAGATTTGCATCCATCAAACTACAGATTTGTAGTATTTAAAGATATGTCTAACGAGTATCAGTTTTTAACTAAATCTTGTGTAGACACCAAAGAAACAATTAAATGGGAAGATGGCAACGAGTATCCATTATACAAATTAGAGATCTCTCACACTTCGCATCCTTTTTATACTGGTAAAATGAAATTGGTTGATACTGCAGGTCGTATCGATAAATTTAAAACCCGTTACGCTAAAAAATAATTTTAGCCGTAAACTAAATAATTTGAAAGTCCCGATGCATTGCTCGGGACTTTTTTTATTTTTGCTGCTTATGAAAATCAATTTATTTGATGATAAAGCCTGGTTATCCCTCAGGCCATTAACGTTTACGCGCCCAGTAGCCGATTTGCGATTAGGTATATTAACCATTGCAGAAAAATGGGCAAAACATCTAAATGCCGATTTTGGGTACCTTACACAAGATTATTTAAGTGCAAAATACCCATCCGTCGTTGCGGAAATGTATATTAATGGTTCGGTTTGCCCCGACGAACAATTAGTTAACGCCATAACTAGCCTAAGAACAAACCAGGTATTGGTTAAAGATAATTTAGTAATTGCTTACTATACCAAGGATAATATCAATTGTGATAATGCTTTGAGCAAACTGAAAAACGTTAACTATGCCTCAATTTTTACGCACATCCAGTTTCCTGAAGATATTTTTAAAAACAATCATATCGAATTGGTTAAAGATTTTGCATTTATCACCAAAGGAAGAACATCTGCGGTATTAAGCACTACGAATACCTTTTTGGGCGATCAGTTTTTTGCGGAGGAAGGTGCAAAAGCCGAATGCTCTACTTTTAATAGCTTGCAAGGACCGATTTATCTCGGTAAAAACACCGAAGTATGGGAAGGCTGCCACATTAGAGGGTCTTTTGCGCTTTGCGAAGATTCATCGATTAAGATGGGCGCTAAGATATACGGACAAACTACCATCGGTCCGCACAGCAGAATAGGAGGCGAAATTAACAATGCCGTAATCTGGGGCTATTCCTCAAAAGGTCACGAAGGCTATTTGGGCAATGCCGTAATGGGACAATGGTGCAACATCGGTGCCGATAGTAACAACTCAAATCTTAAAAATAATTACGCAGAAGTTAGGCTGTGGGATTATGAAAAGGAAAGTTTCCGCAAAACTGGATTGCAATTTTGTGGATTAATTATGGCCGATCATGCCAAATGTGCCATTAATACCATGTTTAATACAGGTACCATAGCGGGTGTGAGCGCAAATATTTTTGGTTCGGGTTTTCCACGTAACTTTATACCCGATTTTGCCTGGGGAGGTTCACATGGTTTCGAAGTGTATGGCTTGGCAAAAATGCTCGATACTGCAAAGAAAGTGTATGAAAGGAGAGGTATGGCCTTGGATGGTACGGAAATAGCGATTTTAACACACGTATTTGAGGAAACGAAGCAGTATAGAAGGTTTTAACGAGTTTGAAAGACCAAAAGAAGGGTTGTATCGTAAAAACTAAACTTAGGTAATCTATGGTTTCTAAAATGGTAAAAATAAATAAGTAAACAAACCCCTAAGATCTACTAAGATGCTTAGATGGTAAAAAATAAATAAACATGAGAAAAAAAATAGTAGCCGGTAACTGGAAAATGAACATGGACTACAGCGAAGGCATTTCGGTCTTCTCTGAAATTGTAAACATGGTTAGAGATGAAAAAAAGGGCGATCAAATTGCTGTAATTTGTGCCCCTTATATTCACTTAAACAGTTTAGCACAATTATCTTCTGGAATTGTAAAAATTGGAGCTCAAAACTGTCATCAGAACGAAAGTGGAGCATTTACTGGCGAAATCTCTGCTAAGCAGGTTAAATCTACCGGTTGCGAATACGTAATTATAGGGCATTCTGAACGTAGACAATATTTTGCTGAAACTGATGCGTTGTTAGCTGAAAAAACAGTAATCGCTTTGCAAAATAACTTAACCCCGATTTTTTGCGTTGGGGAAACCTTAGACGAGCGTAATAATGGAAGCTATTACCAAGTTCTAAAATCGCAGTTAGAAAATGGCATATTTACGCTAAGTGCCAGTGATTTTGGAAAAGTTGTATTAGCCTACGAGCCCGTTTGGGCTATTGGGACAGGTTTAACCGCTTCTCCAGAACAAGCTCAAGATATACATGCCTTTATCCGATCAGAAATTGAGGCAAAGTACGGTTGGCAAGTTGCTGATGATACTACTATTCTGTATGGTGGAAGCTGTAACGCCAAAAATGCACCTGATTTGTTTTCACAACATGATATCGATGGTGGATTAATTGGAGGGGCATCCTTAAAATCTCGCGATTTTACAGATATTATTAAGGCGTTAAATTCGTAATGGATTATAAAAAAGTAGTTTTTAACTTTGGGGAAATAAAAGAGTATCAAAAAGATATACTCATTGCCGAACTCGCCGATGCAGGTTTCGATACATTTGAAGATACCGAAACGGGCTTTGATGCGTTTATTATTGCCGATCAATTTAGTGAACAGGCTTTAGCTGAAGTGTTGAGGGGTGTCGATGAGGATTTGCAATACACCTACACTATACACGAGATCGACCCCGAGAATTGGAATGAGGAATGGGAGAAGAATTTCAGCCCGCTAATTATTGGCGATAAATGCTATGTAAGGGCAACTTTTCATGAACCTCAACCTCAATATCGGTACGAAATTGTGATCGACCCTAAAATGGCCTTCGGTACGGGTCACCATCAAACTACCACGATGATGATGGAATACATCTTAGAAACGGATGTAGCCGGAAAATTGATTTTAGATATGGGTGCAGGTACGGGCATTTTGGCAATTTTAGCTTCAAAACGAGGTGCAAAAACAGTATTTGCCATCGATAACGACGATATATGTTACGAGAGTGCAATTGAAAATGCAGCTTTAAATGATATCCCTAACCTAACTTCACTATGTGGAAGTAAGGAGGCCATCCCTGCCCTAGATTTTGATATTATTTTGGCAAATATCAACAGAAATATCTTGCTCGACCAGATAGAAAGTTATGCTAGGGTGCTAAAAGACAAAGGATCTATATTTTTTAGTGGTTTTTACGAAAATCCAGATTTAGGCATGATTACGGCACACTGCGAAAAATTTAACCTGAAATATGTTGATCATAAAAAGATAGGAGATTGGGTAGCAGCAAAATTTTTAAAAAATAATTAACTACGTAGCTAATTCATTAATTTGCTAATTATGAAAGTTCATTTTATTGCAATTGGTGGCAGTGCGATGCACAATTTGGCGATTGCCTTGCATCAAAAAGGATATGAGGTTACCGGTTCTGATGATGTAATTTTCGAGCCCTCAAGTAGTCGTTTGGCGAAGTATGGGCTTTTACCAAGGCAAGAGGGCTGGGATGTAACCAATATCCACGCCGATTTAGATGCGGTAATTTTAGGTATGCATGCTCGTATCGATAACCCAGAGCTATTAAAAGCACAGGAAATAGGCTTAAGGATTTATTCCTATCCCGAATACATTTACGAGCAATCTAAAGATAAATTGCGTGTAGTAATTGGTGGTAGTCATGGTAAAACAACAATTACCTCCATGATTTTACATGTGTTGAATTATTATCAAAAGGATTTCGATTATTTGGTGGGTGCACAACTTGCTGGCTTCGAAACAATGGTTAAAGTAACTGACACAGCACCTGTTATAATTATTGAGGGAGACGAGTATTTGGCATCGCCAATAGACAGGCGACCAAAGTTCCATTTATACCACGCTAACCTTGCAGTAATTAGCGGAATAGCTTGGGATCATATCAACGTTTTCCCCACTTTTGGGGAATATATTTCTCAATTCGATAAATTTATAGGTACAATTTTCCCCAATGGAAAATTAATTTACTGTGAGTTGGATTCTGAATTAAAAAAAATTGTCGAAAATTCGAGCGCTCCAATCCAGAAAATACCTTATCAAATTCCACCTCATAAGGTGGTAGATGGCATTACATTTTTACTCCCAAATACTCCCTTAAATATCTTTGGAAATCACAATTTAATGAACCTTAATGCAGCCTTATTGGTATGCAAACAGCTAGGTATAGAAGAGGATGAATTTAGGTCGGCAATAACAAGTTTTACAGGCGCTGCGAAGCGATTGGAGCTCCTCAATAGTATAAATAATACTAACGTTTATAAAGACTTTGCTCACTCCCCATCTAAACTAAAAGCAACGATAGATGCAGTTAAAGCGCAATTTAGCGATAGAAAGCTAGTTGCATGCATGGAATTACATACTTTTAGTAGTTTAAACTCGGCATTTTTAAAACAGTATAAAAATACGATGGATAAAGCTGATATTCGAATGGTTTATGTAGACGAAAAAACCTTTATACACAAGAAGATGGAGCCACTAAGTGCCGCTGTAATTAGAGATGCATTTAGTGATCCCAATTTATTGTTTTTTAATGATTCAGATACGTTAGAAAGTTATTTGCGAAGTTTAAATTTCGATCATACTAATTTATTACTCATGAGTTCGGGTAACTTTGGGGGTATGGATCTAATAAATTTGGCATACGACTTGACTAGTTAACCATTATAACCATAATAAAAACCGCATGACTGTAATAGGAAAAAATATCAGAACGCTTCGCCAACGTAATAGCTGGAGCCAAGGAGAAGTAGCTAAACAATTGGAAATCTCTATTCCTGCATTTTCAAAAATTGAAACAGGTATTACAGACGTAAATATGTCGAGATTGGAGCAGATTGCAGCATTATTTCAAGTAACCGTAGTTGACCTTATTTCTAAAGAGGGGGAGCACCATCATTCAGAAAATGCAGCTGAAATCAGCATGTTAAAGGAAAAGCTAGCGTTTAAAGAAGAAGAAATTATTAATCTACAGAAGAAAGTGATAGAGCTTTATGAAGAGATTAGGAATATGTTAAAAAAGGACTAAATTGTTTTTCTCATAGTGAGGTGGCGCTTTCCAAAGGTAGCGCCAGTCGCTTCATGAAAAGATAGCATTTTCTCGTTAAAATCGCCGACCCAAGATAATTCTAGTTCGGTATATTGATTTTTTGGGAGTACGTACTCCCCGAGCTTAATGATAAGCGCAGATTCTAATCCGAGTTTTTGATATTTACTTTTTGTGCCCATTACAATGGCACGCATCCGTGTAACGCCTACCCATCGTTTGTAAGCAAATTTTAGCTTTTCGATAAGCCCAAGTTTGCCCTTTAGGCCTTTTATCATTTGATTGGCATCAGGAATAATAACTACAAACGAAGCAGGTTCGCCATTTGCGTAAGCAAACCAGATTAGCTTTTCGTCCATTATTACTTCCATTTGCTTAAAACTTTCTTGTAGCGTTTCTTTTTTTATGGGGACGAAGTTTTCAAAGTCTTTCCAGCCATCGTTATAGATTTCCATCAGATCGCTGATGTATTTATCGGCGTTCTTTTTCGAAAAATGTTCAAAACTGTAATCTGGCTTTGCCGCCACCCAGTTGGCTATTTTTGTAAAGCGGGCAGGAAAGGGGATGGTAAGGTTAATGTGATTGGTTAATTGTTCGTAAGCGGTTTCGAAACCATAAGCCGTAAAAAATTCATGATAATAGGGTTGATGATAGTTCATGCCATATGATGGTGGCGTAAAGCCTTCGACTAATAAACCCCAGAAAGAATCATTTTCGCCAAAATTAATTGGTCCTTCCATTACTTGCATTCCATTTTCGATAAGCCAGTTTTTAGCGGTATCAAATAATAAAAATGCTGCTTTTTTATCACATATACATTCGAAAAAACCAATTCCGCCAGTTGGTTTTTCGTAAATGTGCGCTTTCTTTTCGTTAATAAAAGCGGCAATTCTTCCAATGGCTACCCCAGCATTATCAGTTAAAATCCAACGTACACATTTACCATGACTAAAAAATGGATTTTTCGTTGGATCGAATATCTTTTCAATATCCTGGTCTAGCGGCCGGATCCAATTTTTATCATTGCAATAAATGGATTCAACAACGTTTAAAAAAACGTGTTTAGCGGTTTTATCTTCAACGCGTATAATCTGCATTATGGGGTGGTTAAAATAAAAAGCATCCCATAAGGATGCTTTTAGGATATGAAATAGTATAAATCAATTAATATCGATCGTCGTCATCGTCGTCGTCATCAAAACTGTCGAAGGTATCTAAATCGTCTAACGGAACATCGAAGTCGTCTTCTTCCTCTTCAGCTAACGTATCGATATCCTGAATATCGTCATCTTCTTCATCGTCTGATTCCTTTTTGGAAAGAGGCTTGTTAATCGGGTTTTTCTGAGCTGGTTTTTTTGGCGTCTTCATAACACAAAAAATATTAATTGTACGAAAATTCTACTGCTTATCTAAATTACGAAAAATCTTTATAAATAGAAAGAAACCTCTTTTTTAGATTTTTTATTTATTTCAAAAGTAATAGAAATTGGCTTTTTAAGAAAACTTTTTTGATTTTTTTTAGCAGGTTGCTTTGCAGGGATTTAGAAGTAATTTTGAATCCGTTAACACGATTTATGCCTTATTTTCAAAACTAGCGGAACCAAAAAAAGCAGGTAAGTGAAAATTTGGCTCACCTGAATGGATGGGGTTCCAAGCTATAAAATGTGGTTCTTCGAGCTCGTCGCCGCATTTATAAAAATTAACACGAACAGATGAATCGAACTGCAGGGTTCTCGTTTTTGTATTAAAAACACTAAATGGGATTTTAAGAGCTAATTCCCATTCATAGAGTTCATTTTGATTGGCATTGGTGATGTGCGTTTTAGCTTTTATTTCATTTAACAGATCGACCGCAATAAATTTACGATCGGCTTTGTTTTTACCGTATTGTCCTAAACATGTTCCCATGCAATTGAATTCTAGATTATAGTAATTCTCATCATCCCCAAAAGAGATAAATAGCTCGACACAGCTATCCTGATAAACGGGTTCGTTAGGGTTACGGAATACCGCCCTAATATAAGGTTCTAGTACATAAAATTTTACAAAGAGATCAGTAGCATTATACCCAATTGTGAAATTTACCCGAGGTTTGACAAAGAGTTTTTTCCATAAATAATGGCTTAAGGTATGGCGTTCTAAATTGTCGAGCAGAACTGATATTTCATCTAGTTGATGGACGGTTGTTACGGGCAGGGAGTTGATTTTGAGTGAGTTCATTTTGGTTAAAAACTATATTTTACAAATGCTTCCATTGCTTCATATTCAGCAAGCCCAAGTCGGTTATAGATCTGAGCAGTCTCACGTGTGCGATGTTCAGCTCGTAACCAGAATTCACGCGAATCATCTCCGGGAAATACCGGTAAGTCCTTCTGCGATTGATGTTTAAATATGGCTAGCCGCTTTCGTTCAACCTCTTGAGGGGATAATGGAACTGCCATTTCTATTTCATATGCTTGAAATTCTTGCCAAGCTCCTCTGTATAACCAAAGCCAGCAATCTTCTATCCATGTTTCAGTTGTTTTTAGTCTTTTCAGCGATTCAAGAACAATATCAAAACAGACCTTATGTGTGCCATGTGGGTCTGCAAAATCTCCTGCGGCAAATACTTGGTGTGGTTTTACCGTTTGTAATAGCTTCATGGTTTTTTGAATATCCTCTTCAAAGTCGACGTCCTTGTTTGTTTTACTGCTATCATAAAATGGCAAATCCATAAAATGAATATTGCTATCGTCCAAGCCTACAAATCGTGCTCCTGCGATGGCTTCGCCCTTTCTAATTAATCCTTTAATTGTTCGTATGGCGATTGGATCGATTTGATTGGGCGCTTTTTCAGCAAAGAATAACTTGGTTTCTTCGTTGCATTTTTCTAGTGCACCTGTATTGATTTTTTGATCTTTAGAGAGGTCTATCGCAAATTCTAAATACCTGCGAACATCATCGTCCCATACAGCAGTATTTCCAGAGGTTTGATAAGCTACATGAACGGCATGACCCTGATCTGCCAAACGGATAAAAGTGCCTCCCATTGATATTACATCATCATCTGGATGGGGAGAAAAAATAATTGACCTTTTTGTGTTCGGTAGGGCGCGTTCTGGGCGTTGACTATCATCGGCATTTGGCTTGCCGCCTGGCCATCCGGTAATGGTGCGCTGAATTTCATTGAAAATTTGAATATTTATGCTATAAACAGGACCTTTTTCTATGGCTAATTGTGCCATGCCATGGTTGTTGTAATCTTCTTCCGTTAGTTTTAATATCGGTTTGTTTAGCCATGTTGCCAACCATATAACGGCTTTTTTAATTAATTTTTTATCCCATAGGCAATCTTTAACCAACCAAGGAGATTCGAAGCGAGTTAAGTCTGTTGCGGCTCCCTGATCTATTATAAATTCTACATGATCTGATAATTGAAGGAAAGTTGCAGGCACATCGGCGTGTACTTCACCTTCTACGGCTTTCTTAATAATTGATGCCTTTTTTTCGCCCCAGGCCATTAAGATAATTTCCTTTGCTTTAAATATTGTTCCAATACCCATTGTTATGGCTTTGTTGGGTACATTGTTCCTCCCACCGAATTCTCGTGAAGCATCTCTTTTGGTGAGCTCGTCTAACGCTACCAACCGTGTACCAGAATTGATGGCCGATCCAGGTTCATTAAAGCCAATGTGGCCCGTTCTGCCTATTCCTAGAATCTGAATGTCTAAGCCCTTGTATTCATTGATTTTTTTTTCGTACGAAAGACAAAATGCCTCGATTTGTTCTTTGTTTAATGTGCCGTCGGGAATATGAATGTTAGTTCTGTTAATGTCGATATAATCAAACAAATTTTCATTCATGAAGGTAACATAGCTTTGTGCTGAGTTGGCCCTCATTGGGTAATATTCATCGAGATTAAATGTAATTACATTCTTAAAGCTAAGGCCTTCTTCTTTATGCAACCTAATTAATTCTTTGTAAACATAGATAGGTGTTATGCCAGTAGCTAACCCTAAAATTGTTTTCTCATTTTTTTCGTTTTTAAGTTTGATAAGGTCTGCAATTCGCTTTGCAACAACTCTACTTGCCTGGTACTTATCGGCATATACAGAAACTGGTATTTTTTCAAACCTCGTTTCTTCCAAAAGATTTAGTCGGGCCATTTGTTTAATTAATGATTTTGTTTGGTCTATATTTAGTATGTTTTGGCTAAATTAGAAATATAAAGGAGTGGAATTTAACGATATAGTTGCCGGATTCAGCGCAAACGTTTGTGTAATATTTACCCTTCCTATTTTCTTCTCGGAGATTAAACTGTATGTATTTTCGAAAAACGAGAAAGAATTAAATCCATTAACCAAATAGAAAATAAAACATTGGAACGAAGAGAATTTATTAAAAATACCGCAGTGGCAGTGGCAGGAATTACCATATTGCCCGAGGGATCGTTATTTGCGAAAAGTGATCAAACGAAAGTAAGAGTTGGTTATATTGGGGTAGGGGCCAGAGGTATGAGCCATATATCGGCCGGTACACTTAGAGATGATGTAGAAATCGTTGCGATTTGTGATACGCAAGAGCGTTCACTAAGTAATTGTAGAAATTTTATTGCAAAGAAAAATAGGCCGGTAGCGGTAGAATACACTGGGGGGGTAGATGCCTACAAAAGACTGCTCGAACGGAAAGATATAGATGCCGTAATTATATCAACACCTTGGCAATTTCATAAAGCGCAAGCTATTGATGCTATGAATGCGGGTAAATATGTAGGTTGCGAAGTAATTGCTGGCTTAACCCTGCAAGATCACTGGGATATTGTAAATACTTCCGAAAAAACTGGAGTTCCCTACATGACGCTCGAGAATGTGTGTTACCGTAGAGATGTTATGGCAGCATTAAACATGGTTAGGCAGGGTATTTTTGGAGAACTAGTTCATTTTGAGGGCGGCTATCAACATAACTTAAGAGGTGTATTGTTTAATGGTAAAGGAGGCGTAGAGTATGGACCTAATGCCTACAGTGAGGCGCAATGGAGAACTCAGTTTAACATTGAACAAGATGGGGACATTTATCCCACACATGGAGCAGGGCCAATTATGCAATACGCAAACATTAATCGTGGTAACCGCTTTACTAATCTAGTATCGTTTAGTTCAAAAGCTAGAGGTCTATCCTCTTATATTGAAGACTTAGCTCCAGGCCATCCGAATGCAAAAATAAATTATAAAAACGGCGATGTAACTACCACACTTATTAATTGCGCAAATGGCGAAACCGTAATGCTTAGTCACGATACGCACCTTCCGCGGCCTTATTCACTTGGTTTTAGAGTGCAAGGAACGAATGGAATTTGGATGGACGTTAATAAGTCAATCTATATAGAAAAAAAAGGTAAAGGAAACGATCAATGGGAAGCCGCTAATACTTGGTTCGAAAAATACGATCATCCACTCTGGAAGAAATATGAAAAAGATGCACTTGGTGCGGGTCACGGAGGTATGGATTGGTTTGTATTTAATGGATTTATTCAAGCTGTAAAACTTAAAAAGCAAACTCCAATTGATGTATATGACTCAGTTACCATGAGTGTAATTACTCCGCTTTCTACCAAATCGTTGAAGGAAGGAAATATGCCTCAAAAATTCCCTGATTTTACAAAAGGAAAGTGGAAAGAAAGAAAGAATATTTTTGCACTAGATGATAGTGGTTTTTAACAGTAGGATTCATGAATATAAATTTTTTTAAAATTTTTAGCTTAATTAAATGATAGAGCAAGTATTGGAGGGGTTTGGATTGGATGGAAAAGCTGCTAAATACACACAATTCGGAAATGGATTGATTAATAGTACATGGAAAGTTTCGGGAACAGAAGGAGAATTTATTCTTCAGAAAGTGAATACTGATGTTTTTTCGAACCCCAGAGACATTTCCGCAAATATGGTTATGATTAAGCAATACCTTGATAGGGTAGCTCCAAAATATCTATTTATTGGACCTATTGCTACTAAAGATGGGGAACCCGTTTATGAAATAGGCAATAGTGTTTACCGTCTTTTTCCTTTTGTTTCAGATTCAACTACCATTAATGAGGTTGAACATGCTGAACAGGCTTATCATGCAGCGAAACAATTTGGTAAATTTACTAAGCTGCTTAATGGATATGATCCTTTACGATTAAATATCTCTATAAAAGATTTTCATAACCTTCCATTTCGGATTGCACAATATCAAGATGCCTTACTTGCTGCAAGTGCTGAGCGAAAAAAAAGTGCACAATGGGCCATTGAAGAAATCGATAGGCATATGGATATTGCTGCTGATTTTGATGAAATTATAAAGCAAAATAAATTGAACCTGCGCGTAATTCATCATGATACAAAGATAAATAACGTACTTTTAAACACCTCGAATGGGGATGGGATTTGTGTAATCGACCTCGATACAGTAATGCCAGGGTATTTTATAAGTGATGTTGGCGACATGATGAGAACATATCTTTCGCCTACGAATGAAGAAGATACTGTAATTAATGACATTAAAATTCGTCCTGAAATTTTTGCGGCAATCTATAAAGGCTATATGGAGGAAATGGACGATGTTCTAGAAAATTCGGAAAAGGAACTTTTTATTTATAGTGGAAAGTTCATGATTTTTATGCAGGCCTTACGTTTCATTACCGATTTTCTGAACGGTGATATCTATTACCGGGTATCTGGACCAAACCACAATTTAAACCGAGCCAACAACCAAATAGTCCTTCTTAATCGGTACATCGATAGCGAAGAAGTATTTGAAACTATCGTACATAGTTGGAGATTTCACAACAACTTACTGTCACATTCTAAATAATCTTCAAAAACGCTGATTACTATTCACTTTAACAAGAGCCCACGTTAGTGGGCTTTTTTTGTGCTTAGTGGCTGCAATTGCAAAGAAAAAATAAGTGTATTTAACAAACGTTTGCGTGAATATTTGTGGTTTTGCAATACTGATGAAATTCATGGTTTTGGTTGGTAACTATTTGAACCATAGCAGATAGTTTTTTTGCGCTCAAAATAAGCTTTTTCGAGTTTGAACTAAGGCCTGGCCTTCTTTTTCTTTCAATCAACGTATTCAAAAATACATTTGTATTAAGTATAGCACAAACGTTTGCGCGGTGTAAATTGAAGCACGGATGTAATTAGCATGTAAATTTACTTCAATCAAATAACCACTTAAAATTTTAAACTAAACAACCAAATATGAAAAAACCATTACTCAGTATCCCTTGAGGCGAATAGTTATCAAATCCTTCTACGAAGCCAGCTTCGTCTCAAATTCTAACAGATATTAACCAGTCAACTTAAAAAAATCAAAAATGGACAAAAAAATTCCTGCCATTTTTTGTTTCTTACTGTTTTTTGCAATTGCATCCAAAGCAAACCATGGCAATTACGTAGATTCAAAAATTGCGCTCAATGTAAACATTTTGATGTTTCAGCAAGAACCGACAAAAGCCGACAGCTCTACAAAAGATTCAATCGGCCGCAGTATTCGGGCTAGCGCTCGTTTCAAAGGGAATCGTGATTCAATTAACGTTTCCACTTCAAGAAATATCCCTAATTTATCACTACAGCAAGTATTAAAAGGTAATGTTTCAGGTTTATATGTTCAAGAAACTACCGGAGAACCTGGCAGCGAACAAAGTATGATTATTCAAGGAGCTTCAACTCCGATCTTCAACAAGAAAGACATTTACACCTTACAACCAGCTGTATTTATTAATGGGGTGTATTTGGTACAGGAGCATCCTTTTGCGTATGATGTGCAAAAATACGATTATAACAGAATAGGTCCAGCAACCAATTTATTGGCGAATGTTGATATCGATAACATTGCTTCAATAGAAGTAATCAAAGATCCCGTATCCCTTGCTAAACTTGGACCCAACGCTGCGAATGGTGCCATTTGGATTACCACTAAAGCAGCTAAAAGCGGTTTAAGAGAAATTAGCTTCAACTCTTATTTCGGTATGGTACAAGCAAATGGTGCTAATACTGTGAATGGTGTATTTGAAAATCAATTTCGGCAACCTTTCTACCAAAAATATGCTTCACAAGCAAATTTGAATAATTATGCTTCCTATTTAAGAGATTCTACCAATTTAGATTATTTTGGAAAATCGAATTGGAATGACTTGTATTACCAAAATACACCGATTTTTTCTACCGACCTAGGAATTACAGGCGGAACTGAGAAAGCAAATTTTAGGTTTTATGGATCTGGAACAAAGAATGCAGGGAATGCAGATGAAACATCGTTAACCAAATACAATGCGTTTTTCAATATCAATATGATGCCCTTCAAATGGCTTACCGTTTCAAGTTTTTTAAATGCATCGCGCATGGATAGGGCAAGAAACAAAAGCTTAAGAGATCGATATGCCGAAGTACGATATTTGCCAGATTTTGTAAATCCACTTTCACCAAATAAGGATAACTATCAGCTATTTTTAAATGAATATAGTAAAGTGGTGGATGATAATCGCAACAATTTATTGAACGGCTCATTATCATTAAATTTTCAGTTAACTCCCAAATTAAATTTTAATACTGCGGTAGTATTTGATTACAACGAAGGGATAAGAGATGCCTTTTATCCAACTACATTAATGGATGATATTAACTACGTGTCGGGTTATTTTGGATACAATCAACGTTTTGGATTAAACAACAGGTTGAATTATGATTATGAACTAAATAAGGATAATACGTTTGATTTTGAAGTGGGGCAAGCTGTTCAGGGCGATACTTATAAATACAATTACGCGAGAGGTTATGATGGCAACAGTGATTTTATTAAGATTAACGTAGTTGAAGGAAATTCTAGCAAAAGCGGATACCTAAATGCCATCAATAATTTTTATCTTTTTAGATATACCGACAGAACCAGCAATGGATTAATGTCTTTCTATGGCTCGGCCAAATACAAATACAAGAATATATTAACCGTTGGCGCTGTAGTGAGGAGAGATGGTTCGTCTAACGGTCAGCCCGACAACAGATGGCTAACCACACCTGCATTTAGTGCCGATTGGAACCTGAAAAACCAATTTTTAACAAGCAGTAAATTATTTAACCAATTAAGCATAGGGGCTTCATGGTCTAGGGTGGCTAAACTATTTATTGCAGATCGGTTTGGAGCAGGTCCGCAATACCGATCGGAATATGGATGGTATGAAGAGCCAACAATTCCAACTTTTGGAGGTTTTCAAGGGATTACACGCCCCTATAATACCGGGTGGGTTGGATATGGGGTAACCTTGCCTTATGCAGATAGGTTGAATCTTAATGCTTCGGCAACGATGTTTAATAATAGATTAAATGCTGCCCTTACCTTGTATAAAAAAGACGATAAAAATCAACTCTTAAACATTCCTGTTTCTGGCGAAAGTGGATACGCTAGCATTTACAAAAATGGAATGGATATTAGTAACACCGGAGTTGACCTAACCTTGAATGCAAATGTGATAGCCAGCGAGAAAGCATTGAACTGGAATTCTGGCTTGAATCTTAATTATAATCATAATCAATTAAAGGCTCTTCCAGATGGTTTAAATGAGTTAGTTATTGGCGATAATAAATTAAAGGTAGGGGAATCATCAGGGAGTTATTGGTTGTATACAAATAATGGAATCTATAATACCGATGCAGAAGTGCCTACAAATCCGAAAAACGGTCAAAAATTATCATTTAATGGCTTAACGCTTAAAAAGGGCGATCCACGATGGATAGATTATAATGGTGATTATAATATCACCAATGCAGACAAACAGTTTACGGGCGATAGGTTACCAAAGGTTATTGGTGGATGGATAAATGATTTCAAATACAAAAATTTTGAATTAAACTTTCATATTTTCTTTGCTTTAGGGCAAAAAGCGATCAATCAATTTGATGCCAGCAGATATGATTTTGCTAATCGTGAGTCGGCAAATGATATCAACTCCATCAAAGAGGTAACCTCGTGGCAAACCAGCGAGAACTTGAAAAGCTACCCTATTTATAATGTTTGGAGTGATGTAATCCCATACCGAGCAGATCAAGATTTATTTTTAGAGAATGCATCTTATGTTAAACTGAGATCGGTAACCTTAGGCTACGATTTATCTAAAGCGAAGTTCATTAGCAATGCCAAAATGGGCTTCAGAAAAGCATATCTGTATGTAACAGGCAGCAATTTATTTACCATTACTAATTTTTCTGGCACTGATCCAGAGCTAATTAATTACACTGGATATTATAATGGTACCAGCTTGCCTATTGCCAGAACCTATACCATTGGTTTAAAATTAGATTTATAGGAGGGGAACATAATGATGACAAAAAACAATAACATGAAATTCAACAAATTTTTGCTGGCATTCCTAGCAGTTTTGTTTACCACCATAGGTTTTTCTTGTAAAAAAGTATTGGAGGTACAACCCAATAGCTTAGCCGCAGAGGAAAATAATTGGAAGAATTATGAAGATGCGAAAGGTAGCTTAATTGGTATATACACGTTAATGCGTACCGCTATGGTGGCAGATAACACGCATTGGCTTATGGGCGATTTACGTCAAGGTGATTTCACCTCAACAGGTAGATCAGATTTAAAGGCGATTATCGATGGTCAATTAAATGCATCTTATCCCGTAATTGAAAGGGTAAGCAATTGGAAAAGATTCTATTCCGTAATCAATTCTGCCAGTTTATTTATCGAGCGATCAAGAGAAATCGTAGCCAACGATCCCAGATACACACCCATTAATAATCAGGTAGATGTAGCGCAAGCGAGAGCATTGAGAGCATTTGCCTACTTTTATATGGTGCGGATATGGGGTGATGTTCCTTTGCTGATTACCTCTCACGATGGTGATTTTTCTACACATCCTCGTACTTCAAAAGAAAAGGTGCTGGCCTATGCTACTTCAGAATTGTTGCTAGCGGCCAAAGTTTTGCCTTTTAGATATGGCGGTTCTGATCCAATTTTTCCAGGTATATACTACGGTGCAACGTGGCCAACTTGGAACGGTGTATTATTTACCAAATTATCTGCATACGCAGTATTGGCTCACATTGCAGCTTGGCAGGAAAACTATTTGGATTGTGAAGTTTATACTAAATACTTCTTAGATAATATTACTGGCTTAAATGGTGACGGCAGTTTTGGCGTAAAATACATTAGCGTTGATGAGTTAACAGAAAATGTAAACGGTTATAGTCCATTTGCCTTTAAACGTGCTGTTCAAATTGTCGGATTTGGATTTGAATACGGTAATGGCGAGGCAACCGCTAATGGCCACTTAGAGCAATTAACTTTGGCTGCCCCGTTAATTTTAAAAGCTAATCCAGAAATTTACGTTCCAAAAGATACTATTCGTAAAGCATTTACAGACTTAAACGACTTAAGATTTAGTATCGACCCACTGACTAAGCTATACCGGAAGAATTACTTCACTAATTATAGTTCAGAGCAACCCATCTTCAGTAAGATAAAATGTATAGGTAGTGCTCAAATTAGTGGAAACTTCTCCTTATTTACTTCTGCTGTATTATTTACACGGTACGAAGAGGTAACCTTATTAAGAGCTGAGGCACTTGCGGTGTTGGGACAAAGAGACGAAGCAATTGCCAATCTTAACCGTGCTTCGGGCTTAAGAGGAACTGCACCCTTCTTGTCGTCATCAACAGCTGATGTGATGGACGCCATATTTGCCGAGCGCAGAAGAGAGCTAATGGGAGAGGGCTGGAGATGGTACGATTTAGTTAGACTTAATCGGATTAAAAAGAATAATCCAGCATTTAATGCCTTGCTAAACAATGGAGGAATTTACTGGCCAGTATCTAAAGACATTTTAGACGCTAATCCTACCATTAAACAAAATCCATACTGGAATTAATTACCAAGATATTTTTTAATTATAACATGATGATATATAAAAATATAAAAGGCTACTTAAAATCATTAACACTGCTGTTAATTTTTATTTCAGTGCTTACCGCTTGTGAAAAAGATTCAATCTATCACGATTATGAGAATTCAATTAAAGAATACGACGGTACTGCTTTACAATATTTAGAGGCACAGAAAAACACCTTCGATTCGCTATTATTTGTCTTGAATCGTTTGCCTGATTTGAAAGATTCGTTGAGTACAAAAGATATAACTGTTTTTGCACCAACCAACCAAAGTTTTCAGGCCGCGATTAAAAACCTGAACATCGAGCGCAAAGCGCAAGGAAAAGAAGCAATGTATTTAAAGGATTGTGATTTAGCAGAGCTTGATACACTCACATCCAGATACATCCTTAGAGGAATTAGAACTACCGATAGTTACGCCCCTTTTGCAGATGGTTTAAACTTACTCAGTATTAATTATGCCTACCCAATGCACATCCAATATAATAAATTAAATGCATCGGGTTTTGTTGGGGGTGGGCCTCAATCTATCATTTATAGTGACCCAAAAGGGTCAATTTTTGAAAAAAATTGGGAGAATGCTAGTACCAATGCGGTAAACATTAAAACAAAAAATGCCATTGTAAATATTTTGGCGCCATTACATGATTATGGCTTTAATGAATTTGTAGTTAGGGTTAATAAATAAGATGAAAACAATGAAAAGAAACAAAATTTTATCATTTCTTACAGTGGTGATCGTCGGCATCACATTGCTCATCACAGCCTGTAAAGACAATATACCCGATGTGCGTTTATCATTAGCTAATGATATGCAATTTACCACCAAGCAATATCAGCCCGTTTTAGGAAGAAATAGCTTATTTGCTGATAATTTTAATATTGGATCATCATCAATTCCACTAAATTTTAAAATTGTAAACATGCGGAGGTTTACTGGAGAAGTAGCACCTGAACTAACCGATTTTTTCCCAGTTCAAGTTTGGAAATCAGCATATGATGGTACAGAGAAATCGATCGCCGAAATCGAAGCAAAACGGACTATTGAAAATCATCAACTATTCGAAATCCGTGAACATTCTGGTCAGTTTGTAATGTGGGCCAAGGCAAATTCTAGTTTCGTTAAAGCGCAACCCGATTCAGGTTATGTGTTTGATGTAGAGGTGTCAAACTCAGGTGGTCGTAAATACTTCAAAGACTTTAAGCTTCGTCCTTTTAAAGAGCGTGCATTCGAACCTTCAGCTATTAATGCAACTAATGGCCAAGCTTCTTCTTTAGGAACTACGCCAAACTTTAGTAACATAAGAGGCGAGCGAACTGGCAGATTTTTATCGGCATCTCAGGCAGATATTGTGGTTTTGTTCAATAAAAAGAGCGATGCTGGTAATTCGTTGACGTTTAAATTTGTCGATACCTTATTTAATCCTATTAATCCTGATAAGTTCAACGCCACGCAATGGTCTACCTTGGTGCACGGTTTCGATATGGTAAAGGATAACGAAAAAGTAACCTACAAAGTTGCCTATCCCATTCCTTTAGCAGCTTATCCTACTAAATATACAATTGGTAGTGGTTTAAGAGCAAGATCAACATTTAAGTATGAAAGACAAGGTTTTGGAAACATTAAAGAAACAGGAATCTTAAGTCTAGACTATGCTATTTATGAAAAAGGGGACTGGGAAATCATTTTTTGGTTTAAAACAGAGCGTCCTAAATTCATCAACGATTAATAGAATCAAATGAAAACTAAATTATCTAACATGAGATATTTTTATATAATGGCTTTTTTATGTCTGTTTTTAGGCATCAGTCAAAATTTAAAAGCACAGCAAAAGAAAACGGTAACCGGTACGGTTGCTGATAATACAGGCGGGATACCAAATGTGAACATTTTCTATAACAGAACTGTTATTGGCGCTACAAAGCCAGATGGGTCTTTTTCTGTTGTGGTACCCGAAAATGCAGTATTGGAATTCCGTTACGTTGGCTTTAAACCGGTAACCATGAGCGTTACGGGCAAAACAAAGTTAACCGTACTGATGGAAGCTGATCAAAACCAATTAAAGGAAATTACCATCCAGGGTTATGTCGCTAAATCGAAGGAAGTATCTGTTGGGTCTAGTGTAAAGATTTCAGGTAAAGATTTACAAGCGGTTCCGGTAGCAAGCATTACTGATATGTTACAAGGAAAGGTAGCGGGATTAAACATCCAACAAAATACAGGTTCTCCGGGTATGCGGGGTTCTATCGCCATGCGTGGTTTGTCTAACATTAACGTAACAGGGTCTGGGGATGGTGCATTTTTACAATCTACTTCACCATTATTTGTAGTAGATGGTGTACCGATTGATGATAGCGGCAATTTTCAGTATGGATTTCAATCTGCCGGCCCAGGAATTAGTCCGATTTCATTAATTCCACAACAAGATGTAGAAAGTATCGAAGTGTTAAAAGATGCTTCTGCGACATCATTATATGGGTCTAGAGGTGCATATGGGGTTATTTTAATCACCACTAAAAGAGGTAACTCAAAAATTCCAGTAATTCGATATAATACACAATTTTTCTTAAGCACCCCACCTAAGTTACGTCAAGTTATTGGTGGGAAAGGCGAACGTGATATGCGTATGGCGCAAATTATGCAAAGTGATACCAGTTATTACCGTGCCTTGGCGTTATTAGGGGCAACACCGTATTTGGCCGATAGCTTAAATGCTTATTACAATAATTCAACCGATTGGCAATCTTACTTCTTTAGGTCAACATTTAACCAAAGTCATAACCTAAGTATAGATGGAGGCGATCAGTCTTTTAACTACAAGGTAAACTTCGGTTATTTCGATCAAAATGGTATTCAGGAAAATACAGGTTTTACGAGATCAAACTTGAGAATGAACATGCAATATATGCCAAGCAGTAAGTTCAAATTGTACACCACTATAAATGGAACTTTAGGCAAGAACCAGAAGGGTAGTGGCAATGGATTATTAAACACGGGCGTGGCTACAGGTGGACAAGCCTCTACTTTATTACCATCACCCTCCTTATTTTCTGCTGTAAACAGTGTATTGGGTGCCGTAACTACCGATAATGATAATAAAACCACTGAACTAAATACCACAACAGAACTGAAGTATGAATTTCTACCAGGGTTTAGCTTAACCTCTAATTTTAATTATACGTTCAATACGGGTGTGGAAGAGAACTTTTTACCCTCAACTATTAATGGAAATGCAGCATCGCTTTATACCTTCAACAGTGTAAAAAATACCATATACAATAGAAATTTATTGGCTTACTATTTTAGCTTAAAGGATGGTTCTGGCGAAGATGCACACAATTTCAGTGCATATGCTTTTACGGAGCTAGATTCAAGAAACTTTAAGGCAGACGTTATCCAAAATAATAAGGTAGTTAACGATTATCTAAGAGGGCCAATTGTAGGGGTTGATGATTACCTTACTTCGCTTGGGGGGACCTTAAACAATTTCGACCAATTTAGGTCGGCCGCCTTTGCTGGTAACTTTAGCTATAATTATAAGCGTAGGTATGTACTTGATGCCTCATATCGTGCAGATAGAAGTTCAAGTAATGGACCTGAAGCGGGTTACATTAAAAGTCCATCGATTGGTATAAGATGGAATTTGCAAAATGAAGCATTTACCGAAAAATGGAAGAGTTGGTTTAATAGCGCCTCCATTAAATTAAGCTATGGTACGGTATTGCAACCACAAGGAAATATCTACGACGTATATGGGAAATATGTTAACGGCTCGATTTACAATGGTTCACCAACGGTTGTGATGAATTTGACCACTTTGCCGAATTCGAATTTATTGCCTACACAGAATACCACCTATAATGGTGCTTTTGAATTTGGTATTTTAAACAACCGTTTATTCGGAACTTTTGAAGCTTATTATAAGCAGATTGATAATCAATTAAGAGAGAAGCCATTAGCTAATATCAGCTCGTTTACTAATATTAAAACCAATGAAATTAGTGTTGTAAACATTGGCTATGAGGCAACGTTAACTGCGAGGATTTTCGCTCCTTCAAAACCTTTTCAATGGAATATAAGTGTGAACGGAGCAATTAACAATGATTATTTAGCCCATTTGCCTGATGGAGTTAGAGAGTTTATTTATGTTGATCCAACCACTGGTCAATCTATACTGTACCGCTTAGGACAGAATAGTTTAACCAATTACATTTATAACACTAAAGGTGTTTACGCGAGTAATGCTGAAGTGCCTGTTGATCCTTCTACAGGTTTAAGGTACCGTTCAGGTGCAAACAACTCAACTTTAGGTTATTTTAAAGCTGGCGATCCACGCTTTACGGATTTGAACGGCGATTATGTGCTAGATGAAAGAGATTTGGTAGCAGCAGGTAACTCTCAAGCTCGTTTTAACGGAGGTGTAACGATGGATTTCCGTTATAAGAACTTTACCATGCAAGTTCAAGGAAACTATGTAATTGGAAGAGATGTGCTAAATAACTCACTGGCGTCTCAGTTTTCTTCTTTCAACAATCCTTTAGCTTTACAAGGTGTTTATGCCATCAATCCAACTGGTGTTGTACCGCTTGATGCGTATGATATTTGGACAAGAACTGGACAAATTGCTACTTATCCTAATCCTTATGATTATTTAAGATCTAGCATTGTTAATCCTTACCGAACCAATCAGACCTTATTCCAAGAAGATGGCTCTTATTTTAAATTGGGTTATGTGTCTTTAGGCTACACCCTGAATCAAAAATTTACAAGCAGATTTGGAATGAATAGAGTGGTAATTGGGGGTACAGCTAGTAATGTATTTATGATTACGAATTACTCGGGTACTAGTCCAGAAAGTGTGAGTGATTTGGGTAGAGATAGTGGGTCTATTTATCCCAATCCAAGAACATATACACTTAGCTTAAATGTAGAGTTTTAATTAAGATGATGATGAAAACCATCATGAGTATACCAGTAAAAACAATAAGGCTCATGATACTTTCATGCCTTTTAAAAACAAATATATACTAATGAAAAAATATACTTATATCCTAATATTTGCGATGGTAACTATTGCTACCATGAGTTGCAAAAAATTTTTGAATATTGTACCGGTAGATAATTTGTCTGGAAATAATTTTTGGCAAACTAAAGCCGATGTCGAAGCCTTTACAAATGGTTTGTATGCTCGTTTTAGGGCAAAAGTTGGACAAGGTAGTGGATTTGCTCAGGTAGCCGATATGCGTAGTGCCCCCTTAATTAATGTTTCAGCAGGAAACTATGTATCGTTAATGGCTACAAACAACTTAAGAAGTTTATCTGCTGATGGGCAATGGTCTTCAAATTATGTATTTAGAACCAACACCCGTTGGAAAGAGTTTTTTGATGTGGTGGCTGCGGCCAATATTTTATATACTAAAATAGATGAAGTACCAGCTACTGCATTGTCAGAAAATGAACGCAAGCGGTATAAGGCTGAAGCTGTATTTATGCGTAACCTATCGTATTTTATGATGGTACGGTTGTTTGGCGATGTGCCTTACTATACCAAGGGTTTTAGTGAAGAAAAATTGCCTAGAACTCCAATGGTTACGGTATTAAGAAACTGCATCGCAGATATGGAAGCTGTTAAAGAGGATTTACCGTGGACGTATGCGGATCCTGCTTTAGTAGGTGTTAGGGCCATGCGCGGAGGTGCTATTGCCTTATTAATGCACATGAACATGTGGGCTGCCGGATTTGATCAAACAGAGGCCAACAAAAAAGCCTATTATGATGCGGTAATTAGCTTAGGAAAGGAAATAGAAACAACAACAGACTACCGTTTATTGCCTTATGATAATGAGCAATATAAAGCAATCTTTAAAGGTCGTACCAAAGAAAGTTTATTCGAAGTTTTTCAAAATGCAAATAACGGAGAAAAATTATCGTCGTTTTCTAACCTTAGTTACTTATTAAGCCATTATCCATTAAAAGGGACAGTTACCAATACAAATAGTTTAGCTTATTATGATAAAGAATGGCTAAATAAAGTGTATTCAGATGGTATTCCCGATGGTAGAAAAGATGCTTGGTTCGAAAACAGAACTGTGAACAACGGCACGTTCCAGTTTAAGAAATTTGCAAATGTGTATGCCGAAGGATTAAACATCTTAAACGATGACGACATTATCATCTTCAGACTTTCTGATGCCTATTTATTAGCTGCAGAAGCAAATGCAAACCGAGATTCGGATATCGAAGCTAAACGTTATTTGAACAAAGTTAGGGATAGGGCCAATGCAACACCAATTACCTCTACAGGAGATAATTTGAAAGACGACATCTATTACGAACGCGTAAGGGAATTGATGGGTGAGGGCCACTATTTCTATGATCTGGTGAGAACCAAAAGGATAACAGATGCTAACTTTTGTAAGTTTCCTATGACGGTTACCGATTTCAATGCAGGTGCATGGACATGGCCAATAGATCCAGTGGCATTAACCAATAATCCTAACATGACTTTAAATAACTATTGGAGATAATTTTTACTTAGTAATCATATGATGTATAAAACAACTTTAAAATTAGCCATATTTGTATTAATTGGCTTTAGTATCATTACTTCTTGTAAAAGAGATGAATATTTTATTGATACAGGTACTACCAATCCCAACTTTAATGGAAGTATACTTGCTTACCTAAAATCAAAGCCTGCCTACTTTGATACCTTAACTAGGGTAATAAATATTGCAGGAATGGACGATGTTTTTGAAAAGGAACAGATCACATTTTTTGCCCCAACGAGTTCAGCCATTTATAAATCATTAAAGGCATTAAATGCCGATTTGCGAAGAAGTGGAAAAGATACCGTAGCTAAATTAGAGCAAATTAGACCTGAAACATGGAAAGAGGCCCTATCCATGTACATCTTTAAAGGGGTTAATCGCCTAAAAGATTATCCACAGTTAGATACCATTGCTTTCGCTGCTTTTCCTGGTCAAGGTTATACTTCATATGCGGGTAGAACAATGAATATTGGTGTACTATTTAATGATGCGGTAACGGCGAGAAATGCGGATGGAAGTCCAAAAACATTTGTAAAATATGCTGGATACCGTCAGCTGTACTTATCCTACATTCCAGATTTTTCAAATCCGACATTGAACTTGCTAAATATCCCAGTTTCATCGTCGGATATTGCACCAACCAATGGGATTGTTCATGTACTGGCACAAAATGTATTTAGCGGAGGCTTATTAATAAGCAAACATAATTTTGGCTTCAACACAAGAACATTTATTGATAAAGTAATTGCAGATGGTATTTTACCTCCAACACCCTAATCTTATTACGAAATTGATATGAATCATATACTACATAAACAGAAAGTGCACTTAGGTAAATTATTATTAGCCTTATTAGTGCTTGGATTATATTCTTGTAAAAAAGAAATTATCGGAGAAAATCCTTACGAAGGGGGCAAGCAACCCCTAGGCATTAAGTTTGGTGCGGGTTTACCGGACCCCGAAGCTGCTGCACCAGGTAGCGAGGTTAATGTGAGCATCAGGGGCTTAAAGAAGTTTGAGAACAAGTACAAGTTCTATATTAACGAGGTAGAAGCAACAGTAGTAGCTTTTACAGATAGCACGGCAAGAATTAAAGTTCCTAATGATGCAAGCAGTGGAGGAATGTCTGTTATTAGTGAGGGGCAAACTTTTTTTGGCCCATTGTTAAGAATAGAGGGGAAAGTAAGCGCAGATGATTCTTTTTTAGCGACTGTAGGTTCTAACGCTACAATTTTTGATATTCTACGCTTACCAAATGCAAATTACTTAGTTACTGGGGCATTCGATAACTTCGATAATAAAGGAAATGTGAAAGTACCAATAGGCGCAATTGCACAAATAACCACCCAAGGTGCGTATGCAACCTCGTTAAATTTTGGAAAGGGTGCTTTGGGCTCAATTAATAGTGTTAATCGCTTAACCAATGGTAAATTTTTAATTTCTGGCTTCTTTTCCAGCTTTAATTCGTCACGCGGAAAACGAATTAATATTAACAGTATTGCTACGCTAAATAGTGATGGGACGTTAGATAGTACCATAATTGATGTGATCAACCCCACACCAAATGATTTCAAAAAAAATAAAGACACTGTACCAACTTTTAACGGAGGGGTTGCAGGTGCTATCAGAAAATCTTTTGTCTTTAATGATCGAATATATGCCGTTGGAAGGTTTGAAAATTATGTAAGGGTATTTTACGATCGTTCAACTTACGATACCAAAGTTTATGATGTAACCCGAATGAAACAAATGGTTTGCATGAAATTTGATGGGGCCATGGATTCGACGTTCCATTATGATAAAGCTACGAAGCAAAGTCCGCCAGCAGGTAATGGCGAAATTACCGATGCTTTTCAGCAAGCTGATGGTAAATTGGTTTTAGTGGGTGCCTTTTCTACTTTTAATGGGACGCCTGCAAACCGTATTGTACGCATTAATTTGGATGGAAGTGTAGATCAAACGTTTAAGGCCGGAACTGGAGCCGATAATAACATTACTTCAGTTACCTACAATGCTGCAACGGATAGGATTTTAATTACAGGCTCATTTACAACTTATAATGGTAATTCGATGAAAGGTGTAGCCCTGCTTAATGCCGATGGAAGTTTAGACAATTCATTCAAATTTGGTACTATGGCATCGGGTGCAGCTACTTACGCTGCACAGTTAAACAATGGTAAAGTAATCGTTAGTGGAAATTTCAAAACGTACAATTCGGTTATCCGCCAAGGCTTTATGGTCTTAAATGCTGACGCCTCTTTAGCAGCTGGTTATAATAATACGGGTCAATTTAGTGGACAAGTTTTTAAAATTATTGAAACTACATCATCATTTGGTAATCCTGCTGTAATCCTTGTTGGCTCCATCCAACGCTTTGATAATAAGAAATTTGGAAACATTGTAAGAGTGGAACTAAAAAATTAACACTTAAAAATATTAATATGAATCAATTAACTAAAAAGCAAGAAAAACTATTAATAAATGGCCTAGCGCTATTGTGCTTATTAATGGTACTGTTCTTCAGTTCTTGCAATAAAGACTTTCCCAACATACTAAGAACCGACTATCCAAATGATACGGCAACTATAAATTTGAAGGAACGTAAAGTGCTTTACCTTATATTGGATGGCGTAAGAGGTAACGCATTAAAAGCTTTAAATCCGCCAACCTTAGCCCAAATGGTTAAAAAATCGATTTATGCATATGATGCACTTTCTGATTTTCAGACCAATACATTAACCAATGCAGGTGCTTGGGCAAATGCAACTACAGGTGTAACTAGCGATAAGCATAAAGTGGTAAGTGAAAATTTCTCTGGAAATGATATTGCTACTTATCCTTCTCTTTTTACAAGATTAAAGCAGGTTAAGCCAAACTTAAGAAGTGTTTCTATTGCAGCTAGCAAGGTTTTTAACGATAATTTGGCCATTGATGCGAGTTCTAAAGTAAATTTCGAAAACGATGATGCTAAGGTTAAAGATGCCGTAATAGAAGAATTAAAAAGACCAGATGCATCGGTTCTTGTTGCTCAATTTCATAGTGCAGAAATTGCTGGTGCTGCAAATGGCTATGCCGATAATACAACTTCATATACAAGTGCTATTACACAATTAGATAGCTATATTGGTAATATCATGTCTGCCTTACAACAACGAACTAATTTTGTAAAAGAAGATTGGTTGGTAGTGGTTTCATCAAATAAGGGGGGTGCTATTCCGGTAAATCCTAATGATGCCAATTTAGGTGCATATAGCGATCCAAGTAGGAATAACTTTATTATCTTCTATAATCCCCGTTTTGTAAGCCAAATTACACCAAAACCTGATGTTAGTGCGTTGCCTTATGCAGGCATTGCACCTAAGTTTAATGTAAACAATGCGGCTGTGCAGAGCGATCCAAATTTTTTAAATTTAGGGACAAACAAAGATGCTACTATTCGTTTTAATCTCCGTTGGGATAATACGGCTGGTAACGGAAACTATCCAGCAATTCTTCAAAAAAGAGGAGTTACTACTGGAATAACTCCAGGAATACCAGGCTGGGCTTTTATAAAGGATGATGGTGGTATCATTAGTCTCAACTGTAGCTTTGCTGGAAGTACAGGGAACGCTCAAGCCAAGGGACCTACATCGCAAATCATAACTGATGGGAAATGGCATTCTATTGCTGTAAAATTTTATATGAATGGTGCTAACCGCGTTGCGAGTATGTTTGTGGATGGAGTTCCTGCTCAAACACCTAATTTAACCCTTAATGGAGATTTGAATACCACATCGCCTTTAACTTTTGGAAAATATACTAATGATGATTGCTTTATTACGGAGTTTGCAGTTTATAACATTGCTATTCCTACTGCAGATATTATTGAAAATAGTAAAAAAACACCATTAACACCAGCAACTGATCCATATTATGATAATTTGATCGGATATTTTAGAGGCAATGAGGGGTCAGGAAATCAAATTAACGATGTAACTGGAAACGCAGCACCAATGAATTTAATTGGTACAGCGAATTGGAGCATTTTTTCGGATGTTTCACCAAACATTTCGCCACTTCTTTCTTCTGCAACTTTTGGCGTAGTTATCAATAATGTTGATATTCCTTACCAAATTTATACATGGATGGGCATACCTATTCCAAGTAGCTGGCAATTGAGTGGAAAAATTTGGAGACCAACCTATACAGATGTTCGTAACAACTAACCTAAAAAACAAGAACTAAGAATATGAAACCGACCAGATTTTTAAACTACATCGTCATCTTACTTTTGGCAAGTGGTTTTACAGCTTGTAAAAAATATGGAATAGCAGTTGACGATGGTTATGATGATGCATCTGAAAACCAAAAAAGTATAACTGTTGATACGAATATGGCAAATATTGATCGATCGGGCTATGCAAAAGCACGTATCTTTCCAGGTTTGGTAGATCAAACAGAACCTAGGGTAACGAATCAGAAATTTACGCTAGATCTAAACTTTACACCACAAACCAACGAAAATCTTCGGATTTCTGTAGCGCCAACGCCACAGTTTAGTACAGGATATTATGCTGCTCCAGGCGAATTGATTAAGTTAGTTGTGCCAACTGGAGTAAATGGATTAAGTATGCAAATAGGCGGGCATACCGATAACCTTACGGGAAAAGTTCCATTGTTACGGGACCCAATTATTGTTAATAGGCAACAATTGTATCCGGGTGTAAATTACATGCGAAATATTTATGGTGGTACAATTTATATTAATGCTTCTTTTGCGATTAAAGACCCTGTAGAGTTTACGATATCAGGTGCATGTGTTTCTCCAGATTTTATTTTAGGGATAGACACGCACGAAAGTTGGAAAGCAAAAGTTCTAGCTTCTAAAGTACCTTGGTTAGAGTTGCGCTCTAAACGCGTGATATTTTTAGTTCCGCGAGATAAAATTGTAAGTCAATTTTCAAATGCTACAGAACCCTTAACTAATATTGTGGAACCTATTTCATTGTGGAATACCGTTTTTGATCTAGATTATAATGGTTGGATGGGCCTTTCTGATAATGCATTAGATGTTAGCGATAGAAGTCCACAAGGCCCTTGGCGTGGTGTATTAGATATCCAGTTAACGAATGGTTATGGTCATAACGGATTTCCTTTTGTAGGTCTTAATGATTCCGAGTGGTTTAGTTCTTTTACCAGTGCTATCCGATTAAAAAGTAGTGTTGGTACTTGGGGCTCTTATCACGAGTTTGGCCATAATATGCAACAAGGAAATGTTTGGAGTTGGAGTACCTTAGGGGAAACCACTAACAATTTATTTAGTTTTAAGGTGGCAAATAGAATTGGTGCCAACTACAATACACTTCATCCTTCGGTAAGCAGTGGTTTTCCACTGGCTATTGCCTATGCAAGTAAAGCAGGAACTAAAAATTTTGATAGCGACCCAGCGATGGACGACCCATTTAAACGGATGACGCCATTTGTACAGATTTTTGAGCTTTATGGTTATGATGCGATGACGAAATTATATACCGAAGCGCGAAGTGCTCAACGCTTAGCTAATAATGATCTTGATAAACACGATTTTGTTTACGAAAACCTATCAGAATATTGCAAGGTAGATTTAATTCCTTTTTTCGAAGCTTGGGGCATTTTGGTAAGCCCTCAATCGCAAGCTAAAATAGGGCAAAAATATCCGATTTTGAACAAACAGATTTGGACCTACAATCCATTAACTAAAACTGGTGGAACTGCAAGTATCGTTTTCACTACCAGCGTAGTATCGGTGAGTTCTCCGGCGCAGGAAGGTTCTTTCGCTGCATTAGTTGATGAAAATTTAACCACTTATTATCACTCGCGCTATTCTAGTCCAACACCTGACCAAACCTATCCCTTTACCTTTATTTTAAGTGCTGGGGCAAATATTCCAATTAAAGGCATGTATTTTAATGGTCGTGCAGGTACAAATCGTGCTGGTGATGCCAAAGAAATAGAGATTTTCAGTAGCAAAGATAACATCAACTATACAAGTGTGGGCACTACTACCTTGCCTAACACAGCCAATAGGTTCGAATATATTTTCCCCAACGGGAATATCAATGCTAAGTTTTATAAAGTGGTGATAAAAAATGGGTACAGTAAAAATCCATACGTAGTATTCGCCGAAATGAATTTAATTAAGCCTTAAAATTACCATGAAACAGATAATCATTCGCATTTTCCCATTGGCTTTATTAATGGGTATAGTAGTTACGGGTTGTAAAGAATATGAGAATCCAGCACCTGTGTTCGAAGAATTTAAGCCGACCATAAATACGCAAAGAAAGGTGTTAATCATCAGTATTGATGGCTTAACAGGTTCTGAGCTAAAAAGCATAGCTCCAACCAACGTAGAGGCCTTAAGAAAAACATCAAAATATAGTTATGATGTGTTACGAGGACAAGTTGCAAATGATGTGGCCAGTTGGGCCACCATGATTACCGGAGTGAGTTACAGTAAACATTTAATTAAAGAGAACACTTTTCAACCCACACCCAGGGAAAACTCGCATGAATCGCCAGCTGTTTTTAGAAATAGTTTCGATTATATTTTGCAATATAAATCTGTAAAAACCGCAATGGTTACCTCGTGGCCAGAATTAAGAAATTATGTAAAAGTGGTAGACTTTGCTCCCATAGTGAATACAGATTTAGCGGTAAAAGACTCCGCAATAAACATCATTAACACAAGTACACCTTTAGGTGCTATGATTGTTAATTTTAGAGAGGTAGAGGCCGCTGGTGAGAAGGGTGGTTTTTTAGCTACAAACACGGTCTATAAAAATGCAGTGCTAAAGGCCGATGAGTATGTGGGTAATTTGGTTGCCGCTTTAAAAGCTCGAAAAAATTATACATCTGAAAATTGGCTAGTTATAGTAACCACCAATCATGGCGGTAGTAATGATGATCCTAAACCTGGGTTTATTATCGCGTCTAACAGCAGCTTAAAAGAACAAGAAGTTAAGAAATCTGGTTTTAATACCGTTAACTTTAAAACTACAGCTGTAATTGCAGCGGTACCAGATGACAATGGCTTGTACAGTTTTGGTGATAATAAAGATTTTACCGTTCAAATGCAAACTAAGTTTAATAAAACATCTACCTATCCACAGTTTTTGGGAAAAAGCACTTCAAACTATACAGGCTGGTTTTGGATGCAAGAAAATAATCAATGGAATTTAGAATTTGGAGGTGTAAATAACGGTGGTGGCGGTAAACAGCAACTTGGCATTGCTGCCGGATTAGCCGATGGTTCGTGGCATACGTTAACTATGACGGTAAAATATGTAAATTCAACAACAAGAACAGCTTCTGCCTATGTAGATGGCGTTTTTAAAAACTCTTATAATGTAAGCGCGTCGAAGAATATAAATACCACCGAATTATTAAAAATAGGAGCTGTAGGGGGTGATGCCGATTTTTATGCGGCTAATTTGAGTATTTTTAACGTAGCACTTGATGCTGCAGTGGTAACTGCAAATGTAGCATTGAAAGATATTACTCAACATCCAAATTATGCCAACTTGATTGGTTTTTGGCCCATTGATGAAGGTGGTGAAGGTGTATTATCGAACAAAGCAGTTGGTGGGTATGATATGTACCTGTCTGGGCCTTTCTCTTGGCCTTCGATCGGGACTAGTGTTCCCGCGGGCACAACAGTAGATGCAAATGCCACCGGTAAATCTATTATTTTAACACCTGCAGCCGTATCTGCAACGATGTTGTATTGGATGAATGTTAAAATTTTACCAGAGTTTGGTATTGATGGTAATCCCTTCTTAAGCCAATTTGAAATAGAGTTTTTGAAGTAATCCTTAACTTTTTTTAAGCTCCCTTCATTAAAATGTTGGGAGCTTTTTTTATCTTTCATTTATAATGATGAAAAGAACACTACTTTTATTTGTGTTTAGCATGGTTGCTCTGTTAACTTTTGGACAGAAAAGACCAAATATCATTTTCATTCTTACAGATGATCTTGGTTATGGCGACATTGGCGTTTTTTATCAAAACCTAAGGAAAAGTCAAAATATTCGTAATCACCCCTTTACACAAACACCAAATCTCGATAAATTGGCAAATGGCGGCGCAATGTTGATGCAACATTATGCAGCAGCTCCAGTTTGTGCGCCGTCTCGAGCCTCTTTATTTCTTGGGCAAAATCAAGGACATGCAAATGTTCGTGATAACCAATTCGACAAGGCGCTTGAAAATAATTATACCATGCCAGGTGTGTTAAAAAAATTAGGATATCAAACTGCATTGTTTGGTAAATGGGGCCTCCAGGGTGTCGGAAAGGATACTTCGTCTTGGATTTCTCATCCACTAAAAAGGGGATTTGATTACTTTTATGGATACATGCGCCATGCCGATGGACATGAACATTACCCGAAAGAAGGAATATATCGAGGTAAAAAAGAAGTGTGGCACAATTACAACGAGGTATCGAAGCAGTTGGATAAGTGCTACACTGCCGATTTGTGGACAGCTTCGGCTAAGCGATGGATAATAGATAAATCGAAGACGAATGCAAGCCAACCTTTTTTCGCTTTTATTTCGTTCGATACGCCACATGCGGTATTGGAATTACCTACACAAGCTTACCCAAAAGGAAAGGGGCTAAATGGAGGTCTCCAATGGATAGGGAAAGCGGGCAAAATGATTAACACAGCAACGAATTTGCCAGACAGCTATTACCACCCAGACTATGCAAATGCCACTTACGATGACGATCAAGACCCTGTAACTCCAGAAATTCAATGGCCAGATGTCTATAAACGGTATGCAACTTCGGTTAGACGAATTGATGATGCAGTTGGAGATTTAATGCAGGTATTAAAAGACTTAAAAATAGAAGAAAATACACTGGTAGTATTCACTTCTGACAATGGGCCCTCCATTGAATCATATCTTTCTACACCTTTTAAAGCTAATTTTTTTGGTAGTTTTGGCCCTTTCGATGGTATTAAGCGCGATTGTTGGGAAGGAGGTCTGAGAATGCCTGCTATTGCCTATTGGAAAGGACATATCGCCGCGAACAAAAAAATTAAGGCGGCAAATGCGGCCTACGATTGGTTGCCAACTTTTTTAGATGCTAGTGGAGTTAAGCCCCCACTAAGTGTCGATGGGGTTTCGATTTTACCTTCACTTATAGGCAAAGGCAAGCCAGCTAAGTCTAGTGTTTATGTCGAGTATTTTGTTGAGGGTAAAAGTCCAAACTACGATGAATTTGCCATAGATCATCGCAAAAGAATACGCAATCAAATGCAGGTAATTAGATCGGGTAAATATGTTGGAGTGAGGTATGATATCAAAAATCAACAAGATGATTTTGAAATCTACGATGTAGTTAAAGACCCTGGTCAACGTAAAAACCTCGCAACAGTGATGCCGGATCTTCAAACACACATGAAAAATGAAGTACTGCAAAGCCGCCGGGTAAACTCCGATGCCATAAGACCCTATGATAATGAATTTGTACCCTCAATAACAAAAAGTGTAAAACCAGGTATAATTTGGAGTGCCGAAAAACCTAAGTTTGGGTGGCTAACCTTGCCGTCATTAGGCAGTATTAAAAAGTCGTCTCCAGATTTCAGAACCATAAATAAGGAGTTATTAGGGGAAGGAACAGTAACCATTACCGGGTATATCGATGTTCCAAAAGACGGAGAATATACATTTTATAGCCCCTCAGATCAAGCCTCCTTTTTAAGAATTCACCACATTGGTGTAATCGATGCTGCCTACATAACAGGGAAAGACAATCAAGGTAAGGTAAAACTGAAAGCAGGATTACATCCTTTTACTTTCTCTTACGCCCATTCAAAAAAAGAGGTTTTGCTAGAATGGTCGGCCGATTATTTTGCTAGAGAAGCAATTCCTGCTAAGGCTTTATTTCAATAAGTTTTATCTAATAGTCTACATGATAATCCTTCTTAAATGCTATGCCATTCCAAGCCTTTTTTGCCGTCCAATCTGCCGGAGCAGCTGTCCAGAAAGGATGGTTAGCTGCTAAGCCAAGGGGTAGAAACCCAAGTGTAGCCATATATAAACTGCCTGTTGAGGTATAGCTATCGGCAATCATCGGTTGCGAACCGCAGAATCCTAATACCAGCCAGCCATTTGTGTCGAAATTATTGCAGAAATCGAACATACGGTGCATCACTGCCGTAATGCCACAACGTATTTGCGCTTCACTAATGTGAGAAGGTAATTTTTCCATTAATGCTACTTGTCCCAGAGCTTGGAAAGCAGCTGTACGATAAGTAGCCGAACGCCCCATTGCAGGGTAGGTGCCCTCTGGACTAATTATCCGCTCTGAAAATTCAGAATAACGAATCATGCGTTGCAAAGCCGTATTATATTCTTCTAGTGGTACTTTTTTGCGATCGGATAGTACCTTTAAAAAATCTACCAACATGGGATGAATTACGTATGCATTATAATAATCCATACTGAAACTAGGTCCATCGCTATACCACCCATCGCCTTTATACCATTCTGTCATTTTCCTTCTAGCAAACTCTATGCGAGCAGGGTCCGGCTTTTCGCCAACACTCCATAAAAACGCTTCATTTATGCCAGCAAATAGCACCCAGTTGTTATATGCGCCAGTTCTGGTTCTGAGCGTTTTAAATTCTTCGATGATCCTAGTTTTTGTGAGGGTATCTAACGGTGCCCATAAAGCTTTTGGAGCCCTTAAAAAGGCTTGCGCCATGTATGCTGCATCTACTATAGGCTGACTTTCTGTTCTAAAGTTCAGATAATCAGGATTGGTAGGATCTACTGCATTCGAAATACCCTTTAAGAGCGCTTTCCGTAGATCTATCCTCATTTTACCTTCTGCGCTGTTATCATCAGGTAGTGCTAACCATGGGGCAACGCCTGCCATAGTGCGGCCAACGGCCTCCAAATACGTTACTTTTTTAAAAAAGTCGGTTTTCATTCCTGGCGGAACTTCGACAGGCATTTTCTGCTTTAGTGTGCTATTGGCTAAATTTAAAATTACTGGCGATGCTATTTTATACAGTAAATTAGTCCAATAGGCACGATCTTCAGCACCGGTAGCTACCTTTTCGAGTTTTGGTTTAATCGTTTTCTGAGCACTGGTTAAATTGGTAAGTACTATACTAAAAGTAAGTACTAAAAAGCTTATTTTAACTATTTTCATCTGTTTATAATTTTGTTTTTAGTTGTCAGATGTTCCTTGATAATGCCTTATTGGATGATAAAATATCGAGTGGAACCGGCAGTTAGGGTCTGTTTAAATTGAATGCTTTTTACAGTAGCGCCCTCATAATCAAATGTTAAAGGGATAAGCTGTCCGGTTGCAGCATCTTGTACGGTTAATTTCTGAGGGTCTTTACTGCTCACCTTCCTATAGATGCTACGCCAAGGAATTTCTATGCTCTCGCTTTTACTAAGCGCAGTACTATTTTTTACTTCCTTGATGAGTCCTTTAACATCTTGATTTAATTTCAATTTAAAAAGCTCTGTTCCCGCCAACAGGAATGCTCCAACACCATATACATCGGTATCATCGTAGCCTACCTTGTCGGGCGCTGCCCCCTGTGCTTGTACAAAGCCTAGTTTTCCATCTGGATGTACGGATGTACTTAGCGCTGCCCAAGCTTTATCTAGCACATTTTTATATTTTTTATAGGGTAATAAGTTATGATTTACACCCCAGGCCATTGCATAAGTAATAAAACCTGTTCCGCTTGTTTCTTTACTGGGGAAACTTTGTGGATCTAATAAGCTGGCGTGCCATGAACCGTCGGGCTGTTGCAACTGTGCTAGTTTAGTAGACATGTTGCGAAATAATTTCACAGAGCGCTTATAATCTGAATGTGTTGGGGGCATAGTTGATAGCACCCTTATCAATCCAGCAATTACCCAACCGTTACCGCGGGACCAAAAAACTTTGGCTCCATTTTTTTCTTGTTTGGTAAAATAGCGGCTATCGCGATAATACAGGTGCTCCTCTTTATCGTATAGGTATGCGGTAGATTTCCACCACAAGGCTAATGCTTTATCCAGATATTGTGCATTACCTGTTGCCTCACTAAGGTAGGCCAAACCCGGGGGACCCATAAATAGCGCATCGCACCAAGCCCATTCTCGTAAATGAATGTTTTTTTTCCATGCTAAAGATTCGGTATGGGGTATAGTCACCAAGGTATCGGCTAAACTTTTAAAGTCGGCAATATATTGAGGATTTTGGTAGATTTCGTATAGCTTACAATATAGTTGGCCTACACAGTAATCATCAGCAAAATGACGGTTAGGGCCAATTTTCCATTGGTTATCTTTTCCTACCTGGATCAGTTTCTGGTAATACAAGTCTGTTTTGGCCAAATTTCCAAAAGCCATCATCCCAGTATACATGGCGCCAGATGTCCAATCTTTCTTAGAATTTTTCCAACCAGAAGTTTCTAAAGATTTCCATTGCCAGTTGGCCACTTTTTCCATTTGTGAAAAAATTTGGTTTGGTTCTGGTAATTGTCCGTAAGTGGTAATCGCAAAACCACATAATAGAAAGCACAAAATTCTACGCATACGTTGTTCGTTAAATAAATTTATTTTAGAAGGTTTAACAAGACTCTACTAAAGATAGGGGGTATTTTTATGGAGAAATAGAATAGTATTGCGCAAACGTTTGATTTTTGCGTTCTAGTTATTCTCTACCAGTTCCGATTCGATCGTAATTTTATAGAAAGATTGTTCCTCTTCTTGTTCATTATGCAGCAAGTCGAACAAAACATCTACTGCGCGTTGTGCTTGTATTTCGGGGAACTGTTCAATAGAAGCTATAGGTCTATTTTCCATAAAATTAATCATTGGTGTGTTTGCATAACTTACAAACTCTAATTCATTAGATTTAATTAATCCTAAATTTTTAGCGTGTTTAATGGCAAATACGGATACATAATCATTAAAAGTTACAATAGCCGTAGGTTTTCTAGTATTAGCAATTAAGGTTTCTAACGCAGTTTTCGTACCCTCTTCTGTTAAATCGCAATTTACAACTAAAGAGGGGTCGAACTTTAGCCTGTTTTTTTGCAAGGCTTTGATATAACCTTCTTTTCGTTGTCCACTTGCCATTAAAGAATGTGGTCCATTAATTAATCCAATGGTTCGATGCCCTCTTTTTAAAAGATAATCAACCACAGAAATACTCCCCGTTTCGATGTTACAGGCTACAGAATGAATGTTTTTAAGCGGTGGTATTCTGTCGAAAAAAACAACTGGAATACTATAGCGGTTTAAGAGCTCGAAATGGTCAAAGTTGGTAGTGGTTTTCGCAACGGATATAATCAAGCCATCAACCCTATAGTTTTTCATTTTTTCGACCAATAATTTTTCACGCTCTTGATCATCGTGAGACTGGGCTAATAAGATGGTGTAATTTTTTTTATAGGCTAAATCTTCGATCGTACTAATTGCCGTAGAAAAAAAAGATTCTGCCAATTCAGGCAAGATTACGCCAATGGTGTACGTTTTGCCTTTTTGAAAGAGAATGGCTCTTTCATTAGGCTCGTAATGTAAGTCCCTGGCCGTTTGTTTTATTTTTGCACGAGTTGCAGGGCTAATACTAGGATGATCGTGTAAAGCACGAGATACCGTAGAAGGAGAAACATTTAATTTCTTCGCAATTTCAGTAATGGTAGCTGGTTTTGTCATCAAATTTCTCCTTCCGTTTTATCAAATTTAAAGATAACAAAAACATCGATACTAGTTGAGCCAAATATCAAACGTTTGCGCAAAGTAAATTGATGAATTTCGCCAAGAAGTATTTACCTGACCAATTAAGTTTAGGACTTATTCTGACTGTCTTATTTTTTGATTTCTTGAACAAAGTAGTTTTATAAATCAATTAATTAAATATTAGTTTATTAAACTATTAAGATAAAATCGAGTTGCATATTTTTAAAGAATTTCCTTTATTTTTCGAGCGCAGCGAGCTCTATGCCACCATTAAAAAACAATAAGTCAAGGCATTAAACTCCCGGCTGCTTATCAACTATTCTTTATGTTGGTGAACGTAGAAACAAACGTTTGCGCTAAACTAATTGCAGTAAAGACAAATTGCATGCGTATTTTGGCTATTCTAAATTCTAGATCAACACATAATGAGCATACTTTCTATTAATAAAATGATAAAGTCCATCTTATGGTGCGCCACATTTCTTTTTTTACTAACTGCTTTACCGGTTTCGGCACAAGAAAAGCCCGAAAACCCTAGTGTAATAGCGGTTAAGCAAATCGGTACTACTATGGTAGAAATTGAGCTTACCCATGGCCAGCGAATGATGCTAGATTTTTATGGCGAAAATATTTTCAGGTTATTTCAAGATAACGAGGGAGGTAAAATGAGAGACCCAGAATCGAAACCAACCGCAGAAATTCTTGTAAAGAACCCGCGTAAACCCGTGTCGGTAATTACTATAAAAGATGAAAACGGACAAATTTTTATTTCTACAGCCTCAATTACGGTGTTAATTGATAAAAAAACAAGCTTACTAAAATTGATTAATCAAAAAAATCAAAAACTAGTGGCAGAAGAAATTGAACCGATAGCAATTGCAAACAATAAAGTTTCTTTAAGCTTTAAGAGTGAGCCTGATGAGTATTTTTATGGTGGTGGCGTACAAAATGGTCGTTTTTCTCATAAGGGCAAATCAATCGCTATCGAGAACCAGAACAGTTGGACCGATGGGGGGGTAGCTTCGCCAACTCCTTTTTATTGGAGTACTAAAGGTTATGGTGTACTGTTTTATACGTTTAAAAAAGGTCGCTACGATTTCGGTGCTAAGAATAAAGGGGTCATTAGCTTATCACATGAAACCAATTATCTAGACGTTTTTTTTATGGTGAATGATGGTGCAGCTGGCTTGCTGAGCGATTTTTATCAGTTAACGGGAAACCCGGTTTTACTTCCCAAATTTGGTTTTTATGAAGGGCATTTAAATGCATTTAATCGCGATTATTGGAAAGCAGATACTACAGGAATATTATTTGAGGATGGACAGAAATATAAGGAAAGCCAAAAGGATAATGGAGGCATCAAAGAGTCGCTAAATGGAGAAAAAGGCAATTATCAGTTTTCGGCTCGTGCGGTAATCGATCGTTATAAAAGGAATGACATGCCTTTTGGTTGGATTTTACCTAATGATGGCTATGGCGCAGGTTATGGGCAAACTGAAACTTTAGATGGAAACATTGCTAATTTAAAAAGCTTCGGAGATTATGCCCGTAAAAATGGGGTCGAAATTGGGCTATGGACACAATCTGATCTTCATCCAAAACCTGGAATAAGCGCCTTGTTGCAACGCGATATTTTAAAAGAAGTGAAAGAAGCTGGTGTTCGTGTTTTAAAAACCGATGTGGCTTGGGTAGGCGCAGGTTATTCTTTCGGACTAAATGGAGTAGCTGATGTGGGTCAAATTATTCCGGCTTATGGCGATAGCGCACGACCTTTTATTATTTCATTAGATGGATGGGCAGGTACCCAACGGTATGCAGCCGTTTGGTCGGGCGATCAAACGGGGGGCAATTGGGAGTACATCCGCTTTCATATCCCTACGTATATTGGCGCTGGATTATCTGGTCAGCCTAATATTACTTCTGATATGGACGGCATTTTTGGCGGTAAAAATGCTGCCGTTAATATTAGGGATTTTCAATGGAAAACCTTTACGCCAATGCAACTCAATATGGATGGTTGGGGCGCTAGTCAGAAATACCCACATGCACAGGGCGAGCCAGCAGCTTCGATTAACAGAACCTATCTTAAATTAAAGTCGGCTTTACTGCCCTATCAATACAGCATAGCCAAAGAGGCAGTAAATGGCTTGCCGATGATGAGAGCAATGTTTTTAGCTTCCCCAAATGCGTATACCCAAGGCATAGCTACACAATATCAATACCTCTTCGGCCCCAGTTTTTTGATCGCTCCAATTTATCAAGCTACCAACATCGACGAAAAAGGAAACGATGTTCGTCATAACATTTACTTGCCTGAAGGCCAATGGATAGATTATTTTTCGGGAGAAACCTACCAAGGTAATCGAATCATTAACAGTTTTAATACACCAATCTGGAAACTTCCTGTTTTTATAAAAAGCGGGGCAATTATTCCAATGGTGAACCCAAATAATAATGTTACAGAAATTAACAACGCACTTCGCACGTATGAAGTGTATCCCGCTGGTAACAGCAGTTTCGTAGCTTACGATGATGATGGAAAAACCGAAGCCTACACCTTAGGAGCGGGAACAACTACGTCGATTACTTCTTCGGTAAACAATCATGAGGCTTTAATCACTATAGCACCTACTAAAGGAAATTTTGAGGGTTTCATTAAAAATAAGGCGACTGCATTTGTAGTAAACGTAACTTCAGCACCTAAAGCTATTGAGGCGGAAGTAGGAAGTACACGCATAAAATTAAAAGCAGCCAAATCGGCTGATGAGTTTGCAAAATTATCGAACGCTTATTTTTACGATGCAGCACCTAATTTGAATAAGTTTAGCACCAATGGAAGTGAATTTGAAAAAGTAATCATCACCAAAAACCCTCAAATATTGGTTAAACTTGCGCCCACCGATATAACCTTACATAAAGTGGTTCTTCGTATTAAAGGTTTTTATTTTGAGCCGGCAGATAAAATTCGTGTAACTACAGGTGCCTTAAACCCGCCTGCTTTAGCGCAAGTAACCGAAAAAAACAAGACTGCGTTTACGCTACGACCTACTTGGCAAAAAGTAGCAAATGCCGACTTTTATGAAATCGAATTTAAGGATATGCTTTACAGTACAATTAAAGATACCAGCTTTCTGTTTGAGGGTTTAACGCAAGAAACTGACTATACATTTAAGCTAAGAGCGGTAAATAAAGATGGAAATTCTAATTGGGTAATCATCAATGCTAAAACAGGAGTTAACCCATTACAATTTGCAATTAAAGGAATTAAAGCCACTACTACCGCAGAAAATCAAGGCGGATCGGGCATTAATAAATTAGTTGATTTTGATGAAGATAACGGCTGGCATACCAAATGGGGAAAAAATTCCGTTCCGTTTGAGGTTGTTATCGATCTTAAAAGTACCAATCAATTAGCGAAAATCCAATATTTGCCGCGTATAGATGGGGGCAATGGCGTGTTGCTAAAAGGAGAAATTTTCTTTAGCAATGATAAAGAGAATTGGATTTCAGCTGGCAATTTCGAATGGGCTAGAACCAATGCTGCTAAAATATTCGAGTTTAAAGATCATCCAGCTGCAAATTCTATCAAAATTGTTGTAACTGCAGCTGTTGACGGCTTTGGTTCTGGAAGAGAATTATACGTATTCAAAGTGCCTGGAACAACAAGTTACCTTCCAGGAGACATTAATAACGATAAAGTAATTGATGAAAACGATTTAACCTCTTATCGTAACTACACAGGTTTGCGCAAGGGCGATGGAGATTTTGAAGGCTACATTAGCAATGGCGATATTAATAAAAATAACCTAATTGATGGATATGATATTTCGGTGGTTGCTACTCAACTTGATGGGGGAGTAGAGGTTGGAAAAGCAGCCCCACTATCAGGAAGCATCAATTTAACCACAACCCGTACTGCTTTTAAAAATGGAGAGACTGTAGAAATACGTGTTAAAGGAACGAATTTAGCAAGCGTAAATGCCATCAGCTTTGCTTTACCATACCCTTCACAAGATTTCGAATATCTTGGAATTGAGCCACTTGCTGTAAAACAAATGGATAACCTTACCTATGATCGTTTACATACCAATGGTGAAAAGTCATTATATCCAACTTTTGTAAATATTGGAAATAAAGCACCATTAAACGGAAATACAGATTTATTTATCATTAAGCTAAAAGCAAAACGTAATACCACTTTTAATTTAAAAGCAAATGATGGAGTATTAGTAGATAAGACCCTAAAGACAATTAAATTTTAATAGCAAAATGAAGAAAATACTCTTTTGTTTACCAATCTTATTACTTTTTGTGGCATTGGCACAGGCACAAGATTTACCTGTAGAACTACAAACGCCACAAATTGTTTCTATAAATCGATTGCCAATGCGAGCGAGTTCGTATATGTTCGAGAATAGGGCTTTAGCAGAAAAACGCTCAAAAGAAAATTCAGCCTATTTTATTTCACTAAATGGCTCTTGGAAATTTAATTGGGTGAAGGATCCGCGTAAGCGACCAACAGATTTTTTTCAACCCACGTTTGATGATCGTAAATGGGACGACTTTAAAGTGCCTGCTAATTGGGAAACGAATGGTTATGGCACACCAATCTATTTAAACCAACCGTACGAGTTTGCGGGTAAGCGATTAACAGGAGCTAGAATGAATCCACCGTTTGATATTCCAGTAGATAACAATCCGGTTGGCTCATACCGCAAAAAAATTACTATCCCAGAGAACTGGAACGGACGTCAGATATTCATTAGTTTGGGTGCAGTAAAATCGGCATTTTTTATTTGGGTAAATGGTAAAAAAGTAGGGTATAGCGAGGATAGCAAGCTTGCTGCCGAATTCGATATCACTAAATATGTTAAACCAGGCGAAAATTTAATCGCCTTACAGGTGTACCGTTGGAGTGATGGAAGCTATCTCGAATGCCAAGACATGTGGCGTATTTCGGGCATCGAACGCGATGTTTACCTTTACTCGACCCCAAAGTTAAACATTGCCGATTTTAAAACCATTGCTACACTAGACCCGTCTTACACGAACGGACTTTTAAGCGCCGATGTGCGCATCGATAATTATAAAATTGATCAACATACCAACCATAGTCGCCCCGATAGCTTTTACGTTGCCTTAGATTTGGTCGATGCAAAAGGCACTAATGTTTGGAAGGACGAATCGAAAATGACTACCGTTTTAGGTAATTTCTATAGCAATTTATCTTTTAAAGCACAGATTAATCAAGTTAAAACCTGGTCGGCTGAGGTTCCAACGTTGTACACGCTATTCATCACGTTAAAAGACAAAAATGAGAAAGTAATAGGAGTAGTTTCTCAACGTATCGGTTTTAGATCCATAGAAATTAAAGGAAGCGATTTTCTAGTAAATGGAAAACGAGTGTTCTTAAAGGGTGTAAATCGCCATGAGCACAACGCCAAGCAAGGCCATACTTTAACCCATGCCGATATGGAAAAAGATATGGAAATGATGAAAAAGCTAAACGTAAATGCGGTTCGTCATTCTCACTATCCACCCGATCCGTATTGGATGGAACTTTGCGATGAGTATGGATTATATGTAATCGATGAAGCCAACATCGAAAGTCATGGTCGTTATTACAGCTTGGAAACCTCATTTGCGAACGATAAAGAATGGAGAGTTCCGCATTTAGAACGTATTCAACGCATGTATGAACGCGATAAAAATCATCCATCAATTATTACCTGGAGCTTAGGAAATGAAGCAGGTAATGGGGTTAATTTCTACGAAGCATACGAGTGGTTAAAGAAAATAGATGGCCGACCAGTTCAATATGAACGTGCAGAAAATGATTATAATACCGATTTAATCGTACCCCAATATCCTTCACCAAATTACTTGCCAAATTACGCTAAGTCAAAAAATGCCCGTCCATTTATCATGAGCGAATATGCGCACATTATGGGCAATAGCTTAGGTAATTTTAAAGAGTATTGGGATGCCATCGAAAATAATCCAAAGCTACAGGGCGGTTTTGTATGGGAGTGGATCAATCAAGCCCTTGATACCGTTAAAAATGGCAAGCGCATTATGGCTTACGGTGGCGATTTCCCACTTGCTGGTCCAGTTGATGAAAATTATAGCGATAACAATTTTTGTGTGAAAGGTGTGGTAACGGCCTACCGAGAGATGACCCCAATGGCAGTTGAACTTAAAAAAGTACATCAATACATTAAGACAACGTATAATGGTTCGAATCAAATACTTGTAAACAATAGCTATTTCTTTAAAGACATTAGCAATGTGCAATTGAATTGGGAACTCGTAGAAAACGGTAAAGTGATACAGAAGGGACTTATTGCAGATTTAAATGTTGGTCCACGCCAAACACAAACCTTTACACTGCCCTTTAAAACAATTTATAAACAAGGTAAAGAGTATTTTTTAAACATTTACTATCGATTAAAATCTGCCGAACCCTTTTTGGAGAAAGGTTATGATATTGCTTACGAACAGCTTGCAATTGCAGGCGTGCTAAAAGAAAATGAAGTAAGAACAACTAAGATCGATAATCCAGTTAAATATGTAAAGTTGGGAGATAAAGGTGTCTTTAGCGGAAAAAATTTTCAAGCAACATTCGATTTAAGAAAGGGAAAACTAAGTAGTTATTTAATCGATGGGAAGGAAATTTTAGTTACGGGCCCTCAGCCTGGTTTCTATCGTGCGCCAACGGATAATGATATCGGTGCAGGCTTAAACACAAAATTGCGGATGTGGCGTAACGTTTACGATGAGAAAATGGCTCCTGTTAAAATTGAAGCTGGTCCAGTTTCAGATCTACCCTATGGCGGTATGGTTAGTATAGCATCAAACTTACTAAATGGCGATGCAAGTACTACTCAAGTGTTTTATTTATACGCCGATGGAACGATCAAAGTGGAAACGCAGTTTAAAGCGGTTAAAGGTAAGTATAGAACTTTAATGCGTATTGGAAATGATATACAATTGGATAAAAAGTATAGCAACATCCAATGGTATGGTCGTGGTCCGGGCGAAAACTATGCAGATCGCAAAACAGCGTCTTTAGTTGGCACGTATAGTTCTATGGTCGATGATCAGTATTTTCCCTATGCTCGTCCACAAGAAAGCGGAAATAAAACAGATGTGCGTTGGGTAGCCTTCACCAACAAAGCGGGTAAGGGAGTGCGTTTTGAATTTGCAGATCAATTGTTAAGTTTTAATGCATTACCCTACTCGGTAGAAGATTTAGATCCAGAAGCAGAGAAGAAGCAATATCATTCTGGAGAATTGGTAAAACGTAATCAAATTTTTGTGCATATGGATATGCAACAATTGGGTGTTCAGGGAATCGATAGTTGGGGTTCATTGCCATTAATTCAGTATCAAATTCCATTTAAAGATTATACCTATAGCTATTACATTAAGCCAATTAAGTGATGAATTATAAAATTTTAGTATTTCTAATCTCCATGCGATTGTAATCGATTTAGGTCAAAACTACGAAATCGGAAGTGTTAAGATTTTACCTAGGCAAGATAACACCGACGGACGAATTTAAAGGATTAGAAAATTACCGACTAAAAATGAAATTGAAACTAAAATTAAGTATTCTCCTGTTATTTTTATCTACGCTGGTTTTTGCGCAGGAAACAATTTTAGCGCCAACCCCACCTATGGGGTGGATGAGTTGGAATTTGATGGAGGTTGATGTTACTGAAACAGGTATCAAAGAAATTGCCGATGCTCTGGTAAGTACTGGAATGTTAAAATCGGGTTTCAATTATATATTTATTGATGATGGATGGCAAGGTGGAAGAGATAACAAGAATAATATCATTCCTGATCCCAAAAAATTTCCTTCTGGAATAAAGGCATTGGCCGATTATGTACACGCTAAAGGCATAAAATTAGGAATTTATTCAGATGCTGCGCCATTAACTTGTGGTCAATATACCGCAAGCTTAAATTTTGAAGAGCAAGACGCAAAAACATTTGCCAAATGGGGGATTGATTATCTGAAGTACGATTATTGTAATGCCCCAAAAGACGTCGCCACAGCCAAACAGCGCTATGCTAAAATGGCAAATTCACTCCGTAAATCAGGTCGAGATATCGTTTTCGGGATTTGTGAATGGGGTCCGCGCCAACCCTGGAATTGGGGCCCCGAAGTTGGAGGACAGAGCTGGAGAACCACATTCGATATCCGTGATAAATGGATCGATGTTGAAGGTAAAGGAGGTGTGGGTATTTATAATGTGGTTGATAAAACCAGTGAATTAGACAAATTTTCTGGACCAGGAAAATGGAATGATGGCGATATGTTGGTGGCTGGCCTCAACGGCTTAAAGGGCCCCTCATCAGCGTATACGAATGGTAAGGGATGTGCCCCGGCAGAATATCGAAGTCAAATGAGCCTATATTGCATGCTCAACTCGCCCCTGTATGCAAGTTGCGATATCCGTAAATTGGATGAAGACACAAAAACCATATTTACGAACACTGAAGTAATTGCCTTAAATCAAGATGCTTTAGGTAAGCAAGCAGAGCGGAAGATCAAAACCGACATATGGGATGTATTTGTTCGCCCATTAGCCAACGGCGACTTTGCACTGGCAATTTTAAATAAAAGTGATTCAGAACAAAATTCACTAATCAACTTTTCTGATGTAGGCCTTGCGGATAAATATGAAATCAAAGATTTATGGCAACATAAAGTAATTGGTAAGGGAAATAAGTGGGCAGGGAAGGTCGTCTCGCACGAAACAAAAGTGTTTCGTTTAAAGAAACTTTAAGTCTTATCAACACACATAACCAACTACATAAATGAAACAATTGTTAATTCTTGTCCTACTAGCTTCGGCACTACCTACTTTTGCCCAAGGTGTAACGAAAGATCCTGCTACAGTAATTATTGGTCCAAAGAACAAATTGGCTGCAAATGATACTGCCTTTAAAAAACAGATTAGCGAATGGTGTAATACCAATTTGGCTATTAAAGATTATAAAAAAATTACAGCCCATCCTTCTGCAGCCTATTTTCCGGGAGCAGTGAAAGAAGGAGCAAAGTTCATAAAACGAACCATCACTATAAAACATCAAAAAATAGTAGATAGTTTAATCCCAATTGTTACGCGTTTGCGCTATTCTGGAAATTGGGCTAACACTCTTTATAGTACAGGATTGTACGCTGTTCCGGGCGAATATATCGAAATTGATGTCCCAGATGGTATTGATATTAAACACCTAAAGGTACAAATCGGATCACATTCAGACCGTTTAAATAGCCGAAGTGCTGAGAGACAACCATGGAGCAGAATGCCAATTATCACCAAAGTTCAAGAATTAGCTAAAGGAAAAAATAGAATTGCTTCACCATTTGGGGGACTAATTTACATCACTTATCCGCCAAGAGAAGCAACTTGGGAAAATGAGATTACCATCGGCCATGCGGTTGCAGCGCCCCTTTTTATTTTGGGTAAAACCACTGATGACGCATGGAAATCACAACTAGCTGATAGTAAAGCACCTTGGGGCGAGTTAGCTTCAGATAACATGATCATAACTTTGGCAAATGAAGATTTGCAGCAGGTAACTAACCCAAGCGAGGTAATGAAATTATGGGATTTAATTGTGGGTGGAGAAATGGATTTAGCACAAATCAAAATGCCATTTTACAGAGCACAACGCATGGTGGTTGATGTACAAATTAGCGCTGGGGCAATGCATAGTGGTTACCCATTTATGACCTATCATAGTCCAAGCAGTAGCACCAACACTGTCGATGTTGCCGCAAACCCTGCCGTGCTGATGAAACCAAGCAAAGGTGGTGCAAACTGGGGTTTTTTTCATGAATTGGGGCACAATATGCAAAATTTAGATTGGGTGTTTGGCGGATCAACCGAAGTGAGTAATAACTTCTTTTCACTCTATATGTTCGATCGTTTGCTAGGTGGAAGGGATGATGCACACTCGGCCATATCATCAGAAAATACTCAAAAATCAATGAAGAAGTATTTTGCCGAAGGTGTTGATTACGAGAAGTGGAAAAAAGATCCTTTTTTAGGATTGATTATGTTCAGGCAAATCCAAGAATCGTTTGGATGGGAAAGCTTTAAAACCTTTTTCAGGGCATATCAGAAATTTGCCGAACAAGATATTAGAACGCCAGAGAACCAAAAACCAGATGTATTTGTAACTACCTTCTCAAAAGTAATTAATCGAAACCTAGCTCCATTTTTTGTGAAATGGGGTATCCCCATTCGTGAGCATACGCAAAAAGAACTTGCCATTTACGAAGGCTGGATGCCTTATAATTTCCCGCCGCAGAATTAAATTGCTTTAAGCGTAAATTTTAATGATTAGTGATTTAAAAAAAAAGCGTCCTAATTGTTATTGGGACGCTTTTAACACACAAATGAAACCTGAATTGAGATATAGTTTTAGGTTAGGTTAAAAAATATCTTGGTCAATCCTATAAGAACGTTTTTGAACAAACCATTAAGGATTGTTTAATATCTTATAACAAGTTTAATGCTATTCTTACTGTAAAGCTAGTAAAATGAGTAAGTGGTAATGATAATTGAGTAAACGGTAGTAATTAGGTGAGAGGAACTAAAATAGTGATGATTGTACCGTTTTTTCCGTTTTGTTTTATATTCAAGTGTATAGGTTTTGCTTCAATTTTGTTTAATAAATTAATTCGCTCTTGGGTTAAATCCATTCCTTTGCTTCTATGCCCAGATTTCTTTTGCTTTAAAGAATTATAAATACCTACTCCATTATCGATAATATTAATCTGCAAATAGTCTTCATCATTCAGATTAATATTGATGTCAACTTCTCCACCTTGTTCTTGTGGCATAATGCCATGCCATATTGCATTTTCGATAAAAGGTTGTAGCAACATCGATGGAATGAACGATTCTTCTTTATCAATTTTAGGATCGATGGTAATACGGTATTTGAATTTATCGCCAAATCGATTTTTTTCGAGACTTAAATAGAGATTCAAATAATCTACCTCTTCTTCTAAGTTAATATAGCTTTTGGTACAAATCTCTAAATTTTTACGGATAAGTTTGGCAAAGCCTGTTAAAACACGATTAGCTAATGAAGTATTGCTCGTATTAATGTAATGTTGGATAGAATTCATTACATTAAATACAAAATGTGGATTCATCATCGCTTGTAAAGCCTTTTGCTCTAACATTAAGGTTTTATTCTTTAACAATAACTGCTCTTGCTCCTTATTCTTTTGCCGCTTAGTTATGGTAACTGTGATAATGTAGAGTAAGAATCCACCTATCACAATTAAAATTGAAAAAAACCACCAGGTTTGCCAAAAATGTTTTTCAAGCTCGAAATTAATTCTGGCAGGCACGCTCCATTCGTTATCTTGACTTTTAGCACTCACTTCAAATACGTAGTGGTCTGGCTCGAGTGTCGACAGCTCTAAACGTCTATTTTTTGTTTCAGTCCACTTTACATCGCCCTTTAAGCGATACCGATACGTAATTTGCTTGTTTTTAAAATCTACAGCACTGTAATTTAATACAATATTATGCTCCTCAGGCTCGAAACTAAAACTAGATGAACTTAAATCTAAAGGTATTTTGTTATGGGTGATAGATGATATATAAATTTTAGGCGCACTTTTTAATTGCGATGTTAAATTGAAGTTAAAATAAACTAATCCGTTATTGGTGGCAAAATAAGCAGTATTGTCATCTATAAAAAGATCGTTTAGGTCGTCGGATAATAAATCATTTGCATAATCGAATGAATTAATACTTACTTTATTGTTCTTATAAGATATTCTATTTACACCATTATTACTTATAGCCCACAAATGTTCGCCTTTTACAAAAAGCTTATTAATGATGTTGTTGTTAAGTCCATCACTTTGCGTAATATGCTTTACGATTTTATTGTTCGCCATAAATACTATGCCATAGCCATCCGTAGCCATTGCAAAAACGCTATTGGGCAATTCTTTGATGTCGTTCACCCTTTTCGTAAGCATGGGATTATTTGCGTAATGCTTAATTAAATTCCCATTGCCAAATTCCGATACGCCATTCAGATTCGAAAACCAGAGTTGTTGTTGCTGGTCAAAATAAACTCGATAGGCGCGTTCTTTAAAATAATCTTGCTTTTCTTTATACGCTAAAGCGTTAAATTCAAGCTTATTGATCCGATCGTTGATAATTACTACCCCAGAAGATAACGCCAAGGCGACTTTTTTATCTTGATCTAAGCTAAAATTTTTAACGACAAACATAGAATTATTAATTTCTCTTAAATAACTAATTTTTGGCTTAGTGTTATAAATATTTTCGAGTTTGCCCAATCCAAAGTCTGATGCAAAATACATCGTGTTGCGTGCGGTATCAAGTTTAAATTGTTTAATGTTGTCGTATTTTTTCTTATCTGGAATATCAATGCGCTGTACTTGCTTGGTATCTACAGCTAAGAGATTAATTTTTGCGCCACCTAGGCCTAGCCAAAGCCTGTTTTTTCCGTCTTTTGTAATACTTTTTATAGTGTTATTAGCTAACCCACTTTCTGTATTTAAAATATAAAGCCTTTCTTTAGGGTCAGGGAGTCTATAAATTCCATTTTTAGTCGTAAACCACATGTTGTCATTTCGATCTTTGATAACTTGGTTCACATCGATGTCATTTAATATTTGTTCGCTGCTTCCATTAAAGCCTAGAATAAAAACACCACTATTATTACTTAGCCAAAGCTCTTTGTCGTTAGTGTAAATGTAACCCGGACTATTAGCTAATAAATTCGAATTAATATTTAATACTTTCTTCACCGTAAATCCAGTCTTTAAATTTAATCCGCCTTTATCCAAAAAGTACATCGATTTATTTTTAAGATTTAAGCTTGTTTTATACGATAATGGGCGTATGGAATCATTAATTAACACGAAATCTCTTTCAATAAACACATGAAGTGCCTGTGTACTATACGCCCAAATGTTACTCTTGCTATCTTCATGGATGAAAGCATTAATGAATTGCTTTTGCTTATTGGGAGAGTGATATAGCAATACCGATTGTTCATTCCAACAGGCAATGGTGTTCTTATTGGTCCCGAACCAAATCCGGCCTTTACTATCCTCGAAAAATGAAACGACTACAGCATTTAATTTTAAGAGTTTAAGCTTAGGTTCGTTTTCGGAATTGTAAATTTTTCCGTTGTAGAAATAACTTAGCTGACCATTAAGTGCTAAGAACCAAATTCTGCCTTTGCTATCTTCCTTTAACTGTAAAATTTGATTATCGGGTAAGCCATCATCTACCGAGAAATTTTCGAAATTTGAACCGTCGAACCGACTTACTCCGGCATCAGTTGCAATCCATATATAGCCTTTTTTATCTTGCAGTGTAAAATAGCAATTATTGCTGGGCAATCCGTCTTTTGTGGTATAATGGGGAAGGTACAGGGTTTGGGCGTCGACAAGTTTTGCTTGAAAAAGTAAAGCGATAAACGTTAAGAGTACATATTTTAGAACGTTAATCTTCATTTTGTAAATTGGTAAATGCTTTAATTTTTTCGAAAAAATCGCTGGCTCGGCGACGGGAAACTGTAATGCATTCGCCGTTTTTGAGCACCACTTGTAAACCATTTTTTGAGTTATATTCTTTTATATAGGCTAGATTTACAATGGTAGATTTATGGATGCGGAAAAATCTGTTTTCTGGCAATATTTCTTCATAATCTTTTAACACTTTAGAAACTGCTATTTTCTCTGAATTAATTAAATTAAAAACAGAATAATTGCTATCCGCTTCGATATGCGTAATGTCATTAATATCAACCAAACGATAACCTTGTCCATTTGGTATGGTTATTTTTTTAATTGTTGATTTATTCGTTAAATCGTTTGCTAAATTTTTTAAGCTTTCATTCCTGTTGTTCTCATTTTTATTAAGCTTAATGTATTTGGATGCTTTTTCTACGGCTTCTTTTAATTCATCGATGTCTATAGGTTTTAATAAATAATCGAGCGCATTTGCCTTTATTGCTTTTAAGGCATATTGATCATATGCTGTGGTAAAAATTACGGTTGCATTTGCTAATTGTGCTTGAGGAATAAGCTCAAAACCATTTTCTCCAGGCATGGCAATGTCTAAAAAAATAAGGTCTATTTGATGCTGATTCAAGAGCATACGTGCTTCATTTACCGACTTTGCAATGCCCGAAACATGTACATTTTCGCAGTTTTCTTGAAGTAGAAAATAGAGTGAAGATCGGGCAAATTCTTCATCATCAACGATAATTGCGTTTAACACAGGCGTTTTGTTTTATAAGGCTCAATTTATCTAAAAAAATAACGATTAGGAAATATTTGTTTTTTGAGTACACCTAATAGGAGTGGGAAAACTTTGATTTATAAAAAACCGTATCAAAGTTCTTCTCGTAGTTTAAAAAAGATAACCTTTTAAAGAACCTTAAATAAGAATTTATAAACTATGGAAAATTTAACTAAAAACGACCAAAGTGGATTGCTTACAGAAAGCAGTATTTTGGATGCTAAATTACAACGTCGTTCTTTCTTGCAGTATGCAGGTGCAGGAGCAGCAGTGGTAGCCTTAACAGCTGCCGGCTGTAAAAAAGATAAAGTAATGGTTCCATCTGGTGTAACACTAGATTTTAAAGATGATTTTGGCGTATTAAATTATGCTTATGCTTTAGAACAACTAGAAGCCGCATTTTACATTAAAGTAGCTTCTGCACCACCATCAACATTTACCACAGCAGAGAAAAACTACTTTAATGATATTCAATATCATGAAATTGCCCACAGAGAATTTTTTAAAGCCGCATTAGGCACAGCGGCTATTGGTAGTTTGGAAGTAGATTTCTCAAGCATTAATTTTACAGATCGTACAAGTGTGTTGGCAACTGCAAAAGCATTTGAAGATTTAGGCGTGTCTGCTTATAATGGAGCTGGTGTACGTATTAAAAATACTACTTATTTATTAGCTGCGGGTAAAATTGTTTCGGTAGAAGCACGTCACGCTGCTTATATCCGTGATCTTATTTCTAATGGGAGTTTTTCAAATTTAAATGAGCTCAATGCTTTAGGGGCTGATGATACAAAAGGGTTAGATGCCTCTTTAACTCCAGATAAAGTACTTGCTATCGCAGGAACTTATATTAAAACTAAAGTAAACGTAATTAATCTTTAATCTTAAAATTAGAAATCATGAATATCGTAAATATATTAGAAGAAATTGAAAAAGTAGATGGTGAAATCTATGAAAGATTAAACCCGAGAAGAGCAGCAATGAAGGATTTTTTTAACATGGGAAAAAAAATCACATTAGCGGCAATGCCCTTAGCTTTAGGCTCAGTATTTCAAAAAGCATATGGTCAATCTACCCCGTCTCAAGTTACCGATGTGTTAAACTTTGCTTTATCATTAGAATATTTGGAATATAATTTTTACAACCATGCGGTTGTTGCTGCCCCTGGACTAATCCCAGCAGGAGCTCCATTAGCTGCAATTACATTAATTCGTAACCACGAACAGGCTCACGTTAATTTATTGGCTGGCGCATTGGGTGCATCTGCAAGAGCACCTATCCCTTATGCGGATACTGATTTTACAGCGGGTGGAACTTTCCCAGGAGTATATACTGATTATGCTACATTTTTAGCAGTGGCACAAGGATTTGAAGATACAGGTGTACGTGCTTATAAAGGTCAAGCAGGTGTGTTGGCTGGTAATGATGTATTAACTACAGCTTTACAGATCCATTCGGTTGAGGCTCGTCACGCAGCGCATATTCGTTCAATGCGTACAGCATTAGCTGGTGGAAGTGCAACTTTCAAACCATGGGTAAGCCTTGGCGCTTCAGGTCAAGCAAATGATTCTGGTGTGCCACAAGTTGATGCGGTTTATGCGGGTGAGGACACCACTGTGCAAGCAGGTGTTAACATTGTTGGTATTGGTGGTAATGCAAATATTACCAAAACAGCAGCTGTTGAATGTTTTGATGAGCCTTTAGATAGAGCCTCAGTAATAACTATTGCCAACTTGTTCTTAATGCCAGGAAAAAAATTAGTATAACATTTAGGTTTAGATTGGTTGATTTTTTAGGAAAGAGGAGCGAGAGCTCCTCTTTTTTTTATTAGGATTACCCGTATTATAGGATGGCTAGGATCGCAACCATTTTTTTACTAAAAAATAGATTTCCGACTAAATACTAACAACTCAAGCCTTAATACGTAATAACCTGTTCTTCTAATTCAGCGGGTAATTCTCTATAATTATATTGCTGTCCACGTAATTGCGGTTCAAAGCCTGCTTCTTTAATTGCGTCTTGAATACCTTTTGCTGTAAAACGATGTGGCGCCCCTGCAGCAGAAACTACGTTTTCTTCAATCATTATAGATCCAAAATCGTTCGCGCCTGAATGCAAGCACATTTGGGCTACAGCTTTACCAACCGTTAGCCAACTCGCCTGAATGTTTTTTACATTTGGCAACATAATACGACTTAAGGCCAGCATTCTAACATATTCATCGCCCGTTACGTTGTTGCTTATGCCACGTAAGCGCTTTAATAAAGTGCCATCGTCTTGAAAAGGCCATGGAATAAAAGCTAAAAATCCTTTTGCATGCGCAGGTTTTTCACTTTGAACTTCTCTTATCCATACCAAATGTTCGAAACGCTCTTCAATGGTTTCGACATGACCGAACATCATGGTAGCCGAAGTGGTAATATCAAGTTGATGCGCAGCTCGCATCACAGCTAACCATTCTTGCCCGCCACATTTTCCTTTAGAAATTAACCTTCTCACTCGGTCGTTCAATATTTCTGCCCCAGCTCCTGGCAACGAATCCATTCCGTTAGCTTTTAGGGTTTTAAGAACTTCTGTGTGCGAAATGCCTTCTAGTTTTGCAACGTGTGCAATTTCCGGTGGGCCGAGGGCATGTAATTTTAAATCGGGATATAACTCTTTTAACTCCTTGAAAAGATTAGCATAAAAACTTAGCCCTAAATCGGGATGGTGGCCTCCTTGTAATAGAAGTTGATCGCCTCCTAAGCGAAAGGTTTCTTCGATTTTAACTTTATAGGTTTCGATGTCGGTGATGTAGCTTTCATCGTGACCGGGCCTACGGAAGAAATTACAAAATTTACAGTTGGCAATGCAAACATTTGTTGTATTTACATTACGATCGATTTGCCAAGTTACTTTGCCACTGGGCACTTGAATTTTACGCAATTCGTTCGCTACATAAGCTAATTCAGCAGTTTCTGCATTATGATATAAAAAAACACCTTCTTCTTTTGTTAAAAAGTCGAAATTCAATGCTCGCTGTAATAGTTCGGCAGTATCCATATACAAAGATAATTGTTTTAGTCGTAAAGTCTGAAGTCATTAGTCTTGAGTTTGTAAATAGATAAAATAGAATTTAGACTATTAACTATAGACTCCAGACTTTTCCTATATTTACGGCTCAAAAAATATAAATGATAGAATTTAACCGCTTTACGCTTGCAAATGGCTTAAAAGTTATTGTTCATGAAGATATTACTACGCCTATGGCCGTTTTAAATGTTCTTTATGATGTTGGCGCAAGAGACGAAGAACCCAATAAAACCGGATTTGCCCATTTGTTTGAACATCTGATGTTCGGAGGCTCTATAAATATCCCAAATTATGATGAACCCTTGCAACGAGTAGGGGGCGAGAATAATGCTTTTACGAGTAACGACATCACCAATTACTACATCACTCTGCCATCGACAAATTTAGAAACTGCTTTTTGGTTAGAAAGCGATAGAATGTTAAGCCTGGCTTTTTCTGAAAAGAGCTTAGATACACAACGTAATGTGGTGATGGAAGAGTTTAAACAACGCTACCTTAATCAGCCTTATGGAGATGTTTGGTTAAAATTGAGACCTTTAGCTTATCAAACCCACCCTTATCAATGGGCTACTATCGGGCAAGATTTAGCACAGATTGAAAATGCGAAAATGGAAGATGTAAAAGCATTTTTTAAAAAGCATTATACTCCTCAAAACGCAATTTTAGTTGTGGGGGGAAATGTAACTACAGCTGAAGTTAAAAAACTTGCCGAAAAATGGTTCGAGCCTATCGCTGCAGGAAATAAATATGAACGCAACTTGCCTCAAGAACTTCCTCAAACCGAAGCACGTTCTTTAACTGTACATGCAAATGTGCCCTTAAATGCTATTTATATTGCATTTAAAATGCCAGCTAGAAATGATCCTAATTATCAGGTATTCGATTTATTAGGGGATATTTTATCACAGGGGCAATCCTCTCGGCTTTATAACAGCTTATTAAAAGAGCAACAATTGTTCAGCGATATTAATGCCTACATGTCTGGCAGTTTAGACGAAGGGTTATTTATTGTTGAAGGAAAATTAATTGCTGGGGTAGAAAAGGATATTGCCGAGCAAGCAATTTGGAAAGAACTGGAGAAAATCAGCAATGAAATGGTAAGTGATTTAGAATTAACAAAGGTTAAAAACAAATCGGAGTCGATTATGGCGTTTTCTGAAATGAATTTATTGGATAAAGCAATGAATTTAGCCTATTACGAATTATTAGGTGATGCCAATTTGCTAAACACCGAGATGCAGAAGTACGCGTTAATTACTGCAGAGCAGATTAAGGAAGCCGCCAAGGAAACCTTCGTAAAAGAAAAATCATCAACCCTATACTATTTAGCCAATGCTTAACCGTGCCCTCTCACCTGCCTATAAACAGGTAAACGATATTAATTTTATTACTCCAGAAAATAAACAATTAAGTAACGGTATCGATGTTTATACTTTTAACGCAGGTCAGAAAGAACTGGTTAGGGTAGAATTTATTTTCGATAATATAAATTGGAATGCTAGTAAGCCATTGCAAGCCGTTACGGTAAATAGTTTAATTAACAACGGCACAACGAAATTATCTGCTAAAGAAATAGCAGAACAAGTTGATTATTACGGTGCATTCTTGCAAACCGAATACGGTGCCGATCATATAACGATTACGCTTTATAGTTTAAGCAAACATCTTTCCTCGGTTTTACCGATTTTAAAAGCCATTTTAAGCGAAAGTAATTTTCCACAACAGGAGTTGGATATTTTTATACAGAATCAAAAGCAAAAACTTCAGGTTAACTTGCAGAAGAATGATTTTCTAGCCCGGAAAACTTTTGCTAACGCTATTTTTGGAGATACTGCTTACGGATCGGATATTTCAATGACGGATTATGATCAGTTGAAGCGTAACGATCTCATTAGTTATTTTCAGGCTGCTTTTAAGCCTGAAAACTGCATCATCATTGCTGCGGGGAAATTTGAATTGAAAGAGTTTGCGCTATTGGATGAGTTTTTTGGAAAAGATTGGGGAAATTCATCACCCTCTGTATTAAATAAATTTGCCTTTTTACCAACTGCAGGCAGTAAAATTAGGATCGATAAACCTGAATCTGTTCAAAACGCCATCCGTATGGGAAAATTGGCAATTAACCGTTCTAATGACGATTTTCCGGCTTTTCAAGTATTAAATACTGTACTTGGTGGCTATTTTGGCTCGAGGCTAATGGCAAATATTCGTGAAGATAAAGGCTACACTTATGGCATTGGATCGGGTGTTGCTTCCTTAAAACATGCGGGTTACTTCTTCATTGCCACCGAAGTTGGGGCTGATGTGTGTGAAAATGCCTTAGCCGAAATTTATAAAGAAATAGAAGCGTTAAGAACAGAAAAGGTGAGTGATGAAGAGTTAGACTTAGTTCGAAATTATATGCTTGGCTCGTTGTTAGGAAGCTTGGAAAATATTTTCTCGCATGCCGATAAATTTAAAAACCTACATTTTTCTAAATTGGGATACGATTACTATCGTAAATATATCAACACAGTTAAAAATATATCTCCAAACGAAATACAGCATATGGCACAGAAGTATTTAGATCCTGCGAATTTTGTTGAGGTTGTGGTTGGTAAAATAAAACAGGCGTAAATAAGGATGAATAGTGTGAAAGAAAATCCAAATTTTAACTACGTGAGCAATCCCGATTTATCGTTAATTGATTGGGATTACGTAATTTCATTGTTTTATAAAATAGAATGGAAGCACCGTAAAGCCGGAGAAATTGAAGCTGCATTTAGAAACAGTACAGCTACCCTTTTTATATTTAAAAACGAACAAATAATAGCTTTTGGCAGGGTAGTGGGTGATGGAAGATATTATGCCATGCTGGCCGATATTGTAGTTGATCCCGATTATCAAGGTCAGGGCCTCGGTAAATATTTGGTTACTAGGTTAAATAGCCAATTAATTGATTATCATTTTGTTAATTTAAGTGCTGCGCCAGGCGCCGATCATTTTTATAAAAGCATGGGTTGGAAAAAACAAACTACAGCTTTTATTTGGCCACAAGGACCGAAACAATTAAGACAACATTGTGAGAAGGAAAGTTAATTAGCATTTCGTAAAAGCGCTACCTTTCCATCCATGGTACTCACCACAATGTTTTTATTGTCGATTGGGTTAATGGTATTGATCATGGAGTTATCAATTTTATGTAACCATAAATTTTGATGTGTTTTTGCATCAAAAGTATACACTACTCCATTTTTTGTGCCGTAAAAAACAACCCCACCTTTCTCCACTAAATCGGAAGGGGTGTGTTCGTAACCAAAACCAGCATTTAACTTCCAAGCTAATTCTGGGGCGGTTCCATTTGCTTTATAAGCAACAATTTCGTCTTGCATAGTTTTGCCATAAATGGTAGTGCTATCAGCTGAGAGGCCAATCGACTCTCTAACCATAGCTTCTTTGGTTCGCCACAAAGTTCTCCCATCATTTACATTAATTGCCGTTAAAAAGCGATCGGGTGCGGCAATGTAAACAATTCCATTAGCAGCTACTGGAGTGCACATGGCAGGAGAAAACATTCTGTTTCCATTGTCGTTGTTCCATTTCCACAAGAGTGTTCCTGATTTAACATCGAGCGCGTACAAATACCTTCCCCACGAACCAAAAATAACTTTGCCCTGGTAAATTAATGGTTTACCTACGATGGCTCCCTCAACCTCTTTAAACTCCCAAATTACTTTACCGGTTTTAATGGCAATTGCTCTAAAGGTATGATCGCTTCCTCCTATTAATACCTGCTCGCCATCAACAACTGGTGAACCTAGTACCGCATTAGCCGTTTCTATTTTCCAACTAACTTTGCCGCTACTACTATTTAGCGCATAGATGTTTCCATCTCCAGAACCTAAAACAACGGTTTGTTTACTAATTACTGGCGATGAATAAATAGCTCCTTTGGTTTTGAATGTCCACAACTTTTTGCCTGTATTTCTACTTAATGCTTCTACCAAGCCTAAGCTATTTCCGAAAATAATTGCTTTATCGCTATATGCAGGTGTATTTACCACATTTGCACTCGAATGATACGTCCACACCTCTTTAACAGTTGCATACTTTTTATTGATATCGAAACTTGGTCGCTCGTAAGCCTTTAAGGTTTGATGTACAAAGGGTTTTAATGGGATTTTTCGCCATGAGGGAAGCAGTTCTTGATTTGGCTTTTTAATCGAAAAATAGACCGTGTCTTTTGTCATGTTTACGATGTTATACCCACCAATAGTGTCCTTTGCTCTCAAATTCGATCTGCCCATAGTGGCCGGGATGCCCTCAAAATTCATAGCGATGTTACGGTGTCCGTGCCCATTAATGATGTATTGGATATTACGGGTTTTTAATCGATCGGTTACCTCATACCAATTATCCAGGCTGTTATCAATTGGATAATGATTTAAAAAGATGATGGGCATATCTTTCGGCGTCTTTTTTAAGACTTCATCTAACCAAACAGTGGCATCTCGAGGAATATGTCCGTCGCTCATGCGCACATAAGGCCCAGAAGCACATGCAATAAAACGATAACCTTTATGGTCGAACGTAAATTTATCATACCCAAATTCTTTAATGAAGCTCACCCCGCCCGATTCAGACCAACCCGTATCGTGATTGCCTGGCATTATGTAATAGGGTATTTTCAGTAAAGAAAATATGCTTTTAGCTAATTTTAATTCCTCGTTTGTTCCCATTTCGGTGATGTCGCCGGTGATTACCACAAAATCGAGGTCTTTTTGCAGATTGATATCGGCAACGGTTCTTCTTAAATCTTCTTCCCCGGTAGTGGCGCCAATATGGGTATCGCTAATAAAAGCGTATTTAAAGTCTTGTGCAAAAACAGAAAAATGGAGAGCAACAAAAAATAGTAAAAGGAGGGATTTCTTCATTAAAGTAATTTTTTAATAAAGATGAGTAGATTTTTTTGCTAAGACAAGTGCTGTCTTAACTTGTTGATAAGAAAGAGCTGTGTGAGGAAGCACCATTTTTACGGTCTGTATTTTTACAGACCGTAAGTATGTTGAAGGTGCAATCTAAACCTTAATAATCCAAACTAATAGGTGGGATTATAATCTAGGGCACCACCCCTAGATGAAACTAATTGCGCTTTCAGCACAATTTTAAACTTTTAATACTTCACCTTTAACTTAGCGCTTTAATTAAGGAACCACCCTTAGCATTCTAAGTTAAACCGCAAACGCAGATAATCTTTTTACTTTTTAATCATAAAATTCAATTCAGAAACCAAATAAGGCACCACCCTCATGGGTTTTTGAATTGATATATACTGCGTAAACGTAAGAACCTATAGAAACGCTACAGGTGATTAAAAAAAATAGTGCATACTTAAATTACTTCTTCATTATAAAAAGATATTTTTAATTTGGATGATTAAATCGTATCTTTGCCCTGCAAATAAGAACTCCTAATTTATTTGCTATGCAACTCGATCCCCAAAAATTTATTGCAACTGGTTTAACGTACGATGACGTATTGTTGGTGCCTGCATATTCTGAGATTTTGCCACGTGATGTAAATACATCCACTTATCTTACTAAAAAGATTAAGCTCAATGTACCTTTGGTTTCGGCGGCAATGGATACCGTTACCGAAGCTGAATTGGCCATTGCTATTGCGCAAAACGGTGGTTTAGGCATGCTTCATAAAAACATGACGATTGATAGACAAGCAGAGGAAGTTCGTAAAGTTAAGCGTTCAGAGAGTGGGATGATTCAAGACCCTGTTACTTTACAAGAAACCGCTATTGTAGCCGATGCCTTTAACATTATGAAGGAGCATAAAATTGGAGGTATTCCAGTGGTGAGCCAAGATAATAAATTGGTAGGCATCATTACCAATCGTGATTTGCGTTTTCAAAAAGTAATGTCGAGGCCAATTGCGGAGGTTATGACAAAAGAAAATTTAATCACTGCTCCAGAAGGCACGAATTTAACTCAAGCTGAAGAAATTCTTCAACATCATAAGATAGAAAAATTACCAGTTGTAAATGCAGAAGGCTATTTAAGTGGTTTAATAACGTTTAAGGATATTCAAAAAGTTAAAAATTATCCTGCGGCTTGTAAAGACGATAGGGGTCGTTTACGTGTGGGTGCTGCAGTGGGTGTAACTGCCGATACCATGCTCCGTGTTGATGCATTGGTAAACGCTGGAGTAGATGTAATTACCATCGATACCGCTCATGGGCATTCGAAAGGGGTGGTTGATAAATTAAAAGAAGTAAAAGCAAAATACCCAGAACTACAGGTTATTGTAGGAAATATTGCTACTGGTACTGCTGCCAAGTTTTTAGCCGATGCGGGTGCTGATGCGGTAAAAGTTGGGATTGGTCCTGGTTCTATTTGCACCACCAGAATTATAGCTGGAGTCGGGGTTCCACAATTATACGCCGTTTTTGAATGTGCTAAAGCTTTACGAGGAACGGGTGTACCTGTTATCGCCGATGGTGGAATTAAACATACGGGCGATATCGCGAAAGCCATTGCCTCGGGGGCAAGTACAGTAATGGCGGGATCGCTATTTGCAGGTGTAGAAGAATCGCCTGGCGAAACTATTATTTACGAAGGAAGAAAATTTAAATCATATCGCGGAATGGGTTCTATTGAAGCGATGGAGCAGGGGTCTAAAGACCGCTATTTCCAAGATGTGGAAGACGATATTAAAAAACTAGTGCCTGAAGGAATTGTTGGTCGCGTGCCGTTTAAAGGAACCCTCGCCGAAGTAATGTATCAATATGTGGGAGGCTTGCGTGCCAGCATGGGCTATTGCGGAGCAGCTACTATCGAAAAATTACAAGAAGCTCAGTTTGTGCAAATTACTGCTGCGGGGATGAGAGAAAGTCACCCCCACGATATTACCATTACCAAAGAAGCGCCAAATTATACACGATAATTTGTGAATAACTAATGAACCCGACATGATAAAATAGTCATCAAAGGCTCCAATCAACCCATAAGAAAATAAATCAACTGGATGAAATCACTCTGTGTATACTGCGGCTCAAATTTTAATGGAGACCTAATTTTAAGAAATGCGATCGAAGAATTGGCAGCCGTTTTAGTAACTGAAGGAATAAAACTGATTTACGGAGGTGGGAGTGTGGGCGTAATGGGTGTGATTGCCGATGATATATTGAAAAAAAATGGTGAGGTAATTGGTGTAATTCCACAATTTCTGATGGATAAGGAGGTGGGACACACAGGCTTAACCGAAATGATCATTACCGAGAATATGCATCAGCGGAAGCAAAAAATGGCTGATTTAGCAGATGGATTTATTATTCTTCCAGGCGGATTTGGAACGTTAGAAGAATTTTTTGAAGTGTTAACCTGGTTACAGTTGGGCTTACATGCGAAACCAATTGGGGTGCTAAATGTGAATGGTTTTTATGATCCTTTGTTTTTGCAGCTCGATGTAATGGTGCAACATCGCTTTTTAAAGCAAACCAATCGGGATTTAGTATTCAATGAGACCGATGCGCAGGCTTTGGTACATAAAATGCAAAATTTTACCGCCGTGCCTGATGAAGTTTGGTTTAGGGATAGGAATTTGACTTAAGATTCCCTATTCTGTAAATACAAATTTTTGAATGATGATCTCAACCTGTTTTTGATCAGAGGGAGCTACGTTTTTGAATGCCCATAAATTAATATAGATTGGCATTTCTTTTTTGCTGATGGTTGATGCCGAATAGAGTTGGCTATGAATTTTCCTGCCTAGAAAATCAGAGTAGCTCTCAAATTTAACCGATGAGTTAGCTCGTGTTATGCGGTGAATAGAATAAGGTTCAGTTAATAAAAACTCAGTGGAGGAACCCCATCTTGCTGAATTCGTATTTTCTTCGGGATAAACATTATAATGGAGATTTTGGTTGTTAATCTCGCCCCATCTCGAAAATTCAATATCCATTTCATCATAATAATCAATTCCCGAATAATTGAACATTCCAAATACTACATTTTTATCTAATTGATCAAGCCTTCCTTCTACCCAAAATTCATACAAACCATTTCCGAATTTTTTTTCTGAGCTAATTTGTGCACAAAACCATTTGTTTGTTCCGGTTTCTTTGGTTAATTTAAGATGAAGATATCCTTTTCCATCAACCCAAATCGAATTTTCGCTCCAATAATTATTGCCTGGTGCAGCCCGCTTACTTGGAGAGTTGGTCACATTCCACTTATAACCACTAAAGGTAATGCTATTATTTACAGGGAATATTTTTAAAGAAAGAAGAGCAGAGTCTAAACTAGGTTGTGGCATAGGAAAAGTAATCAGCTCCCTTTTACACGAAAAGAGCAATAGTAAAGGGATAAGAAAGTAAAAGATGCCTTTTTTTAAAATTAACATCTATTATTTAATTTGTGGCAATAGAATTTCAAAATTTGAGCCTTTTCCTAACGTTGAATTTATTTTCAAGGTACCATCGAGGCCTTCAATTAAATGTTTAACCATCGTTAAACCGAAGCCAAAACCTAATTCTCCGGTAGTACCATTCGATGATGATTTAGATCCTGATAATATATTCACTATATCTTCCTCGGTAAGCCCCACTCCACTATCACTAACTAAAATTTGTAAATTTTTAATGCTGCCAATAAGGACTAAATCCATTTTTACATGCACAAAACCCCCTTGTGGAGTGAATTTGATGGCATTAGATATAAGGTTTCCTACAATCTGAAGCAGTTTGTTTTTAGAGATGGAAATGCTTTCATATTTAGGATTTATACTTACTGAAAATTCAATGTTTTTGTTTAGAGATTGTGGAAAATATAATTTTTCTAATTTTTCCTTAAATAACGTTAAATTAAAATCATTAGCTTTTTGGGTAGTATTGGTACTGTCGGTTTCATTTGTTAAAATCTCGTCTGCCAAATCTAAAATCGATTTGCTGCTTTTGTGAATAAGTCTAACCAATTCGAGTACTTCCTCAATTTTATTTTCATTACCTAATTCGTTTATAATTTCAGAAATACCAATGATTCCTGCAAGTGGGCCTCTTATATCGTGGGCTACTTTTTTGTTGACATCGGATGCGCCTTTTAGCTTATACCTCAAATCTTGTAAGAGTTTTATAGTATTTAGGCGATTTACGATTTCATTAGCAATTAGCTTCAATAATTCAACTTTTTCAGGGCTTATCGTTTTCGTCTCATTATCTAACACACACAAGGCCCCTATGTTGTGCCCTTCTTTTGTGGTTAAGGGTACACCGAAATAGTATCGAAGGTTAAGGGGTTGCTGAACATAAAATTTGTCACTAAAACGCTCATCGACAGAAAGATCTTTTACTTCGAGCTGGTCTTTTTCGAGAATGGTATATTGGCAAACAGAATCTTCTCTAGACATTTGTTCAATATCAAGACCAAACTTGCTAACGCTCCATTGCGTATAAGAATCAATAAGATTCACCAACGAAATGGAAGTTCCCGAAACTTTTGCGGCTAGTTGAACTAGATCTTCAAAATTATGTGATAAATCAGAATAATCTAGGTCAAATTCGGAAAGTGAAATTAACCTATTTAGCTCGTCTTTGGAGAGTAATGAAGTAGGATTTGACATATGCTCTTGGTAAATGGCTTAGATACAAATAATTAACAAAGCTACCGATATTTGGCTTTATCTTCATTTAATTTGAAATTAATTTACGACAAAATTTATTAAAATAGTGTCTTTTTTGTTAAAAAAAACTACTGTAATTCTTATCTTAGTAGTCTTGTAATTGTATATATAACTGCTCTTATTATATGTGCTTGCTTTTATCTTTAAATGCTTATCTATGAAAGTTTTAATTGCCGAAGATGATGAATTGATGTTAAGAACATTAGAGATGCGCCTAAAAAAAGATGGACATGAAGTAATTGTTGCACGAGATGGAAGAGATGCACTAAAGAGAATTGACGATTCAAACCCCGATTTAGTAATATCTGATATTATGATGCCTTATTCGTCTGGTATGGAGATTGTTGGAGCTTTGCGTGCAAGGGAAAGATATATTCCCATCATTATTTTGTCGGGTATGGGGCAGGAAGATGTTGTATTAGAAGCGTTTCAATTGGGCGCAGACGATTTTATAACCAAACCTTTTAGTCCAAATGAACTTTCTATTCGAGTAAGAAGGTTTTCATTGTCTCGAACGAAATGATTTTTTTTGAATTAATTGCATTAAGTTTTTTCAGTATTTCTTGCTTGCTAATTGTTTATATGCTTATTTATCTTAAGCTTGTAAAAAATCGACGTAGTAAATATAAAAAATGGAAAAACATAGCTGATCTTCTTGTTAGAGATGCAATTTTTAGTGAAAATGCTGATGTAGAGTTTGTAAAATTTCCTATTAATCATCGAACCGAGGTGTTATTAAAAAATGCTAGGTTCAGAAGGCTTCTAACTAAAGAAATCTTGTTGGCAAAAAAGAATATGTCGGGCGTAGCAGGTTCATTTTTGCAAAAGTTATATTTACAATTAGGGCTCGACCATTATGCTTTGATAAATCTACAAAGTAAGAAATGGCATATAAAGGCAAAAGCCATCCAAGACTTGGGGATCATGGATTTAAAGGAGCATTTAAGTAAAATTTATAGGCATACTAACAATCAAAATGAACTCATAAGAATGGAAGCTCAAATTTCAGTGATTAAGCTCACTGGTTTTGAAGGACTTCGTTTTTTAGATGTAGTGAGTTATCAAATCACAGATTGGCAACAAATAAAACTGCTTAATGAATTGAGTTTTTTGCCTGCCCATAATTTTAGTGGAATAGAAAAGTGGCTTTTATCTAAAAATGAAAGTGTAGTTATATTTGCGCTAAAATTGGCAAAGAATTTCCACCGATTCGAGTTGTATCAACAAGTAGAGGCTTGTTTAGATCATTTTTCCAAAAATGTAAGGCGTCAAGCCATCTTTGCACTCGAAAAAATATATATCGACGAAACCTCTAAGATGTTATTAGAGAGGTACAGTAGTGAAGTAGAACAGAATCAGATAGCGATTGTAAAAACTCTTCAACAAATTGGCAATGAAGAAGACATCCCTGTTTTGATTTCTTTTTTAGAAGGAGAAGAACCAGAGCAAAAAAGAGCAATAGTGAGAACCATTGCCCATCTATCTGAAAATGGAATAGCCCAGGTACGCTTGTTGCCAGAGTCGGCATTTGCCCCACTTAGCTTAATATTAAAACAAATAGAAGGAGAATTGAGCGCATGAGTTGGCAGAGTATCGTTGTAGATATATTTACCTATAGCCTTTTAGCGTATTCTGTACTGCTATTAAGTTGCTATATTTTTATTGGCATCTATTCTATTGGTGAAATTAAAAAACATCTTTATAAAAATAGTTTTACAGATTATAGACAGCTGGCAAGTGCTAGTCAGGCTCCAGGAATGAGTATTTTAGCTCCAGCTTATAATGAAGGTGCAAATGTGATTGAAAATGTTCGTTCGTTACTTTCTATACATTATGCTAATCTCGAAGTTATCATTATAAACGATGGAAGTAAAGACGATTCGCTGTCTAAATTAATTGAAGCTTATGATCTTTATAAAACTGAACATTTTGTAAATGAACAGATTAAGGCTAAACCGGTGCGGGGTGTTTACAAAAGTAGAAATAAGGTTTATAGAAAACTTATCGTTGTAGATAAAGAAAATGGTGGTAAAGCGGATGCATTAAATGTTGGGGTTAATATTGCACAAAAAGAATATATAGTTTGTATAGATGTAGATTGTATTTTAGAGCAAGATGCTTTGCTTAAGTTGGCGAAACCTTTTTTAGAAAATAGCAAACAACGGGTAATTGCAACTGGTGGAGTAATTAGGATAGCAAATAACTGCACGGTAGAAGGTGGGCGTCTTGTTGCGGTTAATTTGCCAAATAAATTTCTAGCTCGTGTACAAACCCTAGAGTACATCAGAGCATTTTTATTAGGTAGAATGGCATGGAGTCGATTAAATGGCTTGTTGTTAATTTCAGGTGCATTTGGGGCGTTTGATAAAGAGATTGTAATTAAAAGTGGGGGGTACGACCATAATACAGTGGGGGAAGATATGGAGCTAGTGGTTCGAATGAGAAGGTACATGGAAGAACTAAACCTTCCTTATAAAGTAGGTTTTATTCCCGATCCGTTATGCTGGACTGAAGCACCTGATAGCTTCAAAATATTAGGGAGACAACGAAACAGGTGGACCAGAGGAACTATTGAAACGTTGAAAATGCATAAAGTGATGTTTTTTAATCATAAATACGGATTTTTGGGATTGGTTAGCTACCCGTATTGGTTTCTTTTCGAGTTTTTAGCGCCTATTATTGAATTTTTAGGAATGTTCTTTTTTGTTTTATTCGCAGTAGCTGGATTAACCAATTGGCGATTCTTTTTTGGCTTATTAGCTGTGGTATTCAGTTTTGGATTCTTATATTCTGTATTTGCAATTCTTATGGAAATATTAACCTATAATCAATATAAACGTCGAAAGGATATCCTTAGATTAATACTTACTGCATTTTTAGAGCCCTTTATCTTTCATCCTTTCGTGGTATGGTCGGCCGTAATGGGTAACATAGATTTGCTGAGAAAGAAAAATTCGTGGGGTGAAATGACGCGACAAGGATTTAATGCGCCTAAAAAAGTAAATTAGCTTTTGTTATGATAAATACCGATAAAATTAAGCCGAAAATTTTTGAAGCGATAAAATTATTGTTGCAATTAATGTTGGCTTGGTTAATTATTTTATTTCTGATTACAGGATTTGAATTGTTATTTAATGGTTTTACTAGAACCTTTCCCGAGTCGATTTTAAAATTTTTAGCCATTGCGTTTTGGAATAACATTTTATTCTGGCTAAAAATCTATGGATTTATTTTTCCTTTATTTACAATCTTATATTTTGTAAAGCCAAAGTTAGCCACATTGGTAACCAGTATCCTTCTTTTTCTTTTTTCGATAATCCAATTTCTATTGGTTAATTATTTTAATACCTCATTGCTACCGCTGGGCGCCGATTTATTCGGGTACTCCATTGCTGATATTAAAACTACAGTAGGTGCATCTTCCGGCTTAAGTATTGTTCCAATTTTAAGTATGATTTTGCTGATGTTAATATTTTGGATTGGTTTATTTTTCTTTCCAAAAAGAATTAAGGTTGGGTTAATGGCTGCATTTTTGATACCTCTTTTTGCATTAATTGCAGTAGGAACGAATGTTTTTGCATCTGTTCATTTTTTAAGCCTTAAGAATGAATATGATAGTAATCTTGCGATTAATAAAGCTGATTATTTTCTAACCTCAACCCTAAATTATTTTTGGCCCTCAACCTCCGAGACCGATATTTATGCTGATAGCTATATACAGCAGTATGAGGGAGATGAAAGATCATCAACCGTTTTCGTTTACCCAAATGAGGATGCCTACCCTTTTTATCATACAAACGAAACTCCAGATGTGTTATCCCCATTTTTTAAGCCAATTAAATCTTCACCCAACGTGGTTATTTTATTAATTGAAGGCCTTGGCAGAGCCTTTACGAATGAAGGAGCTTATTTGGGTAATTTCACTCCATTTTTAGATTCACTTTCTGGAAAAAGTTTGTATTGGAAAAACTTCTTGAGTAACGGGGGGCGAACTTTTGGTGCTTTACCATCAATATTGGGATCATTGCCATTTGGAAAAAATGGGATTTTGGAAATGGGAGACTCTATGCCAGCGCACCTTTCGCTGTATAGTGTGTTAAAAAGTAACGGATACCATAGCTCATTCTACTATGGTGGTGATGCGAGATTTGACAATATGAATTTTTTTTTAAAGAAGAATTTAGTAGACGAAATTAGAGACCTAAATACTATTCCATCTAATTATCACAAACTCCCTGCTAAAGGAAATGGATTTTCTTGGGGCTATGCCGACGATCAGATTTTTTCTTACTATTTAACGAATACGCTACCAGTTGCTAATCAAAAGCCTGAAATCAGTGTAATTTTAACCGTTGCCACACATGATCCTTTTTTAATTAACAACCAAGATAAATATATCCATGCTTTTGAACAAAGAATGGATTTTCTTGGTTTTGATGAAACAAAAAAAAGTGCACATAGAAATTTTGAACGCCAATATTCAAGCATTATGTATGCTGATGAATCACTTAGAAATTTCTTCAAGGCTTATCAAAAAAGATCGGATTATACAAACACCATTTTTATCATCACCGGTGATCACCGGATGGGAGAAATTCCTTTGCGAAGTAAAATTGATCGTTTTCACGTGCCTCTAATTATTTACTCCCCATTGTTAAAACGGACGGCACAAATGGAATCGGTATCCACTCATTTCGACATTACACCAAGCATACTCGCATTCTTAAAAGAGAATTTAAAAATTAAAATGCCATCCGGTTCAAGCTGGCTGGGCGATGGATTAGATACATCCAGAAGTTTTAGGAATATACATAGGTATCCACTTATTCAAACAAAAACTGCTATGGTCGATTTTGTTCAGGGAGAATATCATCTTAATGAAAATCAATTATTTAAACTAAATGTTAACATGGATGAAACCCCAATTGAGGATAAAGACCGATTAAATCAGTTAACAAATGGTTTTAATACCTTTAAAACTAGAAATGATAAAATCGCGAAAGGTGGAAAATTGTTGCCAGATAGCATCGTTAAGAAATATAAATTGCATTAATTATTTTTTTCTTTTTCTAAAATATTAGTAATTAATGGTTTGTAAAATTTCCAAAAGAAGCTTTTTCTTTCCATTGGATCTTCTGTATCATAAAATAGAAATTTAAAAAATCCTATTCCTTTAAAATAGGAACTCGTTAGCGAAATAGGGTTGTCGCAAAAATCACCAGAAAAATAATAAAATTTGGGTTGCGCTTCATTTTGATGAAGCACAGCTGGAAAGGATGGGGGAATGCCATAACGTTTAAGTTCAGCAATGCCTTGCGACTTTAAGCTCAAACTAAATTTAGCCACTACTTTATTTGTTTGCCCTTCGGGTAAAATAATATCGAACCAAAAAGGATATTTTATTTTTTCTGGAAGGCCGAATTGTTGTTGACCATCGGAAGTGCTTATAATATAGGGCATTGCATCATTAAGATGAGTAGAATCTTCAAGAACAACCACCTGGTCTTTATCACTTACAAATACTACTCCTGCTTTTTTGAATGGCCATCTGTTTTGATTGATTGTTTTATAATTTTTAACCATCCACACCGGAAGTTCTTTGTTAACAACGGTATCTAAACTATTAAAATATCTAGCTGTCCACCCACTCCATTTCATTCCAAATAACGTCTCGAATTGGCCTCTGATATCGGAAGGTGTGGGCGAACCAATGGTATTAAATTCAGTAATTATCAATTTGTTCTTTTTCTTCATTAATTTTAAAAAATCGAGATCTTGATTGCTCAGTCCGCCATACAATATTCCTGAACTCCTTTGCGTTGTTTTTTGTTGATACCACTCTTGTTTATAAATGCCATAGGTGTCTGTAAAGTAAGCAAGATCTGCATCTTCACTTAAATTATTAAGTTGTGGCGAAGAAAACCTTTCTAACCCTCGAAGGCGAAATTTTTGGTCGTCTTTCGGAAAGAACCCAAAATAGTCTCTAGCAATCTGGTAAGATTCTTTATTATTTTTTGTGTACTTATTATAGTTTAAAATCCAACTCAATGAAATGTGTTCTTGCCCTTTCCGATCAAGAACAGTTTTGTCTATAATGGCAATTACAAGTTTTTGATGTGGGCTAACTAACCAAATTATCCACATAATTATAGGTATAAAAATAACTATCCCTATACTAATTTTTATTTTTTTGATAATCATATAGATTAGAATCTTCTAAGATACCCTATGCCTAAGCCAAGCTGATTTCCTTTTGTATCGGTAAGGTATTCTTGATTTTCTAGTGATGCTTTAATACTCAGAATATTAAAAGTCTTAAAGGATTTGCGATAACCTAGCGACAAGCCGTTCGATTTTAATTTGTAGGTTGTTGCACGTACTAAGACATTATTTCTCTGTTCGTCCGGAGACAGACCAGAACTTAATCCAAAACTAAAATAATCATCTGCTCCACCAAAATAATATCTGGCATTTAGCGAAAAAGACTGCGAAATGGCGTTTGTAGGTGAGCTGATATAGGTTCGAATGTTAAACCAAAAGTTTTTATAATATTTTCCTAATGATGCCGTGTAAAGCCAAGTGTTTTCACTAAAGTGTAACAACCTAAAACCACCTTCCAGTTCAAACCCTGAATTTAAATTGGCATACAAAGAAAAGCCAGCGCGATACCTTGGAAAAATCCCTAAATCTGGCGAATAACCTATATTTACATAAGCTTGAAAAGTATTAGACAAGCGCGGATAGGCATCTACTTCGAATTGAATCCCGTTTCCATTAAAGCGATTAGCGTAGTTAAGTCGCCCGGTAATTGGACCAATATTAGTTTGCCTGCCATAATCTGCGCTAAGTAAATGCCATGGATCTTTAAATTGCTTATCAAAATAAATATAATCGTAATTTATCCCAAATTTATTTGCGGCACTATTCTCTCTAATCCTAGTCGCCAAGGCTCTTGCTTCAGTTTGTTTTGGATTATTTTTTACCACATCATTAATAATGAGCTCAGCGTTTTTCCATTCTTTCAAATCGGTTAATAGTTTTGCTTTTAGCAATTTAAGTGATTCAGATTGTGGAGTATACTTTAAACCCTCATTTGTAATTTCAAGTGCTTTCTTTGTGTTATTTTCCCAGAATTCTAAATTTCCATAGGCCACAAAAGCATCATCATAAGTAGGTTGTTTTGCAATAACTGTAGCAAATTCTGCCCTTGCGCTATCAGTTTTATTGCTCCAAGTATATAACCTGCCTAAGAAAACCCGGATTTCGGTATAATCAGGAGATTTTTCCAAGGCTGTTTTAGCAAGAACTATAGCGCTGGGATAGTTTTTTTCGTCGAAAGCTTTTTTTCTGGCAGCGCTAAACAAATCGTCGCTCGTTTGTGCATTGAGGTGCTGAAATATACCAAAAGTTAAAAATGAAAATAAGAGAACTTTTTTTGAAAAGTGCATAAATTCTTCAATATGAAAGTTAAACTTAAAGGTATAAAAAACTTATTGTTTTGTTTGATCCTTATCAAATTTGTTCTTAAGGTGAAGAATACCTGTAAATCTACAAAAAGTTATCCTTCGTAATCTCCCAGGTCCATGGCTTCTTAAACGTCGCAAATGTTCTTAAACCGCTGAAATAAAGAATTTCTTCTGTTTGGTTGTCGACAGCATTTCTCTTAAAAATATTACCTGAAATAAAAGAGACTTTTCTGTCCAAGAAATTATATTTTTTTTCTGTCATTTCGCCCGATACGCTATGGTAGTAAAGGTTATTGGCACGTATTAAATCCCACTCGTTATTATGGTATTTAAATTCATAATCTAGCTTCCAACGCCAATTATTTCCTCCTTGAAAAGATAATTGTAGATTTTGATTAGCAATGTTGATGTTTTTTAGCGGATCGCCCATTATACCTCCTTCATTTGCTCTTAAAATAAAATTGTTGTTTTGCGTAGCAAAAACATAAGGCCCATTTTGCTTATTCTTAAAATAAATGGCTAAAACCCTCGGTTTTTGAAACTCCTTAATTAATTCTGTTTCATTATCACCATATGCTCTATTCTCGGATACGGGCAAAAAATATTCGAGCACAAAGGCCAAATCTTCTATTTTATCATTATTTAAATCACCATAAGCCGTATCAATAATTTTCCAATTTTGAGGAGTTAAAGCTTCGAGTGTTTTACCTTGCTTTACAAATTTAGGGAAGCTAAAGGTTTGTGCTACGCAAATTTTTAAGCTAAAAATGAGGAAGAAGGTTAAGTATCGCATGCTGAAATAACGTTTTTTGAGTTAGATTGTTGTTTAGTACAGAGCTTGGAGTTTTGGGCCTACATAAAGTTTAAAGCTAGGAATTATCGGCTGTATTGCAGTTTACCCGATTTTCGGTTTCATTGTTCCAAACTTCCTCCTAAAACTAAATACCATTCTAGGTTTTAGTTTTAACAATTTTACCTTTAACTTGCTGCCATGGATATAGAATTCAACAAAAACGAGGATGTAAATAAACAATTGGTTTACGAATTAAAAACCAGATTGAAGAAAATATATTTAGGTGGGGGTGAGAAAAATGCAGCGAAGCAAAAGGAAAAAGGGAAGCTTTTAGCTAGAGAACGTATTGCCTATCTAACCGACAAAGATAGCGAATGGTTAGAAGTTGGGGCATTTGCTGCAGAAGATATGTATGCCGAACAAGGAGGTTGCCCTAGTGCCGGTGTGGTGTGTGGCATTGGTTATGTAAGTGGCCGGCAGTGCATGATTGTTGCAAACGATGCAACTGTGAAAGCAGGCGCATGGTTTCCGATGACGGCAAAGAAAAATTTGCGGGCACAAGAAATAGCCATGGAAAATAGATTGCCTGTTATCTATTTGGTAGATAGTGCTGGCGTTTATCTACCGATGCAGGACGAAATTTTTCCAGACAAAGAGCATTTCGGACGTATGTTCAGGAATAATGCACATATGTCTGCCGATGGCATTGTACAAATTTCGGCCATTATGGGCTCCTGTGTTGCAGGTGGAGCCTATTTACCGATCATGAGCGATGAAGCGATGATTGTGGAAGGAACGGGCTCTGTTTTTTTAGCAGGTTCTTATTTGGTAAAATCGGCCATTGGCGAAGATATCGATAACGAAACACTTGGTGGAGCAACTACGCATTGCGAAATATCTGGCGTTACGGATTATAAACATCCCAATGACCAGGCCTGTTTAGATAGTATCAAAAAAATTATGGGCATGCTTGGGGCACCTCAAAATGCTGGTTTCGATCGGATTAAATCGGCCTTGCCAAAAAAAAATATAGAGGAGTTATACGGTATTCTGCCCGATAACAGAGAAAAGCAATATGAAATGCGGGATATTATCGAACGCTTAGTTGATAATAGCGAGCTTGAAGAGTATAAAGCGCTTTACGGCCAGAGCATTATTTGTGGTTTGGCCAGAATTGATGGATGGGCAGTGGGGATAGTTGCTAACCAACGCAAGGTAGTAAAATCTAAAAAAGGAGAGATGCAGTTTGGCGGTGTTATTTATTCAGATAGTGCGGATAAAGCGAGCAGATTTATCATGAATTGTAATCAGAAGAAAATTCCGTTGGTGTTTTTACAAGATGTAACAGGTTTTATGGTGGGTAGTCGCTCTGAGCAGGGTGGGATTATTAAAGATGGAGCTAAAATGGTGAATGCCATGGCGAATTCTGTAGTGCCAAAATTTACGATTATTATTGGCAATTCCTATGGGGCAGGTAACTACGCCATGTGTGGCAAAGCCTACGATCCACGGTTAATCTATGCATGGCCAAGTGCTAAAATTGCGGTAATGGGTGGTGCACAGGCTGCAAAAGTACTTTTGCAAATTCAAGAGGCCTCGTTAAAAGCAAAAGGCGAAACCATTACGCCCGAAAAAGAAGCCGAACTATTAAAAGAGATTACGAATCGATACAACAGTCAAACTACCCCCTATTACGCAGCATCCAGGTTATGGGTAGATGGGATAATAAATCCAACAGAAACACGTAAAGTAATCGCTATGGGCATAGAGGCAGCTAATCAATCGCCCATTAAAAAAGCATTTAATGTTGGTATAATTCAAACTTAAACCTTATTTTTAAGGCTATGAAGTTGTTTTTTTTAATTGTTTTGTCAAGTGTGAGTCTGCTTGCATTTGGGCAATATAAACCTATTTATTTTAATGGTCAAACTGTTGTTTCCGATTCTACCCAAGCAAATTCATATGGTGTATATGGGAAACTGAGTGGGGAAGAATTGTATGCCTTGAAGATATTTGATTTAGGAAATAATCTTCTCACTACCGGTACGTATAAAGATGAAAAATTAACAGTACCGCACGGCGCATTTGTTTACTATTCAAGTATTTCGGCTTTTAATAACACTAATTTTACCAATTTCGTGGTAAAAGATAAAGAGCGATTTATATCAGGAAAAGGTTCTTTTATTGATGGAAAAAAAAGTGGGAGATGGATTATGTTCTATCCTGATGGAAAGATTATGAGCATAACCACCTATGTGAATGACGTGAAACATGGCTATACTGGGCAATATAGTAGAAAAGGTAAACCCATTATTTCGGGGAGCTATTTTGCAGGTGAGAGAGATGGAGAATGGCTGTACGATAAAGGAAAGGTGAAAGAAACGTATATAAAAGGAGTTAAGCAATTAACTACATCAAAAAAAGACAAGAAAAAAGCTATTAAAACTACTTTAATTCACGAAAATGCAATTGTAGTAGATACACACGGTGATATCTTATTTAACCAAATCAAATCTGGAATTGATATTGGCAAACCTCAAGCAACGGGCAATTTCGATTTACCAAGAGCAAAACAAGGGGGACTTGATGTGCAGGTTTTTTCGATTTGGTGCGATGAAACCGGAGGATATGCAGTAGCCAACCGCGAGATCGACTCGTTATATAGCTTAATAAAACGTTATCCTAAGCAAATAACCTTAGTTCGAAATTATACGGAATTGATGCAAGCTGTTGAAGAAAAAAAATTAGCTGCAATGATAGGGGTAGAGGGCGGTCACATGATCGAAAATAATCTCGATAACCTAGATCAATTGGCTAAAAGAGGGATGAGCTATCTTACCTTAACGTGGAATAATAGTACGCCTTGGGCAAGTTCGGCTGCTGAAGAAACATCTGGTAAGGTAAAGCCGGAAAGGGCAGGATTAAACGATTTTGGAAAAAAGGTTGTGACCCGGTTAAATAAACTTGGGGTATTGGTAGATTTATCCCACGTTGGAGAGCGTACATTTTATGATGCCATAAAAGTTACCACTAAACCAGTATTGGTATCACACAGTTGTGTGTATGCATTAAACCCCGTTCCAAGAAATTTGAAAGACGATCAAATTAAGGCGATAGGTAAAAATGGAGGGGTAATTTCATTGAATTTTTATAATGGATTTTTAGATTCTGCTTATAAAACAAGGCAAAAAGTGTTCTTAACAAAATATGATTTGGAGTTAAAAAAATTAACCCAAAAGTATGGGAGAAGTGATGCAATTGATACTTTAATTTCGTTACATAAGGCAGAATCGGAGGCTATTCGCACTCCAGTATCGGTAATTGTAGATCATATTGATTATATTATAAAGCTAATTGGAGCTGATCATGTTGGCTTAGGGGCCGATTTTGATGGTGCTGAATCTTTCCCAGCAGGAATAAATGGCGTTGCAGACTATCCAAAAATTACTCAAGCCTTAGTAGATAGGGGTTACCAACAAGCGGATATTGAAAAGATCCTTGGCGGTAATTTTTTGCGTTTGCTCAAGGCTCAACACTAATTATCTCCCTATTCTCATCTTTTATGTTTATCACTTTGGCCTTTACAAGTTAAAGCTTAAATTTGTATATTAATTATAAAATAATGTCGAACGAACAAGAAATAGAACACGTAGAGTGCTTAATTATAGGGTCTGGTCCAGCTGGCTATACAGCGGCCATTTATGCTGCTCGAGCCGATTTAAAACCTGTAATGTATACGGGTATGGAAATGGGGGGGCAATTAACCCAAACTACTGATGTAGATAATTTTCCAGGCTATCCAAATGGCATTATGGGTCCAGAGATGATGGAAGACTTTAGAAAACAAGCAGAGCGATTTGGCACGCAGATCCGTTTTGGCTACGTAAGTTCAGTTGATTTTTCTGCATTACCGCATAAAGTGGTGGTTGATGAGATTAAAACCATTACTGCCGATACCGTCATTATTGCTACGGGTGCCACAGCAAAATGGTTAGGTTTACCTAGCGAACAACAGTACAATGGATTTGGCGTTTCGGCCTGTGCAGTTTGTGATGGTTTCTTTTTTAAAGGGCAAGATGTAGCCATCGTGGGTGCTGGAGATACCGCTGCTGAAGAAGCAACCTATTTAGCCAAGCTTTGTAAAAAAGTATATATGTTAGTGCGTAGAGACGAATTTAGAGCAAGTAAAGCAATGGTTCACCGTGTGCTAAATACACCGAATATCGAGGTTATTTACAATAGCGAAGCGACTGAAGTGCTAGGTAATGGAAAAAATGTAACGGGTTTACAGATAAAAAACAATAAAACTAACGTAGAATCTACTTTAGCAGTGGAAGGATTTTTTGTAGCCATTGGGCATAAACCAAATACCGATATTTTTAAAGGTTGGTTAACAATGGATGAAACGGGGTATTTAAAAACAATTCCAGGTACTTCAAAAACAAATATCGAAGGTGTGTTTGCTTGCGGCGATGTTCAAGATCATTATTACCGTCAGGCTGTTACCGCTGCGGGTTCGGGTTGTATGGCTGCTTTGGATGCCGAACGTTATTTGGCAGCTAAGACAGATGAAGTAAAAGTTTTGTTTTAGTTTTCTAACCACAGAGATCGCAGCGTTCGCCGAGTTTTACACTGAATACGAAGTTCATGCTTTTCGGAACTTCGTTTATTAAACGCATACATATTTTTACCGCAAAGTTCGCAAAGAACGCCAAGTAAAATTGCCGTCACTCTTTGCCATCTTTGAGGTTAATCTAAAAAGAACCCTTCGGTTAACCTAAAACAATTAGCTCATTGTGCGCTGTGTATTTTCGTTTTCTGTGGTTTGTCAACACCACGCAAAAAGCCAAAGTGCTTTTGTGTTTAACCTTTTTTCCCTATCTTACGCTAACCAAATCTTACAAGAAAAAATGAAGAAATCGTTATTACTTTTTGTTGCTTTAGCATGTACCGTTAATATATTTGCCCAAAATGATGTGAATTTGGGTATTATTCCCGCCCCATTAAACATTGTTAAAAAAGAAGGAAGGTTTGTGCTAGACAAAACAGTTGCAATTATTAGCAATGAACCTGAAAATGCAAAAACAGCAGATCTTTTAAATGCTTTTATTGTAAGCAGAGGTGGTTTTGCATTAAGAGAGGCAAAATCGGTACCTACAGGCCAAAAGGCAATTATTTTAACCTCTAAAAATGCTGGATCACTTGCAAAAGAAGGCTATACCATCCAAATTTCGGCTAATCAAATTAAATTAAGTGGCACTGGTGCTGGTTTATTTTATGCAACCCAATCACTAATGCAAATGATGCCCGAAAAGAAACAAGATAAAATTATACTGCCTGCCGTTGTTATTAATGACGAACCTCGTTTTAAATATCGTGGAACTCATCTCGATGTAGCAAGGCACTTTTTTCCAGTTTCTTTTGTGAAAAAGTACATCGATCTTTTGGCTACCTATAAATTAAATACTTTTCATTGGCATTTAACGGATGATCAAGGTTGGAGAATTGAAATTAAAAAATACCCAAAATTAACAAGTGTTGGGGGAAGTAGAAATGGAACTATTGTAGGTAATTATCCAGGTACTGGAGGTACAGATAACGAAATCTATAAAGGGTATTACACCCAAGAAGAGATTAAGCAAGTAGTAGCTTATGCAGCTTCAAAATACATCAATGTAGTGCCAGAAATCGAAATGCCTGGTCATGCTTCAGCCGCAATAGCTGCATATCCAGAGTTAAGTTGCTTTCCTGAACGTGATACATTTATCAATGAAAAAACACCATGGTCTGGCAGTAGAAAGGGAAAGCAAGTGCAACAAACCTGGGGAGTATTCGACGATGTTTTTGTTCCGACAGAGAACACCTTCAAATTTTTACAGGATGTAATTGACGAAGTTCTTCCACTTTTCCCCTCAAAATACATCCATATAGGAGGTGATGAATGTCCGAAAACATACTGGAAGGAATCTGCGTTTTGCCAACAGTTTATTAAAGATAATAACCTAAAGGATGAGCATGGCCTGCAAAGTTATTTCATCCAAAGGATGGAAAAATACATTAATGAAAAAGGAAGATCGATTATTGGCTGGGACGAGATTTTGGAAGGTGGTTTAGCGCCGAATGCAACGGTGATGAGCTGGAGAGGTGAGGCAGGTGGAATTGAAGCAGCGAAGCAAAGTCATGATGTGATTATGACCCCAGGCTCTGCAGGACTTTATTTTGATCATAAACAATCTTCTTCGGCCGACGAGCCGCTTACCATTGGTGGTTTATCATCTTATGCTAAAGTTTATGCTTACGATCCGGTCCCAAAAGAATTATCAGCTGATCAACAAAAATATATTTTGGGTGTACAGGCAAACATTTGGACAGAATATATCGAAACTCCTGCAAAAGCAGAATTTATGCTATTACCTAGACTGCTTTCTTTATCAGAAATTGCTTGGACCAAGCTTTCAAATAAAGATTTTAAGAACTTTTCAGAAGAGCGTGCCCCTTTACATTTAGCTCGATTAGATAAAACTGCAACCAATTATTGGGTTCCAACTGCGATTGGTCAGCCCGATAAACCCCAATCAGGCGAGAATTTTACCATCGAACTTAAAGCGCCAATACTAGGAGCTAAAATTTTCTACACATTAGACAATTACCGTCCGTCAGAAAATGCTACGGAGTACACTTTACCCATAAAAATAAATGTACCGAAAGGACAAAAGAAAATCCTCAAAACGATTGTGATCGCACCGAGTGGAAGAAGAAGTGTAGTGGTTGAAACAGTATATACTAATGGAGCAGTTGAGGTAAAAACCAGGTAAACATTAATGATAAAATAATAAAATGATGAACATCAAAAACGCGATTAAAGTTGGATTATTTGCATTACCTGTTTTAGTTTTTGTAGCCTGTAGTAGCAACGAGCCAACAACAGTTGCCAAACCAGAAGTGGTTAAAGAAAAATCGGTAAATCCCTTTCCATTTTATAAGAACATAGAAATTAAGCCCGGTCTTCATTTCGAAATATTGAGCTGGGGTAAAGGGGTAGATACGTTGGGGGGCTATTTATTACTGATGTCTGATTCATTAAAAAATAATTACAAATCTATCGCTTTAGAACGTAAAGGTATACTTACTGATGCCTGGAATATGGATTTAGATAACGATGGAAATCCAGAACTTTACCTTCAGTATGTAGTACGCAAAAATGTGAACGACATTTATGTGTACGAGTTTAGCAATAACAGTTTCAATAAAATTAGTTTTCCTGGATTAAATAGCAATCTTAAGAAAGGATTTCAGGGAAATGACACCTTTTTTGTAAAAAATGGAGAGTTGTTTAGATCAGTACCTATAGTACTAACAGAAAATGGGAAAAGCTCAACTTTAGTTAAAACACTCGAGTATAAGCTGAGCGGAGATAGTTTTTCGACTAAGGAGGTTAAGCCTTAGTAGTACCAACTATTTAATAAACCTTCTCAACTGTTCATCAATAAGCTGATCCCAACGTGCCTGATTTGCATCATCCGATCCATGCTTGGTCTCCTTGTCGTAACGGGTTTGCATAGCGTTGTAATATGCACTCACTTTGTTTGCATTTTCTTGGATTGCTTTTTTATAATTTCTAACAGTATAGTGCTGAAATCTTACTTTTTGCTCTCCATCTTTCAATAGCAAGAAATTAATGTTCACATGGCCTTGTTCATGATTAAGCAGTTTTCGTTTACTTTCAGCACCTCTAAGTCGATTTAACTTTACCCACGAAGTATTGGGGTCTACCCCGGCAGAAAATTTGAAATCAATATGTAAATCATTTCCCCTTATTGTAGCACTGTAGCTGTAATGCCATTGAGTTGAAGTGGAGGCAAAATAAGAAGAATGTTCATCAGGCGCTGCCAAAAAATGCCTTCGCCAAGAAATTTGCTCTGGAAGAACAGTATTTTCCTGCGTGGTAAAAACAGAAAAAAAGATTGCAATTAAGAATAAGACTTTCATCATCGCTAACTACAACGAAAGCCATGCCAATAAATTATTTATGCTCCTTAAATTGCCCACTAATGCGTTCAAATTTTTCGATTAACAAAGCAATTCGTTCTTTGTCTTTTTTAATTACTGCTTTACGCACCAAGGTAGCACAAAAAATCATCCAGCCAAAGCTTAAACCAATAAAAGCAATTTGAGTATAAAGGCTAAGATGGGTCGATAATTCGAAGAAGTATAGGAGTATACCTAAGGATAATGCAATGGCATAAAACCAATAAAGTCGGTTGTAAAGACTATGTCGATTGAGCTGATATAATTTTAGCTGGCTAATAAATTCATTGGGGTTGACTGTAAAATCGCTCTTTGCGATGATGCGATAGTTGTTATATAAAATTATGGTATATACTGCAATCGCCAACACGATAATGGTAATGCCGGCATGTGTTGTCCACGATTCGAAGTTGAACAACCATAAACAAGCCACGGCTATAAAGGAAAGAGCCATGCCGAAAATGTTTAATAGCGATTTGGTGCGTATGTTATTCACCTCCTTCTTTGCTTGTTTAAGCATTTCGTCGGAAGATATTTTTACATCAACCGTATGCGTAGCCCAAAGGGCTTCTATATGATCAAATTCTTGCATGTTGATTGTATAATTCGGTTAATTTTTGTTTAATACGATGAATTTTAACCCTTAAATTCCCCTCACTAATTCCAGATATATCTGCAATTTCATTATAGGGTAATTCATCCAATACCATGGTAATAATTAAACGGTCATTTTCTTCTAATTTAGAGATCGATGTATACAAGAGTGCAACTTGCTCATTTTTCTCAGAATATTCTTCGATCTTATTCTCTATGATATTCTCCGTTAACTCATCCTTTGCCTGTCTTTTTTCGGAACGTAAATAGGTTAAACAGGTATTAACAGCAATGCGATAAATCCAAGTAGAAATGAGCGACTTATTTCTAAACTTATCTAGATTTTGCCAAACTTTTAAAAAAGTTTCCTGTAAAAGATCATTTGCCGAGTCTTTATCGCCAGTATAACCATAGCATAAGTGAAAAATCTTCTTAGAATTTTTATCAAATATTTCTTTAAATAAAACGTCTTTCTGGTTCAATTTTCGCTATTTAGATAAAATTTAGATGCGTATCTCTATCTTTTGTTACGGCAAAGTATGTAAAATTTTAACGCTTTATCAACATTGTTTATAGAATAATTTAATTATTGTAGTTTTACAATCTATATCAAAACTTAAACTGCAGAAATGTCAAATAAGAACAGACTTACACTTTTTATTTTTATTGCACTGATCCTTGGTGTTGGCGTAGGGTATTATCTAAATATCAATACGTTCAATAAAAATAACGAATCCATTACTTCGGCTGATGTACAAGTAAAAAAGATTGAACTCCAGATGAGTAATTTGGGCGACACCACTGTAGCCGCATATGCAGCACTAAAGAACGAAAAAGCTGCTCAAGTAGCCATTCGTAAAGATAATGAGAAAACAAGAGAAAAAGGTTTAGAGCCTTTTACCTTATTAAGTGATATTTTTCTGCGGTTAATCAAAATGATTGTTGCCCCCTTGGTATTTACCACACTAGTGGTAGGTGTTGCTAAAGTGGGTGACATCAAAGCAGTAGGTCGCATTGGTGGGAAAACCATGTTGTGGTTCATTAGCGCCTCATTAATGTCGCTCTTATTAGGGATGCTAATGGTAAATTTATTTAAACCGGGCGAAGCCATGAATTTGCCCTTACCAAGCAGCCATACAGACACAGGAATTAAAGCGACTGCACTTTCTGTAAAAGATTTTATCGCTCATATTGTGCCAAAAAGCTTTGCAGAAGCCATGGCTACAAACGAAATCTTGCAAATTGTAGTGTTCTCCTTATTTTTTGGCGTAGCAACAGCAGCTATTGGTGAAAAAGGTAAAGTAGTAATCGAATTTTTTGATTCGGTAGCGCATATTATTTTAAAAGTTACAGGATATGTGATGAATTTTGCTCCTTTCGCAGTATTTGGCGCAATGGCCGCCATTGTTGCCAAACAAGGAATAAGCGTAATGTCTACCTATGCCTTGTTTATAGGAGAGTTTTATTCGAGTATGCTTATTCTGTGGATTTTGTTGATTATGATTGGCTATACCATTTTGAAAAAAAGAGTCTTTAACTTAATGAACAGAATGAAAGAACCAATAATGCTTGCTTTTAGTACAGCAAGTAGTGAAGCCGCATATCCACGTACCATGTTGCAGTTAGAACGTTTCGGTTGTAAAGATAAGATTGTGAGTTTTGTACTGCCTTTAGGATATTCATTTAACTTAGATGGCTCGATGCTGTATATGACCTTTGCTTCACTATTCATAGCACAATGCTATGGCATTCATCTTTCTTTTGAACAGCAAATTACCATGTTACTGATTTTGATGTTAACTAGCAAGGGCATCGCGGGCGTTCCCAGAGCATCTTTGGTGGTAATAGCAGGTACAATTGCTACCTTTAATATTCCAGAGGCGGGTTTAGCCTTATTAATCGGCATCGATCCACTTTTAGATATGGGAAGATCGGCAACTAACGTAATCGGGAATAGCATTGCCACAGCAGTAGTAAGTAAATGGGAAGGCGAACTAACTGGACCGTTAGATTAATTTAAAATTATATTGATATGACGGATAGAGGAAAGAAGTTATTTATTTTTTTCACGGTAGTGGTTCCATTATTAATTTATAGTATTATTTATTACGCACCCATTATACGAAACGCACCCTTTAAGGCGAAAGAGTTTGTTTCCATCACCTACAAATGGGGAGTAGGAAATACCCTAGAAAATTCGTACAATTCGGTAACAGGCGAGTATAAATATCTTGATGATAAAGATTCGTTAATAATAAAGCACGTAAAATTGAGCGAGAGGGATAAAAAGTTTTTAGATAGCAACGCCGATGAGCAGGGATTTTGGAATTTACCATCCATTGTAGCCAATAATGAGGAAGATTTAAAATCTTCAAAAGCGGTGCGTTATTACATGGAATTTAACTATCAAAAAAAATCTAAAGTAGTAACCTACTTGTCTGATTTTGATGGAAATCCACGAATGAAAGATGCGGCTGTACAAATGCAAAAAATAATAGAGCAAACCCTTATTGATGCAGAAGAAAAACAGAATAAATTAGCCAATTGATAATTCCCTTGTCCGATGAGCATAACCGATTTCAAATTGCTCATCGAATGAGGTTAACATGATGCAACTATTCATCGGATGACAAAAGAATTAAAAAAGAATTTTTCTTTAATCGCAACCCTTGCGGTAATTGTAATCACTTCGGTGGTTGGTTATTATGTGATCGGTTTAAAAAGAGCGCCTTATCCAGTGGCTAATTTCGAATCTTTTTCCTTAAAATGGGGCACTGTTGATAGCCTACAAAATACCTATTCATCTGCAAACGGCATTTATACTTACCTTAATAATAGCGATTCGTTAATTAGAACACAGGTTAAGCTACGTTCAAATGAGATTATTTTTCTTCATAATCGAATTAATGAATTAGGATTTTGGAATTTACCAAATAAAATAGGAGAGAAGAAGCCGAATTCAAAAGCATCTTTTTACGAACTTCAATTTAACTATAAAGAGAAATCGAAAAAAATTACTGTATATAGTGATTTTGATGAAAATCCACTTTTATTAGATTCTGCTATGCAAATCATTACCCTAGTGCAACAGGCTATCGATGAGGCAGAAGGAAGATATCATAGATAATAAATGGCGCGTTAATTTATTTGTTTTTATAACGCAAGTATCGTAAATTTACGATACAATCGTAAATATGGATAAGTTAACACTACAAGAAGAAGAAGCAATGCTTGCCGTTTGGCAAGTTGGAAAGGGATTTATAAAGGATTTTATGGACGTAATGCCAGATCCTGCACCTCCATACACTACCCTAGCATCAACCATTAAGAACTTAGAACGTAAAGGGTTTTTAAAGAGCGAAAAATTTGCAAATGCCTATCGTTATAGCGCAAAAGTTAAGGAAACAGAGTATAAAAAACGGTTTATGACTGGTTTTGTAAACAGTTATTTTCAGAGTTCGTATAAGGAATTAGTTGCTTTTTTTGCAAAAGACAAAAAGATAAGTGCTGAAGAACTAAAAGAAATTATCAATTTGATCGAGAATCCAGAAAAATAGAATCGCCATGCCAGAGGTAATCTTAATGCTATTTAAAATAAACTTGGTGTTGTTGCTTTTTGCTGCAGCCTATTATCTTGTTTTACGTCGATTAACTTTTTATACTGTAAATCGAGCCTTTTTAGCTGTTGGAATAATTTTTTCAACCATTTACCCCTTTATTAATTTAACGGAATTTTTTAATCGACAAGAGCAGCTAAATCCGAATGTTGTGGCTTTGGTACCCACAATTGATGTGAATAAATTGATTGATAATTATGCAATTATCAACTACTGGGAAATTGTGATGGTGCTCTTTTATTTAGGTGTAGCTGTTATGGCTATTCGTTTAACTGCTCAATTTGCATCGTTATATCGTGTACATCAACGTTCTACACCAGGTGCTATTCGTAATCTTAATGTTCGAATTTTAAATGGTAAAGTGAGTCCATTTTCATTTTGGCAAACGGTGTATGTTAATCCAGCTATCCACTCGGCGAGTGAATTGGATACCATTTTAGCACACGAACAAATTCATGTGAAAGAATGGCATACCCTAGATATTATTTTAGCCGAAATTAGTGTTGTTTTTTATTGGTTTAACCCAGGTGTTTGGTTAATGAAACGTGCAATAAAAGAGAACATCGAATTTATTACCGATGCTAAAATTGTAAAAAAAGGTATGGATAAGAAGGCGTATCAGTATAGTTTATTAGGAGTAGGTAATTTGCAAGCTAGTGTAGCCCTGGTTAATAATTTTAACATATCGGATTTAAAAAAACGGATAAAAATGATGAATGCAAAACGTTCATCACCAAAAAAATTAATTATTTATGCATTAATACTACCAGTTTTATTAATTACTACACTGGCTTTTACCGTAAATAAAAAGGAAGTAAGTAAGCAATTATTACCCTTAACCAAAGCATTAGATCATGTAAGTCTGTTTAGTGAGCCGGCCGATGTTAAAATCGAGCCTCCCGTGGTAAAGTCTATCACTAAACGAAAATCTAATCTAAAACTATCGTATAAGTTAAAAAGAGACACGGTAATGAATATTCGCTACATCGTTAATTTGAGTTCAGCGTTAGCGGATACACCTCGCGCAACCACAGATTTGCTTGAGTTGGAAAGATTTAGGAGGAATGATCAAATTATATCTTCGTTTAAAGGTGTAATGAGAGGAGTGAAGTTAGGTTCTGAAGCAATTTCTTATACTCCAGACTCTATTTCTAAAAGAAGAACAGGAGCTCCCAAAGTAGAAAATATTAGCATTACTTTAAGAAAAACTGGAAATCCTTTGCCAAATCAAGATGAAACAAAATTAAACGAAATTGTTGTAGTAGGTTATCGTTCTAAAATGGATAATGTTAAAGATAGCACTAGAACATTGATTGGTAGTCCTATTTATATCGTTAATGGAAAGCCAATTCGTCATGAAGACCTTCAAAAGATCAAAGCTGAGGATATAAAATCGGTTGTCGTAAAAGCAACTAATCGAATTCCTGGGACTTTAATCGTTGAAAAAACCCCTTAAACTTTTTACGGCTTAAGGGGTTTTGTTGTGGGTTGCAACTAAAAATTAAACGTCGCTTTCATCATGGCTACTCTTCCAGGAATGGTATAAGTTCCGGATGAAAAAGAGTTTGCAGAAAGATAATTGGCTTCAAATTTCTTGATATTCGCTAAATTGGTTACACCAAATTCCAAATCTGTTTTAAGCTTAACAAATCTATATCTTGCATTAAAATCGGCAAACAAGTATTTTAAATCGGGCTGCGTAGTTTGATGCGTAAAAATATGTTCTGCAGCTAGCGTAAAAAATACACTTTTAAATGCGGTAGCAGTAATAGACGATTGTTGTCTTAACTGTTGGTTGTTGTTTTTAATTCCATTAGTGGTTGTGTTGGTGCTTGCCGAAAGCGTTCCGGTATACGACCAGTTTAAGTAATTCGTTATTTTCGAATCTATCCCTCCCTTAAAGCTCTTTATTTGGGCAGTAAAAGGTAATAATTGATTATTTTGTAACTGCTCAAATGTACTTTTAGTAAAGCTTACCCCAGCATTAATGGTGCTTCTTAAGCTAAAAAGATACTTGCTGGCATTCGCGGTTACACTTAAGCTTTTCACGTCATTTTCGTAAGGTAAAACAATACGTTGTTGTATGTTATTGCTCAATGTAAACGAAGAAATAGTATTAAGAGTAGTTTTTGAATAATTTATACCTGCATTAAAAAAGAACATTTGCATGGCTTTACGAAAATTAAATGCTCCTCCAAGGCCTTGCGTTTTACGCTCCGAAATTGGGGCGTTATTAGAAAAAAGTGAGCGGTAGTTCTTTAAAATTGTGCCTTGATATACATCGTCGAGGCCACCTATTTCGTTATTGTAATTATAACTTGCCGAAATATAATTTTCTGGACCTGTTTGATATTTAAGATTTAACGAAGGGTTAATAAAAACTTTGTTTAGGGTTTGATTTAAAGTTTTCGATTGATCTTCGTATCTAATTAAATTATAACTCACAGGTAATCCTAAGCTGCTTTTAAATTTTCCAGAATTGTATTCATAAGTTGCATCTGTATACACCTTAGTTCTAAGCCAATCTAGATCATTAGTCATGTTCTGCGAAATCAACTCAGTAGTTTGATCGTTTTGTATACGATATAATTCCGAATTGAGGTTTTGGTGTTGGATATTAAAGCCAATTCTATAGGTTTGAACAAAATTGCCTTTTATTACTCCAAATGAAGTATAATTATTGGTATACCAAGTTGGAAGTTTTACATATTGATTTAAACCCGCAAATGGCTTTCCATTGTTTAAAATGGCTTCGTTTAAACCGGGATTGATATTCAGTAGTTCTGGAGCTGTAGTTCTAGTGAAAATGGAGTAGAAGTTAAATGTATTGTCGGATTTTAGTTTTTTTCGATAACTCATCTCATTAGATATATCGAAAGGGTCTTGTTTTAACCACTGGTTAGCGGCAATTCCATTTGTTATTACGTTAGAACTGGTTCTAATAGGGTTAAAGTTAACCGTAAAGGTGTTGTTAAAATAATGTGTCTCTGCATTTGAAATCAAGTTAAGCTTACCTTGCAATTTTTGTGGATTAATTGCATTTTCTTGAAGTTCGTTATAGGTAATCGTTTGCCCCGATAAGTATGTTTCTGAGAATTTACTATACATTTGGTTACGTTGGTCGTATAAATAGGCAAAATTTACTTTTGCTTGAACGTCTTTATTGAAATTGTATAAATTATTTAGATTTGCCTGTCCAGCTTTGTTAAATAGGGTTCTTCGCTGAGGTAAAGTAGGTACACCTGCTGCTCCGGCTGATAAGAATCCACTTGGCCTACTATTGTCCGACTGCATCATATTAAATGAGGTTAGTTCCATTCCTGGATCTATCCCAATGTTATTTCCTTTAATGTTATTAATGAATTTTACTTTCTTTTTAAACATCATGGCATTGGCATTACCGTCGAATCGATCGGGGGTGCCAATTCCTGCTTTGATATCGCCCATTACCTTTAACCTGGCCTCATCTTTAAAAACTAAGTTTAAAGCAACATCGTCGCTCATGTTGTTTTTTCGAAGCATTTTAATGGGTTGGTCTTTTTCTATTACTTGCACCTTATCTACTGCATCATGCGGAATGCTTTTGGTTCCAATACTGTATTTATCGTCTAATAGATTATCTCCATCCTGATATAAAGCCGAAATTCCCTTGCCATTATAACTTATTTTCCCATCTTCTCCGACTTCAATTCCTGGCATTTTTTTCAATACATCGCCGATACTTCGATCTTGTTTGTCGGCAAAATCGGATGTTTTGTAATTTAAAGTATCGCCATTGGCAGTTAGAGAAGGTCGATTCTTCACTACAACGGTTTTTAAGTTAATTTGGTCGTCTTCTAAAACCAGGTCGTAGCTTTTATTTAGTTCGGTAATGGTGATGGTTTTTTTGGCAAATCCAATTGTTGTAGCTTCTAACGATAAATTTTTAACCTCGTCTGTTAAAGAAAGCGTATATTCACCTTTATCGTTGGTACGGGTAAAGCTTAAAATATTTCCTTCTTTGTCTTTTAAGTTAATATTGGCAGACGCAATAGGCGCTCCCTTGGTATCCTTTACTTTTCCTTTCAGCTTATTTTGCGCAAAGACGGATGTTATCCCAAGGAAAAGGAATAGTACTGTTAGTATATATAGCGTTTTCATTTGTGTGTTTGTTTGGTGATGGCCTACTTGCTCTTCTCTGGTAACTCGATTGGGTTGTTGATGACAATTTTTTTGATTGCAGGGCCTGTTCCAACTCTAACCGATCGTTGCACATTTCCTACTTGTACACCTTGAGCTGCCATTTGTGCATTCATAAACCCTTGAGGATCTTTATCTCTCGCTTCTTTAAGCTTATCTAGCTCTTTTCTATTTGTTCTAATCGCATCTGTAGGAAGTTTAATTTCTGCACCTAGATAGGCATTGCCATCCATGCCCATAACGCTTGTTGCCAACGTGCCACCAGGAACTACAATTTTTGGTCCGTCTTGCGCTACCGATTTTGCTTCTTCAGGGTTAATGTTTTCGATTCCTGCAAATTGGAAGCGTACCGTTTTGGTTTCGTCTATCGCTTCGATGATAAGTCCAGGGAGGCCATTTAATTTCCACGGACCGCTTTGAAATGGCAGGTCTGGTGCAAACCATGCTGTCCACGTTCTGCCTTTGAAATTAGCAATAGCTTTTTGGCATTTTACCCCTGAAAAACTAGCGGTATCTTTAGTGATTTTCCAATTTATTTTAGGAGCATCTTCCTCGACTAGGTAGTTGTTAAAAATACGCTCTTTGGTGAAAAACTTATTTTCATTTGCATAAAAGAAATAATCTAATGGATTAATTGCTTTAGGAATAACGCCTTCACTTCCGATTTTAATGGTCATCTGCCCACTTCCAGCTTGGTTTTTCATTTGTTCTTGAATTTGCTTCTCCATTTCTAGATTACGGTTAATTTTGTCGTAGCTCGTATAAACGGATGCGTTTTTCCCGATTACCAAAAGCATATTTTCGGTATAGGGCTTATCTTTTTGCGTGGTATCTTGAATGTGACTAAATGAGTACCTAACTCTAGCTAAAGCCTTATCAGGATTTTGTGCGAGGGCAGATGAGGTTATCGCGATAGCGATGAGGAATGTAAAAAGTGTTTTCATGTTGTGTTGGTTTGGTTAATAAACAATTAATTTATCGTAAATCTACGAATTGTTCGTAACTTGAAAAATCTTTTAACACTATTTAACTAATTGCCGATATAAAGAAATAATTTTTATCTGTTTTTTCCTTCAAAAGTGGAGATTGCTTTCTGGCAGGTTTGTAGCCTCCATCAATTTTAATTCGCTCTCGTCAATTTTAATAGATTTTGGCTCATCATTTTCGCTCTTATTTTTTGATCAACTGCTAACTGATGATTTAATCGATCGCAACTCGTATATAAAGACGCATTTTTGCCAATAAATAACAACATATTTTGAGGATGAATTTTACCATTTTTGAAGGTATCTGTTTTATTAATGTAGGTATAATGTACCCTTGCTAAAACTTTATCAGGAATTTGAGCAAAACAAAATGATTTAATGATTAAGAAAAGAAAAGAGCTGATAAAAAAATTCATAATTGAATTAAATTGTAGTTGGGTAAATATAAGTTAACCTACTAAGCCAATCATGAACTCGTGTTTTTTTACATCAATTTACAAAATTTACATATCATCATTTACACACATAATTTCTGTTTTAAGAAGCAATTTGTGGATTCTACTCATCTTAATTGCCTGATTGCGCCTTATTAAAACCCTTAGGGTCTTTTTTAAGTGCATCTTTAAATTTTTCAAGCTCTTTTTTGGTTACTTTAATTGCGCCAATGGGTAATCTAATGATGTTTTCGAAATACGCATTTCCTACATCACGACCAATCGCCTGATCGATTGCGTTGTAGCTATTTGGGCTTGCATTAGGGCCTTTTGTTATATCTCTGTCGCGTACATGATCTCCTAATTTAGCATTTTCCAATCCGCCAAACTGAAATTGGATTTCTTTTTGTTCATCGCATGCTTCGATAATTAGTCCTGGTAAACTATTTAACTTCCACGGTCCGCCCGGAAAAGGTACGCTTGGAGCAAACCAGGCAATCCAGTTTTTACCTTCGAAATTGGCTGTTGCCTTTAAACAGGCTAACCCCGAAAAGCTTGCGGTGTCTTTACTAATTTTCCAATCGATTTTAGGGGCTGTTTCCTCTACAAGGTAGGCATTGTAGGCAATAATCTCCCTTATAAAGAATTTATTTTCTTTCACGTAAAAAAGGTTAGCGGTGGTGGTCATCCATTTGCTATTGGTATCGTCTATGATAAAAACACCTTTTCCTTTCCCACCGCCGCTTGCAATCATGGCCCAAAATTTTTGCTCTTCTGAAATTTCGTGTTTTATTTTATCATAGCTAGCGTATAATGATGTGTTTTTACCGATAAATAGGATCATATTTTCTGCGCGTGCTTTTCCATTTTTAAGCGTATCACTTTTGCTGATATACGTATAGTGCACCCTAGCTATCACAGGGTCGGGTTTTTGAGCAAAGGTGTTAGTAGAAAGTAGGAAAAGAAATACTATAAATGTGTTTTTCATGATCGTATGTTTATTAAAATCCGTATTGCGCTTTACTAAAGCCTCTTGGGTCTTTTTGGTAAGCGGCTTTAAGTCTATCGTATTCTTTCCTTGTGGTTTTAGCTGTTCGATAAGTAGATAATAGAATAGTATTATCAAAATAGGCACCTGCAACATCAAGCCCCATTCCTACATCTACTGTATTGATATCGCCTGCAACTGCATTTGGTCTTTTTCTGATATCGTTGGCCCTTACAAAATCGCCTTCACTTGCTTTTTCAAAACCAGAAAATTCAAACTGAACGGCTTTATTTTCATCAAAAGCATCCACTATTAAACCTGGTAAGCCTTGAAGCTTCCATGGACCAGACTGAAAGGGTAAGCTGGGCGCGAACCAAGCCGTCCAATTTTTATCTTCATAAGTAGCTGTTGCTTTTTGACAAGCTAAGCCAGAAAATGTAGCTGTATCTTTTGTGATTTTCCAGTTAATTTCTGGAATTGCTTCCTCAATTAAATAGCTAGTGCCAATGATCTCTTCTTTTGTGATCATTTTTTTCTCCTTATTAAAAAATAAGTAATTGGTTTTCGTAAGCCATTCTCCTGCCGATCGATCAATCTTTACTGCAGTGGGAACACCACTTCCCATCCCTGCTCGCGAAATGGATCTAGCGAGATTTTTTTGATCTTCTGAGCGTTCATATGAAATTTTATTCATGCTGGTAAATAAAGAAGCATTTTTTCCAACAAAAAGAATCATATTTTCAGTTCTTTCTTTTCCGTTTTTAAGCGTATCTGTTTTGATGGTGTAGGTGTAGCGAACTCTGGCGAGTACCTTATCTGGATCTTGAGCGAAAGCAGTTTTGGTTGTTAACATTAAGAACAGAAGTTTGAGTGAAGTTTTCATTTTTCTGGAATTTATAAATGTGTAATTATTTCTTTTCAGGTAATTCTATAATTATTTTATTTTCGTAAATCTACGAAATTTTCGTAATAAACAAAATTCTTTTTGTCCTAAATTCTTATAATCCTAAAAATCTTATTAATTTTTCCTTATCTATTTGTGTTTGAATAGTATTTGTTCTATATTTGCACCTCGATAAAAATATACAATTAAAAAAATAATTATTTAACAATGTACGCAATAGTAAATATAGCAGGGCAGCAATTCAAAGTTGCAAAAGACCAGCATCTTTTTGTACACCGTTTACAAGGAGATGAAGGCGCTAGTATTGAATTTGACAATGTATTGTTGGTTGATAATGGTGGAAAAATTACAGTAGGGGTTCCTGCAGTAAAAGGTGCATCGGTTACAGCTAAAATCGTGTCTCATTTAAAAGGTGATAAAGTAATCGTTTTCAAAAAGAAACGTAGAAAAGGATATAAAAAGAAAAATGGTCACCGCCAGTATTTCACCAAAATCCAGATTGAGAGTATCACTCTGTAGTTAATTAATTCGTCAATTCACTAATTAGCACATTGCTAATTAACAAATTATAATAAAATGGCACATAAAAAAGGAGCCGGTAGTTCTAGAAACGGACGTGAATCGCATAGCAAGCGTCTAGGTATCAAGATCTTTGGTGGTCAAGAAGCTATCGCTGGAAACATTATCGTTCGTCAACGTGGTACAAAACATCACCCAGATAAAGGTGTAGGTATTGGTAAAGATCATACTTTATTTGCACTGGTACCAGGTATCGTGACGTTCAAAAAGAAACAAGACAATAAATCTTATGTATCTGTTTTACCTCTTGTGGTAGAAGATGCAGCACCGGTAGCTAAAGCAGCCGCCCCGAAGAAAGCTGTAGCGGAGAAAACTGTTGAAGCTCCAGTAGCAGCAGCAGAAACTACTGAAGAAGCACCTGCTAAAAAAGCAGCAGCTCCTAAAGCAAAAGCACCTGCTAAAAAAGCAGCTAAAGATGATGCTGCTGAGTAAGAAATAGTCAAAGCATAAAAAATCCCGATTGAGAAATCGGGATTTTTTTTTGACTTTTTTTTAATTTGAGGATTTGCAAATTCGTGAATGTGGGAATTTGAGACAGTTTAATTAAATCGTCATCTCCAACAAGGCAGCAGGAGAGAACTAGAGGATAACTTTCCTATAGATACCTCGTCGCTCTCAAGGTCGCTCACTCGATAGGACGAATCCGGGGTAGAAAAAAACCGTCATCTCCAACAAGGCAGCAGGAGAGAACTATGAGATAATTTTCTTATAGCTATCTCGTCGCTCCTAAGGTCGCTCACTCGATAGGACGATCCGGGGTAGAAAAAATCGTCATCTCGAACGAGGCAGCAGGAGAGAACTAGGAGGTAACTTTCCTATAGATATCTCGTCGCTCTTAAGGTCGCTCACTCGATAGGACGAATCCGGGGTAGAAAAAATCGTCATCTCGAACGAGGTATGAAGAGAGAACTAGAAGATAATTTTCTTATAGATACCTCGTCGATGTTAAGGTCGCTCACTCGATAGGACGAATCCAGGGTAGAAAAAAACCGTCATCTCGAACGAGGCAGCAGGAGAGAACTAGGGGATAATTTTTTTATAGATATCTCGTCGCTCAAGGTCGCTCACTCGATAGGACGAATCCGGGGTGGAAAAAAAATCGTCATCTTGAACGAGGTACGAGGAGAGAACTAGGAGGTAACTTTCTTATAGATATCTCGTCGCTCTTAAGGTCGCTCACTCGATAGGACGAATCCGGGGTAGAAAAAATCGTCATCTCCAACAAGGCAGCAGGAGAGAACTATGAGATAATTTTCTTATAGCTATCTCGTCGCTCCTAAGGTCGCTCACTCGATAGGACGAATTTGGGGTAGAAAAAAACCGTCTTCTCGAACGAGGTACGAGGAGATATCTATGAGATAACTTTCTTATAGATATCTCGTCGCTCTTAAGGTCGCTCACTCGATAGGACGAATTTGGGGTAGAAAAAAACCGTCTTCTCGAACGAGGTACGAGGAGAGAACTAGGAGGTAACTTTTTTATAGATATCTCGTCGCTCTTAAGGTCGCTCACTCGACAGGACGAATTGAAAAGTAAAAAAAATCGTCATCTCGAACGAGGTACGAGGAGAGAACTATGAGATAATTTTCTTATAGCTATCTCGTCGCTCTTAAGGTCGCTCACTCGATAGGAAGAATTTGGGGTGGAAAAAAATCGTTATCTCGAACGAGGCAGCAGGAGAGAACTAGGGGATAATTTTTTTATAGATATCTCGTCGCTCTTAAGGTCGCTCACTCGATAGGACGAATTTGGGGTAGAAAAAACCGTCATCTCGAACGAGGTACGAGGAGAGAACTAGGGGATAACTTTCTTATAGATATCTCGTCGCTGTTAAGGTTGCTCACTCGATAGGGCGAATCTGGGGTAGAAAAAAACCGTCTTCTCGAACGAGGTACGAGGAGAGAACTAGGAGGTAACTTTCTTATAGATATCTCGTCGCTCAAGGTCGCTCACTCGATAGGACGAATCCGGGGTAGAAAAAACCGTCATCTCGAACGAGGTACGAGGAGATATCTATGAGATAACTTTCTTATAGATATCTCGTCGCTCTTAAAGTCGCTCACTCGATAGGACGAATTTGGGGTGGAAAAAAAATCGTCATCTTGAACGAGGTACGAGGAGAGAACTAGGAGGTAATTTTCCTATAGATATCTCGTCGCTCTCAAGGTCGCTCACTCGATAGGACGAATTGAAAAGTAAAAAAAATCGTCATCTCGAACGAGGCAGCAGGAGAGAACTAGGGGATAATTTTCTTATAGCTATCTCGTCGCTCTTAAGGTCGCTCACTCGATAGGACGAATTTGGGGTAGAAAAAAAATCGTCATCTCCAACAAGGCAGCAGTAGAGAACTCTACTGCTGCTTAATGCTCTCTTTCTAAAATTTGCTGAACCAGGGCCCTAAAGTTCTCTTTTTTATAATCTTCAACTGCTAAATTATTCAACGCCTCATTTGCCAAAGCTAAATGCTTTTCCATTTCGGCCGTTGCCAATTCTTTAATTTGATATTTGTTGTATAAACGGGTGACGTGTTCTACCTTAATTTCGGGGCTATCGTTCTCAGCTACTAATACATTGCTTTCTTCAAGTTGAGCTAAACTCAATGCTTTTAAATGCAAGAAGGTTTTTTTGTTCGCAATAATATCTCCGCCAACCTGCTTTCCAAATTTTTCAGGATTGCCATAAACATCTAAAATGTCGTCTTGAAGCTGAAAGGCAATACCCAAATTCTCGCCAAAATGGTATAATAAATCGGCATTTTGCTCACTTGCACCGCCAACTATGGCGCCTAATTTCATTGCTCCTCCTAGTAAAACGGCCGTTTTTAGCCTGATCATTTCTAAATACTCGGCAATACTTACATTGTTACGCTGCTCAAATTCCATGTCCAACTGCTGCCCTTCACAAACACCCTGTGCAGTAGCATTAAACGTATCTAACACAGGTTTTAATACCTTAATGTCTACTTTAGAAAGATGTTTATTCGACTCAACCATCATCACATCTCCACTTAAAATAGCGTTGTTATTTCCCCACTTTTCATGCACGGTTTGGGCGCCTCTACGCAAGGGTGCGTTATCCATGATATCATCATGAACTAAGGTAAAGTTATGAAATGTTTCAATCGCCAAGGCAGCATCTAATGCAATGCTTACCTCATCATTAAACAATTCAGAGGCCATTAAAACCATAACGGGCCTAATCCGCTTACCTCCTAAATTCATAATGTAGCGTATCGGCTCGTATAAATTAGCAGGATGCTTAGGGTAATTTATTTTTGGAATCGCTTTCTCTATAATTTCTAATAATTGTATTGGGTTATGCATTGCTTACGGATTAGTCATGGTGCCAAACGCTTGTTTGCTTTCCATCATTTTAATAAAGGCATCTTCTAAAGTAGTTTGCTTAACAATCGGATTGTTTTTCCAGAAATTAGCATCGTACTTTATCGATTGAATTACCTTTTTATCTTTTGTATCACTATCTAGACCCTTAAATTGCTGATTTTTTAGCATATCATCAATTTTAAATACGGTTAATAACGAACTTATTACCGAATTTATCACACGGTTGTTACTTCTTAAGCTTAAATACACTTTAGTAGACATGCTTTCTAATACAGAAATGGAACGGTTAATGCCGTTAAAGGTTGCGATCGTTTCTACAATTGGAGGAAACTTCTGAATTAAATTAGGCGAAAGTTCGATCGGTAAATTATAGATCTTATTCTCTAAGCGATAGATTTTTAAATCTTTTACCCCAATGTAATAGGTAGAATTTACATAAAATAGATTTTTACGCGTTTTTTTAAGCTTACAGGTCACCACCGCAATATCTTGGTCTTTTTGTTCAATATATCGGTCTACCTCTATTTCATAATCGTCTAAATAGCTAATGCTTACATATCTTCTTTTCTTATCAGGAAAAACATAACCTGCATAAGCAAAAGTTAGAAAAGATTGATTGTTTAACGAAAACTTTGAGGGATCGTTTATCTCTGCAAACCTACTTTGCTTGGCTATCCAACCTTGTACATATTTCACATCCCATTTTAAATCGTAAAAGAGCTCATGAATTTCGGTCGGACTATCATTCGTAGATGTTAATTGTCGGTAAAAGGCATTGGCATAAAAAGGAGTATTTAAATATTGCTTTGCCTTTTCTAATGCCGATTTTAATAGCTTTTTACCCTCATCGGCACGAATAACTACTTCGTTCAGGTTAATAGCAGCTGCGCTAAGCCTAATGGTTAATGCATTTTGCGCTTCACTAATAGGGGTTTCGAGAATGAGGTAGCTTACATGGCTAAATCTTAGCTTTATTGGAAATTTTTCTACTTTAAGTACAAATTCTCCATTTTCGTTAGTAACCGTTGCTGTATTCGTGCCTATAATGCCTATCGAAACGAAGGGTATAGGTTCGGCAGTTTTAGAATCAATCACTTTTCCTTGCAAGGTTTGGGCCTTAAGCAACGTGCTGAACATAGCAATTAATAAAAAAGAGAATACAAGTCTCATTTACCCTTGTATTAATGAAAAATCAATCTGACGTTTTGATAAATCAACTTTTTTAACTTTTACTTGTACCTCGTCGCCAAGTTGATATTTTTTATGTTTTCGTTGCCCAACGATGCAGTAATTTTTCTCGTCGAGTACATAAAAATCATCCGATATATCTCGTAATCGAATCATACCCTCACATTTGTTTTCGATAATCTCTACATACATTCCCCATTCGGTAACTCCCGAAATAATTCCAGTGAATATACTGCCTACGTTATTTTCTAAATATTCAGCTTGTTTGTATTTTATCGATGCTCTTTCTGCATCAGCGGCACGTTTTTCCATAGCAGATGCATGGGAACTTGCCGTTTCATACTCTTCTTCGTTTGCAGATTTACCGCCCTCTAAATATAAGGCCAAAAGGCGGTGAACCATTACATCGGGATAACGACGTATAGGGGAGGTGAAATGGGTATAATAATCAAATGCCAAGCCATAATGCCCCGTTTTTTTAGTGGTATAAATGGCTTTTGCCATCGAACGGATAGCCAATTGTGTTAATATATTTTGCTCTTTCTTGCCTTCAACATCTTCCATTAAATAGTTTAGCGACTTCGCAATTTCCTTATCGGTTTTCATGTTAATTTTGTAGCCGAAGCGAGAGGCGAATGTTGCAAAATTGTTTAGATTTTCTAGGTTAGGTGAATCGTGCGAACGGTATACAAATGTGTATTTTTGCTTGCCCTTTCCCTTTTTAGCAATAAATTCGGCTACTTTTCTGTTCGCTAATAACATGTAATCCTCAATCAACTTATGTGCATCTTTACGCTCTTTTACATATACGCCAGTAGGTTTTCCATGCTCATCGAGCTTAAATTTAACTTCTGTACTTTCGAAACTAATGGCACCATCCTTAAATTTTTTATCTCTTAGGATGTATGCCAGTTCGTTTAACTTTAAAATTTCTTCCACATAATCGCCTTGTTTCGTTTCTATTACTTCTTGTGCTTCTTCATAACTAAAACGTCGATTAGAGTGGATAGCCGTTCTTCCAAACCATTGCGAAAGGATATTGGCTTGCTCATCGAGTTCAAAAACGGCCGCAAAGCACAGTTTGTCTTCGTTAGGACGCAAAGAGCACACCCCATTACTTAAGCGCTCTGGAAGCATTGGGATAACCCGGTCAACCAAATAAACAGAAGTTGCCCGCTCATAAGCCTCTTTGTCTAATTCAGTCTTTGGCTTTACGTAATGCGATACATCGGCAATGTGTACACCAATTTCGTAATTGCCATTTGGCAATTTTTTAAAGGAAATGGCATCGTCAAAATCTTTGGCATCTGCTGGGTCTATGGTAAATGTTAGGGTATTTCTAAAATCTTTCCTGCCCTTAATTTCTTCTTCACTTACGGTTTCTGGGATTTCGTTTGCTTCTTTTTCAACAGCGGCTGGAAAACTTAGTGGAAAGCCATATTGGGCCAATATCGCATTCATTTCGGTATTGTTTTCACCCTGTGTGCCTAAAACATTGATGATTTTTCCGATTGGATTTTTTGCGCCTTCTGGCCAGTCTGTTATCGAAACTTGTACTTTTTGACCATTCTTAGCGCCATTGAGATCGCTAAGTGGCACAAAAATATCATGTAGCATCTTCCTGTCGTCGGGTATCACAAATGCAAACCGTTCTGAAATTTTCGCTACTCCAATGAAATCGGTTTTTGCACGATTGATGATTTCGACAACTTCGCCTTCATTTTTGCGCCCGCTTGTTTTTTTAGCAAACACATACACCTTAACTTTATCGCCATGTAATGCATTTCGTAGTTTACGTGGAGCAACGAAAATATCTTTTTCAAATTCATCGTCTGGTACAATAAAGGCAGAACCATCTGCAGTCATATCAACCGTCCCAATTACAAATGTTTTAAGGTCTTTAAGCCTGAATTTGCCTCTTTCTGGACGAATAAATATTCCTTTCTCGGCTTGTTCTACCAAAATCTCTAAGATGGTATGGGCAGAATCGAGGTCTTTTAAATTTAATTTTGCAGCTACTTGTTTATGATTTAAGGCAACATTTTTATTTTTTGTAAAAATGTCACTAATCATTTGAGTTAAAACGAGTTTTACTTGCGAATTTTTGTTTTTAGCCATAGCCATTTCTGTAGGTTACCGAAGATAGCAAATGTACGATTAGGATAGGGAATTATATGGAAATTTAACACACATTTTAACTGCAAAGGTAGCAAGGAGCGCAAAGTTTAATCGATGCAATAGGATAGCTAGGACCCTACCTTTAGGCTCCACATCTTTGCGGTTTAGAAAACCCAAGCCAAGTTTTAATCGTTTATATAAATATAAATATGAATAAACTAATCCTCATTGTTTTCTTTGCAGTTAAACCAATCTTAAGTTTTGCACAAAAAAACATAGATTCATTAAAGCAATTAAAGCAAAATGCAAACCTTGCTTATCCCCAACTATACAAAGAAAACAGCGAGCTTTCATATACCTCGCCATTCGGTGAAATAGGAGCACCTACCAAGTATGTAGTTAATGGTAAATTAACTACAAGTTATATGGTATTGGCTTCAAAAGCTTTGCCAATAGCCTTCTCTGTGAATCCAGAATTTACGGTACGGGTAAGAAATGAAAAATCTGCAGGGGTAAGAACGCCCAGTTTTAAATTGGGCGGTACCTTATATTTTCGTTTTTCAAAAAACATTGAACACTATAGTTATGCTGAATTGAGTTTTACCCATCATTCTAACGGACAAGACGGTAGTGCAATATTAGCAGATGGAGCAATTAACACCTTAAACGGTAATTTTAGTACGAATTATCTAACAACAAACTATCGATTTGGGCATTATACAGATAAATTGTTAAATGGCGATTATTATGGGCTTCATCATAAGATTGGTTTACAATGGCATAAATGGTTCGCTTATGAGCCAGCCCTAGCTGGCGATTTTGGATTTACCCGCATAAACTATGATATTTCTTTCCGTGTCTATCAAAATCCGGAAAATGATATCGAAAAGGAAAAATGGCGAATAAATGGTTCTATTTCTTACGCGATTAATTCCCTAACGAATTACCAATTTTTTGCTTCAGAAAAACGATTAAATGCTGAATTATCCGTTAATTACAGCTTTCCTTTTATGCAAAATGTATTTTTGATGGCTACCTTCGGTTATTATGGAGAAGATCCTTATAACATTTATTTTAACGATAAATATGCCTATGCAAGATTTGGGATTTCAAGTACGTTTAGCAGATGGAAATTAAAAAAAACGTAGTTCAACGTATTTTATCTTTTTGCGTTCCGCCGTATAACTTACATGTACAGCGCCATTTGCAGATTGAATAATAGCTGGGTAAGAATATTCTCCACCATCGTGTTGCTCTAACGTATATACATCTTTCCAGTCTACGCCATTTTTTGATACGGCTAGTTTAAGTATCGACCGCCCTTCCCACCAATTCTTTCCGGCAGCTAACGGATTATACACCAATACTTGCCACCCGTTTTTTAAACTAACTGCATCTATTCCAGAATTCGGATTGGGTAAGGTTAAGGGTTTTAACGTTGTCCAACTGTTCCCATGATCGGTAGACCAACTGCTTACAATTACATTCTGCCTACTTCTGCACAGCAATTGTAATTTGCCGTCTTTATAGTGAAGAATGGAGGGTTGTATCGCGCCAAATGCTCCACCATTTATCAGGATTTTTTTGAAATGCTTAGCCCGACTATCACTTTTTTCTAAATGGATTTGCCACACTTTTTCATCTGGGCTTTCGGTGCTGGAGGGGTATAAAATCTCACCAGAAGCGATCTGCAAAGGCTTATTTTTAATTGGCCCTAAAAATCCTTCCGGCAATTTTATCGCTTTAGACCAGGTGTTGCCATTATCTTTCGATGTTTTCATCATTCCCCACCAAGCTCGTGGATTAGGGCCAACTTTGTAATATAAGACAAGAAGGTTCGTTTTGGTTTTGAATAATACCGGATTCCAACAAGGATAACTTAAGGTGTCGCTTTGAACCCCATTGGCAATGTTAACCGGCACACTCCATGTTTCATTAGTTTTTATGGAAGCCCAGATGCAAACATCTTTATTTCCTTCGTTGCTCCCCCCGAACCAAGCGGCCATTATCTTATGATTTGATAATTCTACCAATGTTGATGCATGGCAAGCTTTAAAAGGTGCATCTTCGAAAATAAATTCGGAAACCACGACTTTGGGTATTCTTGTTTCTTGCAAGGATAGAAAGATAAAACCTAAAATAAAATAACGTAACATGTTAGGAAGCCGCTTGAATGTTTACTTTTCCGGGTATTGCGGCAATTAGCTTTTTGGTATATTCTGCCACGGGCGAATTGTAAATACGCTCCGGGAAGCCCTCTTCTTCAATTTTACCTTTATTCATCACAATCATACGGTCTGAAATATGTTTTACAACAGCCAAATCGTGTGAAATAAAAATGTAAGTTAAGCCAAATTCTTCCTGTAACGCCCTCAAAAGATTTAAAACCTGCGCTTGTACCGACACATCTAAAGCCGAAACCGACTCATCGCAAATAATGAATTTTGGTTGTAAAGCTAAAGCTCTTGCAATGACGATGCGTTGGCGCTGACCACCCGAAAACTCATGTGGATAGCGATTAAAATGTTCGGCTTTGAGATTTACTTTTTCTAATAGATTAATTACATGTGCTTTACGTTCTGCTTCACTGGTGAATATTTTATGCACCTGTAAAGGCTCCATAATTGCATTTCCAACAGTTATTCGAGGATTTAATGAAGAATAGGGATCTTGAAAAATAATTTGTACATCACGCCTCATTTTAGTAAGTGTAGATTTCTTTAAGCCAATTAAATCGATCCCGTCAAATATAATTTTACCAGAGGTGGGTTCTACTAATCTCAAAATACTTCTCCCCAATGTGGTTTTTCCGCAACCCGATTCGCCTACAAGACCTAAGGTCTCCCCAGGAAATACGTCAAAGCTGACATCATTTATCGCTTTTACAAAATCAGTCGCCCTACTAAATAGTCCTTTTTTAACGGGATACCATGTATTTAAGTTTTGAACTTGAAGTAAAGGTTTTTGAATATATAACTTATGCCTGCGTTGATTAATTTCTTGTTCGGTGTACCTATTAATTTCAAGTAAATGTTTTAACCCGACTTCTTTGTTTTCGTTCAAAAAATCGGCTACTACTGGTAATTTTTTTAACAGGCGGTGTGGACTTGGTCTGCACGCTAAAAGGCCTTTGGTATAAGGGTGTTGAGGGTTTTCGAAAAGTTGCTTCGCTGAGCCCTGCTCTACAATTTCACCTTTGTACATCACCAATAATTCATCAGCGATTTCGCTCATCACCCCTAAATCATGGGAAATGAAAATCATACCCATATGGCGTTCATCTTTTAGGCGTAGCAATAGGTCTAATATCGTTTTTTGAACAGTTACATCAAGTGCAGTGGTGGGCTCATCCGCGATAAGCAGTTCGGGATTACAACTTAAAGCCATGGCAATCATAACCCGCTGTTTCTGTCCGCCAGACAGTTGGTGTGGATAACTCTCGAAAATATGATCGGGTCGTGGAAGTTGAACCTCCTTAAATAAATCTATTGTAAGCTTTTTTGCGGTTTCTTTATTAACTTTTTGATGCAACATAATAGCTTCCTGAACTTGAAATCCACAGCTAAATACTGGATTTAAGGAGGTCATTGGCTCTTGAAAGATCATTGAAATCTTATTTCCTCTAAAAGCTCTAATTTCTTCAGCCGATAAATTCAGCAGGTTGATTTTCTCGAAATCAACTGTGCCCGTAATTTCTGTGTTTTTTGCATCGTGCAAACGCATGATTGAAAAAGAGGTAACTGATTTTCCAGAACCTGACTCGCCAACAATACCTAATACTTTTCCCTTTGGTAAAGTAAAATTTACTTTATGAACAGCTTCAAACCAAGTTTTATCTTCTTGATTATAAAAATTAACGGATAGATCTTTTACGGTTAGCATGAAGTACTAAGGTAGTGTTTTATGAACAAAGATTATATTTTGGCCGCAGATGCGCAGATTATTTTTCTTATTTTGAGAGAATTATTCTTTTAAATTCTAACGATTGGCTATGGAAATTAATTAGAAGGCCAATTCTTAGTTTAGAAATAGCGAGGTAGTTTAGTACTTGAGCATAATGGGCGTCAATTATCCCATCCTTAGATTTTAATTCTAATATAATTTTATCATTTATTACAAAATCTGCATAAAAACGATGTGGCAAAATTTCATCTTTATAATTTATTATAGTATTCTTTCTCACGTTCAAATTTAATTCTTCTATTCCTTAATTCAATTTCGAAGGCATCTTTGTATACAATTTCAAGAAATCCCTTTCCTAAAATGCTGTGAATTTCCATTGCTATTCCAATTAATTCGTAAGTTTCGGCTTGATGTGGAAAATTTGAAATGTTATACATTATCCATTTAATTTATGATTGAAGATGGAAAAAATATTAGATACAAGGGAAAATTTTACAATATTTAACCTGCTGTATATATGATATTACTCATTTATAATTATTTATATCAGAAAGAAATTTAGTACGTAAAATCTGCGTATCTGCGGCTAAAAAAGGCTAAGAATTATACATCAGCTAAGAAGCCAAAAAAATCGTAATTTTGAATCATCATGAAGCTGCTAAAACGGGTACATTATTTCTATTTTATATTCTGGATTTTGTTGCTTTTTGTTGTTTTCTCTCCATTATATTTTGTTTTTACTAAAAATCCGAGGTATTATAGGATTTTAAATGCCTTAAGGGCCTTAAATTCTTTTTTTTGTACAGCCATTGCAGGTGTATTCTTTAATTTCGAATTTGAAAAGCCACTTGATCCAAAACAAACCTATATTTATTGTGCAAATCATACTTCTAATCTAGACATTGTGTTGTTTTGCATGTTAGCAAAAGGAAGATTTCATTTTATGGGAAAAGAGGAATTGATGAAAAATCCAGTTTTGGGTATGTTTTTTAGAACAATAGATATTGCAGTTTCTAGAGAAAGTAAGATTTCTGCATTTAGGGCGTTTAAAAAGGCTGGAGATAACTTAGAAAACGGAATGAGTTTAATTATTTTTCCTGAAGGGAAAATCGACGACTTATATCCGCCTATCTTGCATGAGTTTAAGAACGGGCCGTTTCGTTTGGCTATCGAAAAAAATATTCCCATAGTGCCTGTAAGTAGTATAAATGTTTGGGAATTAATGTGGGATGATGGTGCTAAATATGGCACAAGACCAGGAATTGGAAATATTTATATACACGAACCTATTTCAACTCGTATATTAGGCGTTGAAAGTGCTGAAGAGTTAAAGGAAGAGGTGTTTAAAAAGATTAACAGTAAATTAATAAGATGAAGATAGATCAACAAACCATACATAAAGTTGCTGATTTGGCCAGAATTGAGATAAAGGATAATGAGGTTGATGCATTGACGGTAGAAATGAATAAGATTCTTACTTTTATGGAGAAATTAAATGAATTGGATACTGAGGATGTAAAGCCTTTAGTTTACATGAATGAGCAGGCTAATGTGTGGAGAGCGGATGTTGCTAAAAATGAAATCTCGACCACAGAAGGACTAAAAAATTCGGCTGTTCATAACGAAAATTTCTTTTTTGTTCCGAAAATCATTGAAACCAGCATAAGCAGCCATAGCCCTGTAAATGCTCATGATAGCTTCACTATAGATAAAAATAAGTTATATCATGAGCAAAAGTAACTTATCCTGTAACATTCGGTAGGTTATAATGGTCTAAAAACGAAAAATAAATTCAAACAGATGCACAAAGCACTCATTACCATTAAAGATATAGGTCGTAAATACGTAATTGGTTCAGAAGTTATCCACGCTTTAAAATCAGTTAGTTTAGAAATTCAGAAAGGCGAATTTGTTGCGCTGATGGGCCCATCGGGCTCAGGTAAATCTACTTTAATGAATATTTTAGGTTGTTTAGATACGCCGAGCAAAGGCGATTACATTCTGAACGGGATTAATGTGAGCCAGATGACCGATAACGATTTAGCCGAAGTAAGAAACAAAGAAATTGGCTTTGTATTTCAAACGTTTAACCTTTTACCTCGTTCAACATCTTTAGATAATGTAGCTTTGCCGTTAATTTATGCGGGTGCAGGTAAGAAGGAAAGAGACGAACGTGCCACCAAAGCGCTCGAAAATGTAGGCTTGGGAAATCGTGTAACGCATAAGCCAAATGAGCTTTCAGGCGGTCAACGCCAAAGGGTTGCCGTGGCAAGAGCGCTAATTAATAACCCTTCTATTATTTTAGCGGATGAGCCAACAGGTAACCTCGATACAAAAACTTCCATAGAAATTATGGGACTTTTAGAAGAAATTCATAGTAAAGGAAATACCATTATCTTAGTTACTCACGAAGAGGACATTGCACAGCATGCGCATCGAATTGTACGTATGCGCGATGGGTTGATTGAAAAAGATTACGCAAATGAAGATATAAAGACAGTTTCTCCACGTTTAAGTAATTTGGAAAAAAAGGGTAGTGATTTTGAAAAAATTAGCTAAATAGAGATGAGATAGGAGGTTTGAGGCCAAAGTGGTCAATCTCACGTCTCAAATTTCACTCTCCATAAATGAAAATATATACCAAAACAGGCGATAAAGGCCAGACCTCTTTAATAGGAGGTACTCGTGTTCCAAAATATCATCTTCGGATCGAAGCTTATGGAACTGTTGATGAACTAAACTCTTACATAGGTTTAATTCTTTGTCAACCTATCGATGCGCATCATCAAGAAGTGCTTAAAGAAATTCAAGATAGGTTATTCACAATTGGGTCTTCTTTAGCATCAGATCCCGAACGTTCTAAAATGAAAATTCCCGACCTTTTAGACAGTGATGTTAAGCTGTTAGAACAGGAAATGGATAAGATGAATGAAGATTTGCCAGAGTTAAAACATTTTGTTCTACCCGGAGGAAATACAATTGTATCTTATTGTCATTTAGCACGTTGTGTTTGCCGTAGGGCGGAAAGATTAACTGTGCATTTGGCTGAAGAGAGTTTTGTTGACAGTAACATTACAATTTATTTAAACAGATTAAGCGATTATTTATTTGTTTTGGGAAGGAAACTAAATGCAGACGGAGGAACTGCAGAAAACATCTGGATACCTCGTTTGTAAATAGTGGAAAAAAATATTTGTTTTGCTCATTTTTTTTAACATACTTTTGCGCAAATAGAAATAGGAATAATTTTAATAATAAGAATATGTATTGGACATTAGAACTGGCATCGCACTTGGAAGACGCTCCATGGCCTGCAACAAAAGACGAATTAATTGATTACGGTATACGTTCTGGTGCACCTGTAGAGGTGATTGAAAATTTACAAGCGCTGGAAGATGATGGTGAGCCTTATGAAACCATAGAGGAAATTTGGCCCGACTATCCCACCAAAGATGATTTTTTCTTTAACGAAGACGAATATTAGTCATACCATAAATCCCGCTTAAAACCGGGATTTTTTTTTGCTTTAACAGCGTTCTTGCTTAGTTGCTTATAACTTTGTCAAAGCTATTCAAACAATTTTAGATTAACTGTTGTTAGTGTGGTATAAAAAACAAAATTAACCTAATCTAAAAACACCATGGGAAATCTACTTTATGTAATCGCAGTTATCTTAGTTATCATTTGGGCAATAAGCTTCTTAGGAGGATATTACACAGGTGGTTTAATCCATATTCTGATTGTTATAGCAATTGTTGCTGTACTTTTAAGAGTAATAAGGGGTGCGGCATAGCACAGTTGTCACTTTGACAATCTTTTAAAGATTGTCAAAGTGTTAACGTATTAAAAAACTAGCAAGTTCCAGATCTTCAGGATAAGTGATTTTCAGGTTGTTTCTTTCCCCCTCGATAAGATTAATTTGAAATCCTGCTTTTTCTACCACACTGGCGTCATCTGTAAATTTAGGTTTATAGTGCTGCTGATAGCCTTTTCGCAATTGGCCAATCTCGAAAGTTTGCGGGGTTTGAATTAAGACTATTTCTTCTCTATTAAGGATTTTGCTTTTTTCGTTTTTAACTTTTCGAATCGAATCGCTTGCTTTTATGCAAGCAATTGCATTTCCGTAATTCGCTGCAGCTTCATAACCACGTTCAATTAAGGCTTCACTAACTAAGGGCCTAACGGCGTCATGTATTGCTACAATCCCATCGCCCTTTATGGCCATTAGTCCATTTCTAACAGAGTGAAAGCGCTCTTCACCACCCCTAACTAATAAATGTGGAATATTGAAATTGTACGTATGGCATAGTTCTTGCCATTGCGCATGTAAGTCTTGAGGTAAAACTACAATAAGTGCTGGCTTAAAAGTAGAATTAGAAAAAGCCGATAATGTATGCATCATTATCGGCTTATTTTTTAATAACAAAAATTGTTTTGCAATTACCTGTTGCATTCTTTTACCAGAACCGCCACCTACAATAATTGCGTAATATTTCATATTTAAGGAGTATTGAGTAATGAGCACTGCGTAGTGAGATAAAACATCCAATCGCAATACTAAATACCCTGTACGCTATACTATATAATCAACATCGCATCTCCAAAGCTATAAAAGCGATATTTTTCTTTTACGGCAACTTGATAGGCATTCATTACATTTTCATATCCACCAAATGCACTTACCATCATCAATAGCGTAGATTCAGGGGTGTGGAAATTGGTAATCATGCAATTTGCAATACTAAAATCGTATGGAGGGAATATAAATTTACTTGTCCAATCGTTCGCAGCTTTTAATTTTTTTCCAGAAGAAACGGCCGATTCGATTGCGCGCATAGAGGTGGTGCCTACGGCGCAAATTCTTTTTTTGTTATCTAATGCTTTATTTACAATGTCGACAGCAGCTTGGTCAATAATAAACTGCTCTGAATCCATTTTATGTTTGGTTAAATCTTCAACTTCAACAGGTCTAAATGTTCCTAAACCAACATGCAAAGTAACTTCTGCGAAATCAATGCCTTTTAACTCTAAGCGTTTCATTAATTCTCTGCTAAAATGCAAGCCCGCTGTTGGAGCGGCTACAGCACCTTCGTGCTTGGCAAAAATGGTTTGATAACGTTCCTTATCTTCGGGAGTTGCTTTACGCTTAATGTATTTAGGAAGTGGAGTTTCGCCTAAAATCTCTACATTTTTACGAAATTCTTCATCTGTTCCATCAAATAGAAAGCGAATGGTACGACCACGAGAAGTTGTATTATCAACTACTTCAGCTACTAAAAGATCATCGTCGCCAAAATATAATTTATTTCCTACGCGGATTTTGCGAGCTGGATCAACCAGAACATCCCATAGGCGTAGTTCTTTATTTAATTCGCGCAATAAAAAAACTTCAATGGTTGCGCCAGTTTTTTCTTTATTTCCATACAAACGAGCTGGAAATACTTTTGTGTTGTTCAAGATCATTACATCCTGATCATCAAAATAGCCTAAAACATCCTTAAAAATTTTATGCTCAATCTTGCCACTATCTTTATGCAAAACCATTAAACGGGCTTCGTCTCTATTTTCTGCAGGATTGTTCGCTAAAAGCGAATCTGGTAAATTAAACTTAAATTGAGATAACTTCATGTTTTTTGATGTAGTAAATTAGGGCGCAAATTTACGAATTAATATTAGGTTTTTATAATTTACCATTAGCTAATTTGATAATGTGACAATGTGCTCATTATAGCGTGCAAAAAAATCAACTAATTAGCGAATTGACAATTAACCAATTGTATTTTTTATAATATACTGCATTATCTGTAACCTTTTGTTCTATTTTTGGTCTAAATATTAATTATGATAATTTTTAGGCTTATAGGCGAAAGTTTTAGGTTTGCATTTGATGCGCTTCGCCAAAACAAACTCAGGACAATGCTCTCTTTATTGGGCATTACTATCGGTATTTTTACCATTATTACCGTATTTACAGCGGTTGATACCTTGCGTGATAAGTTACAGAGTAGTGTTGATAAGCTTGGATCAAATACACTTTTTGTTCATAAATGGCCATGGATATTTAACGACAATTTTCCATGGTGGAAGTATGTAAATCGCCCAGAGCCTTCTTTAAGAGATTATAATGGTTTAAAAAATCGATTGGAACTTGCAAAAGGCGTTTGCTTTGAAGTATCAACGAACAATAGAACCATTAAATATAGAAGCAGCTCTGTTGAAGGAATTGGCTTAAATGCGGCCTCTCAAGAATATAATTTAACGTGGAATCTTGATTTTCAGGATGGAAGGTATTTTACAGAAGGTGAAGGTAGATCGGGTTCTCCGGTTTGTATAATCGGTGCAGAAGTTGCAGACGGTTTGTTCGATGGCGAAAATCCAATAGGTAAACAGGTTAAGATTATGGGTAGGAGAGTAACGGTTGTGGGTGTTTTTAAAAGAGAAGGTGAGGATATGATGGGGATGTCGCAAGATAAAAATGTACTTATTCCGTTAAATTTTGCAAAAGGAATTTTTGATATCAATAATGAACGTTACAATCCACAAGTTACCGTGAGGGGTAAAGATAATATCAGTTTAGAAGATGTAGAAAGTGAATTAAAAGGAGTGATGAGATCTATTCGTCGAATTCAGCCTGGTGCTGAAGATGATTTTTCTCTAAACAAAACGACGATGATTTCTGGTGCACTCGATGTAATGTTCGGTATGGTAAACGTTGCAGGATGGGTGATTGGTGGATTTTCGATTTTAGTAGGTGGTTTTGGTATTGCGAATATCATGTTCGTTTCGGTTAAGGAACGAACCAATATTATCGGTATTCAAAAATCATTAGGTGCAAAAAATTATTTTATCTTACTTCAGTTCATGTTCGAAGCCATTGCACTTTGTATTATGGGCGGGGCATTGGGGTTAGGATTAGTTTATCTAATTACCCTCGTGTTTACCCATGGATTTGATATCGAAATTATCCTATACTTTAAAAATATTGTTCTTGGAATTGGGATTTCAGTTATTATCGGAATGATTTCTGGTTTCTGGCCAGCATTTTCCGCTTCGAGATTGGATCCGGTAGAAGCGATAAGGTCGTAGGTGGTTTTATTTAAACAGGAGAAAAAGAGAATTTCACAGCGTGTATGGAGCTTGTTTTTTAACCAACTGGAAGTTTTTTTACTTTAAAACTTGTTTTTTAAACGTCAAGAGCGCAAAGTTGGGTGGTGTTAAATACGAACTCAAATTTGAAATACCCTTTGCAACCTTTGCGGTTTAAGTAAGCCTATTACCTAAACCCTCTATGTTCTTTGTGAAATTCTCAGTGAACGCTGTTTAAAAAAAAATAAGCCAAAAAAAAGAGAGCTATGGCTCTCCTTTGTATGTAAATTTGCTTTTCTGATTAAGCTAGTTTCCCTAAGGCTTCCTTAATTCTTCTCAACGCTTCAACCAAACTCTCGTCTGATGCAGCGTAAGAGATACGGATATAATTGTTGTTACCAAACGAATCGCCACCCACCGTTGCAACGTGACCTACGTTTAATAAATACAATGCTAAATCGGCCGAATCTTTAATTACATTTCCTTCTGCATCTTTCTTTCCAAAAAACGAACTAATTTCTGGGAAAAAATAGAAAGCACCATCTGGTAAATTTGTTTTCACACCTGGGATATCATTTAGCAGATCATACACCAATTGCCTGCGACGAGCAAATGCTTTTTTCATCTCCAAAACAGTTTCTAAACCTTGCTCGTATGCGGCGATACCTGCGCGCTGCGCAATAGAACATGTTCCTGAGGTGGTTTGACCTTGCATCTTATCATTTGCAGCTGCGATTTCTTTACTTGCTGCAATGTAGCCTAGTCTCCAACCCGTCATCGAAAATGCTTTAGAAAAACCATTTACAATAATTACACGCTCTTTAATGCTTTCAAACTGAGCAATCGACTCGTGCTTATCTACAAAATTGATATGCTCATAAATTTCATCCGATAGAATGAAAATATTCGGATACTTTTCAAATACTTTAACTAATCCAGCTAATTCTTCCTTGCTATAAACCGATCCAGTTGGATTACAGGGCGACGAAAACATAAAAAGTTTTGTCTTTGGTGTAATGGCAGCTTCTAATTGCTCAGGCGTAATTTTAAAATCACTTTCTATTGTGGTATCGATAAAAACTGATTTTCCTTCTCCAAGAATAACCATTTCAGAATACGAAACCCAATAAGGAGTTGGAATAATTACTTCTTCTCCTGGATTAATTAAGGTTAATATTACATTCGATAGCGACTGCTTTGCACCTGTAGACACCACAATCTGAGAAATATCGTAATCTAAATTATTTTCCTTCTTTAATTTATCGCAAATTGCCTTACGTAACTCAGGATAGCCCGGTACAGGCGAGTAGCGGGTATAATTTTCGTCTAATGCCTTTTTAGCAGCGTTTTTTACGTGTTCTGGGGTGTTAAAATCGGGCTCACCGATACTTAAGCTAATAATGTTAATCCCTTTAGCCGTTAACTCGCGACCAAGTTTAGTCATTTTAAGGGTTGCGGACTCGGATAGGTTATTAATTCTTTCGGATAAAAATGTCATAATGTTGCTGTGAAAGGGCAAATATAAAAATCGATTGCCAATAGCAGGTAAAAAAATTACTTTTTAGTATTATTTCCCCTAAAATAGAAATTTCAAGGGGGGACGAGAATAAGCTGCATCTACTTTATATACAGTGCAATTACTGTATATATAAAATAAATGTAGCTAAGTTTACTGCCGAAACCGTACTTTTGAATGATAATTCCTCAACATTGCAACCAAAAAAGAAAGCGATATTAATTTCCCTTTGTGTGAGCATTTTTTTAATGCTCGCTAAATTTGTAGCCTATTTTTTAACCAATTCTAATGCTATTTTAACTGATGCCGCAGAAAGCATTGTAAATGTGCTGGCAAGTTCGTTCGCTTTTTATAGTATTTATTTAACCACATTGCCAAAAGACGAAAATCATCCGTACGGACACGGAAAAGTAGAGTTTTTTTCTGCTTTTGTTGAAGGCGTTTTAATTGGGCTGGCTGGAATTATCATCATTTTTAAATCTGGGTATGATTTAATTTATCCGAAAGAAATAACGCAATTATATGAAGGTGCAATAATCATTGCTTCAACCGGACTAATTAACTTAATGATTGGTTTCTACCTTATTAGAACAGGGAAAAGACATAAATCGATCACCTTAGAAGCTGATGGAAAACATTTATTAAGCGATTCGATTAGCAGTGGCGGATTAGTGATTGGCATTATCCTGATACAAATTACGGAGGTTTATTGGCTAGATGGGGTAATTTCGATTGCATTGGGCATGTATATCATTTTTAACGGCTATAAGCTAACCCGGCGCTCAGTAGGGGGCTTAATGGACGAAAGTAATATCGAATTAGTTAAAGATATTGTAGCAATACTTCAAGAAAATAGGCAGTGTAGTTGGATTGATGTACATAATTTGAGGGCACAGCAATATGGTGCAGAACTGCATGTTGATTGTCATGTAACACTGCCTTATTATTTCGATTTAAATGCAGTGCATCAAGAAATATCGAACATAGACAAGCTCATAAATGTTTCTGGCGATTATAAAACGGAGCTTTTTATTCACGCCGATCCTTGTTTGCCTGCTTGTTGTAATTATTGCAAAATGCCAAATTGTTTGGTTCGACAAGAAGCTTTTAAGGGCGAGATAAAATGGACGATGGAGAATGCGACCAAAAATCAAAAACATTTTAATGAATGAGCTATTTTAACGTAAGGGTATACGGTTTGCTAATTAACGAAAGCAACGATGTGCTACTGAGCGATGAACGCGAGCATGGGATGGATTTTATAAAATTCCCAGGCGGTGGTGTAGAGTTCGGTGAAGGATTAATCGAAGCTTTGAAAAGGGAATTTATGGAGGAATGCAATGTTGCTATTGAAGTACTTTCTCATTTTTATACCACAGATTTTTACGAGAAATCTTCGTTTAACGAGAGTCAAGTGATTAGTGTATATTATATCGTTAAGCCGATTTCTCCATTGAAACTGGATGTTAAATCGACATTATTTGATTTTGATGAACAATCTACTCAATCCTTTCGATGGGCCAAAATTAGTAACCTTCAAGAAAAGGATGTAACCTTTAGAACAGATAAGACGGTGGTTAGTCTACTGAAAAAAATGAATTATGCGTAAGCAGCTACTTTATTACTTAATGCCAATTGTGAAATTGGTGGTATTTATCATTTGTGTTATCGTTTGTTCGTTACCAGTTGGTGCTTTACAATGGATACCAGGTATAAAAGATCTTGATGAGGTGTATACGATGATAATTACCGAACCTTTGCTCATGATTTCGATTTTTGCTGCCCTATTTTTTATGACAAAAATATATAAGCCAACTACAATCAGCTCTTTCTTTTTATCAAAAAAAAATGCGTTTAAAGAAGTGTTAAGCGGAACTTTAATGGGGATGATTATTTTATTGGTATGTGGAGGATTATTACTGCTTCAAGGTTTTGTAGTCTTTTCGCCAGGTAAGATCAGCCTTGCTTTTTTCTTATTTTATATTCTATATTTTTTAATTGTTGCTGTTTTTGAAGAGCTGTTTTCAAGAACTTACCAATTATTTGTGTTAGCCGAAACTTATCCAATAGCGATAGCTGTGGTAGTTAATGGTTTAATTTTTGGACTTTTACATAGTCTAAATCCTGGATTTACAGCACTAGCTTTGATTAATATTAGCTTGGCAGGCATGCTATTTTCCTTATTCACTTTATATCATCGTAGTATAAATTGGGCCATAGGCATGCACTTAGGATGGAATTTTACTCAAGGAATTTTATTAGGCTATAAAGTTAGCGGAAGCGATACCCCCGGTGTACTTGTTGCAAAGCCCATTGGAGAAAACTACTTTTCGGGCGGTACATTTGGTGTAGAAGGATCGTTAAGCTGCACGTTGGTACTCATACTATTAATTATTTATTTGGCTTTTAAGTTCACTATCAAGCCCTTGAAACAACACGTACTATGACTTTACAAGAAAGAGATAAAAAGATAATTTGGCATCCGTACACGCAAATGAAGGGGGCCTTACCGCAACTGCCTATAGTAAAAGGAGAGGGGGTTTATTTAATAGATGAGCAAGGGAATAAATACATTGATGCGGTATCTTCCTGGTGGGTAAATATCCATGGACACGCCAATGCACATATTGCAGCTAAAGTTTCGGCACAATTGCTGCAGTTGGAACATGTAATTTTTGCAGGTTTTACACATGAGCCAGCTGTTCTATTGGCAGAACGATTATTGCCACTGCTTCCCGGAAAGCAAGAGAAAGTATTTTATAGTGATAATGGATCAACTGCTGTTGAGGTGGCTTTAAAAATGTGCTTTCAATATTGGAGTAATAAAGGCAATACACAACGAAAAAAAGTATTGGCCTTTAAAGATGCCTATCACGGGGATACATTCGGGGCGATGTCGGTAAGCGGAAGAAGCATTTTTACCGATCCCTTTAATGAAATGTTATTTGATGTGGAATTTATCGATTTGCCCAATGCCGATAATGTATCGTCTCTTACATCTCACATCTCTCACCTAAAATCTCAACTCGCATGTTTCATTTTCGAACCGCTAATTTTGGGGGCAGGGGGGATGCAAATGTATGAGGCAAAATACTTGGATCAATTATTAGCTGCTTGCCAAGAAAATGAGATTTTATGCATTGCCGATGAGGTGATGACTGGCTTCGGAAGAACAGGAACTTACTTTGCTTGCGAGCAGTTAAGTGCAAAGCCCGACTTGTTTTGCTTGAGCAAAGGCTTAACAGGTGGAACAATGCCTCTAGGAATAACCACCTGCAATGCCAAAATTTTTGATGCTTTTTTAAGCGACGATAAGTTAAAGACACTTTATCACGGACATTCTTTTACGGCTAATCCGGTAGCTTGTGCAGCTTCGCTGGCGAGTTTAGATGTTTTGTTGGACGAAAAAACGTTGCCAAATATTAAGCGAATTCAACATCAACATTCATTATTTAGGGAGAAAATTGCAAATCATCCCAAAGTGAAAACGAGTCGTCAGACAGGAACCATTATCGCTATAGAGTGGGAAACGGGCGAATCGACTACTTATTTAAGTTCGTTAAGAGATAAATTATATACTTACTTTTTGAATAAAGGGATTGTATTGAGGCCTTTAGGAAATATCATATATATTTTACCGCCATATATTATCACTAACGAAGAACTGACGTATATTTACAGCTCAATTATTCAAGCCCTAGACGAAATATAATATGCACTTAGCTACACTTCTTTCGAACATTGTAAAAGATACCATTTTGCACACAAAATGGTTAAATACGCTTTCTTTTATGGAAAATGCCGGAGCGAGAAAAATTTCTGCCGCCGAACATAAAGAAGAGGTAACGTTATTGATTTTAAAGCATGCTGCTGAAGAACATCGCCATGCGTATTATTTAAAAAAGCAGTTGGCAAAACTTAATGATTCGCTTTGCAAAACCTATAAAAATGCCGAGTTATTGGTGCCAAACCACACGCGCTACTATTTAAATACACTCGATGTTAACGTATGTAGGTATTTGAAAAAGCATTTTAAGTTGTCGGGCTCGGATTTAAAATTTGCTGCTTATCTATTTGTAACCTATGCCATCGAAGTAAGGGCAGACGAACTTTACCCAATTTATCAGGCAGTACTAACCGAAAACGAGAGTAAAGTTACCGTAAAATCGATCATTTTAGAGGAAGAGGGGCATTTAGAAGAGATGATAAATCAATTAAATGAATTTTCGCCAGATTGGGAAATGCATGCTAAAGAAATTGTGAAAATAGAGGAAGAGATGTTTATGAATTGGATGGAAAGCCTACAAAAAGAATTGGCAGCCACTTTCGTAACTGCCAATTAACGATATAGTTTGTGTGTGTGGTGCTATTGTTGCCTTAAATACACGTTTTTGTTGGTCGATTTGAAGATTAAATCGACACCGCCGCCATTTAATTTGCCTTTTATTCTGTCGCCGCTGCTAAAAATAGCATTGTAAGAAACTCTACCAGGGAAATTACCAAGATTGTCTGCATTTAAATATATAGGCCCTGTAATTACTTGTCCGTTAACTCCTGTAGTTGATGCTATGTTCCCATTTCCATTGATTTGAATGCCATTAACAGTTATTGCACTTAAGGTATCTTTTACTTTTTCATTTTTAGAAGCAATTACGTTTGTTCCATAACCTGAAACTACAACTTCATCGGTTTTAGGCTTAGCAGTAGCAGCTATTTTACCTTTTGTTCTTGTTTGTATGCCAGAAACTGAGGTAGCGTTCTCGCCTCTAATCGAAGCTAGGCCAGAGAGCCTTGTTGCATAACGCTCGCCATTTGTACTGATGCTATATACGCTTTTTTCGTCTACCTTATCCAAATCTATTTTAAATTCTTTACCTGCGTACAATTTTCCAAAATTACTGCTCATTTCGATATTGGCTTTTGTAGTTGATGGCAATGTAACATCTACATAATTTGTAGCGGAGATGATTGAAACTGGACCTTTAATTTCGCCAGAAAACACTGCTTCGATGGGACCTGATACCGTTTTAATGCTCATTGGGCCAGTATTGTTTTCTAATCTAACCTTGTTCGCATACACGGATACCTCGATTTCACCTTTTAGATTTCTAATCAGGATATCATTGGCCGTTTTAGTTTTAACTTCTGGGTTAAGGCTACTGTCGGTACTACTATGTGTTGTACTAATTGCAGAAGTATAGGTATAGAAAAGACCATTATTATTGCTAATGATTGAAACTTTAATATTATTTGGAACTTTAACTGTTAGCATACCAATTGGTTTTTTAGCTACCAAATTTACATTCAAATCCTGTCCATTTTCAGTAACACTAATTCCTAGTCCTGTATTATCAACATATTTAGAAGAACTAATTGGAACAAGCCCTTTTGCTCTTTCGTCTGTAGTTTCTTCATCTACTACTTTCTGCCCTGAAAAAACAATTTCTTTTCCGTCGTAACCTTCTACGATTACGCTAGTGAGGTTAAGTTTGAGTGTGCCACTCGATTTCGCCACTCGATATTCTTGGGCATTTGCATATAAGCTAACGCTTAAAAATGCGATTAAAATTATTAATTTCTGTCTCATATTGTTTGTGTTTAAAATTTGTGTTTAAAGTTTATTTTGATTGAGTAATATAAAATATGCTTGATCTTTAACTTCAGAAAGCGTTGTAGGATCGGTGGCAAGTGCGTAGAGTTTATCGTCGAGCTTAGGATTATCGGTTTGTTTAAGCAATTCCATTAATCCCAATTGCAACAAAGGGTCTTTTTGATTAGAGAGTGACAGCATAAATGCATTATTTACGTAACTATCATGTGCGTATTTGCTCATTAAATTAAGAGCAGCCAATCGAACATTGCTATTCGAATCGTGGTTTAACGTTGCTGTCATTTTATCAATTACATCATAGCTAATTTTATTCGATTTTTGAATCTTAAGAATAGCCGCTAAACGTGTACTTGCAGAGGTGCTATCAGTTAAATCGTGGTATGCAGAAAGCATATCGATGCCTTTCGGCTGCTTTTTGTGTTTTTTAACCGCAATTTTAGGTGTTATTTTATTCATCTCTACAGCTTCATTTATAACAGCCTCTGATCTATTTGGAGTTACATTTTTAACTATTTGTGGTGTCTTTATGCTTTGATGGTTATCATTCGTTATAAAATAATACGTTATGGATAGGATCAGTAAAACAGAAGCCGCCACTAACCACTTTTGGTTAACGATTAAACGCATCATCCCTGTTTTTTCTTTAGGACCCTGATTCAACTCTTTTTTAAGCTTAAACAAGATGTCGGCAGACGGTTCGAGCGTATCGAAGTCGTCTCGGTGTTCTTGTACATATTTCTTTAAAGGATCATTCATGGTAAATTTTATCTTTTAGTGATAATAAAACCTTCTTTTTTGCACGGTGGTATTGAGTTCTTACCGTATTATGCGATATTCCTAACATTGCGCCAATTTCTTCTTGTGGAATGTTTTCGAATAAATAGAGACAAACTATAGTTTTATAACCTTGAGGCAAGCGGTCTATACTTTTTCTCACATCATCTACTTGGGTTTCGAATAACTCATTTTCGTGTGTATCGTATTCTTTCTCTGCAACTATTTCTGTAGTATCTAAATCAGAAAATTCTATTTTCTTTTTCCTTAGATGCGAAATAGCTTTATTAATTGCCACTCTTTTTACCCAAGCCTCAAAACTTGCTATTCCACTTAATTTGCCAATTTCTTTAAAAGCAGTTAAAAATGTTTCTTGAAGAATATCTTCAGCTTCTGCAGTATGCGAAACGATTCGATGGATCGAGTTATAAATGCGCTTTGCATACCGCGTATACAATTCGGAATAGCCCAAATCATTGTTTGCCTGACATAGGGCAATTAATTCATGATCTGTTTTTTTCTGTATGGGCGCCAATTTTTTTGCTTTGCTGTTAATTAAAAAATCGTTTCTATAAGGTAGTCGCAATTTCTTGTTAAATGTTGCATGTTGGTATAAAAAAACCTTAAACCTTTATAACTTGACTAGGCGTAATGGCATAAATTTGATCACTTTTTTTAGCTTTTACATTAAATAATCCCGTAAATACACTAAATGCAGGCAGTATTGCATATTTTTCTCCAAAGTAAAAACAAGGGAATTTAAGTCGTTGTTTAGCTTTACCCAATACCGTTATACCTGGGTGGACATGTCCGCTAACAGGATAAAGTGTTTCTTCCTTGCATTGGGTAGAATCGTGTATAAAGCAAAATTTATTGGTACAGAAGCTGGGTTCGTGAACTTCAATATTTAAATCGTTGTAATGTTTGTTCGTTAGGCGGTCGTGATTCCCTTTTACAAGAACAAATTTAAGTAAGGGGTAATTTTGTTTCCATTTTTCAAAATCATCAACATCCGTGTTCAGTTCATGATGAAACATATCGCCATTTATGAGTAGAGTTTCTGGCTCATATTGATCGATACTTATCGCCAACCGTTGCAAATCATCTTTTGCAAGGGTTGATGGCACCTGAACACCTGCTTTCCGAAAATGAGCTGATTTACCGAGGTGCAAATCGCTAATTACCAGTAATTTTTGTTTGGGTAAAAATAATGCTCGTTCTTTAGCTAAAGTTAATTCCTCTTCACAAATCGTAATGCTTATGCTCATATTTTCGATAATTTCTCCACAAATTGAATAGTTTGACAAAGTTAAGCAACTACTATTCTCATTTGGCTTCTACCTTCATTTTTTCTATCCGATGCTCTAACTCTTCCGAACTCATGTTTGCCCTCAAGCTATCTACCTTTATTGGGAAAGAAAGTGGTGTAAAGCGCTTCGGATAGGTAATTACAATGATGCTTTCTTGAATGCGTTGCAAGGCCGCCATTAAACGCGGCTCTTCTAATTGTTGATAAAAAACTTCATCGTAGGCTTGACGCAATAGTAAATTGTGTTTGTCGAAGTCACTAAAAACACTAAAAAATAAACCTGCAGACGATTGTAGGTGCCTATTTGCAACATATTTTCCGGGGTAGCCCTGAAAAACTAATCCAGCTATACAAGCAATATCCCTAAATTTTCGTCTTGCCATTTCGGTAGAATTAATGCTAAGTTTAATATCTTGTGCTAAATTAACTGGAGAAAACACATCATAGGCAATCGCATCATCCATAGGTATTTCGGTGTCACTCAATAACTCGAATCCATAATCGTTCATGGCGATAGAAAACGTTATCGGTACCAATCTACTTAATCGATAAGCTACCAATGCCGCAAGTATCTCGTGTACCAACCTGCCCTCAAATGGATAAGCAAATAAATGAAAGCCTTCTTTATTGTTAATCATCTCAACCAAAAGTTCATTTTCTCTGGGGACATGAGATCTTTCTTGTTGGGTTAAGAATAAAGGATAAACCGCATCCAATTCTTCATCCTGATGATGTTGGTTTAAAACTTCGTTGTATTTTCTTCGAAGAACGGCGCCTAAATTTGAAGATAGGGGTAAGCGACCACCTAACCAACTTGGCGACATCGCCCTTTTCTTTTTACTTCTCCGTACAATTACGGTCATGTCTTTAATTTGTACGAAATCTAAAATTTTACCAGCAAGCGTAAAACTATCATTTGGTTTTAGTTTAGAAACAAAATATTCTTCCACCATGCCAATGTACCCCCCAGAAAGGAATTTAACTTTAAGCATGGCATCGCTCACGATAGTGCCGATGTGTAAACGGTGGCGCATGGCAATTTGTCGACTTTTTACCTTCCAAAGTCCATCTTCGAGATCTTTGCTTACTTTGTTAAATTCTTGATAGGCCGTTAAACTGTCGCCACCAGAGGTGATAAATTGCATCATCCAATCCCATTCTTCGGGCAATAGTAATTTAAAGGCATGCGTATTTTTAACTTCCTGATAGATCTGCTGGTCGTTAAACCCATCGCCAACGGCCAGCGTTACTAAATATTGGACCAGGGTGTCGAACACTAAAACCATGGGTTCTCTACTTTCTATATTATTGTTTTTTGCGGCATCTTTAATGGCTGCGGCTTCGACCAACTCGAGTGCGTGTGTTGGCAAGAAATAGATTTTTGAAGTGGCGCCTGGAGAGTGGCCAGAGCGACCAGCACGTTGTAAGAAACGTGCCACACCTTTAGGCGATCCGACCTGCACAACGGTGTCAACAGGTTTGAAATCTACCCCTAAATCTAAAGATGAAGTGGCAATAACGGCTTTTAATAGTCCAGTATGTAGCGATTCTTCAATCCAGTTGCGCAGTTCGAAATCGATAGATCCGTGATGAATGGCGATTCGACCCGCAAGATCAGGTTCTAAATTCAACAAGTGCTGATACCACATTTCGGATTGACCTCGAGTATTGATAAAAATGAGTGTGGTTTCGCTTTTTTTTATAATGGGAAGTAGTTTGTAAGCTAGTTTTAAGCCTAAATGACCTGCCCAGGGCAGTGTCTCGATATCATCTGGTAAAATTGATTTAATTATGATTTTTTTATTCAGTTTGGCGCGAACGATTACTCTTTTTTTAGTGATGTCTGGAGAAATTACGTCTAATGCCTCTTCTAAATTTCCAATTGTTGCCGAAATTGCCCAAATTCTTAACATTTTTCCTTTATTTAGGCCTTTAATTCTAGAAACGGCTAATTCTACCATTACCCCGCGCTTACTTCCAAGGAGTTCATGCCATTCGTCGGCCACAATGCATTTTAGGTTTTGAAACAGCATAGAAGAGCCTTTTTGGGCTAACAACAAGTGTAGACTTTCTGGAGTGATGAGCAAAATTTCGGGCATTGATTTTTTTTGCTGTAATTTTTCGCTTTGCGAAGTATCGCCATTGCGAACGGCAACATGCCAGTTTAGGCCCAGTTCTAACACTGTTTCTCGCATTGCACGGGCAATATCTTTTGCCAAAGAGCGGAGTGGAGTAATCCAAATTAACTGTAACCGATCTTTAGCGTTTTTTTTTGTGGCTTCATTATTTAAACCCTCAATTACAACTGCCAAGAATAAGGAGAATGTTTTACCAAATCCGGTAGGGGCATTAACCAATCCGCTATAACCATCGGCATAATATTGCCATGCTTCTTTTTGAAAATCGAAAGGTTTTTTGCCATCTGATTTTAGCCAGTCGATTACTTTTTTATAGCCGGGTGTTTTTTGCATACATGCTTTTAAATGATTGATTAGGGCTTGCTTTCGGATTTTAAACCTGTAGTATTTGAAGCTTCAAGTAGCTGCTTAAGATCGTCTAAGGTATTAATTTCATCTGCTTTTTTATCTTTTCGCCAGCGGGCGATGCGCGGAAAACGCAAAGCCAAACCCGCTTTGTGGCGTTTACTTTCGGCAATGCCTTCGAATGCAATTTCGAATACTAGTTCAGGCTTCACGGTTCGCACGGGACCGAATTTCTCTATAGCATTTTTATTTACAAAGGAATTTACTTCTTTAATTTCTTTATCGGTTAACCCTGAATATGCTTTTGCGATGGTAATTAAGTGATCTCCATTACGCACGGCGAAGGTGTAATCGGTATAGAAATTAGCCCGTCGGCCACTTCCTTTTTGTGCATAAATCATCACGGTATCGATGGTGTAGGGATTAATTTTCCATTTCCACCAGTCGCCCCGTTTACGGCCACTATGAAAAACTGAATCCAATTTTTTTAACATAATTCCTTCGCTATTTATTTCTCTTGCGGTTAAGCGAAGTTCGGTCAGACTTTCCCAGGTTTCGAATTGAATTATGGGTGAAAGAGAAACTAGGTTTTGGGTTTCTAGACCTAAAATTACATTTTCTAAAAGTCGTCTCCTTTGTGCCAAATCATTCAACCTAATATCGATTCCTTTATGTTCTAACAAATCATAAGCATAGAAGCCAATTGGGGCGTTGGCGAGCTGACTTTTAGTGATTGTTTTTCTGTTCAACCGTTGTTGCAATGTGCTAAACGATTGTACTTCACCATTTTTAACCGATAGGATTTCTCCGTCTAAAACCGTTCCATCAGGAAGCTGATCTTTTAAAAAATGAAGCTCCGGAAATTGATCAGTCACTAATTCTTCACCACGCGACCATATAAATAATTCTCCATTTCGTTTTATAATTTGGCCCCGAATTCCATCCCATTTCCATTCAGCTTGCCAATCTGTGGGTGAACCCATATTTTCTGGTGTGGTATCGAGGGCATAGGCTAAGCAAAAAGGATAGGGCCACGAATTGTCTGTGTTTACATGTTCGCCTTCAGTTAATGCTTTGTAGGTAATTTCATTGGGGTTCCACTTTCCCATAATGGAATGCATAATTTTACTGCTTTCTTTATTACTTTGCTTTGCAATTGCATTAACTAGCATTTTATTTGAAACGCCAATCCGAAAATTTCCCGAAATTAATTTGTTGAATATAAACCGTTCAGGCGTGCTTAATCCACTCCAAGCTTTTAGAATAAAATCCTTTTTTTGCGCATCTGTTTGTGTTTGTAAAGCAGCAAGTTCATTAATCCACCGATATAGGGGTTTATCGATTTGGGTTTTTGCAGGGGGCAGAACGAGGGCAATGGTTTCACTAAGATCACCTACGCTATGATAGCTTTCGATGAAGAGCCACTCAGGAATGGTGCTTAATTCAATTGCCCATTGTTTAATTAGTGAAGTATTAAGCGGGCGTTTTGGTTTTTTACCCGTAAACATAGCGATAACAAAGGGCTTATCTTTTTCGTTTGCTGTGTTAAAATAATCTACCAATGCGGCAATTTTGTCGTTCGTTTTATTGCTCTGTTCGAGCTGTTGTATCAATGCTGCGAATCGTTTCAAGGTGTTTCTGCTGGTTTAATTGGGGCTTCTTCCTCATCATTTTCTTCGGAACCGTATTTTGTACTTACTTCTTCAGCTTCAATTCCTATTTCATTTAGGTATTTAGAAAAAACTGCAGTTGACCCATGGGTTACGAATACTTTTTCTGCCTCCGTAGCTTTAATCGCTGTAAGTAAACCTGGCCAATCGGCATGATCGCTTAAGGCAAATCCTGCATCTGCACTACGCCATCTTCTTCCAGCTCTTACCATCATCCAACCCGAGCAGATACCAATAGCAGGTTGCATTAGGCTTTTTACCCATTTACCCTCAGCCAAAGCAGGGGGGATAATCACTATCCCTTGCTGAAGATTTTCTTTTTTTGTTTCAGGCATTATTCGGATAGTTTCGGGCAAATTAACACCTGCTTTAGCAAATGCATCATTTAAATTGGCAATAGAATTGTGGACATAAATAGGATAATTGCCGGCTAGGTTTTTAATCAATCGCTGTGCTTTTCCAAGGCTATAGGCTACTAATATGCTGGTTTTTTGTTTAAGCAGATTTTGGGCAATCCAATCTTTAATTTGATTAAAAATAACTTCTTGGGTTTCCCAATGGTAAATGGGTAGGCCAAATGTACTTTCCGACACGAAAGTATGGCATTTTATGGGCTCAAAAGCTGTGCTAATGCCGTCGTATTCTACTTTGTAATCGCCCGAAATCACACAGATTTCACCTTTATATTCTAATCGAATTTGTGAAGAGCCAACTACATGTCCGGCAGGATGTAGACTCAGTTTTACCCCATTAATATTAATTGATTTAGAATAGGGAAGGGTTTGAATAGTATCTTCTAAGCCATACCGGGTAGTTAAGATGGGTTTGGTAAGCTCGTGGCACAAATAATTTTTATTGCCCCATTTTACATGATCAGCATGGCCATGTGTGGTTACTGCAAGATTTACAGGTTCCCAAGGATCGATGTAAAAATTGCCTTTTTTGCAATAAATTCCCTTATTGGTGAATTGGATGATGGCCATACTGGTCTATAACACTTATGAAATAAATATGTTTTGAAACAAAAATGCCACCAAATTATTGGTGGCATTTTCTGCATCAAATAAATAAATAAAAAAACTTATCCTTATTATCCGACTACTCTTACGTTTTCAGCTTCCGGACCTTTTTTTCCTTCCTTTACTTCGTATTCTACTGTTTGTCCTTCTTGCAACGATCTTTGTCCTGTAGCTTTAATTGCAGAATGGTGGCAAAATATATCTTTACCGCCTTCTTCTGGTGTTATAAAACCAAATCCTTTAGCATCGTTAAACCATTTTACTGTACCTGTCATAACTTCTTTTTATTAAATTAAAAAGTGAAGATAACAATTTCAATACAAAAGGTTAAATTATTTTGATAAATAATCGCTTAGCTAAAATCTAACCCCAAAGGTTAAGAAGACATTGTTTTTTGTATTAACCGTATTCGCCACTGGCTCATTGCCATTATTTAAGGTATACGGGCTAACAGTACCTGTGTTCTCTACACGTTGGTAGGCTAAATCAATAGCATATTTTCCTGTGCGATAGCCAATTCCGCCACTGTATGCTTTAGAATCGAATACACCGGTTTCGTCTGTTTTGTATGGACTTCCATTTACCGAATATCCACCTCTTAGGCTAATTAAATCAATTTTATATTCGAGGCCTAATCTATAATTAACAGCAGTAGTGAAATTTTTTCGAACGGATGTGTTATTATCGTTAATGGTAACAATATCAACATAATCAGCATTTGTAGAAAATTTTGTGCTTGCATAATCAATAAAATCGACATCGGCAGAGAGGAGGGCCTGACCAGCGATAATATAGCTACCTCCTAACGATGCTTTTAAAGGTGTACGCAAGTTATAGGTGAAATCATATGTTTTGCTATCTGATGAACCTCTAACTGTACCACGATTATCGAGTGTTTCGGTATAACTATCTTCTATGACAAACCATGAAGGTGTTTGTAGGGTAGCGCCTAATCTTAAGGCCTCTACAGGTCTAAAAATAACACCAATTCTTCCATTTAAGCCAGAACCTTTGGTAATTTGATTTTGATTAAATAGCAATTTGTAATTAATGTTATTGCCGGTTAAGTTATCATTCAAATACTCTCTTGCTTTACCGGTTTCTACATACTGCGCATCACTATTGTATCTAATGTTTAACAAGCCTATGCTTGCACCAATGTAAACTTGGTTGCTAATATTAGCAGCTGCAGCAAAATTAAATTCAGAAACTGCTCCAGTTCTCAATTCATTTTTGCTTTGCGCATTGCTTGTGGTGTTGTCTGCAAAAGTTTCTGGATAATAGTTTTTTGCAACATCATCATAACTAATTAAATAATTATCGTAGGCAATGCGTTCAGGTGTTCCTTCAGTTAAATTGTTAGGGTTAGATGATCCCGCTATTTCTGCAAAATAATCGGCAATAGATGAAGTTTTGTTTATGCCAGAAAAATTATTTTCGCTCCCATAATCATTGTTTCGGTTGTAACCTAATCCATATACCATACTTACCAAGCCTCTTTTAGTATCTTGTCCTTTTCTTTTGTACGTTGGGCTAAAAAATACAGCGCCGAGTTGGTTTACATTTAGCTGACTTTTTGTGGTATTCATGTTTTGATTAAGGTAAGTGGCGTTTATACCCGTTTGGTTAAATTCAGGAGTTAAACTAAATTCAGAACGGGTAAATAACCCTAAACCTGCCGGATTTGCGCCAAGCGAACTCATATCCCCACCCACGCCAATCTGCGCATTTCCTAAAGCTTTAAACCGTGCTGTACTGCCATAATTGGTTTGTGAAAAACGTAAGGCATCGCTTGTATATTGTGCATAAGAAGCACTATTGATAGCTACTATAGCTACCAGTACTAGTTTTATAATTTTTTTCATCAAAGTATGATTTGATTTTTAAATGCGATGAAAGCAACCATGAGCATATTTTAAGCTTGTAAAAGTATGCTCATGATGGTATTCATGATGTATATGAATTTTGGATTATCTACCACCCCCTCTAGTTGGTCTGCCGCCACCCGATGATGAGCCGCTACTACTGCTACCTGATGATCCACCTCTTGAGCCACTGCTGCTGCTTGATGGAGGAGGAGAACTTTGTACTGGTGGAGTGTAGGTTGGTCTTGAAGGGGCATCGTTAGACCGTGTTGGTCTAGAATCTCTTTCAGTTGATCGGGTTGGTGTTGAACTGGTTGTTGTTCCACTTGGACGGCCTGCAGTTGAACCATTAGTAGGGTTATAGCGTTCAGCTCTACTTCCAGCAGAAGAAACTCTATCGCCAATACCGTTTGAACCACCGGTATAACTAGAACCATTTGCTCTATTTATGCCATTTTCGCTTCCTCTAGTGGGGCGTGGGCCATAATTTGCGCTGTTACGTATACCACCTCCGATATTACCATAATAACCACCACCTCCGCCGTAGTAACCACCGCCCCATAGGTACGGGTTATAGTAGGAGTACAAGCCCCAATAATTGTTGTAGTAAGGCGCACCATAATATCCCCAGTAATTATAAGAATTATAGAAATTATTATAATATCCATCGTTCCATCCAAAAGCATTTCCATAAAATGGACTATAAAAATTATTGAACCCGAAAGGGCTATATCCATAGTATCCATCGTAATACGTACGCCATGGATTAGCATAATAAAAGCGATTAATACGAGTAGCATAATCCATATCGTAATACGGATCGCTTGTGCCATAATAATCGTCTGTTCTTTGATCTGTTTGTGCGATTTGTTCTACTGGGGCCGCTTCTTTGTATTCTTTGGCTTGAGCAGTAGTATTGTAAACATCGTCTTGAATGGCATTATTTTTAGCCAACTTCGATGTTGAGCAGGAAGTAACGAGCAAGGCCGATACCGCGAGCATACTAGTGAATAAATGGTTAGTGTTCATATGTGTGTTTTTTGTTTGTGTGTGCAACCAAATTGTAGGTATAAATTTATAGCTTTGTATTCGATTATACAAGATATTTAACACAAAAAACGTTCCAAATAGTTATGAGCAAAGGCATTACAAGTAAAAATGATGATTATTCGCAGTGGTATAACGATATTGTTATAAAGGCCGACCTAGCTGAGCACTCTTCAGTTAAGGGTTGTATGGTAATTAAGCCATACGGTTACTCCATTTGGGAGAAAATGCAGGCGGTATTAGATCAAAAGTTTAAAGATACCGGCCACAGTAATGCCTATTTCCCCTTATTTATTCCGAAGTCGTATTTTTCTAAAGAAGCGGCTCATGTAGAAGGTTTCGCCACAGAGTGTGCAGTGGTGACACATTACCGTTTAAAAAATGATGGAAATGGGAATATTGTGGTCGACGAAACGGCAAAATTAGAAGAAGAATTGATTGTTCGTCCCACTTCTGAAACTATTATTTGGAATACTTATAGAGGTTGGATTGAGTCGTATCGTGATTTGCCCTTGTTAATTAATCAATGGGCCAATGTGGTTCGTTGGGAAATGCGTACGCGTTTATTCTTACGTACGACTGAGTTTTTATGGCAAGAAGGGCACACTGCACATGCTACTTCACAAGAAGCTATCGAGGAAACGGAAAGAATGTTAGATGTATATGCCGATTTTTCTGAGAATTGGATGGCTGTACCTGTGGTTAAGGGTAAAAAAACTCCGACCGAGCGTTTTGCTGGTGCATTAGAAACATATTGTATCGAGGCGTTAATGCAGGATGGAAAGGCATTGCAGGCAGGTACCTCTCACTTTTTAGGGCAGAATTTTGCGAAGGCTTTTGATGTAAAATTTACGAGTAAAGAGGGAAAATTAGAGCATGTTTGGGCAACTTCTTGGGGTGTATCGACACGATTAATGGGTGCTTTAGTAATGGCACATAGTGATGATGCTGGCTTAGTATTACCTCCTCGGTTAGCGCCTATCCAAGTAGTTATTGTGCCTATTTATAAAGGAGAGGAAGATTTGGCTAAAATTACAAGCTTTGTTGATGAGCTAAAAGTGAAACTAAAAGGCTTGGGCGTTTCGGTAAAATACGATGATCGAGACAGCCAACGCCCAGGATTTAAATTTGCAGAATACGAACTAAAAGGGGTGCCTATACGTTTAGCTATTGGTGCAAGAGATATGGAAAATGGAACGGTAGAATTGGCTAGAAGAGACACGAAAGAGAAGTTTACCGTACCTCAAGACGGCTTGGATATTTACATTGCTAACTTGTTAGAAGAGATTCAAAAAAATATCTATAATAAAGCACACCAATTTAGAGAAGAGCATATCACTGAGGCGAACTCGTATGAAGAATTTAAGACCTTATTAGATGGTAAAACGGGCTTTATTGCTGCACATTGGGACGGAACAGCCGAAACGGAGAAAAAAATTAAAGAGGAAACCAAAGCTACCATACGTTGTATTCCTTTAAACAACACATTAGAAGATGGCGTATGTATGGTTACGGGTAAACCTTCTATACAGAGAGTATTGTTTGCGAGAGCATATTAATAAGTCTGGAGGCATGAGTCTTAAGTCTAGAGTCTATTTTATCAAAAAATGCAAGAAAATAACTATAAAGAAATACTGAATCAACTAGAAAGCAAAGCTTCTTTAAAGCAGGCAATTTATCGTAGTACGGCTGAAGTATTTGGTTTAACTAAAACGATACTTTCTAGGATAGCAGCAAAGCTTCATCAAGATTATTCACAGAAAGATCCTACAGTTGAAATTAATTATAAAGAAAATAATCAATTTGAAGCGCAATTGAAATTTTCTGGCGATATGTTGATGATTTCGATGCATAGTAATGTGTTTAATTTTGAAGCGGGACATTCTTTATTTCAAAGCAGTTATGTTAAAGCTGATGAAAGTTTAAGTTATTGCGGTGTTATTTATGTGCATAATTTTTTAGCCGATTCGATTAAATATAATCGGTTATCGGATGAAGGTTCGTTAATAGCACGTATTTTGGTGAATAAAGAAAAACATTTTATCGTAGAAGGCGACGGCGCATTAGGCTTTTTATATGAAGATTTTGCTGCCAATACGATTACAGAAGAAAAATTAACTGATATTATCGAAAAATCTATTCTATTATGTATCAATAGTGATTTATTGCTTCCGCCCTTTGCGCAGGTTAAAGCGGTAACCCTTCACCAAAAACAATCAATCGTAGCCGCAAGTGGTTATCCAACAGGTAAGCGCTTAGGTTATTTATTTAATTCAGAGATACAACCAAATAATTTATAGTTATGAAGTTTGCAACAAAAGCCATTCATGCTGGTCAAGAGCCAGATCCTACTACGGGCGCAGTAATGACCCCGATTTATCAAACCTCTACCTATTGGCAAAAATCGCCGGGAGCACATAAGGGTTACGAATATTCGAGAGGTACAAACCCTACACGTAAGGCATTGGAAGATTGTTTAGCGGCACTCGAAAATTGTAAATTCGGATTGGCTTTTAGCAGCGGAATGGGGGCAACCGATGCAGTTTTAAAATTATTAAAGCCTGGCGATGAGGTAATTACTGGAAACGATTTATATGGTGGATCGTATCGTATTTTTACTAAGGTTTATGAAAAATATGGCATCAAGTTTCATTTTTTAGATTTATCAGATCCAGAAAACATTACGCCTTATTTAAATGAAAATACAAAATTGGTTTGGATAGAAACTCCTACCAATCCGACCATGCGAATTATTGACATTGAAGGCGTGGCTAAAATTACCAAGGCAAATAATATTTTGCTAACGGTTGATAATACATTTGCATCGCCCTATCTTCAAAACCCAATCGATTTAGGGGCTGATATTGTAATGCATTCCGTAACTAAATATATCGGTGGCCATTCTGATGTGGTAATGGGTGCACTTTTAACGAACGATGAACAATTGTATAAGGATTTATTCTTCATCTATAATGCTTGTGGCGCAACCCCTGGTCCTCAGGATGCATTTTTAGTGTTAAGAGGGATTAAAACGTTGCATTTACGTATGAAAGCGCATTGCGAAAATGGAGAAAAAGTTGCTCATTATTTAAAGAAGCATCCAAAAATTGATAAAATCTATTGGCCAGGATTCGAAGACCATCCAAATCATGATATCGCAAAAAAGCAGATGCGAGGATTTGGGGGCATGGTGTCGATAACGTTGAAAGATGCTGATTTAAAGGAGACCTTTAGAATTGCTTCACGGTTTAAGGTGTTTTCATTGGCGGAATCGTTAGGTGGGGTAGAGTCGTTAATTAATCACCCAACTACGATGACTCATGGATCTATACCCAAATCAGAGCGTGAAAAAGTTGGTGTAACTGATAATTTGCTACGTTTAAGTGTTGGGGTGGAGGATATCGACGATTTATTGGCGGATTTAGAGCAGGCTTTAAGTTAGTTCTGGGTTGTGGGTTGCGGGGTTGGATTCTTAAACATATTTCTACGAAAGAATCGTCATCTCGAGGGAGCAACCGTAGGGAGCGACGAGAGATCTATGGATGTTTTCTCTAGATTTCTCATCGTTACACTCGTTCGAAAAGACGAATATAACAATAGATCAATTAATAAATGACCAATGAATTAAAAGATTTCTTGGATTTTAAAGTTTCGCAATACAATCGGCCTAGCTTTATCGCTAATGATCCAATTTGTATTCCGCATCAGTACCTCGTTAAACAGGACATTGAAATTGCTGCATTTTTTGCGGCAATTTTAGCATGGGGGCAGCGCAAAACCATTATTAATAAATGTAACGAGCTGTTTTTAAGGATGGATAATCAACCTCATCAGTTTATGCTTCATCATAGCGATGCGGATTTAAAAGCGCTTTTAGGCTTTAAGCATCGCACCTTTAACGATACTGATTTGTTGTATTTTGTATCTTTTTTTAAGCAACACTACCAGCAGTGGAACAGCTTAGAAACTGCTTTTTTGCCCCCACAACAATTTAATCTAGCCTATTTACCAATTGAGGTAAATGCTGGGATTGAGCTATCTTCATCGCCTTGCATGCGAGCTGAAATGGAGTACTTTACCGCAGAAAAAGCTTTGAACTATTTTCGAGCTTATTTTTTTAGCTTAGAAGATTTTCCTCGGAGGACGATTAAGCATATTTCATCACCGCTGCAAAAATCGACCTGCAAGCGCCTAAATATGTTTTTAAGGTGGATGGTGAGGAAAGATAATTGTGGAGTAGACTTTGGTTTGTGGCAAGCCATTCCTTCATCGGCTTTAATTTGCCCTTGCGATGTACATGTAGATCGTGTGTCGAGAAGGTTAGGGTTAATTAAAAGGAAACAAACGGATTGGCTTACTGCGGTAGAATTAACCACGAAACTCAAAGAATTTGATACAAATGATCCAGTAAAGTATGATTTTGCCTTGTTTGGGTTGGGTGTTGAAGAGAAATTCTAGCTTTTTTAGCGTTTCAATATTGGTTAAATGTTTTCTAATTTAGTGCAATGATAACCCTCCAAGCCGAAATAGAACGATTTGAAACCAATGGTGAAAAAACAGGATGGTCTTATGTTTTTATTCCTCAAGAAACTGCAGAGCAGATAAAGGCTGATAATCGCCGAGAAGTTCGCGTGAGAGGCTTTATTGATCAAATTTCGGTGAGTGGAATGTGTATGATGCCTGTAAAATTTGATGGATTCATTTTGCCACTCAAAAAATCGTTAAGAAAAGCATTAAGAAAAGAATGTGGTGCCTCGGTGGTATTGAATCTCGAGTTTGATGTTGATTTTAAAATAGAGATACCCGATGATCTTGAAGTTTGCTTGGCGGATGAAGAAGAATTGCTCGAACGTTTTTTATCCATGCCAAAATCGCATCAAAATTATTTTATCAATTGGTTAAATACTGCTAAAACAGAACCTACACGAACGAAGCGGTTGGTGATGATTGTGAATGCGATGTTTAATCGATTAGATTTCGGAGGGATGATAAGATCTGGAAGAGGTTAACGGTTATACTTGCGAAACCAACTATTTATCTTCATTTGTATCACCCCTAAAAAAGCTTCTCTAAAAATCCTAGTGCTCATCTTCGAGGTGCCTTCGGTTCGGTCAGTAAAAATAATAGGCACTTCAACTACTTTAAATCCGTATTTAATGGCTGTAAATTTCATTTCGATTTGAAAAGCATAACCCACAAATTTAATTTTATCCATGGGGATGGTTTCTAATACTAATCGTCTATAACACTTAAATCCAGCTGTTGCATCTTGAATAGTAATGCGCGTAATCCAACGCACATACATGGATGCGAAATAAGACATCAAAACGCGTCCCATTGGCCAGTTTACTACATTTACACCTTTAACATATCTTGAGCCAATAGCCACATCAGCGTTGCTGTTAACATCTTGGCCGAATGGTAAACATGCTTCCCTTAATCGGACAAGATCTTCTGGATTATGAGAAAAATCTGCATCCATCTCAAAGATATATTGGTAGTTCTTGCTTAATGCCCATTTAAAGCCGTGAATGTATGCTGTTCCAAGGCCTAACTTTCCATTTCGTTGTTCGAGGTGCAATTGATTTGGAAATTCTAATTGTAAAGCCTTAACGATATCAGCGGTGCCATCGGGGGAACCATCGTCAATAATGAGCACTTCAAAAGCAAAAGAAAGAGAGAAAACCTTGCGAATAATTTTCGCAATGTTTTCTCTCTCGTTATATGTTGGGATAATGACTAAGCTGTCAGACACTTTTCGGTTTTTTGGTTTGTTGGTTTTTGGTCAATTGTCCATAGCCAATAGCTATTAATGTACTCCATTCATCCATTTACGTAACAGCGGAGTAAGGGCAAATGCAATTAATCCTACCGCCATAGGAAGAATGGTGAAAATTAAAAAGAAAGTAGAGATCGAATATTCGGTGCTAATTTTATCAATTAAGCTTCCTGTCGCGCCAGCAAGCCAATTTCCAATAGCCGTACAGGTAAACCAAACGCCGAACATTAAGCCAACTAGTTTGGCAGGTGCCAATTTACTTACATACGATAACCCTACTGGAGAAACACATAACTCGCCAACTGTATGGAAGAAATAGGCAAATATTAACCAAAACATGCTTACTTGGGCAACACTGGCACCAGCGGCGATATCTCTTCCGCCGTAGGCTAGCCCTGCAAAACCTAATCCTACAAAAATTAAGCCCATGCCAAATTTAACTGGTCCGCTAGGATTAAATTTGGTTTCCCAAATTTTAGAGAAAAATGGGGCTAATGCTACAATGAAGAAGGAATTTAGAATTCCAAACCACGAAGCTGGAACTTCAGTATTTATTGCACTAAATTCTTTTTCCACTTTCCAAATGGCCAATCCCCACATAATAATAAAACTAAGGGCAGTAAAGAATATGGTAGCAGGGTATTTTTTAGCAATTTTTTTGGCCAGCCCGAACAACACCACGCTAACTGCTATCAAAGGAAAGATGGTTAGTGCGGCATCTGCCCACTTAAAGAGTGTTCCAGAGCTGCCCGTTAAGCTTCTTAAGGTATAATCTTTTGCAAAGATGGTCATCGAACCACCAGCTTGTTCGAATACCATCCAAAAGAAAATGGTGAATATAGAAAGCACAAAAATTACAGCTAAGCGCTCTTTGACCACTTTTTTAGGTAACACTTCTTCGCCTTCAACTATTTTAATTTTATTGTCGTTTTTTTGGCCAATTACGCCAAATATTTTTTGGCCAAAATAAAATTGTAACATTCCAAAAAACATAAAAATCCCGGCTAATCCAAAGCCCCAATGCCATCCAATTTTTTCACCAACATAACCGCACATTAAAATTCCTAAAAAAGCACCAGAGTTTATGCCCATATAGAAAATGGTGTAAGCGGCATCTTTTTTATCGCTAATAGCAGGATATAATTTACCAACCATCGATGATATATTCGGTTTAAACAAACCGTTTCCTACCATCATTAAAACAAGACCCAGATAAAAAAAATTCGAACTAACGCCCTCCATTGCCATCGAAGCATGACCCATGGTCATAATTAAAGCACCCAAAATTACCGCTTTGCGATAACCTGTTAATCTATCGGCAATAAAGCCACCTACAATGGGTGTAAGATAGACCAATCCGGTATACCATCCATATAGGCTTAGGGCTTCTGGACGGGTCCATGCCCAGCCACCTTTACTTGCTTCGCTTACTAAAAAGAGCACCAATAAGGCCCGCATTCCGTAGTAGCTAAATCTTTCCCACATTTCGGTAAAGAATAGCACAAATAATCCGACAGGGTGGTTAATTAATTTATCGGTTGCTACACCGCTTTTTTCGAGGTGAAGGTCTAATGCCTGGTCTTGGCTTAGCGTAGAGGTTTCATTTGCCATATGATAAGTTTAGTGTTTTGTGTGTTTAGTTTACTATGCAAATTAAGTAAGATTATTGATATTATAGCGTAACTATTTTATGCGGATTGCATAAGATGTGTTTATAGTCGCAGATTCGCGCATTTTGGGACTAAATTTGAGCCTATTAAGGAAAAATAAATCAGTGCATCTGCGGCTATCGCTACTGATTTAGAACTTGAGATGCTTTTTTAGGTGATTTATAGGAATCTTCATTTGCAGTAGCTTCGTTTCTTAAAGGCACGTTTTCTGAGAGTGAAAGTTGACCCCAGGTAATTTTATAGGCGTCGAAGCTTAAATCGCTGCCGTAGAATTCAAAATTACCGACCATTTTAGGTTCGTAGGGCGCCAGGTGATCAAAAACGATCATGTTCACTTTCCTATCCCAAATTAAAGTCATTGTATTTTGTTTGCTATACTCGAAGATCACTCTGTTTTTTAGGGCTTCATTTTTTGTGGTTTCGAAAATATTTTTTCCAAAAACCGGTTCATTTTTCTCGAACGATAGTACATCAATCACTTTTTTAGAGGTTTTTAGGTTGTTGCCTTTCCAACCTAAGAGGATAAAATAGGGTTGTTTACCATTAATCACCATCGGTACAATTTCGTAATAGCGGGCGCCCAACCAATTTTTAGAATTGGTTATGGCATAGGGGTCGGTAAGTGAGGATGTAGCATCGTTAAGTGGGAATAATTTTAAGGTTCCATTGGCCGTTGCCATTTGTATGGTGCCGTAATAGCGATAGGTGCCGTCGTTTAGGGGGACAAACCAGGTTATTATTCGGAACGAATTATCAGATGCTTTTAAGATTGAAATTCTTTTAAGCGAGTCGAAACCATAAGTAAAAGACCCGTTAATTTTTAGGGCAGCAATAAATTTCTTAATAAAGGCAGAATTTTTCTCGAAACGTAATAAGTCTTCTTTTGCTGAAAATGTTTCTTCGCTTAAAATGAGTAGGGAATCTTGAAATTTATCAAGTTGGGGTGTGTTATTTAAGTTGTAAGTATGCTGTGCATTCGATTTGAATACACAACATACAATTACAATTAATAGCATACATTGTTTAACCATGCTGATTATAATACAGTATTAACGAAGATTTTCTAAAACTATTGCACTAGCGCCGCCGCCACCATTACATATACCAGCCACACCAATTCTACCGTTGTTTTGCGCTAATACCGAAAGTAAGGTTACCACTATTCGGGCGCCAGAAGCACCTAGTGGGTGGCCTATGGCAACTGCTCCGCCATTTACATTTACTTGTTCGGAGCTAAGGTTTAACTCTTGGTTATTTGCTAAGGAAACAACAGAAAATGCTTCGTTAATTTCGAAATAATCTACATCAGCTAAAGTTAAGTTGGCTCTATTTAAAGCTAAGGGAATTGCTTTTGAAGGTGCTGTTGTAAACCATTCTGGGGCTTGTTGCGCATCAGCATAGGCAATAATTTTAGCCAAAGGTTTTAAGCCGAGTTCTTTAGCCTTATCGGCGCTCATTAATACCAAAGCAGCAGCGCCATCGTTTAAACTGGATGCATTTGCTGCGGTAACTGTGCCATCTTTTTTAAATACGGGTTTTAAGCCTGGTATTTTATCAAATCTAACAGCATAGGGTTCTTCATCATTATTAATTAATGTAATTTCTCCTTTTCTATCTTTCACTTCAATAGGTGTGATTTCTTCATTAAATTTGCCTGCAATTTGTGCGGCTTGTGCTCTTTTGTAAGATTCGATGGCGAAATTATCTTGAGCTTCTCTAGTGATGTTGCAGGTTTCGGCACAAAGTTCGGCTGCTGAGCCCATGTGGTAATCGTTATATACATCCCAAAGACCATCTTTTACTAAACCATCGGTAATTTGGCCGTGTCCTAAACGATAGCCATTTCTAGCTTTATCTAAATAGTAAGGCACATTGCTCATGCTTTCCATTCCTCCAGCAACTACAATTTCATTTTGCCCTAAAGCAATACTTTGCGCGGCGAGCATAATGGCTTTGGTACCCGATGCGCAAACTTTGTTAATGGTGGTAGTAGGTAGGTCTTGTAGGCCAGCAAATTTTGCCGCTTGGGTGGCAGGTGCTTGCCCTAAATTGGCCGACAGTACATTGCCCATGTATACTTCCTGAATGCTTTCTGGTTTAATGCCGGCTTTTTCCACGGCTGCTTTGATTGCAAATCCTCCTAGTTGGGTGGCCGAAAATCCGGCAAGCGAACCGCCAAAACTGCCAATGGGTGTTCTAACGGCAGCTATAATTACTACTTCTTTCATCTGTTTATACATGTTTTTAATTGGTATGAAGCTATGATTAGTTTATATGAAGCGCTTTCACAGTGATAACTAATTATGGTTTCATGTTTTATCTTTAACTATATTTGGTGATGCAAATATAGGTAGATTACATCTATTCCCATTTCCTATTTCCTATTTCCGCTTTTTATTTTTTTTTATTGCTTCATTAAGTAAGAACTCAATTTGCCCATTGGTGCTCCTAAATTCGGTAGCGGCCCATTGTTCTATCTCTTTAAGTAGGGCAGGGTTTATTCGTAACGCAAAGGCTTTTTTATCTTTGTCTGACATCGGTTTCGATTGCTCCTATGTTGTTTGTGCGTTTTAGATTAATTAAAAAGAGGTTAAGTTCGTCGGGCTTTTTGGTGCTGAAGAGTATTTTTTTTCCGTTATTCAACTCTAGTTGTAGACCTGTGTTATTATCGTTAAAAATATAGGCTTTATCGTTAAACTTAAACCAAAGGCGATGTTTTACGCCCCAACCACCATATTCGCCCAAGGCATCGTATTTTCGAAGATACATTTTATCGATTCTTGTCCAAGAAATGGTTCGCTTTGAAGTGAATGGCCAATAGCGATACGTTACTCCAAATTGATCTACTTTTAAAATGAGGGAATTTTGGGTTACGAAATAAACCAAAACATAGGGTAGAAGAATTCCTAAAATAGGTGCAAAATAAATTTCCTTTAATTTTTCGAAACTCATTCCGCCCTTATCTAAAAACAAGATGCTGCCCAAAATAATGGTTTCTAGCCCTATTAGAATATAGAGCCACCACAGTTCCAGTTTCTGTTTTTCTTCGAATTCCATTAGTTGTATAATGTGCCTGTGTTTACAACAGGTTGTACATGTCTATCGCCACAAAGTACCACTAAAAGGTTACTTACCATTGCTGCTTTGCGCTCTTCATCAAGGTCTACAATTCCTTTTTGAGACAATTTTTCTAAGGCCATCTCTACCATACCAACTGCTCCCTCAACAATTAAGCGTCTGGCAGCGATTACTGCAGTGGCCTGCTGGCGTTGGAGCATGGCGCTAGCAATCTCTTGTGCATAGGCCAAGTGAGAAATACGAGCTTCAATTACATCAATTCCTGCCCTAGATAAGCGCTCGTTTAATTCTTGCTCTAGCAGCACACTTACTTTTTCGGCTCCATCTTTCAAGGTAATTTCGGCACTTTCGTCTTCCATATGGTCGTACGCAAAACTATTTGCCAAGTGCCTCACTGCGGCCTCACTTTGTATATTTACATATTGAAGATAATTTTCTACTGCGAAAGTGGCTTTTGCAGTTTCGTTTACTTGCCAAACAATTACGGCCGCAATTTCGATAGGGTTGCCCATTTTGTCGTTTACCTTTAATTGTTGGCCATTTAAATTTCTTGCGCGTAATGATAATTTAGTCTTTGTTGTAAATGGATTAACCCAAAAGAAACCGTCAGATTTAACTGTTCCTACGTATTGTCCGAAGAGCGTAAGCACTTTTGATTCGTTAGGATTTACAATAATTAATCCTGGACCCACTAATACAAAATTAAGGGTTAATAAAATCCCGCCTAACACAAATGCTTCAAAAGCGAAACAAAGAATTGAGATGCCCAAAAGCCCTAAAAATAGTGTAGCTGCTAGGTAACCAGATACTGGCTTTATAATTTTTTCTTGATACATAATTGATATTAATTTGATATCATAAAGTGAAGAATAATTCTTGATAAAAGCAAATGTTTATGCAAATAACTTTTTGGTTTTGTTGGTTGTTTAGTTTTTTGGCTGTATATGAGAAATTAATCTTAATTTTGAATTAATCAATTTGTACTCATTTGGCTAAGATTAGAAATAACCCTAAAGTACTTTACCGCAAGTATTCATCGAACATTAAATATGTGATGATGGTGATTTGTGTTTTACTGATTACACTCTATTTGCCTAAACAGCCCCGATTTAGGTATGAGTTTGAGAAGGGAAAAACGTGGTTAAATAAAGATTTGGTTTCTCCTTTCAGCTTTGCGATTTTAAAAACTACACCTCAACTCACAACGGATAGAGACGAGGCGCTCGATAACGTGTTTCCAATATATAAGTATAACAACGACGTTTTTAAGGATCAGCGTGAAGCTTTCTTGAACGAATTTGATGTAAAGTGGAAGTCGAACGCCTTAACTGAAACCGAAAAGGAGGTTAATAAAAAGCGTGCATTGGCAATGTTGTCATTGGTTTATGATAAGGGCATAATCGGTATTGTACCAAAGCATCAAAAAACTGGGAAGTATTATGATTTTTCTTTGCTAAAAGATAATGTATCTACAAAAAGTAATTCGCAGGACGTTTTTACAACGGAAAGTGCGCTAGACTATTTTAAAAATAACTTTAGCTCTACTAAAGTGAGTATCCGTAATACGGTAATCGATTTGGTAGAGAGTCATTTAAAGCCCAATCTTATTTTTGATGAGAAATTAACTACAATTGTTCAAAAAAATACTGTAAACAGTCTTTCTACTACAAGAGGAATGGTTCAGAAAGATGAAGTGATTGTGGCTAAAGGTACAGTTATTGATGATGAAATCTATCAGAAATTACTGTCGTTTAAGGAAACATACGAAGCTCAAACCAAGACCGTGGGTGATAATCGATTGGTTTTTTTAGGCCAGGTGATGATCGTAAGTTTAATCATTACGTTATTAATGATTTTCTTATATCTATTTAGGAAAGATATTTTCGCAGACAATAGGCAGTTATCCTTACTGTTACTGGTGATAACGTTCATGTTATTGTCTTTAACTTGGGCTATAAAAGTAAACTTGCCCAGTCTTTATTACATTCCATTTTGTATTGTTCCAATAATCATTAGGATTTTATTTGATACGAGGTTAGCGCTTTATTTGCATTTGTTGGTGGTGTTGATTGCTGGTTTTTTTGTTCCAAACAGCTTTGAATTTGTGTTTTTTCAAACCACAGCAGGTATGGTTGCTATTTATAGCATCAAAAATTTAATAAAAAGAGAGCAGTTATTAATTTCGGCTTCGTTTATTTTAGCTGCTTATTTTGTTTCGTTTGTGGGGATTGCTCTGTTACGAGAGGGTTCATTTAAGCAAATAGAGTGGGTTAATTTCTTGCCTTTTATTTTTAGTGTGTTGCTTTCATTACTAGCCTATCCGCTTATTTATGCATTTGAAAGAGTATTCGGAATTACTTCGGATGTAGCCTTAATCGAATTAACGAACACTAATAATAAACTCCTAAGGGAGTTAGCGTTTAAGGCACCTGGAACTTTTCAGCACTCCTTACAGGTGGCCAATTTGGCTGAGGCAGCTATCTTTAAAATAGGAGGTAACTCCCTCTTGGTGAGGGCTGGTGCTTTGTATCACGATATTGGTAAGATGGAAAATCCACAATATTTTATCGAAAATCAGAATACAGCTGTTAGTCCGCACGATAAATTACCTTATGAACAGAGCGCACAAATTATTATTAAGCATGTGCACAAAGGGATTGAGATTACACGTAAAGCCAAATTACCTGAGAATGTAATCGATTTTATCCGTACCCATCATGGCAACACGCGTGTAGATTATTTTTATCAGTCGTTCTTAAAGAATTCACCTGAGAAATTTGTCGATGAAAACACTTTTCGCTATCCTGGGCCTATTCCATTTTCGAAAGAAACTGGTGTTTTAATGTTGGCCGATTCGGTAGAAGCAGCGTCGAGAAGTTTAAAAAACCCGGACGCACAGAGTATAAATGCCTTAGTTGAACGTATAATTAATTACAAACTAGAGCAAGATCAATTAGATAATTGCGATTTGACGCTAAAAGATCTTGAAACTATAAAGCTGATATTCAAGACAATGCTTATGAGCATTTATCATGTTCGAATAGATTATTTACAAACAACGTAATTTTTTTTTGCAAAGCTATTTGAATTGCTATATTTGCAACCTCGAAACGGATATTTCGAGAACTGGAGGGATGCCTGAGTGGCCGAAAGGAACAGTTTGCTAAACTGTCGTACTGGCAACGGTACCGAGGGTTCGAATCCCTCTTCCTCCGCTTAAGTTGAATTAAAAAGTAATAAAGCCTGCACATCGTATGATTGCAGGCTTTTTGCGTTTTTTTGTATCATGCTATTTGAAGATGTATTGTATACACTCTGTGCAAGAAATATCTTCCCACACCAACCAATACTCATTTAATGTTTTAGTAAATGGGCTAAAATAAATTTATTCTGTCCGTGGCTGTCTTCAATTCCTGTTGTAGAACGGATATTTGTTTAAGTAAATTGAAAATTACGTCAATGCCTTCCATATTAATATTTAATTCATAATAAAAGCGAATCGCTTTTTCTACATCCTTCAATTGCTCATGAGATATATACTTTTTTTCCTCCAGAATAATCACGTCAATGAGTCCGTATTCATTTAATGAATTAATAAAAGAAACTTCTACATCACAATTTACACAGAAATGTTCTATTTGAATCAAATTATTTGTCTCCATTGTTTCTAATTTTTTGTAGCTCTTTAAGTAATTCTTTTTCTTTATCTGAGAGGGAAACAGGTAGTTTTACTTGGTAGTTAATAAACAAATCGCCGTATTCATTTTCTTTCTTATAGATAGGGAACCCTTTTCCTTTAAGTTTTACTTTTGTACCCGTTTGTGTTTCTGGCGGTATTTTTAGCTTAACCTTTCCGTCGAAGGTATCGACCACTACTTCTCCACCTAGCAGGGCGGTATACAGATCGAGTGCTACATCACTATAAAGATTTTTACCTTCTCTTTTAAATTTGGTATTATTTACGATAGAGAAAGTGATATACAAGTCGCCATTAGGGCCACCATTGGCTCCTGGTGATCCGTGGTCTTTGATTTTAATGGTTTGTCCATTTTCTATTCCAGCTGGAAAATTTAACCTTATCTTTTTGCCATTGATGGTGAGGGTTTGTTGCTGGCTTTTGTAAACATCCGTTAAATTAAGTTGTAGTTCTGCGTTAAGATCTTGTCCTCTAAACTTCGTTTGCCTGCCATGGCTTCGGGCTCCTCCAAACATCGAACTGAAAAAATCGGAATAGTCTTCTCCCGAAAACTGTTCGCCACCGCTAAAGGGCTGTCTACCTCCAAATGGCTGCCCTTCTGACCTTGATTGTTGTTGCCTAGCATTCTTAATTTCATCTGCGTGTTTCCAGTCCTTTCCGTATTCGTCGTATTTCTTTTTATGATCAGCATTGCTGAGTACTTCGTTGGCTTCATTAATTTCTTTGAATCTTTTCTCTGCCTCTTTGTTGTTCGGGTTAAGGTCGGGATGGTATTTTCGTGCCAATTTTCGGTAGGCCGACTTAATCTCAGCGGCGGTAGCCGTTTTTGGTATTTCTAGTATTTTGTAATAGTCGATATGATCCATTGTAAAAGAATTGAGAAGAGCTCTTTCTAAGTTAATAAGTAACTCACAATAATAAAAATTTGTTTGATTTGGTTGTTAATTTTCATCCGTACTAAAGTAAAGCGTTTAAACTATTCAAATTTAGTATCTAGCAGCCAATAAAAAATGATTTACCTGCTTCTTATTGTTGATAGGTATCATTTTAGTGTTGTATTGCTCGAGCGAGTAATAGAAAACAGATAAAATTGTGACTTGGATCAGTTTGCTAACGTAAAGGCAGTTGTATTTTTGAATGCGAGCATAAATAGTTTCGTCTTTCCATTATCAAGTTATGAGGCTTATCCGAAAAATGGGGCTAACAAATTTTGTCCTAAACCTTCACTTGGCCCAGTTAGTTAAAGTGATCGGCATTGTAATTATCCTTTCATCCTGTTCTCCAAAACACGAATATATTTATCCTGAAGTTAAAGATATAACCGAATCGGTTTATGCCAATGGTAGGATAAAAAGTTTTGACCAGTACGAGGCTTTTTCTGCCGTGAATGGAATCGTTAAGGAAATATTCGTTCAAGAAGGAGATTTGCTACGTAAAAATGATCCCATTTTAAGAATTAGCGCAGATGCAGTTGACCTTACAAAAGAGAGCGCTGCAGTTTCTCGTCGTTATGCCGAAGCGAATTTGTGGAGTGAATCATTAAAGGAACTTCACATTCAGATTGATCTTGCGAAAGCCAAAATGGTAAATGATGAACATCTTTTTGAACGTCAAAAGGAGCTATGGAAGAATTCAGTTGGCACATTAAATCAACTTGAGCAAATGGAACTTAACTTTAAGAATTCTAGAATTGCCTATGAGTCGCTTATTTTAAAATATAATGAACTTAAGCGAAAGCTTAGCTATGATTCAGATTTAGCTGCTAAGAACCTGCAAGTTCAAAGTGCTTTGGCAGCAGAATATTTTGTCCGCAGCAAGGTTGATGGAAAGGTTTATAAGCTGCTAAAGGAGCCAGGAGAGCTGGTGAGCTCGCAAAGCCCAGTAGCATTACTAGGCGATGCCAAGGTGTTTATACTAGAACTGGATGTGGATGAAAAAGATATCGTGGTCATCAAAATTGGCCAAAAAGTGCTGGTACATTTAGACAGTTATGGGCAACAAGTATTTGAGGCGGTTATTACCAAAATAGGTACCTTGATGGATCAAAGCTCTCGAACTATCAAAACTGAGGCTAGGTTTCTAAAGCAGCCAAAGATGATGTATCCTAATTTGACAACTGAGGCTAATATTATTATACATGCAATGAAAAATGTGCTACTTATCCCTAGAAGCTATTTAGTAGACAATACGTATGTATTGTTGGAAAATGGACAAAAAAGACGAGTTGTTACAGGATTGAAAGATTACCGAAATGTACAAATTACGAAGGGTATTACTGCTTCAGAAAAAATACGCCGACCTACACCATGAGCCTATCTCTTATCTTTGATATCGCCACCTCGCTTTTATTGGCAAGATGGAAGCAGACTTTGGTTGCAGCAATTGGTGTAACTTTTGGGGTTACGGCCTTTATTGCCCTGCTCGGATTTATGAGCGGCTTAAATGAGCTGCTTGATGGGCTTATATTAAATCGGATACCGCATGTTAGGTTATATCAGGAAATTAAACCTAGTACTCATCAACCTGTGCAGCTTTATAATCTGTATCGTGAGAATTACAATTTTATAAGATCTTTAAAATCTGGATATAACAGAAACGATATTTATAATAGCCAAGCTTTACTTAGAGCAGTTAAGCAAGATTCTTCTATCTTAGGTGCCGCGCCTAGGGTTACTGCGCAATCTTTTTTTTCTGCTGGGGCCATCAATATCACCGGTGTAGTAAACGGGATCGATGTGGAGTCTGAAGTTAACCTATTTCATTTTGGCGACTATGTTATTGGTACAGATCCTATTGAATTAAAAAATACGAAAAATGGGATAGTATTGGGAAAGATTCTTGCAGACCAGCTCTTGGTTGAGATAGGAGATATCGTTTATTTGACTACCGCAGATGGCAGGCGCTTCCCGCTGAAGGTGGTAGGTTTCTTTCAATCTGGATTAGCCGACATCGATAAAGTTCAGAGCTACGCCTCCTTAGCTACCGTCCAAAAATTGATGGGTAAATCGGGGAGTTATGTAACAGATATTGCTTTAAAGCTCAAAAATATAGATCAGGCTCCAGTTATTGCAACTCAATATAGTAAGTTATTTTCGATAGATGCAGAAGATATTCAAACGGCAAATGCCCAGTTTGAAACCGGTAGTTCCATACGGAGTATTATTTCTTATTCGGTAGGTATTACTTTGCTCATCGTTGCGGGTTTTGGTATTTACAATATCCTCAACATGATGATTTATGAGCAGATGGATACAATTGCCATTCTTAAGGCTATCGGATTTAGCGGCAAGGATATTGAGCGGATATTTTTAATCATTGCTTTAGCGATAGGTGTGGCCGGTGGGATTGCCGGTCTTTGTGTTGGCTTTTTGTTATCGTTTGCCATAGATCAAGTACCTTTTACTACACGAGCTTTACCTACGATAACAACTTACCCTGTAAATTATAGTTTGGTTTTTTATATTATCGGTTTTGCTTTCTCGATGATCACTACTTATTTAGCTGGATGGTTTCCTTCGAAAAAAGCAAGTAGAACTGATCCTGTTTCAATTATAAGGGGGAAATAAGATGGGGAATGTAATTTTGGAATGTAGACATATCTACAAGAGTTTTAACGACCCAGTAGCGCTAACAGTTCTTGAGGATGTTAATCTTGTTGTAAAAAAATCTGAATTTATTTCGATAGTAGGTAGATCTGGATGTGGCAAATCTACGTTACTTTATATACTTTCTACTATGGATACCGCTTATGAAGGTGAGTTATGGATCGATCAAGTTTGCATGACGGGTAAGGAAGAGGTTACTTTAGCTCAAGTAAGAAATGAAAAGATCGGGTTTGTATTCCAGTTTCACTATCTGATCCATGAATTCAACGTACTTGATAATGTGATGCTCCCCGCCTTGAAGCTGGCTAGGTATTCGAAGGCTGAGATTGAATTTAGGGCAATGGAAAAGCTTAAGCAGATGAAGATCGAACATTTGTGCCATAAGAAAGCAAACCTGCTTTCTGGAGGTGAAAAACAACGTGTAGCTATTGCCCGAGCGCTGATTAATGACCCAGCGATTATCATGGGTGATGAACCTACTGGTAATCTCGATAAGAAAAATGCAGATCTGGTATTCGATATTTTTCAAGAATTGGCAGACAACTTTCAACAGACCCTGTTGATCGTAACGCATAGCGAAAGTTTTGCAAATAAGTCGGGAAGTATCATAGAAATGGATGATGGCAGGATTTTATAAACGGGGAAGTTTTGGCGGATCGGTATCAGCTGATCGTTATTTTGGCGGTAATATTTTAATACCCGTCGGGCTTTTAAGGTATTCCATCGACTGCAAGTCCCAGGTTTCTCCATCTCAAAATGGACTAATGCAGGATGGCCCGTCGGCAATTTCCATTGGTAAAGCCGATTTTTATAGTGGAATGGACTGAACTATTGGAAATAGGCAGGGTACATAAGGTTTTTAAACCTAGTTATTCGCCCCAGCAAATTTACTGGTGCTGAAGGTATTTAGTATTGAGGTCAATCATACTTACAATTGACCCAAGTCATTCCTAGTTTTGGTTTTCGATGCGACATTTGAGAAAGGATGGCAGTTCTATTCATTGCGGTCTCCTTTAGAAAAAATAGCTATGTTGGGCGAACTCACACAAAACGAAATCAGTGCATTACTTTCAAAGCTGCACATTGGAAGGTTAGGATGCCAAGCAGAAACAGAAATGTATATTATTCCAATTAACTATGTGTATCGGAAAAATTCAATCTATGCTTTTTCTGCTGGTGGAAAAAAAATTGAGGCCATGCGCAAAAACCCAAATGTCTGTTTTCAGGTAGATGAGATTATCGATACTTTTCGTTGGAAAAGTGTGCTTTTATGGGGTAAGTATGAAGAAGTTACCGATCCAAGTGAGCGACAACAAGCCGTACAAGCACTGGTGCATCGAATTATGCCATTAACAGATCTCCCTTCCCAGCATCCTTGGCATGGGATTGCTTCAGTAGAACAGGATATTGACACGAAAGTAAAGACGATTGTCTACAGAATTCTGATATACAAATCATCGGGTAGGTTCGAATTGCACCAAAATACCTAAGTCAAATTAAGCCCTAGTGCTAGTTACGGGAAGGAAGCTTAATTCACTTCAATCGTTATTTCCCGATACGGAATGTTCGACAGTATCGTAGCCGAGAATGGAGCCTTGCTTTACAATCCAGCCACGATGGATTTGAACCTTCTTGCAGAAAAAAGGCTTCAATTTTAAGTTTTGCAAGTACTTTGGAAATGGTTGTTATGGCCCCCCTTATTTATAAGCTATAATTTAAAAAATTCAAGAATTTTATATACTAATACTGCGGGCCAGCCTACCGCTTTGAAAAAGCCCAAAACCACTTCCCAAAAGGTATGCGCATGTTGCATGAAATAAACTAGGGCGCCGAGAAATGCCATTGCATAAATAGCAGAAGATTGGGAGTACATTTTTGTTGGTCGTTTGATCATGTTACTTGTTTTAGTAAAGCTCGGTACACTTCCGATACTTTCGGTTGACAATCATCATTTCGATGAATGATAATTGTCATCAACTCATTGGCTTTTTCAAACTATTTTTATAGGATGTTCATTGGTTTTTTATGATATGAAAATTTCAAAACTTGCCTTCCGTATGATAAATGCCCTAACGTGGTATCGCATATTTGCTTCGCCCGTGTTGTTGGCTTTAATTTTTGCAGATCAGGTAAATGCGTTCAAATGGATGCTTGCCCTTAGTTTTTTAACAGATGCAATTGATGGTCCTTTAGCACGCAAATTCCATATAGCTGGCGAAAGGGGAGCACAACTCGACTCATTGGGCGATGATTTAACGGTGGGAGTGGCTTTAGTTGGTATGTTTCGATGGAATTACGAATTTTTAGCAGATCATTGGGAATGGATGCTCATCTTGCCAATTCTTTTAGTTTTTGAGGTTTCCTATGCAATCCTGAAATTTGGGAAAATGACAGCTTTTCATACTTACTTTTCGAAAGCTGCTGCTGTGCTTCAGGGATTGTACTTATGTACTTTCTTTTTTATGGGGCAGCCAAACAAGTATTTCTTCTATCTCACGATAGTTGTTACCGCAATAGGTTTATTAGAAGAAATTATTTTGGTAAACCTGGTGAAAGAATATAGATGCAATGTTAAAGGTATATATTGGCTTTTCCAACAATTTGAAAATGATAGGCGGCAATTTCATCGTCGACTTAATTAATGTCATGGTTAAAGAGGGTTATAATGCGATGAAAGCATTACCGTTTCTGCTATTCCAGAGGCACTACCAGCAATGATAACCATCTCACTCGCCTTGGCCGCAAAGAGGTTAAGGAAGTTAAGTACCTTGATTGTCGCAAAGAGGCGGATGTTGATAATTATCATCCATTAACTTGACCTTGCTCATTGTGCAATCACCTATCTCTCGATACCTTGTTACTTAATAAAGATTAAATCTAACTACAATGAAAGATGATATAAAACTTCAAAAAGAGGTGATGGATGAATTTAGTTGGGAGCCATCGGTAAACTCAGCAAGGATTGGTGTAACTGTAAACAATGGTTCTGTTACACTTTTAGGCCAAGTTGATCATTACAACGAAAAAAGAAGGGCAGAAAAGGTAGCCGAACGGATAGCTGGTGTTAAGGCAGTTGTTAACGAACTCAAGGTGGGCTTATTGCCAGAACATCAAAAAACAGATGCCGACATACAGTTAGCAGTAAAAGAAACACTTAAATGGCATTCGGCAGTTGAACAAAATAACATACATGTTAATGTAGAAAATGGTATAGTCACCCTGTCGGGGATAGTGGAATGGAAATACCAACGAACAGCTATTGAACGAGTAGTTTCCAACTTAATTGGAGTGAAATCTATAAGGGATCAAATCCAAATTTTGCCAATACCCACTACAAGCGACCTTGGAGAAAATATTCAAATCGCTTTAAAACGCAGTGCAATACTAAATCCCAGTAAGGTAATGGTTAACGTAAATGAAAACAAAGTGCTCCTTAAGGGAAAAGTTCGCTCTCTTGCACAAAGTGAAGCTGCGGAAGATGTAGCTTGGGCTGGCCCTGGTGTGCTAGCTGTTGATAATAAGCTTGATATTGACGAGCTTACTAACGATTTTTAATTACTCTTTTGCGCCATTTAAGAGCCTCAATCCAAATCACTGAGATAAAGCCCAGAGCTATGCTCATGGCCAATTCTGAAAGACCTAAAGCTTCAAAGCCAAAAAAGTTAGCAACGGGTTTTAAGTACAGCAATAATGCAGCCATTAACATTGTACCGCCAATTGCAAGAGGCATAAGTTTGTTCGAGTATCGTAGAGTAGTAGTTATCGCATAGTAAAAAGAACGATTGCATAGCGTAAGCATAATATTAGCAGAAATTAACGTTGCAAACACCATGGTTCTTGTACCGATTTCAGTAGCCTCATGAGCAATTGCATATTGGTAGGTTACAAAGGCACCAAAGGCTATCATTAGCCCTTGGGCGATGCTTGTTGTGAGTTCCTTAGGGTTAAAGAATGTTTGTGTAAAAGGGCGTGGGGCTTGTCTCATTGCATTTTTTTCGATGGGTTCATTTTCAAAGATGATTGAGCATGTTGGACCCATAATTAACTCTAGAATGACTACATGCATAGGCAACAGTAGATTTGGAAATTGCCAGTTGAGCAGTAGTGGCAATAAAACGACCAGAATAATTGGAATGTGTATAGATATGATGTATTGGATAGCCTTTTTTAAATTTGCATAAATTCTTCTTCCCATGGCAATGGCTTCAACCATCTTAGAAAGGTTGTCTTCTACTAAGATAAGTGCAGCGGCTTGCTTGGCAATTTCTGTTCCCTTTTTCCCCATGGCAATTCCAATATGGGCCGCCTTTAATGCGGGACCGTCGTTTACACCATCGCCTGTCATCGCTACTACTTCATTATTATCTTTCAATGCATTGATAATCCTTAGTTTTGCCATTGGGAACATTCGTGTAAATACATTAATCTCTTTTACGGTTTTTTGGAGCTCAGCATCTGTAAGATTAATCAACTGTTCACCACTAAGACTTTGCTCATAGCCTAAAAAGCCAATTTGTTTAGCTATAGCTGCAGTGGTTACAGGGTTATCGCCGGTAATAAGCTTAACGCCAATTCCAGCATCATAAAAACTTTTAAGGACTTTCGAAATATGCTGCTTGGGAGGATCATAAAATGCGACAAGACCAACGAACGTGAAATCCATTTCTTGCTGGTTAGCGGGAAAATCGTTGCTTTTAAATTCACACTCGCCTACCGCCAATACCCTGAATCCCTTAGAACCCATCTCGGTAATCGCATTTTCAACCAATTTTTGATCACTTTTTTTTAAGTTACAACAGCGGATGATGGCTTCGGGGGCACCTTTGGCAGCTATGATCCTATTACTATCCTTGTCTTCAAAAACATGTGTCATCATAGGTGGAGAACCACCTAGAGGGTATTCGTGTACTAGATGAAAACGGGGGCGTTCGTCTACCTTAAAATGCTCAGCATAGGCTTCATGGAGTGCAATTTCCATCGGATCGAAAGGCGTAGGTTCACTAGCCCACATGGCCATCTTTATCAAATTTTTTTCGCTGCTTCCAAAATCGCTATTTAGTTTGCTTACCCCCGAGTTAATCGTAAAAATTTCTATAAGCGCCATCTTGTTTTCGGTTATCGTGCCTGTTTTATCTATGCAAATCACGGTTGCGCTACCTAAGGTTTCTACCGTTCCCATTTTTTTAGTAATAATGCCCTTTTTCATCAATCGCCAAGCACCTAAGGCCATAAAAGAGGCAAATGCTACAGGTATTTCCTCTGGAAGGATACTCATGGCAATGGTAAGTGCGCCTAGCAGGCTTTGCATAAAATTCTGATGATATATATAATTAAATGCCCAGGATAAACAAAAGGCCATTGCACCAATAACAATCATTTTGTTTACAAACACCTTGATCTGCCTGGCTAATGGTGTTTCTTCCTCTTTAATCGATTCTATGCTTTTACCAATGCGACCTAATTTGGTCTGATTACCAATCGCTGTTATGGTAGCAATGGCGTGCCCACTTGCGATGGTAGTACCCATAAATACCAAATGATCTTCTTGATGGATAGCTTTATATACTGCCATTGATTCTCCAGTAAGTATAGATTCGTTTATCGAAAAATCGTTCGCACTGACTAGGACGCCGTCTGCCTGAACCAAGTCTCCTTCTTCGAGCACTAAACTATCTCCCACAACCAATTGCTCGCTTTCGACGCTTAAAAGCGATCCGTCTCTTATTACCTTGCAGGTGGGTTGAGTATACCGTTGCAGTGCGGCGAGCGCATTTTTGCTCTTATGGTCTTGGTAAAATGAAATGGCAGCAATAAATACAACCGAAACTAATAAGAATATGCCCTCACTTTGTTGTCCTGAGAAGAAATAGATGCCAGAAACAAGGATCAATAAAACCACCATTGGTTCTTGAGCCAAACTCTTCAATGCCACAAAAATGAGTGAATTTTTAGAATAGATTAGGCGATTGGGTCCATAGCGTTTCCTTGCCTGCTCAACCTGAAGTGAGGTTAATCCCGTTATCCCACTTATATATTCGCTCTTTTCGGTTTTTTGGGTTTGATTTTTATATTTTGAAGCCACAAGTTAATGAGGTGTTTAGTTTTATAGGAAATTAATGTTATGCTTTGTTAAATATAGGTAACACAAGCAACTATTCCGTGACTTTTATCATTTTGATAAATGATATCACCTTGTTTTTAAGCATGACCACAATCAAGAGGGCTTTTGACCATTATCACGCCTATTGCAACTGTTGTCCAGTAATTTTGATCATCAAATTTTAAATTATATGAAAACTTTAGTAAAAACAAATCCGTTTCCTTCATGGAGAAGCATGATGGAAGATTTTTGGAATGTAGACAGTTTCTTTAACAAACCGATGTTTAATGGGTCACTGCTTCCGGCAGTAAATGTCCGCGATCTTAAGGATGGCTATCAGCTTGAAGTCTCTGCACCAGGATTTAAAAAGGACGATTTTAATGTGTCGATCGAAAATGGTATGCTGACAATTAGTGCAGATAATGTGGAAGAAAGTAAGCAAGAGAAGGAAGACTATACCCGCAAGGAATTTTCTAGATCTTCGTTCCAGAGAAGCTTTACTTTGCCTGATAATATTGATGAAGGAAAAATTAAGGCCAAGTATGAAGATGGATTGTTGCATATCTCGCTTAAAAAGTCTGATAAAGCCTTAAAGGAAGCAAAAAAGGTTAAAATCGACTAACAGTTAGAAAAGAAAATTTCTTACAAATTATTGGTTAGTGCCGAAATGCCAAGTAACGTGCTTTTGGCATCAGAATTTACGCAGATTTTCTATGGCTTTTCTATTGGTTCAAATGGTCTTACCCAGCTTGCTCTGGGTATAGATCATGATTCTGCTCTTATTTACAATCTTTGCGACGAACAAAATGCTGCCAGCAGCCGCTGATCGTTAAAATGATCAAAAAAGCTAAAGCGTTAGGGAAGCATGTTGGGATTTGTGAACAAGCACCCAGCGGTTCTGATGATTTAGCCGCCCTACTTATTGATCAAGGAATAGACAGTATAGCTTTTAATCCTGATGCGCTATTGAAAGGTATCCGAGTGATAAATCGAGTGAAAGATAACAAGCAGATCGTAGCTGTAAACTAAGCGAAATAGGATGAAATTATTAGAAAACAAAGTAGCCCTGATTACTGGTGCTGGTTCAGGAATTGGTAAGGCAATAGCAAGGCTTTTTGCGCAGCATGACGCAAAGGGAGTAGGGATTGACACCAAATATGAGAATATTGAAATGGTTGCAGCACTGATTTCCAGATAGAAAGGAAGTGTAAAATGTTTTGCAGCAGATATTTCTAGTAAGGCAGCTGTTAAAGCACTATGCTCATCCAAACCCTTTTGGGCTGGATCGAATGGAGGCGGGTAGCGTAGACGAATCGAGATACATCAATGGGAGTGTTGTGGTTGTCGATGGTGGCTTGACCGCCTACTGATAAATTTTTGCGGTGTTAAAAATTCCGCTTAAGGTAAATAATATGCCTAAGAAAATTAATAGAAAGTGCAAGGGAATAAGGGGGAAGCCCAATAGGATGAGCTGGATAGCACTCCAAAGTAGTAGTAGCGCACCTTCACTGATCAATAACCATCTGTAAATTCTCTTTCTACCAAGGAACACGATGAAAACGATGATGGTAAATAAACCGATTGCATAAAAGGTAAGTACCCCAGGGAAGAGATATTCCACAACGGTAGTATCTAAAAAATCGTGACTAAGCCCTATGTTTGATCCACCTCCATTTTCAATTAAATTTATCGCACCATAATAACAACTAGCTGCGGCAATCACAAGGAGGCTAATCAAGATGGATTTCATTCGATCCTTTGCAGGTGTAGATCGTTTTTTCATTGCTCAACTTATTTAAGTTCGTGTTACATGTTTTTCGCTATCCAAAAATACCAGTTCAAATACCTTTTAAATTTGTTTTAGGTCAATCGAGTACCTGATAATGATCATGAATGCGAAACGACAGTTAAAAGCCCGTTACGTCTAGTTTTGACGCTAGTGTTGGCGCGAACGGTTAAAGAAAGGGGTGATATGAATCAATTAGCGCAATGACGCTTATCAGCCCAGTAAAGATTTTCGTGTATTAATTTTGTAGTGTAATTAAAAGACCATGCAAGCCAATCTTACACCCGACTTAACTGAAGTGATGGGCGCATTGCCCAATCGCCCTGCTGTTTCGATTATCTTACCGATCGAACCTACGTTTTCATTTAAAAGCACTTTGTTACATAAGTTTAAAACGATAGTAGATAGGGTAGGTCGCGAACTTTCAGCAAAATATCCAAAAGAAGTTGAAAGCTCCGTTATGGAAAAATTGCGGTCTATCATCGCAACGATAAATGTAGATATTCATAAAAAGGGAATTGCAATATTTGTGTCGCAAAATTTTGAAAAGTCGATCTTTTTGGATGTTCCCATTAAAGAGAGAATAATCATTAACGACACTTTTGAAGTTCGGGACTTGGTACAGAACGATAAACTGCAAGACAAATACCTGATTCTTCTGCTAAGTGGTAGAAATTTTAAGCTCTACCAAGGGAGCACACATCAGTTTTTAAAAGTCATTTCTTCCATTCCACAATCCATTTTTGCTTACCAGCGAGACTTGGGTGAGGAACCGTTTGGACATACCGCTCTCTCCGAAAGGAAGGAAGTTTTAATGGATAAATTTCTACATCAGGTTGATCGGGAGATCGGTCGCTTGATTGCTATCAATCATTTACCCGTTTTTGTGCTTGGAACAACAAAGGTTTTAGGCCATTTTAAAAAGCTTACCAAAAACAGTGATAGTATTGCTGCCTATATAAGCGGCAATTATGATAAAGCCAGCTTTGCACAATTGCAGGAATTGTTGCGGCCGTATTTGATGGAATTGAAAATTAATCGACAAGCGCAGCTGTTAACTTTACTTGATCAGGCTGCAGACCAGCGGAAACTGGCTGTAGGAATAAATGAGGTATGGCAGGCCGCGTTAGGCAAAAGAGGGCAAAAATTGGTGGTCGAAAGTGATTTTATGAGCCCCATTCTTTTGGATATGGATAAAGATGAAATGCTGATAGGAAGCTATCCTGGAAGCCAGCAGGCTATCTTCACCCCCGATGTCGTTGATGATATCATTGCCAAGGTTATTGCCTATGGTGGGGATGTCGATTTTACCGAACATAACTTCTTAGATAAATACCAACATATTGCCCTTATAACCCATTAAAACTAAAGAAATGGAAAAGATTTTGATTCCAACCGATTTTTCAAAATGTGCAGCTATTGCAATAGATTTTGCGATGCAGTCTGCTAAAATTGATGCGATTGAACTTTCGCTCGTTCATGTTATGGAACTCTACCCTGCGATATATGGGGATCCTTCTGGCTTCGCAGCCTCCTATCCTTTAATTTACCGGGAAGACATGGAAAAGCAGCTCAAGGACTTAAAAGATCAGCTTATGAGAAAGGGAAGTCTTCACATTAGTGCCACAATTTACGAAGGTCCTATTAGCAGCGGTATTGTTCAAGCACAGAAAGATCAGCATGCAGATCTTATTTTAATGGGCACCAATGGTGCCTCTGGGCTTCAGGAAAAGTTATTCGGAAGTGGGACCGGCGCAGTAATAGGCTCAGCTAATGTACCTGTACTGGCTATTCCCTGTAAATACAAGTGGAAAAGGCCACGAAAAATAGTACTGGCTACCAATGGTTTCGAAAAGCAGCCGGCAGTAATCGAATATATCTTGAATTTCATACGGTTTTATAAAGCAGAATTTCATATCGTGGTTTTTACAAACGATAAAAAAGATAAGGCACTTACGCTAGTAGAACATCAGTACCAATTGAATTCTTATCAGGAGAAGATTAAATCGCAGTATGGGATTGATGCTGTTACCAACCATATCCATGGACTAGATCTCGAAGCTTCGCTGGATGAATATATTAGAAAGGAACAAATTGACGTTTTGGCGATGGTTACACACAAGCGAAAGCTGTTTGAAGGAATTTTTAATCCAAGTACCACCAGGCGAGTAAGTTACCATACTACAGTCCCCTTGCTCGCCATTCCATCAACAATCAAAATGCACTGAAAAATTGTAAGCTTAGAAATTATTTATCGATAAAGATATGAAAGCAATAATAATAAGCGTGGCCTTTTTGCTACTGGTGGCAATGGGCTGCACAACTTCTAGGATTACTTATTCATGGAAAAGTGAAAATAGAGCAGAGAAGCATTATGATAAAATACTAGTTCTGGGCCTTACCCACAATGCTGACCATTCCCTGCAGCAGCAAATGGAAAACCATATGGTTGCAGATCTTACTGATGCTGGTTATCATGCTGTTTCTTCGCTCAGTGAATTTGGACCAAAAGTGTTTGATGGCATGGATGAACAAGCTGCCATCAGAAAACTAAAAAACAAGGGTATCGACGCCATTTTAACTATTACTTTGCTCAATAAGCATAAAGAGAAAAATTATGTGCCAGGCAGGGTTTATTATCCAACAAGTATTGGAACTAGTAGATTTTGGGACTATAGGAGAGGGCTTACCCGGATTTATGAGCCTGGTTACTTTGTGGTGAGTACACGTTATTTCTGGGAAAGTAATCTATATGAAATGGAAAACCAGGACCTGATTTGCTCGGTGCAGACCGAATCGTTTAACCCCAATAGCTCCCAAAGTCTTGCCCATGAGTACGGAGAGATTATAATCCAGTATCTGTTGAATAACAAAATCCTTCAGCAGGTGCACTGAAAAAAACGATACCGTTAAAAATTATAATTACATTCTAATGCATAAAATATTGTTGCTCACCGATTTTTCACCACGGAATAGATATGCTGAGATGACGGCGTTGAATCTTTGTACTCAGTTGCAATTCGATCTACTGGTCATGAACAACTATGATTCAATCCCTCTGATACCTTTTGCCAATGGCGGATCGGATAGCATGGTATCTTCTGGCATTTACGATGAAACTCAAGAAGAGATGATAACCAAGGTGAAGCAGATTAGAGAGGAACTATCAAAAATGCCCGATTCAGGCTATGTTCCTAAGGTTCGCTCGGTAGTTACTGAAGGAGATATTGGAATAAAAGTTTCGCATATAATTCCGAGGGAAGATATAGAACTGGTGGTGATGGGTACAAGTAGGGGAAACAGTTTTGAACATTTGCTTATAGGAAATGTGTTACGTGCTGTAATGAGTACTAGTTCTTGCCCAGTACTTGTCGTTCCTGAGGTTATGCCACAGGAAAAAATCGACAAGGTAATCTTTACCACCGACTTTCACATTGAGGATGTTAACGCTCTCAGCTATTTGGCAAGGCTTGGTAGAGTTTTAAGATTTTCAATCGAAGTTGTCCATGTTTATCGACCTTCGTCTAAGATCGAAGAAAATAGGCGGGAGTTTGAGTTTATTAAAAGGCTCGAAGATTTTCATGACATAGATATTTACTACACCCACCTCGTGGGCGAGAATTTGGTAAAACAAATTAATAGTCTTTGTAAACAAGGAAGTGAATATTGGCTAGCGATGGCTGATTATCAACGAAACATGCTTCTGCCGATTTTTCATCAAAGTACCATACTTAAAGCGACTAAAAAACCACTTCTTCCTACTTTAATTCTTCCCAAGTTATTGTTGCCCGCAAGGTATTTTCTTAAAAATCACCAACCAAAAAAAGGGGAATAGTATAGCTCAATTTCGGTAAAGCTCCATCCAGTGGGTACTGGTAGTTCATCGACATGCAAAACAATCATAACCGCACCTCGTATAGTTTATGCGCAAATCGGATAGCTGATTCTGAATTTGCAGAAAAATCGGTAGTGACGAGCATTCCATGAGCATTTAAATTAACTATTCACTATAAATACTGGTATATTCACGTTTTCAAGTACATTTTCAGCAAAACTTGGATTGAAGAAACGTGAAACCCAACTTCGTTGGTTTGCCCCCATAACAATTAGGCTGCCTAGATTGGCATGTTTTATATGGTTTAAAATAAGTTCTTTCGGTTCTCCCATAAGTTCAACAGTATTGGCTTGTGGATAATGACATTGTATAAATTCATCCATCAACTCCTTATCTGGATTTTCAGATTGTTTGTTAACCGCCGACACTGAAATCACTTCAATTGGTAAATTTTTCATCAAAGGAAAAAGATGATGGAACATTTTGATTGCGTTAACTGCCCTTGGCCGTCCGTCATAGAGTATGATAATATTTTCGATTTTATGATACTTTTTAGGCACTATCAATAGAGGACATTTCGATTCGGACAAGAGCTCATAAATAAATAACGAAGGCTTAGGTTGTTCTACAGTGCTAAAAGTGTCGTTGTTATTTACAATCATTAAATCGCTGTATACACTTTCACGAATGACCTCCAACATTGTAATGCCGAGGTCGCAATGGATCGAATACATTAGCTTTGCTTTTTTACAGGCCGCTTCAAAAAGTTTATGCGAATGTTCCCTGATCTTTTTGTCTTCCCGCATATGTTGTTTTATCTTTGCCTGTAATGCACCCTCTTTACCAATAATGCCCTCGAGGCGATAGCTATGATAAAGGAATGACTCCAGGAATACTCCCGAAAGCACTGCCTTAGCTGCTTTTGAGAGCGCGATGGAATAGGCCAATGTGCTTTCTGAAAACTTGAGGCCGTCGAATGCTGCGCTAATTTTTTTCATCGTTTTAATCTTAGTTGTTACCCTAAAATTATATAGGCTTTTCATAAGAGACCATGACGAACATCACTTTTTTTCTTGATATAAGCATCAACCTATCGGCATTAATTAGGCTTAATTTAGCTTAGTGAAATCATTGCTCTAAAACATTTAGTTATCGAAACCTATGAAATTCTTTAACGGGTATGTGAACTTTTTAACTGCCGTAGGAGATACGACAAAATTTGTTTCCAGATTTTTTGCGATGAGAATGGGTAAGGGTTCCACTTTAGCTGAGTTTTCCTTGCAATGTTTTCAAATTGGCTATAGGTCTCTACCACTGATAGGTTTAACGGGTTTTATTATGGGTCTGGTATTGACCATGCAGCTCAGACCATCACTTATTTTATATGGGGTAGAGTCGCAACTTCCATTGATGGTAGGGATTGCCATTGTGAGAGAGATCGGCCCCGTGATTACTGCATTGATCTTTGCTGGAAAAATTGGTAGCAGTATAGGAGCAGAATTAGGTTCAATGAAGGTTACCGAGCAAATCGATGCCATGGAGGTTAGTGGGATAAACCCTTTTAGCTATCTGGTGGTGAACAGAATTTTGGCAACAACTTTAATGTTACCGGTGCTTACGATACTTTCTGATACGATTTCGTTATTAGGTGCCTATATGGGTGTTAATATTAGTTCGGTTACCAGTTTTACGCTGTTCTTCGATCAGATTTTTCAAGGCCTATCTTATTCTGATGTGCTTCCAGCGGTAATTAAGACCTTTTTCTTTGGTTTTGCCGTGGGAGCTATAGGATGCTACAAAGGATATAATTCTAGTAAAGGTACCCAGGGAGTAGGGAATGCAGCGAATTCCGCAGTAGTGGTTTCGTCGGTAATGATTTTTATAGTCGACTTGTTAGTTGTACAGCTAACTGGACTTTTGGGGTTTAATTAAATGGGAAAGATGAATGGTATGCAAAAGGAAATAGTAGTTTCGGTAGCTCATCTCTATAAAAAGTTTGGGAATCTCCCTGTATTGGTCGATTTCAACATGGAGCTCTACCGTGAAGAGAATTTGGTGGTACTGGGAAGGTCGGGTTCTGGCAAATCTGTATTGATAAAATGTATTGTTGGGTTAATTGCGCCCGATCACGGAATCATTAAAGTACTTGGCCAAGATATTAACCAGTTGCGGGAAGATGAACTCGATCAAACAAGGGCAAGGATGGGCTTTCTATTCCAAAGCAATGCCCTATATGATTCGATGACCATTGGCGAAAATCTCCGATTTCCCTTAAAAAGACATGGAAGGGAAATGACTGAAAGGGAGTTTCAGCGTGTTGTTACAGAAGCATTGGCTGATGTTGGCTTGGAACATACTATTGATATGATGCCATCAGCTTTATCTGGTGGGATGGCAAAGCGAATAGCGCTTGCGAGAGCGATGATCCTTAAACCCGAGATTATGTGTTATGACGAACCTACTGCTGGTTTAGATCCAGTAACCGCATTGGAAATCGAATCGCTTATTTTAACCTTAAAACAAAAGTATAGAACATCTTCCATTCTCATTTCACACGATATGAATTGCGTTCGGCGTACTGCCGATAGGGTGGTTCTATTACTTGATGGAAAATGTTATGCCCAGGGAAGTTATAGTGAACTTAAAGACTCAGCAGATTATAAAGTTAAACAATTTTTTCAATAAACGATGGAAAATCCTATCCAAAATAACTTAAAGCTAGGCATATTCGTGTCTTTGGGATTGATTATTCTTATTTTTTCCTTATACATGATCGGGAAAAATAAAAGTCTCTTTGGCGCAAATTTCGAACTTCGCTCACGGTTTGCGAATGTCAATGGATTGCGTAAAGGTAATAATGTGTTATATTCGGGCATCCAAGCGGGGACAGTGAAAGATATAACTTTAATAAATGACACCATTATAGAGGTTACTTTTTCGATAGATGATAAATTACGCAACTTCATTAACAAAGAAGCAATCGTATCAATTAGCAACGAAGGTTTAATGGGTAATAAGATTGTGCAAATACAACCTCATGGATCAGGAAATAAGGCTGCCATGAGAGATCTGTTGCCCAGTATACAAGGACCAAATATGAATGAAATGTTGCAGGTACTCGCGCGTACCAATCAGAATGTTGAAGGAATATCAACGGCGCTTAAGGTAACTGTGCAGGACATTCATAAAAGTGCCTTACTTGCGTTGCTAAAAGATCAGAAAACAGCTCAAAATTTGATGATGAGTATCATCCATATCGAACGGGCGGCCGCGAATGTTGAGGACTTGAGTTCAAGTTTAAAAGCTGGAGTTAAAAATGAGCGGGGAACGGTTGGGATGTTGCTTTCAGATACTTTGCTCGCCAATACGTTAAGGCAAGCAGCTCTTGAAATTCGATCAATAGCTTCTCGGGCTGATGCTACGGTACTTCAGCTTGAGCGCACCGCAAAGATGCTCGATAGCGGTGCAAGAAGTGAAAATGGCTTGGTGTATTTAATGTTAAGGGATACCGTGCTCCTTAAAAAACTCCAAGCAACGATGGATAATGTACAGAATGGTACAGCTGGCTTTAATCAGAATATGGAAGCACTGAAAAGCAATATTTTGTTTAGAGGCTATTTTAAGAAGTTGGAAAAAGAGAAAGCTAAATCAAAACCCACAATAAAGTAAATATCGGGTTTAACTTTTCATTTTAATCAGGCGATCAAGATCTAGAACCTCGATATGACCAATTGTTTTTTCGATTAACCCCTCTTGCTTAAAGTCAGTAAGTACCCTGCTTACTGTTTCTGTGGCAATGCCCGCTAGTCCTGCCAATTCCTCCCGAGAAATGCTAATATTTTTTACCTGAATATGATTGCTGAGCCTCACTAATACTTGAGCCAATCGCTTCCTAACCGACTCATAAGCTAACTCAACCAATTGCTCCTCCTTTTCATGAATATTTTTGGAGAGGACCTTAATGAAATGCCGACACAGTTCGGGATTTTTATCCAATATGTCTACAACCATTGCTTTTGGTAAAAGGTAAGCTCTGGAATCTTCTATTGCTTCGGCGGATTCAGTAAACGGAGTATCCAAAAGCAATGCATCAAGTCCAATATAATCTTTCGGTTTATATAGCCCTGTAATTAGTTGCCTTCCATCTTTTGTAAGTTTGATCGTTTTAATGTAGCCATCTGTTAAAAGGTATAGGCCTTGAGGATAATCTCCCTCGTAATATAGGGTTTGCTTTTTCTTAATCGTGCGCAATTTACTCCTGCCTACCAGTTGATGGAGCTGTTCAAGTCCATGGCCGATTCTAAGCAAATTGGCATTTTCATATTGAGGTATCGAAGGAAGAATTGCATTTTGTTGAGTCGCCTTGTTGATCCTCGTTTGAATTGCTTTAATCAGCTGATCGGGATTATAAGGTTTAGTAAGATAATCATCAGCTCCCATTTCCATTGCCTTTCTCATATCGAGATAATCTGATTTAGCGCTTAGAAAGATGAATGGGATATGTGCTGTTTTGTGGTTGTTGGTAAGGATCGAGAAAACACCATAGCCATCCAGATGGGGCATCATAATGTCGCAAAGTATTAAATCGGGATTTGAATCTATTGCTATGCTCACCCCCTCCTGTCCGTCCTTTGCTTGGATTACATGGTATCCTGATAATTCTAAAATCTCCGAACAGCTTTCAAGAAGCTGCGGATTGTCTTCAATAATTAAGATAGATTTCATAAGAAACTGTTTAGGTATTATTAATGCTATGATAGTAGATCCTCACATTGCTGACAATTTAACCCGATTTAAGAGCTCGTTCACATCCCCGGCATGGCATAACTCCGTGCCGGCATTCATGGTTGCGGCTGTGCCGCAGGCAACTGCAAATTTCAAGGCATCTTTAAGGCTTTTTCCATGGGCGAGAGACCACACTAAACCCGCAACCGTGCTATCTCCCGCACCCACAGTACTTTTAACCATTACCTTTGGTGGGATTGCCTGCAGCGCCATCTCTGAGGTAACGAGCAACGCTCCTTTTTCTGCCATCGATACCACAATAATCTCGCATTCACTGTTTGAAATGATGTTTTTTGCGGCAATAATAACTGAATGCTTATTTCTTAGTACTTTTCCGCTTAAAGCTGAAAGTTCTCTGACGTTGGGCTTTATTAAATATGCACCTACATCAACCGCTTGTTTGAGTCCTTCGCCAGAGCTATCCACAATTAGCTTGGCATTTTTCGCTTTCGCAATCTTAACCAGGCCTGCAAACAACGTACGTTGCGTTCCTGAAGGAAACCTTCCGCTGACTACCAAAAATGCCATTTGTTTGATGTTGCTTACGGCCGTTAAACAGTTGTCAACTTCCTGGGGTGCCAATAGGGGTGCTGGCATGCCAAATCTATACTGCTTATGGGTTGAGGTTTCGAGTACGACCAGATTTTCACGTGTGTTTTCTATGGTTTGTATAACTAGCTGATGAACATTTTCTCTAGTTAAAAGGTTATGAAATGTTTTTCCAGGATAACCGCCGGCCGGATAAACAGCTAGTGCATTTCCACCAAGCCTATGGATAGCTCTTGCTACATTTATACCGCCTCCACCTGGCTCATATACGGGGCAACTGCAATTGAGCTTTTTGTCGGCGATCAATTTTTCAATAGTTGTACTTTTGTCTATAGCTGGGCTAAGTGTGAGGGTGATGATGACTGGCTTCATGATAATATGCTTGTGCGCAATTTTAGCATGCCTGTGTAAATGAAGATAACAGAAATGAATAAAAATACGCCATGTAAAGTGGAAAAAGGAATACGGTAAATAAGCTGGGCAATAATCCAAAGCGATAGCACAACACCTTCGATAATCAACAGCCAGCCGTATTTAACTGCACCGCCCATAACCATAGCAAACAAGGCAATACTATACATGCCGATCATACTGAAGAGTAAAATTCCCGGCAATAGATAGTCGTTAAAGGGAGTGTAACGTAGATATTGAAGGGGCAGGTTCAGTGATGTGCCATCGGGCTTATCGATCATATGCCATCCCCCATACACTGCACTAACCCCATTTGTCAAAAGCAGGATTAACAACAAAGTCTTCAGTAATTTGTTCATGGTTACATCGTTAATGTAGCGTAAATCTACACACGATGTTTTTGTGATGAATGATTTTTAACAGGTATTATCCTGATTATCATCACTTTTAGGAGTTTAAGCAATTTCGATTTGTTTCTCCAGATAAACGTCTTGTATGGCATTCAATAATGCAATTCCATCTTTTAAGGGGCGCTGGAAAGCTTTTCTGCCAGCAATTACACCCATGCCACCGGCTCGCTTATTGATAACGGCGGTGCGAATTACTGCCCTTAGGTCTGCTTCCCCATACGATGCCCCCCCAGAACTGATCATGCCTATTCTACCCATGAAGCAATTGAGCAGTTGATACCGGCAAAGATCGATTGGATGGTTGGAACAAAGATCGGTATACATTCTTAGATCATACTTACCAAATGGCAAGCCATTATTGTTCAGTATACGATACCCACCATTATTTTCGGGCAGTTTTTGCTTAATAATATCTGCCTGAATAGATGCGCCGAGATAGTTTGCCTGACCAGTGAGATCTGCTGCAGTATGATAATCTGTACCTGCTATTGAAAAATGGTCATTACGCAAGTAGCACCAAAGTACAGTTGCCATCCCCAAGTGGTGTGCAGCCTCGAATGCTTCGGCTACCTCACCCAGTTGGCGCCTTGAATCCGCCGAACCGAAATATACTGTTGCCCCTACAGCCAATGCTCCTAAGTCCCATGCTTGTTTTACGCTAGCATACATGTTTTGCCGGTAAGCGTTAGGGTAACTAAGCAACTCATTATGGTTGAGTTTTGCGATAAACGGAATTCGATGTGCATATTCCCTAGAAACACTGGCTAATAGGGCCGTAGAGCTAACCACGGCATTGCATCCAGCCTCTAAGGCTAGCTTAATGATCATTTCTGGGGCAAAATAGATAGGATTTACCGAAAATGAAGCTCCAGCACTATGTTCTATTCCCTGATCCACTGGTAAAATAGAGAGGTAGCCAGTTCCACACAGTCTTCCTGACGCGAAAAGTGAAGCTATGCTTCTTAAAGTCTGGTTGTTTCTAGCAGAATGAGTTACTGTATTGGCAATGAAATTTGGACCGGGTTGATGCAGCATTTCTTTTTTAATGGCTTTACAGGTATGGTCGAGTAGCGAAGGCCCTTCGTTTCCCAACAACTCGGCAATTTTATTATAGCTCATGGGGATGTTTTTTACCAAGAATCAAAGACAAGTAGTGGTTTTGTTTGTATGTGTAAATTTTTCTTTTTTAAGATTGGCAAGTGAACTGTATAGTAATATTAATCCCTGCTCAATTTCATTCGCTATATTTTTAAGAACTTTGTGCTTGGCACAATGTATGCTCATTTGGTTAGTTCCTAAATTTTGGATCAGTGGATTGATTTTTTTCTGGAGTTCCTTTTGTGAACGCTCTAATGCACCGAGCCGCTCGAAATCTCTTTTTGACAATACAAAAGAACCTCGTTCAAAAATAGCCCGTAGTTGGGCGAGCTGAATTTGGATTAGATTCACCTCTCGTTCCCATGTTTGGTAAACATGTATGACAGGAGGTGGTTTATCCATCCTTTTCAATTTCTGCCTGTTTAGTATTGCTTTCATGTCTGGCAAATTTTTAAACAAATTTTAAATTAATCAGGTTACGATGGAGTGATGCTCATCAACCTGTTGGATGATTTTCGACAAGCTCCCTAAGCAATGATCACTTCAAATTTTTATTTAAAAAAAATAATACCCTAAAAGCAGAAAGATCATCCCCATCAATTCTATTTTAAATTGATTTGGAAATAAGGGACGTTCGGGTTCCAACTTCTTTTCGACGTTGACCTGAAAGACAACCCCTCTAATGACTACAATGTCCCATTGCCGAAACTCCCTTCTTCCCAGCTGAGCAAAGGAAGTTTCAACAAAATAATTAACAACTGCAGCGCTGTCCTTCTTCTTTTTAGGTAAACGGAAATCGTTGGCAATATATTGATCAAACAATAATCCATCGCGGTCTACTTTTTTTAGCCTTCCTAGGTTCTTTATAGTCCCATAGCTCGACTGTTTGTTAAGGGTGTCGGGTATACTATGTTTTAAGATTTGATCATTCTTTTTTTCTGCGACACAAGAGCCCAGAAAGAGAACCAACGAAAACACGGTTGTAAATACTCGGATTGGTTTCATATTGATGTGATTAATGAAAGGATAATCAAAATTCCTTGTTTTGAAGTAAGTAGCGGTGACTCCCATCATATAATGCGATGAGTTTGGTCATAAAGGAAAACAACGGAGCTATTTTGAAAAGAATTTATTAGTCAATCAAAATCACTGAAAGATGTGACCATCGTCACTCTCTAATGGCTTCATTTATAAGAGCTTTGGTTAAGCAAAATAGCAGTTATGAAAAGCTTAGTGAATTTCTCGTTGCTAGTATTTATCCTAGCGATCCCAAATTGCCGAGACTCGGCGGTTGGAATTGAAATTGTGGCGCAGCTGGAGCAGTCTAACTCCACTTTAGGGCTTACTTATCCCCAATCCGTAAAACGCTTCTATGCGAAAAATGGAAACCAATCTGCTTGGATCCAAGCTCCCGTTAAACCTACCCAAACCTGGGAAGCGATGCTTGTGCTGGATTGTGTGAAGCAATACGGCCTTGTGCATGCAGACTATCATCCTGATGAACTTTTATATGAAAGGCTACGCGAAATCATGAACGACCCTAAAAAAGCCACCACACGGGAAAAGGCTCACCTTGATGTGGTCTTCACTGACGCACTGATTACCTTTATTAATGATCTTCATTTTGGTAAAGCTAACCCGTTATTTACACGTCAAAAAATAGATGAGGGCAATGTGGTAGATTTCAACGCCGAGACTATTCTTGCCCATGCTATTGGTAGAAAAGATTTTTTGGCACAAATACTAGATGTACAGCCCAAATCAACTGCTTATATTGATCTTCAGAAGTATATGGTGGCCATTCGGGGCCAACAGCTTGACGCCTGTTATAGTGCCCCAGAAGCGGAGGCTAGAAAAGTAGCAATGAACATAGAGCGACTAAAATGGATAGGTCCGGAGGCAAAAGTGTACGTTGAAATTAACATTCCATCCTATAGCCTAACATTCCATTTGCCAGATACTGCTTTAAATTTTAAGGTTCTTGTAGGAAAGCCTACGTTGCCAACACCAACATTAAATAGTGCCATAGGCTATTTTCGTACTGGCCCAGATTGGAAAGTCCCGCATGAACTCTTCGTAACCAGTGTTTTACCTAAAGCGCTGATCGATATTAATTTTTTAGCCGATCATCACTATACAGTTTACGATGAAGGGGGTAAATTTTTGCGCATCGATGCTAAACTTCTACAACAGTTGAAAAAAAAGCCCCAAGACTATCACCTCCGTCAGTCGTCAGGACGGGAACTTACCTTGGGCCGGATTGCTTTTTATTTCCCGGGCAATGAAGTGAACTATCTTTTTGAAGCCCAGCAAGCCGATCTGTTTGACTTTTCGGAGAGAGCTTTTACCAATGGTTTTATCGGTGTGCAGAATGCCGAGAAACTTGCAGAATTAATCTTGAAGAATGACGGGCAGACTTCTAGGGTTGCTGAAATGAAATGGACGGCTAATTCATATACCGCAAGAAATTTTGTGCTTCAAAAAAGCATTCCTCTTGCCATTACCTATCAGACCGCCGAGGTAAGGCAGGGCAAATTAATTCTTTATCCTGATATCTATGGAAAGGATAAAGAACTAGAAAATAAACTTTACCCCAAAGCAGAGATGTTAGCTGAACTAAGGAATCATTAAGAAATAAAAACCCTAACACTAATACTATACTTATGAAAACTATACTTGTGCCAACTGATTTTTCAGTACCAGCCGAAAATGCAGCCCATTATGCTAATTCCCTCGCCAAGAGGCTCTTTGCGAATATTCTATTGTGCCATGCGTATAATGTTCCCTCAGATGCCCCTATGGCTGCGCAGATAGCCTGGCCATTGATGGAAGAAGCCGATCTTGACTTGGAAGCCCAGAGTAGTTTAAATGACTTGATTAAAGAGATGTGCGCCAATGGCAGTGGCGATGAAACAGGAAAGTGCCCAAAAGTGGCTTTTGATTTGCAGAAAGGTGAGGTCTGTAAAGTGATAACCGATATGGTAAAGTTAAATAAGGCAGACCTGGTTGTTATGGGCATGTCTGGCGCAGGAAAAATAGTGCAATGGGCGCTTGGTAGCAACAGCAAAAAGATGATCGATTATGCTGACTTTCCGGTCCTCTATGTGCCCTATCCGGCGAGTTATAAAGAAATCAAAAAGATTGGATTTGCCACAGCTTTCTCTGTCGACGATCTTGAACATCTACAGTATTTGTGCAGGTTGGCAGAGGATTTGGATGCTGAAGTTATCGTTTACCATATTACCAGCTTCGATGTACAACACTTCGAAGAAGATCATGGTCTGGATCGCCGTTTTAATGAAGAAGTGGCTGCAAAGCTTAACTACCCAAAAATAAGTTTTCAGGCCATCTGGCATTCAAACGTGAATGAAGGTTTGAAGTACATTATTAACGAAGAGGGGGTTGATCTTTTAGCGATGGTACATCAGCAGCATGGCTTATTGGATAAGCTTTTTAATGGTAGCCATGTTCTCAAAGTTTCAAGAATTACCCAAATTCCACTATTGGTCTTCCAGCCCTGTGAAAAACTTTATAAAATATAGTACGAGATGAGGAGGCAAAATTATAATGTTGTAGGCTATGATTCACGGTATTGGCGAGTATTGGCCGTTGTAGGAATTTTTTTTATCTGCCTGGGCATTTGGATTATTTTTACGTCAGAGCAGAGCTACATCTTCCTCAGCAGATTGCTTGCGATCGGAATGCTAGCATCAGGGCTTTTTGAGGCCGTATTTTCGCTTCTTCAAAACCATAAGATCAAAGGTTGGGGATGGATATTTGCTGGGGGTTGTATAGATACTTTTTTCGGTATCTATGTGCTGAATTTTCCCTTGCTCTCTTTATTATTGATGCCGCTGATTATTGGGGTTTGGATGTTGATTAGGGGATTTATGACGGTAAGCAGCCATCTCGTATTAAAAATACTAGGCGTGAGCGATTGGATTTGGTTGGTTATTACCAGTTTGATCTTGATCCTTCCATCGCTCATCATTCTCATTAATCCAATTGTTGGCTTGGTTAACGTTGTAGTCGTTACCGGGATATCTTTTATTCTTTCAGGTGTTTTTAGAGTGTATTTTTCCCGCCAACTCAAAAATTATTGGCAAATAGGCTAGGGGTGACTAATAGTATACTACTTCCTCAAATGATAGGGAGTTAGCAAGCTTTTCAGATGTGTACGGGCCTCAAAAATTCTGGTTTTAACCGTACCAAGTGGTATATGAAGGGAGTTGGCAATTTCTTTGTATTTATAACCTAGCACAAAAGGCTTAATTGAAAGGTATAGCGAAGGCTTTAATTGGTTCATCGCCTTTTTTATATCGGTATTAATCAATTTTTCTTCTCCACCATTCTTGTAAGAAGTGCATGTCGAAAAATGGCATGATATCGTTTTTTCAATTTCAGAAATCCTTTGATGTTGCTTATGTTTTCTATAGTTGTTGATGTAAATATTTTTCATCAAAACCCATAACCAGGCTCTTAAATTTGTTCCGCTCTGATATTTATCAGAAGCGGTCATCGCTTTTAGTAGGGTATCTTGAACCAAATCATCAATGTCTTCTCGTTCTGTTGTAAATTTCTTTGCAAACTTTTTTAGGAGAGGCATTTGGGCAATTAGGTTAATCTTGAAATTGGCAGATACTGTTATTGAGGGATTATCCATATTTATTCCTATTTGCTATAAAGTTCATTGAATTTTTGCAAGTGGCCCCTGACCTTCGGCAACCTAAAAAATGATGTTAATCAATAAAAATAATAGCAACCCTCATGCTGCAGTTCACCCAATTGCAGCAACTTTAAAGAAACAAATAACATGAAAGCTGTAATACTTGAATCGCTTGGTGCTGCCGAAACGGTAACTGGCTCAAAACACTTGCTCAAAATCCCTGGGTTTACCTTACTCGTAGATTGTGGACTATTTCAAGGTATTAAATCCTTGAGAGAGCAGAATTGGATGCCCCTGCAAATCGACGCACAACAGATTGATGCACTTCTGCTCACGCATGCGCACTTGGATCATTGCGGATACATTCCTTTACTGGTAAAGAAGGGTTTTAAGGGTAAAATATATATGTCGAAACCTACAGCGGCACTTACCCAACTTATTTTGCTCGATAGCGCAAAACTACAGGAAGAAGAAGCGGAAAATGCAAACCGGTATCACTATTCTAAACACCATCCCGCCAAACCGTTATACACCATCAACGATGCTAAAGCTTCGTTTAGGTATTTTGTTGAAGTTCAAGAAGATGTACCCGTTAGATTGAACGAAAACTGTTTGTTTACCTTTAAGCTGGCAGGACATATACTAGGGGCATGTTCAGTGCGGGTTAATTGTTATGGAAGGGATATTCTTTTCTCAGGCGATATTGGGAGAAAACTAAGTCAAATCCTTCCTGCTCCTGATTGTTTTACTCAAGCCGATTATGTAGTTATGGAATCGACCTACGGGGACAGGCTACATGGAAATATAGATCCCTATACCGAGATTGCTGAATGTATTAACGATACTTTGGAGAGTGGGGGGAATGTGATTATTCCGAGCTTCGCCGTTGGTAGGGCACAAGAACTGCTCTATATCTTACACGTTCTTAAATTACAGAAAAGAATTCCTTTAGATCTGCCGATCATACTCGACAGTCCAATGGGCGCTGCTGCAACTGAAATCCACACACGATTTGCCGAGCAATATCTTAGTGTTGCAGCCGGGCAATGGACAGACATGTTAAAACATATTCGTGTAAATAAGGAATATAGCGGTACAGCGAATATCGTGAATGATAAACAGAGCAAGATAATAGTTGCCGCAAGTGGGATGTTAAGCGGAGGGAGGGTACTAGAATACTTAAAACATGATTTGGGTAATGTGAATACTTCCATTTTAATGATAGGTTTTCAGGCAGAGGGAACTAGGGGCAGGGCATTGTTAAACCATGCCCATGAACTGAAGATCCATGGTAGGTTTTATCCTGTGAAGGCCAAAGCAATTGAAGTGCAGGGGCTATCTGCACATGCCGATCAGTTAGAACTAATTACTTGGCTTAAAAAGTTAAAAAGGTTACCCAAGGCGATCATGCTTGTGCATGGGGAACCTTGTGCGCTGGAGGCTTTGCGGGTGAAGATTAAAGATGAAATCCAAATTGACGCCAAGATCATGAAACAGCAACAACAAGTAATTCTTTTTGATGGTGACGAAAATCATTCCTAAGGTTGACCACGGGCAAGATAAAATCTGTATTTAACTGGGAAATTTGGAGGGTAAGAACAATGGGGTTTTTACTTCAAAATAAATGATTATGAAAACAGATCTTCAGATCCAAAAGGACGTGATGGACGAAATCAAATGGCAACCTAACCTCACATCGTCTGAAATAGGGGTAGCGGTTAAAAATGGCGTGGTCACCTTGTCGGGCCAAGTAGATAGCTTTCTCAAAAAACTTGCAGCAGAGAGAGCTGCAAAAAAGGTGTCGGGCGTTAAAGCTGTCGCCGAAGATATCCAAGTTGGGGTATCACCAAGTTTTAAAAAATCGGATGCCGAGATTGCTGCCGCTGCACTCAATGCCCTAAAGTGGAATTCTGCCGTTCAGCACGAGCGTATTAAAATCGAAGTGGAGGATGGGGTGGTAAAGCTTGAGGGTGAGGCTGACTGGAATTTTCAGCGATCAGAGGCAAAAAAATCAATCGAGAAGCTTCAGGGAGTTCGAATGGTGCTTAATTTCGTTACCTTAAAGCCACAAGTAATACCTTCAGATATCGAGCAAAAAATCGCAGCTGCATTTCAGCGAAGTGCCAGTATAGACAGTAAAGCTGTTAGGGCCGAAGTTGTCGGTAGCAAAGTAATATTGCGTGGAACGGTTCATTCGTTTGCAGAAAAACAAGATGCAGAAAATGCGGCTTGGGCAGCTTCAGGGGTATTGTCAGTAGAAAATAAACTGGATATTGAAATCCCACAAATGGCTTTTTAATGAGATTTACAAGCCTGCCATAAACCGTTCTATATTTTTTTAGAACGGTTTAATTTTGCCTATACTTTATGTGCTATCAAGTTGGTTAATTCACGTTATTCTCCTAATATTCGAAGTCGACGGAAACTTTGTCTGCGTTTTTCTGAATACTTTTTAAAGGCTATGACTTTTATGTGTGCCAATGTTTCGTCAACCGAATCCGTCATAAGGACAAGCTTCAAATCTTCGGGTGAAATTGTTCCTTCCTTGATCATCGTATTGAAGAGTGGTGTTAGGGGTTGCCAAAAATTTTTGCCAAAAAGGACAATTGGGAAATCGAGAATTTTCTTGGTCTGAATTAAGGTGAGGGCCTCAAAAAATTCATCAAGTGTTCCAATTCCGCCTGGCATAATGATAAATGCATCAGAATATTTGAACATTAATACTTTTCTAACAAAAAAGTATTTGCAAATAAACCATTTGTCGAGATAGGGATTGGGATGCTGCTCTTTGGGCAATCTGATGTTGCAGCCTACAGACAAACCCTTACCTTCTCGCGCTCCCCGATTAGCGGCTTCCATAATACCCGGGCCCCCACCGGTAATGGTGGTAAAGCCAAGCTGGGCGAGTCTGTTTCCGATTTGCCTTGCGCTTTCATAATAAGGGGAAGCTGATTTGATTCTTGCAGATCCGAAAACGGCTACACAAGGGCCTAAAAAGTGCAAAACCCTAAATCCCGAAATAAACTCGAAAAGTACTTTTATTGCAAAAAAAAGTTCTTTTAGACGCGATCTCGGACCTTCTAGGAAAATTTTTTCGCCGTCGTTTTTTTTGCCAGATTTCGTTATTGTATCCATGGCTAGGGGTTGATGATCATATCGTTTATGCTACCCTGAAAATAGCAGAAATCGCGGTGTGAAAAGTTCCAAGTGGCGTTGAAGAATGTTGGGAACCTAATGCCGCCGTGAGTTACGTAACTACTGCATTCGGCCGTCCATTTAACAGGGTGAAAAATCCCTTTTTTATCAGTAAAATAACGATCATTGGTTTCGAATTTGTTGATTTCAAAATTAGTGTTGAAAAAGAATATTCCGCTGGCTTTGAGACCATGATAATCGATTGTACCTTTTACCACATATTTGCTAAGTTCTTCCCAATGAATATAACGCTGAAGCGCATAGTCTGGAATGATCATCGTTTCTGCCAAAATAGTTGCCAGTTCTGCCTTGTCTATCTCTGGTCCTTGTGCTCTAGCAAGGTTGAAGAGCCTAGCCATGCGTATAAACATACCGCCTTTGCCATGCCGAAAGCTATCGAAGCCCTCGAGTGTAAATAAACCAAATAATTTAGTTTTCATATAGGCCAGCCGGATCGGATCGGGTAGAAAATTGTGCTGTACACTTTCCATCAGCTTCCACTTTCCGTTTTCTGAAAATTTTAGCTTCGTTGCTTTCCATTCCACTTTGGTTTCGTGGATGTCACCTTGAGTGATAAAACCAGACTGCTGAACGAAGTGTTGCAGCGCATTTGGCAATTCATCTACCTTGCGCTTGCCTGTATAGATTTTTTTAACAAGCGCCCTTGCTCTTTTAAGCTCTAGTGAAAATAGACTTTTCAAACTATCCATGATGTTTGGCTAAAAGGTTAGCAGGGAAGATTAATAGCGGAAGTTTTTGGTGCCTTGCCAGTTTGGTAGTATGGCTGCCATTTAATACTTTATATAGAAGGGAATGTGGGTTATAAATGATTCCAAGCATATCTGCTCCAATTGTTGCATTGAATTCGTTCAAAGTTTTTATCATATTTTCTCCTTTAAGCAAGGTAAAGGTGATGTTTGCCCGACCTAACATTGCTACATTCCGTTCGAATTTCGTTACCTTGTCTTCTTGGATGAAATCGGGTATAAATACAGGTTTGGCAATGTGGCAGACATGAATGTTGAATTTATGCTTTTGAGCAAAAGGTTGGATCCTTCTCAAAAAGGAGAGATCGTCATCCCCTAGATCAGTGGCAAAAACAAAATCGGCTATTTGAGTGCCCTTATGGTTTTTGGGGATGATTAATAGCGGATAGTTTAGTTGCTTAAGTAGACCTTCTAAATCTATGGCAGAGAAGATTAACGGTAGAGAAGTGTGATGCATCCCCATCACCATCATCGAAATCTGCAGAGAGGGATTTAAATTTTTAAGAATTTGAGCGATAGATTCGATCGAGGCAAAGGTAGTTACTTTGGGTTTAAAAGCGGTTGTGGTTTGTTTATCGATCAACCTTCTGAGTCTTCTAGCTTCTTTTTTCAATCCGCTTTCACTAGCTGTAGCGATTAGGGCCGAATCTACTATTGATCTGCCTTCAGTTTCCGCAGAAAACAGGGCAAAAGGGAGCTGGTAGGAGTTGAGTAATAGAAGAGCCGATTCAAGTCGACAGCCAATCGCACTAGCAAAATTTGCTGCAACTCTTGCTGTTTTTGAAAAATCTGTAAGTACAAGTATTGTTTTCATATGTATGTAATTTACCAGCCAATAGGCCTTTTGTCTTCTGGAAGAACAAGTAATGGGATATGCAAGCTATTTGCAAGCATCTTGGTATGGCCGCTAGTTAGCAGTCTTGTAAGCGGGCTAGCGTGCCGATGGATGATGGCCATCAGGTTAACTAGACCGTTTTCTGCAAGCCAAGTCAAACCTTCATTTATATCTGAAGCGATAAGATGCCGGTAATATATTTTTCCGTAATTTAATTTGCCTTTAACGTTATTTAAAAATATATTTTCTGAGGAACTTGGGTTGTGTTCGTCGCCGGGATCTTTATTTACATGAACCAGTAAGATTTCGGGGTCGAATAGGGAGAACAATCTGGCGACAGATTGGATAGAATTCAGATCGCTTTCACTGAGATCAGTTGCAAAGGCAATTTTACGCAGGGGAACAAAATCAGTATTTTTGGGCACTAAAAGTACCGGATGTTTGATTTTTTCAATGACCGCTCTGCTATTGCTTCCCCAAAAAAGCTGGTTCAATCTGCCAGCTCCTGCAAGTCCCATCACGATAAGATCAAAATGATAAGTGCTGGTTAATTTATCGATGATTTGTACAACTGATCCTGTTTCGGTGCTGGAGGTGAGGGTTGGCAAGTAAGGGGTTGTGAGTATATAATCATTTTTTAAGACATCGATGTATTTTTCCAGTCTTTCGTCAGATTCTTCTTTCAATTCTTCAAAGTTTTCTAATGGCCACATCATCACCCCTGCCATGGGAAGAAGTTCAGGTATTTCCAATCCATGGAAAAGGTGAATTTCGGCGTTAATTTTTTTTGCAATTTGAATGGCATGTCTAACAGCCTGATCTGAGTAGGATGAATAATCTATTGGAACAAGGATCTTTTTCATGAATGTGGTTATTTAACTTTTGTCTTAACAAGTTGTTCGAATGGTTTATACATTCTGTCCATCAAAATCTTGTCGAGCCTATAAACATCTTCATGACGGGCTAAAAGTCCGCCCTCGACAGTTATGGTCAGATATGTGATTAAAATGGGAACGGGTGTTTTTAGGGCAAATTTTTCTTTGCTATAGTTAGACATGGCTTTCTTCAAAGGTGCAATGAGTGCATTTTGTCTGTCTCTTTCTAACAATAAAGTGGCCAATACTTCCGCATGTTCTACCCTGATACATCCATGGCTGAGCGCCCTTTTTTTTCGTTCAAAGTAGGGTTGTTCTGGAGTGTCGTGCAAATAGATGCCATACGTATTATTGAACCTGAATACCACTTTACCTAATGCATTACCACAACCTGGGCTTTGTTTAGCATGGAACTGAGAAGGGTCTTTTCTGATATTGGCTATTGATTTAGCTGTGATGGGAATGTAGTGTCCTTGTTTATCGTAAATAGCCATGTGATTGGTTTCAAAAAAGCTATTATTCTTAATCAGTTTAGGCAATAGCTCTTTTGAAAAGATAGCCTGTGGGATATTCCAGTCTGGACCTGTTTCTAGATAACTGATTTCACTGGCTAAGGTCGGTGTTGGTGTTGAGGGTTTGCCAACTACCACTTTAAATTCGTGTGTTGAATTTTGATCGAAGTAGGTTAACTTGAATGAGGGGATATTAATATGAAGAAAGTTGTCGCTTTTAATTTCTCGCCATCTCAATCTTTCCATATTAATGGCAATCGTTCTAATTTCCTCTTCTGGAGTCTCGTACGAGTCGCACGTATACTGTCCGGCAATCAACTTCATGTATCCTTGCAACTGTTTGTACTGATCAATTTGAGGTTGTACGCTAAGAATAGCATCCATTAGATTTGGACTGGCTAGTGCTTTATGAAGAAAGTCTTCAGTGCTAAATTCGCTTGCATTACCGTTGTCTAGCTTTACACTCGTTAGGTTGGGATTATATGCACCATAGTGGAGGTGATTGATCATGCTGATCATGGCGTCGGTAAGCATGATCTCATACTGCACTTTTTTGCTTGCAGTTATGCCTGATTCACTGAGTGCATTATGCATACGGAAATAGTCTAATATTTCTGGATGATAGTCTTTGCGCTGGAGTCCATATTGCCTCACACAGTCTAACAATAACATTGCCTTCACTGTAGGTTGAATATTTTCATCGGATCGTAACCAGGTGGGTGTAAAATCGTTACCATAGAAGCGCCTTACTGTATTTGGGAAATTAAGTTGTTTTAATACCGTGGCGTTGTTGAGTTGTGTGTATATTTCTGTTTTGATAGAATCGGTAGTGGAAATGGATTGTGCACCCAACGTGAGGTGAAAGATGAGTTGAAGTACTAAAATGATCGTACCAACAATCCATATACTGCTGCTATCATCTTGTTTTCTTAGGGGGAAGGGTCTGTTTGGTGATTTCATACTATTCGTTCTTAAAGTGGTAAAGTTCTGAATACCTGAATTTTAAAAAACTGACAGCGATCACTTTTCGAAATGATTATCGACAGCTATCAAATTAGACTTCTGGCCTAGAAACTTTGACCAGTGGGATAAGCCACTGCAAAAAGGTTGACGACAATCAGTTTTAATTCTGTCTATTGTCAGGAACCCTAAAAAATACCTGCTATAACTTTGATGTATTCATTTATTAAGAAGTAATCATCATGAAAACCGCATTACACAACCTGAGAATTTGCACTGTACTCAAAATTGCAGTCTTATCAATTGCCCTTTCTCCTATAGGACTGATGGCGCAACCCGTTTATAAATTAACTCCTGCTAACGATGTTTTTGTAAAAGTATATGGTACATCGAATGTTCACGACTGGACGATGACCAGTACAGGCATTGAAAGCCAAGGTGTTTTTAAATTTAATTCAAAAGACGAGCTGATTGGATTATCTGCCTTTACTTTCACGGTACAGGCAAGGAGTTTAAAAAGTGGAAAATCGTCAATGGACGATAGAACGTATAAAAGCATTCTTGCCGATGCCTTTCCCAAAATTGTATACCAATTAAAAACAGCAACAGTAAATCCTTTGGGATCGAATAGGTTTCAATTGCAAACTACGGGAAGCCTAACCATCGCTGGCGCAACACAGCTCATTACCTTAAACGTGATGGCAACTTTGAACCCAGATCAATCGATTACCTGCACTGGAACAGAAAAGTTAAAGCTAACCGATTATAAAATCGACCCACCTAGTTTTATGCTTGGGGCGATGAAAGTTGGAAACGACCTTACTATCAAATTCGACCTTAACTATAATAAAGCTGTAAATGCTAAATAATATTAACCTCATAAAAAAAATAGTCATGAAAAATAAATTTACAACTCAAAAAATTACCGTCATTGCATTTTTTGCACTCAGCATGTTTGGTAATCATCTAATGGCTCAGGTGTCTAATCTCAGGCCGTACGATAAATCGGGAATAAATGTTTTTGAAGCTCCAAAAGATAAGGATGCGATTTTCGATAAGCTAAAGGTACAGTTTGGAGCTGGCTTTACGCAATCCTTTCAAGGGTTGAAACACGAAAATGCATCCGGAGGCCTATACAAAATCACCTCTGGATTTAATACTGCGAATGCAAATCTATTTATGGATGTACAATTAGCGGATGGCATACGTTTAAATCTAACCAGCTATCTTTCTTCTCGACACCATAACGAAACTTGGGTAAAAGGCGGTTACATCCAATTTGATAAACTTCCGTTTAAGGGCGAGCTATGGAAAGACATTATGTCGGTAACTACGATTAAAGTTGGACACATGGAAATTAATTATGGCGACCAACATTTTCGCAGATCTGATGGTGGACAGACCATAGCAAATCCCTTTATCGAAAACTACATTATGGATGGTTTCACTACCGAAATTGGCGGAGAAATTCTTGTGAGAAAAAATGCGTTGTTCGGTATGGCAGCAGTATCTAATGGCATGATCAAAGGAAATATCGATGAATTGGTAGCAACATCACAAGATGCAAACACCCATAAATCACCAGCCTTTTATTTTAAAGGAGGATTCGATAAACAAGTGAATACAGATCTTAGGCTGCGCTTGGCGGGTTCTTATTACACCAATAATAGTTCAGGCGGGCAAACTCTTTTTGGGGGCGACCGCACAGGGTCTAACTATTTCATGGTATTGGAAAAAGTGGGTGGCACCACTACTGCAAATGCCTTCTCTGGACGATTTAATCCAGGCTTCAGTAAAAAGGTAAATGCCGTGCAATTGAATGCATTTGTGAAATTACAAGGCCTAGAAGTATTTGCAACTTATGAAAATGCCAAAGGACGGGCAAAAACAGAGATAAGTGAGCGTAACGCAGAACAGATTGCTATCGACGGTGTATACCGTTTTGGAGCTTCAGAAGACTTCTTTATTGGAGCCAAATATAATGTAGTTACCGCAGGATTGGCCAACATGGCTGCCGCTGGAACCTCCCCAGCCATTAACTATTCAGGGGATGTTAAAATAGATCGTGTTGCTTTTGCAGCAGGATGGTTCATGACCAAGAACATTTTGTTAAAAGGCGAGTATGTAACACAGAAATACAAAGATTTTCCAACAGCAGATTATCGCAATGCAGGTAAATTTAATGGGTATGTGATTCAGGCCGTCGTTGGATTTTAAAATTAATAAGGCAGGCAGCTCAAAGCTGCCTGCTTTTCACTAAAAATGAAAGAGATGAAAACGCTAATGATAATCTTGATGGCTTCGATGTTAACCAGTTTCGATAATGTTCGTCATCACCCGGTATTCGGCAAATCGTCGAAATGGGTAATTAGCAAAAGCAGTAGCTTAGCTGTAAATGGTAGTACTAACGTTAACAGATTCTCTTGTGCGATCGTTCAGTATCCTAAAACGGATACCGTGAGAAGCTCACAGGATCAAAAAAATGTCTTCTCATTGTCGGGCGAGATTAATATCGAAGTGAAAAACTTTAACTGTAATAATTCTTTAATGACTCAGGAGTTGCGCAAAACGTTGAAAGAAACACAATTTCCTACGCTTCAAGTTCGGTTCCTATCATTGAAGGCAACACCCGCTTCCATACAAAGTAGAGATTTTGCAAGGGGGCTTGTGGAGATTGAGATTGCTGGCATTGCCAAACGATTTGAAATTGATTACCAGTTAAGCTTCGATAAAAATACGATGTACTTCACTGGATGTCAGCTTATTAATTTCTCTGATTTCAAATTAGAACCCCCTAAAAAGATGGGGAAGCTGATACAAGCTAAAGATCAACTCAAAGTAGTGTTTTTTCTTAAAATGGAGGAGGCTTCTTAGCTCGATAGTCTACAATCTCTAATCAATAATCTGAAGTGCTGCATAAAACAAAAATTAACAATTAAATTCAATAGACATGGAAACTAACATGGCACCCCTAGACCGAATCCTCAGGCTAATGTTGGCTTTGGGATTAATCTCCAGCATTTATTTCATTCAAGGAATCAGTTCCATGATTGGTATAATTATGGTTGTGATTGCAGGCATACTTTGTATTTCAAGTATTTTTGGATTTTGCCTGATATATGCACTAATCGATTTCAAGACTTCAAAATAGAGTTCCTGATTTTAAAAAACAGATTATATTCTCCTCGTATTACTAGAATTTCATCGTCCGACATTAATAACTGCTTGATTTTTAACCTAAAAAATTTGGTGTTAAATATTTTCAAAATAATTCATTGTCTGAATTTGTTCTAATGATATTTTTTCTATATTTGCGCCATAGAATTTGCAGCTGCAATTTTAAAAAAGGATAGATCACTCGTTAAGTTTATTTTCGAATTCTTCTTTTTCATACTAACAAAAGATCGATACCAGTTCGGGGTGTAGCGTAGCCCGGTATCGCGCCTGCTTTGGGAGCAGGAGGTCGTAGGTTCGAATCCTGCCACCCCGACAATTTCAAGCCTCTTTTGCGAAGCAAAAGGGGCTTTATTGTTTTTCAGTCAGCCCAAGCCGAGCGCAGCGAAGGCTTGACGGCGCAGCGGAAAAACAATAAAGCAGGATGCGAGATACGAGCAGCCTAGGCTTGGATTTGAATCTCCCCCACTTAGGATCACCGGAGCGCAGCGAAGGTAATCTGCCACCCCGACCAGAGAGGACAAGTCAAATTTAGTTTTGATTTCTCCTTTTTTGTTTTCAGATAACTCTTTTTTAATCATATATGAAATTATTCTTAAAATTTTACCATTTAAAACTACTATAATCCTTACAAAAACTTTAAAAACGTTTAAAATATTTTTATTTAATTAAATTTTGTTTTAAAATATTTATTTTGTTCATTTGATAACACATAAGGGATATTAATTTAACGTGCTATCCTTTACCTTACCCAAATATTTAACAAAATAAAAATGGCAACAACTTTAGCTCCTGAAAGACGACGATGGCTCATTATTGCAGTTATTTTTATAGCTATTGTATTCAATTATTTCGACAGGCAAATTGTATCCATCCTAAAACCGATTATCAAAAAAGAATACAACCTTGGTGATGACGGGTATGCCTTTGTATTAAATATATTTACGATCTGCTATGCACTTATGTATCCCGTTACAGGTTGGCTAGTTGATAGATTTGGAGCAAGATTGACCATGTTTTTCGGTATCATTGGCTGGTCATTAGCTTCAATTGGAGGGGGGCTTGCTAGAACAATTGGTCAGTTTTCATTTTTCAGAGGCATGTTAGGTGCGGCAGAGCCAACTAATTTTCCCGCCCAATTAAGGGTGGTTACCATATGGTTTCCTGGAAAGCTAAGAGCAACAGCCAATAGTCTGTGTGTAGCGGGTAGTTCTATTGGTGCAATTATAGCGCCTCCTCTAGTAGCATGGTTAGCTATTAAATACGATTGGCACATGGTATTTATCATTGCTGGTGTTTCAGGCTTAATTATAGCATTGATGTGGATTTTAATTTACATCGATCCACCGGCAAAGATTTTGGAAGAAGCTACCGGCCGATCTGCTACGGTAGAACGCGAGGGATTTAGTTGGGGACAACTTTGGAAGACAAAAAGTTTATGGGGAATCTTATTGATTCGCTTCGTAACCGATCCGGTTTGGTATTTCTGTTTGTTTTGGCTTCCTGGATATTTACAGGAACAATCGGGTTTATCTTTGAAAGAAATGGGCCTGTACGGCTGGATACCTTTCCTAGTAGCTGATCTGGGCGCAATAGGCACGTCTGCTTGGTCTGATTATATGGTGAGAAAGGGTAGAAAGCCTTTAAATGCCCGAAAAATAATGCTAAGTGCGGTTGCCGTGCTTTCTCCATTGTGTATTTTAACTCCATACCTTCCTTCTGCATTTGCTACTTTATTAATTTTTAGCATTGTGGCCATCGCTTGCTTAAGCTGGCTGTTTACCGTTAGTGTAGTAGTTGCAGAAGCATTCCCGAGCCGGAATGTAGCCAGTGTATTGGGCATAGCAGGGGGGTGTGGCGCTGTGGGCGCCGTGTGCTTTAACTATTTCGTTGGTCAATTTATGGGTAAAGTTGGAGCCGAACAGATTTTTATAGCCATGGCATTTTTACACCCTATAGGGGTAATCATTTTATGGACAATGATTAAACCAGAATTGCCAAAAACATTAACAACAAGCAATTAATAATAAATTATTTCCTTATAGTAATGACCATCATGAACAAACACTTACAAACCATTATTAATAGTGCTCATGATAGCTTCATCACCGTTAAAAACAAATTATATACTGATGAAAACAGAAAAGCAAACAATAACAGAAGCCGCTAGAGAATTACCCGTAAGGGCCGACGTAGATGTATTAGTAGTGGGTGGTGGACCTGCTGGCTTAATTGCGGCACAAGCGGCGGTAGAAGACGGTTTAAAAGTGATGTTGATTGATAGCCGCAGTTTTGTAGGTGGCAATATGACCATAGGTTTACCTATTTTAGGCTTTCTGGGGCAAAAAGGAAATCAGATTATCAAAGGCATTCCACAGAAATTTATTGATAGGTTAAAAGCTAAAAATGCAGCAAGCGAACATCGCCCTTGTCCGTTACACATGAGCCTCACTTTGGTTGAGCCAGAGGCAGTAAAGAATGTTGGACTGGAAATGTTAATTGAAAGTGGTGTAGAAGTGATGCTCTATGTGTTTTTTGCTGGCGTAATTAAAGAAGGAAATGCAGTTAAAGGCGTAATTATAGAAAGTAAATCTGGTAGAGAGGTAATTTTAGCCAAAACAGTAATAGATTGTACCGGTGATGCAGATGTAGCCTATCGTGCGGGTGTCACCTGCGAGCAAGGCAATGATATTGGCGGAGTACAACCACCAACGTTAATGTTTGCCTTGGGTGGTGTGGATACTGAAAAGTTACGCTTGAGCATATCGGAAGAGCCACGTACCTATTTAACAGACTTTATCCCTAACGAATATTTTGGGCAAAATAATCAATTTATAGTAGTGGGTCTACGTTCGTTGATACAAAAGGCTACCGAAGATGGCTTAAAACTACCCACTGAACGAACCATTGTAATTACTGGACTAAGGGAAGGAGAAGTTTGGGTGAATATGACCAGGGTAAACGGATTGGATGGTACCGACCCTGCTAGTTTAACTTGGGGCGAAGCCGAAGGAAGAAGGCAAATCCATGATATTCAAAAGTATTTAATAGATTATGTGCCAGGCTTTGAAAACGCATACTTTACCAAGATGGCTCCTTTCATTGGCATTCGCGAAACCCGTAGAATTGTTGGCAAATATGTGATGACCGCTGCCGATATTTTAGGTTGTAAGCGATTTGATGATGCGATTGCCGTTGCGAGTTACCCGTTAGACCTTCATCATCCACAGGGGGGTGGCTGTACCTTAGAATGGTGTGGCGATTGTTACGACATTCCTTATCGCTCACTAATTCCAGAAAATATAGAAAACTTAATCGTTGCCGGAAGATGCATTTCTACAACTCATGAAGCCATGTCGGCCATTCGTGTAATGGCACCTTGCATGGCAATGGGTGAAGCAGCTGGTAGGGCCGCAAAACTAGCAATTCGCGCTGGGGTAACGCCTTCACAATTGGATGTATCTACTCTTAGAGAAGAATTAATTGGTAAAGGTGCTTTTTTAAATCCAGAATCATTAGTAGAATCTTAAGCGCACAACATGTCGTTATCGAGAAGAAATTTTATCAAAGGAACCGGATTAGCGATAACCGCTTCATACCTTCCGAATGCTGGATTTGCTAGTCCCAATCTTAGTGATGTAAACTTGCATAAAGTACTTGGATGTAATATTAGGGTAGCATTACCAGAAGATGATGCGATGGGACGAGGTTGGGCAGCAAGAAAAAAAGCGTGTATAAAACTCATAAAAGCTCAAAAAGCAGACTTAATAGGTTTTCAAGAGGTACTGAAAGTTCAGGCAGATGATCTTAAAAATGAAATGCAAGATTATGGCTGTTTTGGTTTTGAGGGCCCAGAGATGGATCTTAATCCAGAAACCTATAATGGCATCGCAAAAAACTTGGTGTTGTATGCTAAACAGAGGTACGAAATGGTCGCTGCCGGATGCTATTGGCTATCGGAAACACCAGAAATTGGAGGCAGCAAATCATGGAATACGGCCAGAGCAAGGCATGTGAATTGGTTGAGATTAAAAGATAAAAAAACGGGCAAGCAGTTCAGAATTATGGCCGTTCATTTAGACCATAAAGATCAAGAAGCCAGAAATAGACAAGGGCAGCTAATTGTAAAAGAAAGCAATCAATATGCCGCCGATTTTCCACAATTATTAATAGGTGATTTTAATGTTGATGCGACAAACCCTGTATACAGCATTATAGTAGCTGGAAACTGGAAAGATACGTATCGTACAATCTATGGAGATGTAGAGCCAGGACCAACCTTCCATAATTTTTTAGGAAAGGACTATTCAAAATCTACTGAAAAGAAAACTGGGAAAATCGATTTTATCTTTAGCAAAGGAAATATCCGAACTACAAATGCTAAAATTATTGATGACATGGTTGATGGCATTTATCCAAGCGATCATTATTTTGTAAGTGCTGAGATTGCGTTTACTTGATGCTAACTTAAAGTGTAAAAAAAAACCATCTGCATTTTGCAGATGGTTTTTTTGTTTTGGAGCTGATAACGAGACCATTAATACCCAGGGTTTTGAACCAAATTGTTATTAATTAATATTTCTTTCGAGGGGATTGGAAACAAGTATTGTTTCGACTTATCAAAGGCTCTGTTTACCAGTAATTTTATTGTACCCTCTGCTTGCAAAGCGCTAAAGTCTGCAATTCCATCTTCATCAATTTGAGGAGTCTGTGAGAAGAAATATAAGCCTTTGTCTACAACCTTTGTTTTAAAAGCAGCCGGATCTAGTACACCAAAGATTGGCCTAGTTAACGCTTTTTCTGCTAAATGCCACCTTAATAAATCATCAAATCTTCTGTTTTCCCAAACAAATTCAACGCGTCTTTCATTTCTCAATATTTTTCTCAACTGTGTTTGGTTGGTCGTGGTAACGGCCGGGTAGGAGGTGGTTGAATTAACCGGAACACCATACGCTCTTGCTCTAACAGCATTAATGGCGGTTAAAGTGGAAGCATCAATTTCGTTTAATTCGATTTTTGCTTCGGCATATATTAACAATACATCAGCATAACGCATAATTCTGATATCAAAATCTGTCTGCTTATCGTCTGACCAATCTGCATCGACTCCTTTTTTTAGTGCCAAACCATTATATGCGGCAAAAGTATCTACTGCTCGGTTGTCTTTATTTGCAACCTGTTTACCTGTAGCCACATTTAATACGGTTAGTGCAGTTGGGTTCGGGTCGTATATGATTCCTAAATGTTCTTTACCAAATTCGGCAATAGTTGCTTTTAACCTTGGGTCGCGGTTATCGAACGGCTGGCGTGGATTAAACAAAGGCGATTCATCGATCGGTAGTCCGTCTGTACAGGTGTACGAACAGAAAACTTCCCAAGAAGGCTGAGCTACTGCACTACCGCCTGCTGTTCTGGTGTAGAAGTTTGTGGCCGTCCATGAAACACCTAAAGTAAATGAACGTGGAATAGCAAAAATGGTTTCTGCTGAGTTTCTTGTTTTAGACAAGAAATAATCGCCATAGCTTGGGTGAAGTGAATAGGTATTGAGGTCCATGCAAGCTTTTGCCGCATCTCTAGCAAGCGAAAAGTCGCCCATATATAAAGCAGTTCTAGCCTTAAAAGCTAAAGCGGCTCCTTTGGTAGCGCGTTTCAATTCAGAAGAAGAGTAAGTTACCGGCAAGCTGGCGATTGCTTTGTCATAGTCTTCGTAAACACTTGCTAAAATGGTCGCTTTGCTGGTACGACCAAGCTTAAATGCATCTTCAATGCTAATGGTTTCTTTGTAGAAAGGCACATCTCCCCAATAGAAGATTAGGCGTGAATAATAAGCAGCACGCATAAAGTAAGCTTCACCTGCCAACTGCTTAATTCTTGCAGGTGCTACTTTGCCTACAGCGTTATCTAAACTACTTAAAATGGTGTTAGCCCTGGTAATTCCTTTGTAGGTATTTAACCACAAATCTTGTCCCCTAGACCAAGTACTGGTAATGGAACCTGCTGGAAATGCATCGATAGCCTGGCGTTGAGTCCAGTTATCGCTCATTCGCTCAGCGTTAAAGTCACTTTCAAATTCCCATAAATAGGTTCTATATAGATCGTTTAAAGATAAGGCGATTTCTGTTTCATCCGAATACCAATTTTCGGAAGAACCTTCAGACAGTGGATTGAGGTCTAATTTAGCGCATCCTGCGAATAAATTAAGGCACAATAATAATGCTAGTATTTTTTTCATCCTGTTTATAATTTGTCTTTAATGATGATGGTTTCAAATGTTAAAATTTAACTGATAATCCGAAATTGAAAGTTTTGCTGATATAGGTATTGTAGGCCACTTCTGGATCCCATCCTTTTGGATAATTATCAACAGAGAACAGATCTGTAGCGGAAGCAAAAAGCCTAACGCGATCAATTTTTAGCTTTGATGTTAATGCGGAAGGGAATGTGTAACCCAATACAACGTTTTTAAGACGGAAGTAAGCACCATTGATCATCCAGTAATCTGACATCACATAGTTGTTATTTTCTCCAGAAGTATACGACAATCTTGGATATTGCGCACTTAAGTTTTGCTCTGGTGTATTATAAACACTCCAGTATTTTCCATCTATAATTGCTGGTGGATTGGTCCAAGAAGAGTTAAATGGTTTAACCACTTGCTCTGCTAACCTTGCATTTTGTTTGCCAACTCCTTGAAAAGCTAAAGACAGATCAAAGCCGCTGTAATCTAAATTGATAATGCCACCAAAAACGTAACGAGGTAGGGAACCTCCCAATTGTACACGGTCGTAATCTGGGCTAATAATCCCATCGGGCACTCCATTCGGCCCGCTAATATCTACGTACCTAATGTCCCCTGGCTTTACATTTTTGTACAATTTTGCAGAACTCGTAATTTCTTCTGCGTTTTGGTAAATGCCGTTCGATCGGTATCCATACCATTCATTAAACTCACTTCCTTCTCTGGTAATTTGAGTCCCTGTAAATACAGTACCGCCTAAATTTCCCATTTTGGATTTGGAGTCTGAGATATTTACCGTTGCGGAATACCCAAATTTTCCGATTTTATCTTTCCAAGACAATTGTGCATCCCATCCCTTGGTAGTCATTAACCCTGTGTTTTGATTAGGGTTTTCAAATCCCATATAATCAGGAATTTCTAATTCTAACAGCATGTCTTTAGTTTTCTTTTGGAAATAGTCGGCCGTAAGCGATAAACGGTTAGTAAAGAAAGTAGCATCGAAGCCAAGGTTTGTAGTTTCTGTTGTTTCCCAAGAGATGTCTTGGATAGCATAAGCAAACTGAGCTGCTGTGGTAGCTGAAACGACAGTATTTCCTTGATAGAATAACGCATTTGAATAACCGATAGATGATTGATACGGATAGTTACCTATTCTTTCGTTACCCAACTGACCCCATGATGCCCTAAATTTAAGGTAAGATAAGATTTTGCTCTTGGGCATAAAATCTTCTTCTGTTACTACCCATCCAACAGATCCTGAGCTAAATGTTCCCCAACGGAAATCGGGATGAAAGCGAGAAGAACCATCATACCTAATGTTTGCTTGCAGTAAATAACGTTTTTTATAATCGTAATTTATTCTTCCAAAATAAGAACGGTAAGCAGTTTCTACAGCATTTCCATTATTGGAAGTGTAATTTAATGGGCCTAGATCTAGGTAGGGGAAGTTAGTTAAGGTATAGTTGTCTGCACGTGCACCTAATGATTCTGAAAAGGAAGTATAATCTTCGTACCCAGCTAATGTACTAATCGTGTGGCTGCCAATCTTTTTATCATAATTAGCCAAAAACTGTTTGGTAAACGTCTTCCCATCGTCTCGAGATTCGGATAAGAAGGTTGTTGCATACCCTGCAATATATCCTAAGCGTAGCGTAGGATCTAAATCAGAATAATAGGGAATTTGCTTGGTAAACTGCTTTCCTTTGCTATTGGTAAAATAAGGTGAAACTACTGCGGTAAAGCTAAGATCATTAATCGGCTTATATTGAAGTGAAATTCTTCCGTTTACTCTGCTTACTGTACTATTATTAAAACCACCATATTCTAAAGCTGCATAAGCATTGCTGCCATTTTGTCCACTTGCAATCCTACCGTCGGCCCAGGTAGCTGCAAAGGCAGCCGGGTAACGTTGTGCATCCCAAATGGGATTTACAGATGGACTTTTTCTCACTACATAGTTAAAGGAGAAATCGACATTTGCCGTAAACTTATTAGAAATATCAATACTATTGTTAACCCTAGCCATGGTTCTTTCGTAATTTCTATGTGCATACAGAGCATCTACATTTTCGTAGTTTAAAGAAGCAAAGGTTTTTACTTTTCCCGAACTTCCAGAAAAGGAAATGTTCTGACTAAAACGAGGTGCACGGTCTTTTACAATTAAATCGATCCAGTTGGTGTTTGGATAACGGTTTGGATTCGTTTGGTTTAAGGTTAACCAATTTTCTATATCGTTTTTCGGGTATAAACTGTACTCGCCACCTACCACATTTCCGGCATCGTTCCACGAAAACTCATTGATCATTTGCATGTATCTTTGTACACCTACTGTTTCAGGGAAGGCTGTTGGTGCATCGAAGCCGAAATTAGTGGTAAAATCTATGTTTACTTGATTAGATTTAGCCCTTTTTGTGGTAATAATCACTACACCAGCTGCAGCTCTTGCTCCATAAATGGAAGCAGATGCAGCATCTTTTAAAACGGAGATGTCTTCAATATCATCAGGATTTATATCGTCCATGCTATTTACCGGTACACCATCTACAATTACCAATGGGCTACTATCACCAATTGTTGTGATACCCCTTACTCTAATAGAAGCAGAGGCGCCCGGCTCGCTGTTCGATCTAGTTACGGTTACGCCCGGCATGGTTCCTTGCAAGGCCTGAGAAACTTGAGTAGTCGCTCTTTTCGCCAAAGTTTCTCCGCTAACAGTTGCTACAGAGCCTGTAAGATCTTTTTTCTTGGTAACGCCATAACCAATGGCTACCACCTCGTTTAAACTGAAAGCTTCGCTATCTAAAGAAATATCAATCGTATTACGATTGCCTACCTTTACTTCCTGCATTTTCATTCCTAACGAAGAAAACACTAAGACAGCGTTGCCGTCAACTTTTGGCAACATATACACTCCTTTTCCATCGGTAACTACCGCATTGGTGGTTCCTTTTATAGTTACAGTAACCCCTGGAATTGCAGCTCCGAGATTGTCGGTAACTTTTCCAGTCACCTGTATCTGTTGTGCTAAAGCCATCAGAGACGACATTAACAACATCAGCATTACGAAATAGATTTTTTTAGTCATATGGTTTATAATTTGGTTTTGTAATCATTTATAATGTTTAATTTCATTTCTTTTTGCGATTTAAAAATTTATGTAAATAAATACAATAAAATTAAATAAAACAAAATAAAAGAAAATAGTAAAGTTATATTAACATTTATTTAACGTTAGTACTTACTTAATTATAAAGGGGTTTGGTAAATTCACTATCGCTATCTCGTTCTTCAATGAGCGTTCCGTCTTTTTGAGGTGCGAAAGTGCGTACACTTAAGGTTTGTTTGGTTTTGTTGAAACGCATTAAACGCATTAAGCCATTTCCTCCATTTCTCTTAGTGCCGTTATAAGGTGCATTTTCTCGGGATTGATAATCAGCTAAATAGGTTTTGATTACTCCGCCATCAAATTCATCTTTTCTAAAGCCTTCACCAGAGATATGGCCGCTTAGCATTAAGAATACGTTTTTATGCAATTTCATATTTGCATAAATTATTTTGCCTTGAACGGTAAATTGCCCCTCTATATTATTATTCCCCTGTCCTGGAATGGTTGGGCTATTGCTTTCGCTAGGTACATTTAAGATGCTGTGGCTTACTACTATTATTTTGCGATTGGCGTAGGTAGTTAAAACACCATTAACCCAATTCATTGTGGTGGCTTCTAGTGCAGGATTATATTCCGCAGCGCCTGGTGAGTTAAATTCTACGTAAAGCACAAGGTAGTCTACTCCGTTTGCGGTAAAGAGGTCGTAATGATTGTCTGCATTGTTGGATGAGCCCTCTGCTCCGCCAAACCATGGAAATGCAGACATGTGTGTTCTACCGAAATAAAGATTGTAGCCCAATTCGGTACTTGGAAAAGTTGGATCACCATTTGGAGATTGGTCATGGTTGCCCACTGCGATACCATATGGGATGTGATCGGTTTCCAGTTTATACATCTCGGTTTTACCTCTAATCCATTGTGCCTGATCGCTACCTGTGTCGACCAGGTCGCCAAGATGAATCACGTAAGCTATTTTTTCTTTCGTTTTGTTGTCTCTGATCCATTGAATTTGTTGTTCGAACATAGACATTGTGCCGTTGTGTTTAAGAGAGGTATAATATTGGGTATCGGGGATGATTGCTATTGAAAAAGTTTCATCATTCTCATCGGCTGCCGGTTTTTCTTTCGGAATAACTTGTTCTCCCGTATGTTTGCACCCATCTATGGCAATTATTACCAATGCAATCGTTACAACCCTAGCAATTCTACCACTTAAAAACTTGAGGCGCATGCCGAGTTCTTCAATCCGGTTCTTTTCTTTCATACTTAGCAAATCTTGGTTAGTTGCTTTTTAATTAGTATTAACTTATTTACTCTAAATTAAAGTAAATATAATATTATTAAAGCAAATCAAAGCTAAATAAAAAGTTTATTAAACATAATTTTATTTTAAAATTTTTGTTTTAACAAATAGAGGTCATATCCTAAACACTTTAGAATTGACCTAAAAACAAAAAGAAAGAAATTTGAAATTTAAACAACGATTACTTTCAGCCCACGGTCTTCCAGTTGTTTTATTGTTTTCTCAGCTACCTTATCATCTGTAACTACATACTGAACCTGCTCAAAACCGCAGATCTTGCCTAAGCCTCTACGATTAAATTTGGTGCTATCGGCTAAAATAACAACTGTTTGGGCCGTATCAATCATTTTTTGATTGAGTGTAGCCTCGGCAATATTGGTAATCGAAAAACCGAAGTCGAGGTCGATACCATCTACCCCTAGGAAAATAATTTCGCAGGATAATTCTTGGAGAATTCTTTCTGCATAAGATCCCGCAACAGAAGAAGAATTAGATCTGATAAGTCCGCCTAGCTGTAAAACTTCTACATTAGGGCGATTACTTAATTCTAAACCTACTTTTAATGCTGGCGTTATTACGGTTAAGGGTTTAGCGGGATATAGATAATGTGCCAGTTCAAAAACGGTTGTTCCAGAACCAATGCTTATTGAGTCGCTGTCCCCGATTAAGGTTAACGCCGCTTTAGCTATTTTCTTTTTCTGATCAGAATTGATGAACTCCTTTTCATTGATGTTGCGCTCAGAGGCGTAAGGATTATGAATAGAACCGCCACCTTTAGTGCGAAACAAAAGATTTTTATCTTCTAAAAGCTTTAAATCTTTTCGAATGGTTACTCCGGTTACTTTCATTAACGCTGTAAGCTCGGTAATAGTTACTTTGCCATTTTCTTTAAGTCGTTGGAGTATGAGTTCGTGTCTATCGGTAATGTTTTTCATTAGATATAGTTTGTTTTAACGCTGGTTTAATGCGTTAATTTGGTTCATTAGCACAAATTTAATTAAAAGAATTTAATTAAAGCATAATTAAGTTTTAAACGATAAAATGCTTTACAAGACTAAAATTTTCTTTCATTATATTTTTATTTTGTTTTTTTAAGTTAAATTAACTTAATTTGTTGAGCAACTATCAAACATATTGAATTACTATTAACTAAATGAGGATATTAGTTACCGCACCCTATCACGAAAACGGTCAAGCCGAGCTCAAAGCATTGCTTGGCGAAGTTATTTACAGACCATGGAAAGCAAATGAACGAGCTTTCAATGAAGATGAGCTTATTGATTTAATTGCATCTACCAAAGCCGATGCCTTAATTACAGAACATGATCATGTGACTTCCAAAGTTATCAATGCTAATCCACATCTCGCTTTTATAGGTGTTTGCAGAGGTACTCCTTCTAACGTGTGTTTAAAAACCGCCAAAGAAAAAAACATTCCTGTTTTTCATACCCCTGCACGAAATGCCCAAGCCGTAGCTGAGTTATTTATCGCTACTGTGATTGATCTATTACGCAAAACAATAGCGAGTAACCAATGGCTAAAGGAAAAGAAATGGGACGATGGCGCACACACCTCTTATTTGCAGTTTAAAGGAAATGAGCTGGCCAACAGAACAATAGGCCTGATTGGTTTCGGCGCAGTGGCACAAAGAATTGCACACATGGTAGAGAATTTTCCTTGTGCCATTCAATTTTACGACCCCTTTATTGAGCTGGACACTAAAAAGTATAAAAAAATAAGTTTAGTCGAGTTATTTAAAACCTCCGATATTGTTTCCATCCATTTACCCGTTAATGATAGCACCATTGGGATGATTAACCACGAGCTGATTTCTAACATGAAAACGGATGCGATATTAGTAAACACAGCAAGGGCATCGGTAGTAAAGCGGGATGATCTTTTATATGCCATTGAGAACAATTTGATAAGGGGCGCAGTACTAGACGTATTTGATCATGAGCCACCAGATGAAAAAGATTATAGGTTAATCAATCACCCTAATGTATTAGCTACTCCCCATATTGCGGGGGCTACGCATGAGGTTGAAGATCACCATGTGGCAATTATGAATAAAAAAATTATCAATTGGTTTGCAACTGAAAAACAATTATCATGAACAACCAACGAGGATACTTAATTATTGATGTAGGTACTGGCAACGTGCGTGTTGCCGTAGTAGCCAGAGAGGGTCGTATTTTAGGCATTGCTCGTGCCGATCTTAAGAACATAAAGGATCCCAACTATACAGAGAGTTTATATTTTGAACCTAATGAATTATGGAAACAAATTCAAGAACTAGCGAGATTAAGTTTAGCTCAGGCGCCTGATATACATATTGAAGGAATTACTGCTACAAGCCAAAGAGAAGGCATTGTACTGATTGGTAAAGATGGAGAGTCGCTTATCGGACTACCCAATATCGACCACCGAGGACGAGCATGGGAAGACATGTTATTGGCAAAAGACGAAGTTTATCAACTAACCGGTCGCTTCCCAACGTCGTTATTTTCGGCGTTTAAACTTATCGGTATCGAAAAGAAAAGACCGGAAATTTGGGAGAAGCTGGCTTCTTTTATGAGCATTAGTGATTGGGTCGAATATAAAATGAGTGGTGTAATCCATTACGAACACTCACAAGCATCTGAAACATTGTTATACGATGTAGCAAAAAAAGAGTGGTCTCCCAAGCTGTGTGATTTGTTTAATCTGGATTTTAAACTGCTTGCAAACTTAACCCCTTCGGGAACAATTCTGGGAACTGTACTCGCTAGTGAGGCCGAAGCAATTCAAATTTCACCAAATGCGAAGGTAATAGTAGGGGGTGCCGACACGCAATTGGCGGTAATTAGTACTAAGCCCTCTCTTAATGATGTAGTTATTGTATCGGGCACAACCACTCCGATCATTAAATTAACAGAAACGTATGTCACTGATCAACTACAACGTACTTGGACCAATAGACATACAGACGAAAATAGTTTTATTTTAGAAACCAATGCTGGTGTAACTGGGTTAAATTATCAACGTTTAAAGGAAATTTTTTATCCTACGGAAGATTATGATGTGATTGAAAAGGAACTTGCCGAACTGCAGGACTTTCAATGTGTAGCCTCATTAGGTTCGCTAGTGGCTAAGGAAAAATCGCCATTAACTAGGGGTGGGTTTATCTTTAATGTGCCCATTTCTCATCAGTTAACCCGGGCCAGTTTTGTTTGGGCAACCTTATGGGATATTGCCTGTTGCATTAATGAAAACTACAAAACCTTATGTGAGGTAACTGCACACGAACCCGATTATATATGGGCATGTGGCGGTGGTGTACAGAGCCCCGTGTTACGTCAATTTTTAGCTAATCTATTAGGTAAAAAAATTATTATTAATGCCGATTATCGGCAAGCTTCTGTAATTGGCGGTGTGTACATTTGCAATGAGGCCTTAGGCTTTGCGCCCTTAAATTCCTCAATTTTGGACGAGACAATTCCACAAAGCATTGTGCAATTTGAAGAACGTTACACGCAATGGAAAGAGACAAGAAACTCATTTAGAAAGACCTTCTGTTAATGGCAGCACATTTTATAGGAATTGATATTGGAACACAGGGAGCAAGAGTAGTAATCTTAAACCAAGTTGGGGAAATTACGGCATGCAGCGAAAGAAGCTTTGGTTTAGACGAACTATCTAGAGAGGAGCAATCGCCAGAGATGTGGTGGGATGCCTGTAAAGCGTGTCTGTTAGATTTAACAGAAACAGCAACCAGTGCAAATATTATTGCAATTGCGGTTACCTCTACCTCTGGAACGGTTATTCCCTTAGATGAATTTAATCAGCCTCTGCACAATGCAATCATGTATAGCGACAAGCGGGCGGCACCACAGGGAGAAAAATGTACTTCCCTAGCTATTAAATATAAGGTTGAAGGGTTTACTGGATTTAACTCCTCCAGTGGCTTGGCTAAAATGGTGTGGTTCCAGGAAACCTATCCTGAAAAGGCAAGTAGGCTTAGTAAATGGATCCATGCGGCAGATTACATTACTGGTAAGCTGAGTGGAGAATGGGGAATTACGGATTACACTAATGCATTTAAATCGGGCTACGATGTAAATAAATTAGAATGGCCTTCTTATCTCACAACAGATTTATTGATCGATAAAAAATGGCTGCCCAAAGTATTGCCTTCTGGAAGTGTAATCGGTACGGTTGACCCTGCGTTAGCAGATGTTCTCCGACTTCCAAAGCATATTAAGGTGATTACTGGCATTACTGATGGTTGCGCTTCTCAAATTGCTTCGGGTGCAATTAAACCTGGCGATTGGAACACCACCATTGGCACAACCATGGTAATTAAGGGGGTAACGATCAAACAGGTTATTGATGAGGAGGGAAGAATTTATAGCCACAGACATCCTGCAGGATATTGGATGCCAGGTGGGGCAAGCAATACCGGTGCAGATTGGGTAACCAACGAATTTGGTCAAGAACTTGCACATTTAAGTAATGCAGCTGCAAAATTAATTCCTTCCTGCCATTTAGCTTATCCATTAAGACAAAAGGGAGAAAGGTTTCCAATGTTAGCTCCTAATGCAATCGGTTTTGAACCCGCAGGATTAACAATTGAAGAAAAATTTACAGCCAATATGGAAGGCGTTGCGTATATAGAAAGATATGCTTTCGAACTGATCAAAGCATTTACCGGAGAAGAAATTAAAGCAGTTTATACTGCAGGCGGGGGAAGTAATAACGACGTATGGTTAAAAATCAGAAGTAACGTGTTAAATCTGCCCATAATAAAGATGAAAAACGTAAGTGGTGCCGTTGGAGCTGCCATTTTAGCCGCTTCGAATACTTATTTTAGTTCAGTAATTGAGGCAGTTGAAAAATTAACATGCATTGAAAAAGAAGTTCAGCCCGACAATAAACTAGTTGAAAAATACAATAAAAACTATCAACAATTTATTAATCTGCTGATCACAAAAGGATATATTAAAGAAACTATTGATGCTTAAAGTTTATTTGTTACGTCACGGAGAAACAACTTACAATGCCGATGGGAACAGGTATTGTGGAAGAACCGATATTGACCTTACCGAAAAAGGATTAGCCCAAGCAAATTTGGCGAATACCCTTTTAAAAGATGTTCAATTTGATGCAGTGTACTCCTCTCCGCTAAAGCGTGCTAAAATAACCGCAGCGATTGCATCGGGAGACAATGTGATTACGGATGATCGATTAATTGAAGCGGACTTTGGTGTATGGGAAGGCAAAACTCGCGAGCAGTTTATTATAGAGAATGAAGAACTATGGACAAATTGGTCGACAGACCCACAACTATCAAATGCAGGTGGTACGGGTGAAAGTGGCCAAGCAATTGTAGAACGGGTAGACGATTTTTTTAAAGAAATCTATAAAAAACACCCAAATGGGACAATCTTAGCGGTTGCGCACAATGGTGTGAATAGATTATATATGGCACATAAATTAGGGATGCCTTTGAAAAATTACCGTCAACTGGCTCAAGAAAATTCGTCCATAACCTTATTTGAACTCGATGATGACGGTGTTTTTACACTTAAAAAACTAAATGCTATTTTAATATGTTAAAAAAAATAAGCTCACTTATCGTAGTGTTCCTAAGCTTTTTTGTGTGCAAAGGGCAGAAGTTCATCAGTTACAATGTACTTCATGGATTTAACAATGATAAAGCGCTTGAACAACGTTATGTAGATTGGATTAGCAAGGAAAACCCCGATATAATTGCTTATCAAGAACTTAATGGCTATACACAAGACAGTTTGGAAAAACTTGGAAAGCGGTATGGACACCCCTATGCCATCTTAAATACGGGAGTAACGCATCCCCTGGGGATTACCTCTCGCTATCCGATTGTGATGGTGCAGCAGGTAACAACAAATATGTGGCACTCGTATCTTTATGGTAACATTAATGGAATTCACTTTTTTGTAACGCATCTTTCACCTTTTGAAGTAGATACAAGAAGGAATGATGTAGATCGCATTCTGGCGCATGTAAAGTTGATCCCTGCCAATGAAAAAATAGTGATAGCAGGCGATTTTAATGCCCTTTCTGCGGTTGATTCGGCTAATTATGGTCGAGATTTGCTTACGGCAATGCTTAAAACGGATGGTAAGCTGCAGCCTAAAAGCGGTACTGCCATTGTGAAGTTTAAAACCATTTATTACAATAACCTCGACCATGGCAGGCTCGATTATACGGTGACCAACCGGATGGTGAAAGCCGGATTTAAAGATTCCTATTATTTGGCTAATACTACATTTAAACACAGCGCACCCACAAAGGATCATGCGGCTGAGCATGGAAGAAAAATCCGGATCGATTACATTTGGGTAAATAAGGCAATGGCTTCGCATATTAAATCTGCCGACATACTGCAGACCGATGAAACGAATCAATTATCCGACCATTATCCGGTTTACATAACTTGGAAATAAACTTTAATTGAAAATAAATTTTATACAGATGAAAAAGATCTTATTTTATATACTGTTTCTAGCTGCAACAATTACCCAAGCTCAGTCTACCTACCAAAAGCCCGCACTGGAAAACAAAAAGTCGTTTACGGTAATTATGGTACCCGATATACAGAATTACGTAAAATGGGGAACGAACCAACCCATCCTCGATCTTATGTCGGCTTGGATCGAGAATAACCTTGATTCGCTGAATATTAAAATGGTTTTAGGTATGGGCGATTTGGTGAATAACAATGAGAAAATTATGAATGATTATGATGGAGACCAGACCAGCGATCAGCAGTGGAAGGCAGCTTCCCGCTTTTTTGATCGGTTTAATGGGAAAGTTCCTTATGTGGCAGCTACAGGTAATCATGATTACAGTATCGATAGAGAAGGAAACAGAACTTCTCGGTACAATGCATTTTTTCCTATAGAAAAAAATTACCTTAACCAGAAATACCTAGTTCAGCAAGCAAGAGATGAACAAGGCCAGCAGACTTTAGCGAATTCGGCGTACGAACTTAAAAATCTAAATGGTAAGGATTATCTTTTTTTAACGGTTGAGTATGCGCCAAGAGATACCGTAATAACCTGGGCAAAAAAGGTAGCTGCCATGGAAGAATATAAAAATCACCGTATCATTATGTCTACGCACAGTTACCTTAGTGCGAAAGATAATCTAGGTGATGCGGATGTAAGTTGGTTATACTGGGAGCCTTACCGTATTAACAACATGATCCAGAAATCGCCACGAATCAAACTACCATTTGCTAATAGTGGCAAACAGATCTGGGAGAAGCTGGTAAAGCCGTCTTCTACTATCGAAATGGTACTTAGCGGGCATTATTCTGGCGAAGGTTACCGTAAGGATAAGAATGATAAAGGTAAAACCGTTCATCAAATTATGTTCGATGCCCAATCTATGGGTGGCGGTGGCCGAACAGGAAATGGCGGCGACGGCTGGCTTCGTATCTTGGAGTTCTTCCCAGACAACAAAACAGTTAAGGTACGTACATTTTCTCCACTGTTTGGCATATCGCCTACATCGCAACCAAATGCTTGGAAGAAGGATGCTAGAAATGAATATACGATAAGGTTCGAGTGAGTTAAGTATTTGTATCGCAAAGCAAGACACAACAATGTTTACATTTAAAATTGCCGCTTTAAAAATTCTGTTATTAACATCGCCGTGGCTTTGGGTAATTGCGTTCCAACATTTTCCGATCCTACTTCACCAAAAAACTGCCCATGCGTACCAGGTAATACAATTAGATCTGCACCTTTTATCATTCTTGACATAGCTATTGTATGTTCTAGGGTTACAACATCCTTATCAGCTACCATAAATAGTGTAGGAGTTTTTATGTTTTTGATTGCATCTTCATTGATGTCTTTAAAATCAATCATACGCTGCTTGTCCTTATTGAACATGTTTAATAACCCTGTCTGGCTAGGGGTAACTTTTAAATAAGCATCTTTTAACGGCTGTGGCATGCTTTCGAATGTGGCGCTTTTCATAAAGGTGAAGAAACCATTTATAAAGCCATCTCTTTTATATGCACCAGACATGATCACCATTTTGTTTAATAACATTGGATGCCTGATGGCTATTTCCAGGGTGGTAGTACCACCGTTGCTAAAACCGACAATATTCGCCTTATCGATTTTTAAGTACTTAAGCAAAGCTGCTACATCATCAGCATCTTGCTCGAAAGATTCGGGAAGATTCCTGTCACTAGTGCGGCCATGTGCTTGCAGTTCAACGGCTACGATGGTATGATCACGGCCTAACAATGGTAACAAAACACCAAAAGAACTCGCTATGGTTGAGCCGCCACCGTGGATTAATACTAAAGGAATACCCTCCTTGCCGTGAATTTCATAATACATGCTAATTCCATTAATTGGAGCATTTCCTGAGTTTGTTGTTGTTTTCATCCAGTCTGTGGGTTTTTGTGCGTTAGCCTGAAAAATATTCAATAGCATAAAAATTGTAGACAATGCACGAAGGTTAAAAATCATGAGTTGGTTAACTAGGTAAATTAAAAAATTGTAGTTTTTAAGTTTAGTGACATTATTCCGCAAGTATATGCTTGCAAATATAAGAGCAAGTATTTACTTGCGCAAATGAATTTCTAAAAAACGCTATCTTACCTGCTCGAACCCCTCACTACAAGAGCAGATGGAATCATGAAATCTTCCTTAATCAAGCTAAAATTTTTATTTTCCAACGCTCTAAATAAAAGTGTAGCAGCGCTCTTACCCATTTCAAATGCAGGTTGTGTAATGGTAGTAAGTGATGGATTAAGAATAGCTGCCGTTTCTAAATTAGAGAAGCAAATAACCTTTATATCTATAGGTATTTTTAATTTTAACACCTTACAGGCCATATACACAGGTGTAGTTAATTTTTCAACAGAGGCTACAATACCATCAGGTCTATTTTTTTGTTGTAATAATTTTTTAATGAGCGTATAATTTTGAGCTGCATCATGAGTACATTGAATAATATGTTTAGGGTTAACTTGAAGGTTAAAATCACTTAAAGCCTGTACGTATCCTTCCAATCTTTTATTACTGATCGATAAGCTATTCGAAATGCTTAAAAAAGCAACATGATTACACTTTTGTTGTATCAGATGAGCCGTGGCTTTATATCCACTTTCAAAATCATCAGTAGTAATCTTCGCTGTTTCTACATCCTCACAAGCACGATCAAAAAAAACTAAGGGTACGCCATTCGCCATTAAATCGTTAATGTGAGTGCATTGTGTGGTTTCGCTCGACACGGATAAAAGTACACCATCTACTCTTCCACCTTGAAATTCCTTTAAAATTGTTCTTTCATTTTCAAAACTTTCGTGCGTTAAGCAGATTAGTACATGATACCCTTTTTCTTTAGCTACCGATTCGATGCCATTAATAGCTAGGGAAAAAAAACTATCGGCTACTTCGGGAATCACTACACCAATATTTTTACTTTTCCTGCCTCTTAAACTACTGGCATAAGGATTGGGAACATAGTTAAGTCTTGCTGCGGTTTCCAGTACGCGCCGTTTGGTTTCTTCGCTTATTTCATAACTGTCGTTTAAAGCCTTTGAGACGGTAGAAGCCGAAAGATTCAGCTCATGCGCAAGTTCTTTAATGTTTATATTTTTCATTTGGTTAACTAAATATCAGCTATGAATTGGTTCTACAACATACAAAAAAACTCGCATATCGAAAAACTATACCTAAACACAAAAACACGGATTTGTGTGAATCCTGCTTTCTTACCTTTTCGGCTTTGCAGTAGGTAAGCGAAAACGGTTTCGTAAATAAATCTGATCAGTTATGAACAAGCAGGTTAAAAAAACTCCAATTTAGAGTAACCAAATATGTGTATGTGATGGATACTAACCAAAATAATCCGCTAGCCAATCTCGATGAATGGGAAGATGATGTATTACAACGTTATCCAGATCCTGATAGCATTGCCACTGCGAAAAAAACAGAAGAATACCGTACGTACGACGATTCTACAAAAGATCATGTTCGAGAATTTTATCGCATAAACCATACCTATCAAACCTATGCGTTTGTGCAAGAAAAACGAAATAACTATTTAAAATTCGATAAAAAGGAAATGCCCATTTGGGAGGCCTTTCAATTTTTAAATCAGTTGGTAGACGATTCAGATCCCGATACTGACTTAGACCAATTTCAGCATTTACTACAAACCTCTGAAGCGATCCGTCGCGATGGACATCCTGATTGGATGGTGTTGGTTGGGCTAATGCACGACATGGGTAAAGTACTCTGTTTATTCGACGAACCACAATGGGCGGTAGTTGGCGATACCTTTCCAGTAGGCTGTGCTTTTTCAGATAAAATTGTATACCCTGAATTTTTTAAAAACAACCCCGACTATACCAATCCAGTCTACCAAACCCAATGCGGAATTTATGACAAAGGTTGTGGTTTACGAAAGGTAACCATGTCTTGGGGGCATGATGAATATGTATATCATATGCTTAAAGATCGTATCCCGGAAGCGGGCTTATATATGCTTCGTTATCATTCTTTCTATTCATGGCATCGTGAGGGGCAATACGAGTATCTATTAGATGATCACGATCGAGAGATGCTAAAATGGGTGCAACTATTTAATCCATACGATTTGTATTCGAAAAATCCAGAGCCGCCAGATTGGAAAAAGTTAAAACCTTATTACGAAAATCTTGTCGCAAAATACTTGCCTGAAACGTTAAAATTTTAGATAAAATATTTTTTCAGTATTAACACATCCGTAGGGTTCCACTAACAGGGAATTAATATGCCTATGCTAATTTGCAACCAAACAAAAACAACTATATGAGCAAAATTTACTTTTATTATTCACAACGTTGGCTAAAATTATTTTCAGCTGCGTTTATTATCTGCTGTTGCATTTTCAATCCAGAAAATACATTCGCAAAAAACAACAGCGCTAAAGTAGTGAAGCAAAAAACGGTTACCGGAACTATATTGGATTCGGAAGACGGTAAACCACTACCCGGTGCAGGCATTTCCGTTAAAGCCGGTACCCAATCTGTAATTGCCGATGGAAACGGGGCTTTTACCATAAGTGTTCCCGATGACAATGCGGTTCTTGTTATTAAATACGTAGGTTATGTTACACAAGAAATTTTAGTAGGCAACAGAACCCGAATTGAGGTTCGCCTTAAAGCCATTGCCGCCAATCTTTCTCAAGTAGTGGTTGTAGGCTATGGAACCCAAAATAAAAAAGACGTAACGGGAGCTGTAAAATCATTGAAGAGCGAAGATTTTAATCAAGGTATCATTAATTCTCCACAACAATTATTACAGGGTAAAGTATCTGGAGTAAACGTAACTTCTGCCAGTGGCGAACCTGGTGCACCTATGGGAATTACAGTTAGAGGGCCAGGTGGAGTGCGATCGGGCAGTACGCCTCTTTTTGTAGTAGATGGTTTGCCATTAGACAACTCGAATACAGGTGGGGGCGATCCACTGAATTTTATTAATCCGCAGGACATCGAATCGATCGATGTGTTGAAAGATGCATCTGCAACCGCCATTTATGGATCTCGCGGTGCCAATGGTGTAATTATCATTACCACTAAGAAAGGTAAAGCAGGAGTTTCTACACTCGGAGCCTCTGCAACATTTAGTACTTCCTCAATGGCAAATGCTTTACCTGTTTTAACAGCAGCCGAATTTCGTGTAGAAGTGCCCAAAGCGGGAGGTGTTTTAGACGATAAAGGCGGTGATACCGATTGGCAGAAAGAAGCTACACGAGTGGCCAAAACTCAAAATTATAATATTAACATGAGTGGAGGGGCAGATAAATTAACCTATTTTGCCTCACTGGGCGCTCAAAAGCAAGAAGGTATAATTAAGAAAAATGATCTTAATCGATATTCTGGCCGATTTAATGTAACCCAGAAGTTCTTAGAAGATAAATTGGTGCTCGAGTTAAATTTAAACGCTTCAAATACCAAACAACAACGCCCGCCAATTACGAGTATCTTAACCGATGTACTCATCAATAATCCAACTTATCCTGCAAGAGATGCAAATGGCGCAACTGCGATTTATCAGAACATCAACAACCCTTTGCTATTTTTCGATTTGGATAAAGAAATTACCACCATTAATAGGATAATAGGCAATGTTTCTCCCTCTTTTAAACTAATTAAAGGATTGGTATATAAAGCAAATTTAGGTGTCGATAATTCTACTGCTACACGCGATGTATTGAACTTACCTAATGCAGTGCCTTTGCGAGAAGGAAGATTAGAAACGTTTTATAACTACAATAGAAACACACTGATCGAAAATTACCTTACCTACAATTGGAACAATACCCGCCATAATGTTTCTGTATTAGGCGGACATTCATACCAAAGAATTTATGTACAACAACGGAATAATAGCATAAACAAATTTTTAGTTGGGGGCATAGATCCAATTTACAATCCAGGTGTTGGACAAGATTTAACCTTGGCAAATAACAGACCAGGCGGATTTGCCTTTATTAACGAACTGCAATCCTTTTTTGGACGGGTAACTTACCAGCTTGATAACAAGTATTTATTAACAGCCAACTTTAGAGCAGACGGGTCTTCTAAATTTGGATCGAATAACAAATATGGATATTTCCCATCTTTCTCGCTTGGTTGGAAGATTTCTGAAGAGGATTTCATGAAGAATTCGATTTTTAGTACTTTAAAATTAAGAGCTGGATATGGTGAAACGGGTAATCAAGAAATTCCACCAAAAATTACACAAGCTTTATTTACTTCTCTTGCTTCGGCAAGTTATCCATTATACCCAACAGGTGCTTACCCAGCTGGAACAACGTATTCGAGACTTGCCAACCCGAATATTCAATGGGAAACTTCGAAACAAACGGATATCGGTTTAGATTTCGGACTATTTAAAGGTGCGTTAACAGGTACTGTAGATGTGTTTAACAAAATCTCGGAGAACATTCTGTTGCAAGTAATTCCGGCCGACCCTGTTCAGCCAGCCTCAGAGGTTTGGTCTAATGTTAAAGACATGACGATAACCAATAAAGGCTTAGAGGTGGAATTAAATTACAGCCATAAATCTGAAAATGGTATTTCTTATTCTATCGGTGGTAATATGGCTTACATGAAAAATAAGGTAGAAAATTCTCCTTATTCAGTTATTCCTGCTGGTTCAGTTTCTGGTGCAGGTATCACCTCATCAACCATCAATGGCTATGTAAATGGCGAACCTATTGGAACGTTCTTCTTAAAGGAATTTACAGGATTTGACGGTGCTGGTTTAAGTACTTATCGTGATTTGGATGGAGATGGTGTGGTTACGGATAAAGATCGGATTGCTGCTGGTTCTGCTCTACCAAATAAAATCTATAGTTTTTTTGGAAGCGTAGCTTTTAAAGGCTTCGATCTAAGCTTAAATTTTAATGGCGTCTCTGGAAATAAAATCTACGACTATACACAAAATGTTAGTTTTTCGAAGTTGAGACTTGCAAAAAATGCAAATACAACTCGAGAAGCAATTGCTAATGCATCAGAATCATTAAACAATGCCACGCCGGTAACTACAAGATACCTTAAAGACGGTGCTTATTTACGATTAAATAATGCTTCTTTGGGCTATAACCTCAATACCAAAAATTTAGGTATAAATACATGGGTTTCTGGTATTCGTTTATCGGTAACTGGGCAAAATCTTTTTGTAGTTACCGATTATACGGGATACGATCCTGAAGTAAACGCCGATAGAGCAATTAATGGGGTATCTTCTTATGGAATTGATTTTTTAAGTTATCCAAAGGCGAGGTCTATCATTTTTGGCCTAAATGTCTCATTTTAACAAGTAATAAAATAAAGAATATGAACCCTTCACGATATTGCGATCACATCCTTAAATCGATGCGGCTTCATCACCCTTAAAAACAAAACATATAACAATGAAAACAAAAATATTAATGCTGTTAGTAGGTTTTATTACCATTACGGCAATTTACAGCTGTTCGAAACTCGATGAAAAAGTGCTCGACGAATCGTCTGTTACCGGACTCACAGAGAAGCAACAGGCAGAAGGAATTATTGCACCAGTTTACGCAAAGCTGGAAGATGTTTTTTTGCACACCAATTATTTTGCCTTGCAAGAAATTTCTACCGACGAAGCAATCTTACCGTTTAGGGGTGGAACAGATTGGGGAGATAATGGCATTTACCTTCAACTACATAAACACGAAAATATCAGTTCAGATGCCAATGTGAGAAATACTTGGAATAATATCTTAATCGGGTTGTCGAGAAGTGTAACGGCTATAAATGCATTACAAACTAGTAATGATGCTAATGCTAAGAAATTTTTAGCCGAAGCAAGAGGAATGAGAGCCTATTATTCGCTACTTACACTCGATCTTTTTGGATTGATATTCGTTAAAGATGATATTAGTGAAACCTCGAAAATTTTAAGAGGTGAAGCAGCGATTAGCTATATTAAAACGGAGTTGCTTGACATCGAACCTTTGCTCGACAATACAACTGGTCCAGGCCGTGTAACCAAAGGTACAGTATGGGGCTTATTAGCACGTTTGTATTTAAATGCTGCAGTTTATAGGGATGTGTATGCCACTACCTTTACCTTTAAAAATGAGGATATGGACAAGGTAATCGAATATTCGAATAATATTATTAATTCTGGAGACTATAGCTTGGCTTCCGATTATTTTTCGCTTTTTAATGATAATAATCACACCAACAAAGAATTGATTTTTGCAGTAGATCAACGTGCCAATTTAAATGGACATAATCGTATGGCCTATTTTTCTATTGCTGGCGATCAGTTTCCTCTACCTGCTTATACCGGCGCTAATGGAACAGATGGCCCAGCTATTACCCCCGATTTTTATCGTACCTGGGTTAATGCCAATTTTCCTTTAGATCCTGCTGATGCAGATCCTCGTTTTTATAAAGAGAATTTGCCACCAGCCGATAACTGCATTGATGCAGCTAGTTTTAATATTAACCGTGGTATCTTAAGAGGTCAGCAATATGGCTTAATTAGAAAAAACGGCGTGTTTTTAAAGTGCCCAGATGGAAAAATGCAAGTAAGTAAACTCTTTTATGAAACCCGTAGTAAACCAACTTTAGCAGTAGATTTTACAGAGAATATCGACTTCACGGTTGCGGGTAGTAATTACAATACAGGTTATCGAGTAGAAAAATACGAGTTCAGCAAAACTTCGGTAAGTGGGCGGAATTTTGGAGAACACGATATTATTATCTTACGCCTTGCCGATATTTATTTAATGCGAGCCGAAGCTAAGCTTAGAAAGGGGGATGCAACTGCACTGGCTGATGTAAATACGGTTAGAGCAGCCAGAACCGCTACCAAACCTGCTGCTGCGCTTCCTGCTATCACACTCGATCTTTTATTCCGCGAAAGAGGGTTTGAGTTTTATTGGGAAATGGTTCGACGTACCGATATGATCCGTTTTGGTAAATACGAAGGTACATGGACTGAAAAAACTAGTACAGACAAACAAAAGAGAATTTTCCCTATACCGCAAACGGCGATAGACGGAGCTTCTAACTTGCCAGGGTATTTAGTACAGAATCCTGGGTATTAAAAAATGTGTGTGTATGAATGTGTACATTTAGTAACGAAACTAAATTAACCAATTAATGAACCAATTACAAACAGCCGACTATATCGTCTTCTTTATCTATTTTATTGCCATATCATTTTATGGCTATTACATCTACCATAAAAAGAAGACGAAAAATTTAAGTTCTAAAGACTTTTTCTTAGCTGAAGGATCGCTTACTTGGTGGGCAATTGGCGCGTCGTTAATTGCTTCTAACATTTCTGCCGAGCACTTTATTGGCATGTCTGGCTCTGGTTTTGCACTAGGGCTAGCCATTGCTACCTACGAATGGATGGCAGCTGCAACGCTGATCATTGTAGCGGTTTTTATTATTCCGGTTTATCTTAAAAATAAGATTTTTACCATGCCACAGTTCCTGGCTAAACGCTATAACGATCAAGTAAGTACCATTATGGCTGTTTTTTGGTTGTTGGTGTATGTATTCGTGAACCTTACTTCAATTATTTATCTCGGCGCATTGGCAATTTCCTCTATTTCTAACATTAGTTTTGAGTGGTGTATTGTTGGGCTAAGTATTTTCTCAATGATTGTTACCTTAGGCGGGATGAAAGTAATTGGGTATACCGACGTGATACAGGTTTTGGTATTGATTATTGGCGGGTTAGTTACTACCTATTTAGCCCTTTCTTTGCTTTCTAGTGAATATGGTTTTGGTGATGATATTTTTGCTGGTCTTTCTGTGCTACGTAAAGAAGCTCCTACCCATTTTCACATGATTTTTAACTCGTCTGATAAATATTACGATAAATTACCGGGCCTTTCTGTGCTAATTGGTGGCATGCTTATCAATAACTTGGCCTATTGGGGATGCAACCAATACATTGTGCAGCGCGCATTAGGAGCAGATTTAAATACGGCACGCAAAGGAATTTTATTCGCTGCATTTTTAAAGTTGCTTGTACCGGTTATTGCGGTGCTTCCTGGTATTGTGATGTTTGTGTTGCACAGCAAGGGCTTGTTCCAGGCAGAGATGGCCAGCGATGGTGTACTCAAGCCAGATCATGCTTACCCTACGTTAATGAACTTATTGCCTCCCGGACTTAAGGGCGTTGCTTTTGCGGCACTAACGGCGGCCATTGTTGCTTCTTTAGCAGGTAAAGCTAACAGTATATCGACTATTTTTTCGTTAGACATTTATAAGAAATTCTTAAACAAAGAGGCTTCAGACCGTAAAATGGTAAATGTGGGTAGGTGGGCAGTAGCCATTTCGATGACCATTGCGGCTATTGTAACACCAGCATTAAAATCATTAGATCAAGCCTACCAATTTATTCAAGAATATGTTGGTTTTATCTCTCCTGGGGTACTTGCAATTTTCTTGCTAGGTTTTTACTGGAAACGTACCACTTCTGCCGCCGCCATGGCAGGTGCATTAATTACCATTCCGCTTTCTACCGTGCTCAAATTTTTACCAGCGTGGACCAACGGTGCTTTCCCTGATTTGCCGTTTTTTAACCGGATGGAAATTGATTTTGTGGTTATTGTACTCTTAATGATAGGTATTAGCTTGGCTAAACCACAAACCTTGGCCAGCGAAAAAGCGATTGAAGTAGATACCTCGATGTTTAAAGTGAGCACCAGTTTTGCAATAGGCTCGCTTTTAATTTCGGGAATCCTGGTGGCATTGTATACTGTTTTTTGGTAAGATCAATTTCCTTTATGTATTTTTGAGTGAAGCTTAAAAAAATATGATGAAGTATACCCTCGCCTTTTTAGTTTGTTTTTGTCTTTTTACCAGTGCTTTAGCGCAAAAATCTGTGCTTTTAGATTCATATTTTAACAATGAGTTTAAAAAGGGGCCAAATGGTGAAAAGGTTTCTTGGCATTACAAATGGGATGAAACAGCGCCGTCTGGATTTTCCATTTTAGGCGAAACGTTTAAAAAATATGGATTTAAATTGGCCACTCTTTTCGAGGCGCCTACAGCGGAAAACCTAAGAGGCCATGCTGTTTATATTATTGTAGACCCCGATAATTTAAGGGATAGTCCGACTCCAAATTATATGGACGATAAATCAGTTTCAGCTATTGCCTCGTGGGTAAAGAAGGGTGGGGCATTGTTAGTATTGGCTAACGATAGCGCAAATGCCGAGCTTAAACATTTTAATAAATTAGCCAACGTTTTCGGGATTAATTTTAACAACGAAATGATAAATCATGTAACCAACGATGTAACCCGAGAGGGTGGAGGAGTTGATACGAAGGGTAATCCAATGTTTGCTACTGCAAAACAAGTATACATGAAAGATGCCTGTTCGATTACGGTGAAAGGAGATGCTTATCCGTTGTTAAAGCAGCAGAACGATATCATCATTGCAGGGAGTAACTATGGTAAAGGCTTTGTGGTTGCCATAGGAGATCCATGGTTATATAACGAATATGTGAATGGAAAACTGCAAGCAGAATTTGAGAACGATAAGGGAGCCAACGACTTAGTTTTGTGGTTAAAAAATAAGTTAGCTAAGGTTGCAAAATAATCTTAACTGTTTTTATTGATCATATATTGTTACATTAATAAATTAATTTTATGATTTTAACGTCTCTACAAATTCTTATTGGCCTATTTTTTAGTATTTTATTTTTGCAATCCGGATTAGATAAGATTTTTAACTTTAAGGGAAATAAGGGGTATATTCAAAGTGTTTTTGAGCAAACATTTTTAAAATCTTTTGCTCCTCTTCTGTTTATCGTTATTACGTTTTTAGAAATGATGTCGGGTATTTTGGCTCTTGTTGGCAGTGTTTGTTATCTGTTAAGTGGCGATTCGATGTTGCTGGTTTGGGGATTGCAATTTTCGGCATTGAGTTTATTGGCTTTGTTTTTTGGACAGCGAATTGCGAAAGATTATGCTGGGGCGGGTGGACTAGTAGCTTACTTCTTGGTGGCAGTATTTGGTATTTATTTATTTAGTGCTTAAAAAGGATAGCGAGTTGCTACAAGTAATTGCAAGATTGAATCTCAAAGCTATTTACTGGAAATAAATTAGTTAGCTTATTTCTTCAAAAAATAACCGTTTAAACTTGTAATATCCTCTTTTAAGTTGTATCTTTGCAATCCCAAATAATAAATATTAATCTATTTATAAAGGTGATACCAGTTCGGGGTGTAGCGTAGCCCGGTATCGCGCCTGCTTTGGGAGCAGGAGGTCGTAGGTTCGAATCCTGCCACCCCGACGACATAGAGTGCAAACTCTATTAAAAACCCTCTAATTACACCAATTAGAGGGTTTTTTCATTTAAGTCATATCACAATAGGGTAACGAAAACCAAAGAAAATTACCCCTATTTAACACCCTGTTCTTTCTTCCTATACTTGTCTTAATATTTGAATTAAATCATTGTTATTCAATTGTTTACATTCATTTTAACACCATTTGATACACTTTGACTTGCACACGAGTCAAAGGGCTAGAAAAGGGTAAGAAAAAAGAAAGGGATTTTATGAAAACGCAGCACACCTTCAGCACATTATTTTTTCTGAAGAAAGACAAACAATCAAACGGCAACGCTCCCCTATACGCCAAGATCACCGTAAATGGACAGTTCACCCATCTATCCGCAAAGCGTCGGCTAGCCATTAGCGACTGGAACCAAAAGCAACAAAAAATCAGCGGAAACTCAGACCACAATGATGACGTTCGTGAAAAAATCCGAACTCTCACCGCCGAGATCAACCAAGCCTACGACGAAATCCGCTACGCCAAACAGCCCCTAACCGCCGAAGCCATCAAAGCCAAGGTCGAAGGCACCGACGAGCAGCAGCACAGCTTAAAAGACCTGCTCGACTACCATAACCAAGAACTGGGTAAACTCCTATCCGAAGGCACTATCAAAAACTATTACACCACCGAACGCTTTCTATATGAATTCCTTCAAACCAAGCGGAAAAAGAAAAACCTCATCCTTGCCCAGGTGGATTATAAGTTCATCACCGACTTCGGACTGTTCCTCCGTCTGCGTACCCCCGACAAAGGGCAGCGTGCCTGTACCAACAATACGGTAATGAAGCATATGGAACGCCTAAAAAAGCTAATTGGCATCGCGATCAAGAACAACTGGATGAACCATAACCCCTTCGAGAATTTTAAAAGGCACATGGTCAAAAAAGACAGGGAGGCGCTAGACGAACGAGAACTTCAACGTTTTGTTGACGCCATTGTTTTTGCCCCTGGGCATCTGATCGTACAGGATATGTTTCTTTTTAGTTGTTATACGGGCTTGGGTTATGCGGAGGTCTGCCGATTTAATCTGTCGCATTTGGCAAGGGATAAGTACGGGAACGTTTGGCTGGAGATGACAAGGAAAAAAACGTTCAGTACTACCGAGCAGAAGTTTCAGGTACTGCTTTTGCCAGAGGCGCTGGAGCTGATTGAAAAGTATCAGAACCATCCGGTTTCATTACAGAGAGGAGTGGTATTTCCTTTCTATTCCAATCAGGTGACTAATCGTTATATTAAGTTGATTGTACAGGTTGCTAGGATTGAGAAGAAGGTGAGTTTTCATACCGCGAGGCATACCTTTGCGACAACGATTACCTTGGAAAATGGGATTTCTATTGAGAGTGTGGCGCACATGCTGGGACATGCGAGTATTCGTACCACGCAGATTTACGCGAAGGTGCGGATGAAGAAAGTAGCCAATGAAATGTTGGCGTTACAGACCAAAATGCATCCAAGGGTGAAGATGGTGGGGTAGATACATTGTTACCAAGAAAAAAAATTGCTGTTAGTTTAAAACTTTTAAGAGTAAATTGCTAAATTATGGTAGAATTGTTAAAATTTTTAGTCAAAATGGAGGGTTTTCAAAATGATGTTGCAGCCAAGTTAAGTATTGAATTTGTTAGGATCTCTGAGCACGCTACTTCTTGTTTTATAGGTGTAGGTATGATAACAGATAAAATGCTCTCATTTGCACGGAAAAAACTAATTAATTGTAAGGATTTAAGAATTGTTACTGGCATACATATGCCGACAACACCAAGTGTATTGCGAACACTTCGGTTTGAAACAATAAGTGGAAATATGAATTCTGGTATATTTATAAAAAAATACTTTCATCCTAAACTTTATTTATTTGAAATAGCTGATAAATGGGTGGCATTCGTTGGATCTGGAAATTTTACTAATGGTGGTTGGTTTGAGAATGAAGAGCTATTCATCAAAGTGACTGATGAGTGGGTAATTCAGAAATTAAAATTGCAATTCGAGTGTTGGCAAAATCAAAGTGAAGAGATTACAGATATTTTTATCAATAAATATGAACAGAGATTTGAGCAAGGAATGGATTTAGAGAGGATGAAGAGAAAAAATATACAAGATCTTGTAGATAGCTTAAATTCTGACTTCAATATCGATAATATTGATTTCTCTACACAGTTCTTCAAAAAGCATGAAGTAATGGCTTTTGAAGGTTGGAAAACGAAATTGGATACGCCAGAAGTACTCGAAGACAGAAGCCTGACCAGACGTAAATTGTATCGTCTTAATGACCTTGTATTCGCGAAAATGCCAAAGGAATGGGGACTTCATGAGCATTATGATCAAAATCATATAGCCTCACAAATAGAGTGTGAACATCATCACGAGTTTAATGTTCGATCGTTATGGGTTGGGTATGGCAGGAATAAATCTCAGTTAAAAAAATATGGGGGACTAGATGCTACTCCTTTATATTACATGAGAATGCAATTTATTCTACGGTTAGAGACGTTTGGCATATGGCTTATGCCTGGAAAAATAAATGGAGGTAAAGCCGATCGGGAGAATTTTTTGCGGTTAATGACAGGTGATGAGTATTGCAGTAAATTTTTTAATTTACTTAGCGATTTAGGCCCGAATTATTGGATAGAAATTGCAAATCAAAAAAGAGATGCCAATAGTTTTAAAGATGTCAACGAGTTCAGAGAATATGCTTTAGGTGATAGTTGGAGGAAATACTATTTTATAATCGGTCGCGACTATGCAATTGGTTCAGCTGAGCTTTCAATTGATAATATAGTTATGACTTGTATCAAAGATTTTGAGAAGTATCATCCGATGTATGAAATGATTATGGATAGGTCTTTTGACTAGAATGATACGATATTATTCAAGTTATATTCCTGTAATTTATTAATTTTTTTATTCAAGAATTGAACATCACACCACTAAAAAAAATCTATGCATTTAGAATACTTAAACCTCGAACATAAAGAGCAATTCCTTGATCTCATTAATGATGAAGACATCAAATATTATATTTCAGCCTTCAACGATGAAGAAGAAACTATAATTGAAAAATTGCGAGATATTAATCAGGACAAATCAGTAGGGACAGCTTATGCTATTATTGATAATGGTAAATTGGTAGGTTATCTTTCTAGCAAACGATCAGTGCATTTATACCATAAAATATATAGCCATGTAGAAATTTTACATGAAGAACCATATGCTGAGTTACTTCAAAAATCCCCCTTTATAATTGATATTGCAATTCATCGGGAATTTCGCGAAAGGGGGTTGGCAAAGGCAGCAATAGCTCTAATTTTGGAGAAACATAGAAGTCTGGGTAATGTAGAAGCTGTTTACTTTGAAATCAACACCAAAAATGCACAGTCAATCAAATTAGTAAAGGGTTTGGGCGGTGAATGGATTTATGACTATGATTATTTTGAAGACTTTGTATCTATCTATGAATTCCGTTTTTTTTAGGCTCGCAAGTATTAAATAGTAATTTTCAGATATTAGTTAAAATTTTTCTGATGCTAATGAAAAAGAAATATATACATAGACATAAAATACTTCTTACACTCCAGGCCTCGTTCGACAAGAATTATCGCCCAGATGCTCAGAATAGTAGTGAATATGATTTGTCATGGTCTGAACTTTCGGAGAAATCAGGACTTAATGACGACGAATTGAAAAAGCAAATCTATTTCTTGATGAAATCAGAAGAGGTTTTTGATAACGAAACCAATTACAGTTCTTCCTATCTTATACTACATGAGGGTACTAAGTCCCTGTTCGATGAAAAGTACTTAAATATTGGCAGAAAAGAGTTTAAAGACAACCTATTTGACTGGCTGAAAATAGTTTCTGGATTTGTTTTGCTTTTGATTGCAATTATAACCTTTGGAATGAATCTTTTCCTTACCAGCAAGAACAATAAGGAAATCGAAACGATGAAGAGTGAAATTAAAATTATTAAAGAATCGGCTAAGAAAAAAAAATAAGGCTAAGAAAACCGTTCATTTGATATTAGTTAGCATTAGGCTTGATGTTTTACACTGAGGAATTTCTGCTGTAAAAATCTCTAAACGAACTGAATTTCACACTTTCATAAACATCGTGACTCAAACCTATTTTTTTATGTGCCGTAATTTCAGCTGGAAGCTGACTTATTTCTTTATGCGTTTTTGTTAACTTAAGTTCGATGACCTTCATTTCTCTATAGTGAATTAAATCATATTCCAATTGGATATAATTTTCAAAATTGTAACTTTTGAATTGAAAATCTAAGCGATCAACAACATAAAATTTTCCTTTATATATTCTATTTTGATCAACCTTCATAGGATGTCGGTCTTCAGACGCATAAATTTCATGATCTATTTTTCCTAGACAGGTATAAATGCCATCTCTCATTTGCTGAAACGAGAGTCTTTTGTCCGAGGAAATAGTTGTTTTGATTTCGCCAAAATCAAACTCACCAAGGAAGTATCCATTAGAATCAATGTTCAGTATCCTTAATAAAAAGCCGCCATGATCTATTCCTGATGACTTGTCAATCGGTTCGGTAAATCCGCCGTAATGCCCAACAAAATCTTTATAAAAACTCTCCTCAAGTTGTGTTTTCCTGCTAATGGCAAACCAAATTAGTAAAACGATAGGTGTTCCGACACTTACAATATCTGCGAGCTTTGAGACGTCTATTTGAAAAAACATACAAGTAAGAACTATCATTTTTTAAGTATAAATGTCCTGAACAATAGAATCAAAAAAGTGCTAATTGTTACGCAGTAGATCACATACTTAATGATATTCTCCCTATTAGCATTTTTTTGTATACGGGTATAGCCATATGTTTCAATTTCCGCCATAACAGCAAAGCCTTTATTGGAAAGTGAAATATAACCGCCTTCAATTTGTTTCACCATTCCATCACCAAGTAGCCTGTTAATGTTGTTTTCATAAACAAAATAGTCGTCACAAGAATTTTTCCAGATTTCCTCTCTACGAATTTGTTCCAGGGTAAAGGTGGAGTTGCTACCTTTGAGTAGAGACATTTATAGAGCAGATTTAAATTAGTAATTTTAAATTTGACCAATATGGGTTACAGAGTATTTGATGATGAATTCAAAAAGATGGCCGTAGCGCTATCTAAGGCTAAAGGTTCGGTAAAAGATGCCGCATGTGATCGAGCTGATGCAGAGCGACTATGATCCGCTGTTTGCGGTGCTAAAGACCTGCGAGGAGATCAAGGTGTTGATCAATCCTTTTGTTTCGGCGTATCATAACAATGCGATGGCGCAGCTGGAGGGGCAGATTGCCTCGGCCAAGATCGGGTTGGCGAGATTAAGCTCTCCGCAGTTGTATTGGGTGCTCAGCGGAAATGATTTTACGTTGGATATCAATAATCCTTTGGAGCCCAAGGTGGTCTGCGTGGGGAACAATCCGCAGAAGTTGCAGGTGTATGGGGCGGTATTGTCGCTGTACATTTCACGAATGATCAAACTGGTAAATCGGAAGGGACAATTGAAGTCTTCACTGATCTTTGATGAGTTTCCGACCATTTATTTTAACCACATGGATAGTTTGATCGCCACGGCAAGAAGTAATAAAGTGGCCAGCTGTATAGCAGTGCAGGATTTTTCGCAGCTGAAAAAGGATTATGGTGCTGAGCAGGCGGAGGTAATCACGGGCATTGTGGGCAATGTGATTTCCGGGCAGGTGACGGGTTCGACGGCGAAGACGTTAAGTGAAAATTTTGGGAAGATCAGCCAGCAGAAGGATTCGATGAACATTAACTCTTCGGATACGTCGATTACCAAGGCGACGCAGTTAGATTATGCCATTCCTGCGAGCAAGATTGCAACGCTTTCTTCCGGGGAGTTTGTGGGGGGTGGTGGCGGATGATCCCACGCAGAAGATCAAGCTGAAGATGTTCCATTGCGAGATCCAAAATGACCATAGGTCGATGGCTAGGGAGGAGGCTGGATTTGTGGAGATTCCGGTGGTGAAGGTGGTGACGGGTGAGATGGTGGAGGAAAATTATAAGCAGATCAAATTGCAGGTGGAGGAACTACTTAAAGCAGAGTGTGGGAAGTTGAGGGTGAAACAGGGGAAGAATGAGCCCGTGAAAAGGAGCAAGATTAGGCCGAATAAGGGGAAGGGAGAGGAACATAGCGTAAGCTATTGAAGTCGTATCTGTATAGCTGCTTTTATAATTTGTACAGAACTTAATGGCATCTGCATCATTTGGCAAATGCCTTAAGTTCTTTTTTTGTATAATCAATTATATTAGATGCTCTTAGACAATATCCCGCGTAACCCGGATAGCCTTGATAACCAAGTTATCCGGGAAGCCAGGATAACCGGGATAGCCCCTCAAAAGGGAAATACACAAGTTTAGAAAATCTGTTGTCTAAAAATATACTGCCAACAAAATTTCCTTTTTTATCCAATGCATGTTCATCATTCCATGAAAACCAACCAATCCAGTTTGATCCGTATCAAAATAGGAACTTCCCGATTTTTACGGCAATCCATGAGCCGCTTGAATTAAATAAATGCATATTGAAAATTTTTGATGAATAAATAATGGGGAACCAACATAAAATGATTCCCCATGTAAATTAACCTTGTGGGGGATGAGGATCATTGCTATAACTGTTGCGTCCTCTGATTTCTCCATTTGGAAGGTGGATAAACATTAAAATGGATCTTTTGGATTATTTACAGAATATACTTCAAGCTTTCATCAGGTTCCTTAATTTTTTGTTCTGCTAATTCGAAAATTTGTGAAGGTCTTATTCCGAATATCTGGGCAATAGCGTAAAGCCTTTCTGTACTGGTATCAACACGTCCTTTTTCCATATTAGCATAGGTATGCACAGTAAATCCTAATCTAAGGGCCATGTATTCCTGCGTTAGGCCGCTTCGCTTCCTAAACATTTCGATTACATGACCCACTTCATTTTTCATCTATTTTATTGAGGCTAACTTATTTTCACTCAGAATTCAACGAAATTTAGTGATAAGTTATCCCAAGAAGTAAAATGTAAAAAAATAGAGCAAAAGCAATATGTTTCTTGACAGGACAGGATGTTTCACCTGAATTCTATTTTGACGAAAGTCGAATTTGAGGCAAACCATTTGGCACCTAATCTATCTGCAGAAAATGCTTCAAAACCTCGAATTCGGAATCTATGCTATTTGATCAGGTACTCAATGCTATTCTAGTGTTATTTTGCTTTGAACACTAGTGAAAATTCAGAACCTTCTATCCAAAGGCCCAATAAAATTTAAAACCTTTTTTTCAGGCTACCCCTAAAGTAAATTTAGGGTAATTTGTTTTGGGACAAGATAGTTAAACTCATAAATTCATACTAATGTTAGGCCAACATAAGGGATAACCGAAAACCTTTAAAAGAGTAGGTGCTGAATTTAACAAAATTTTATGAAAACAAAATTTAAACAATGGACTTTTGCGGTCGTTGGTTTATTTGCATTCGCATTTGTGCTGCAGACCACTAACGTATTTTCTGCTCAGAAGAGATTTGTAGAACAAGCCCCTGTGGAGGGATGTAAGTCTACAGATGTGTCTGGAGACATGTGTATTAAGCCCACTGGCAACATTAAAGGTTGTGCCAATACAATTGATAGTGCATCATTTAACTGTAACATTACAACTCCTCCACCAGTTGAGTAGTGCAAGAGTCAACTATAAGGACATGAATCAACAGACATTTGATTGATGTGCCAGTTGGATAGGGGTATGCCGAAAACCCTTAATAGAGTAGGTGGTAATTAAAAAACAAATGTATGAAAACAAAATTCAAACAAAGTTTAATTTTAGCTATATTGCTAGTGGCCAGTGTATTTGTACTTCAAGCCAGTACTGGATTTTCTAATCAACAAAGGGTTGAGATTCCACCGGCAGACGCTGACGGTTGCCGGTTAACAAGCATAGAAACAGACGTCTGTTTAAGAACGGGAAGTAACGCTCAAGGATGCGTAAACAATACTGATACGCTTAAATGGAATTGTAAGGCAAATCCGCCTGTAGAATAAGCCTAAAAATGCATGCGAATCGCATGCATTTTTAATTAGAATCCTGTAGATAAAGTGATACAAAACCCTCACGAAGTATGAAAAATATGAGTAAAATTTGTAATGTAACTCTTCTGCTAGCTACATTATTTATCGGATGTGACTCTAAAGAAAGAACACAAATCGCCAATGTTATAACATTTTCTGGATTTAAAAGTGAGACTGATATAAAATTCGATGACTTTTTAAAATTCGAGAAAGGAATTGCTAGAAATCTTATTTTAGGGAATAATAGTATCGTAATCGTGAATTCAAATGCAATAACGGATTATGTGTTTTATAAATATAGCCTACCCAGTAAAACGCTGGATGGGAGATATATAAAAGGCGGTCGTAAGTTTGGTCAAGCCCTTGGACCAATGTCAAATGGAGTATATAATACTATTTTTTGGTTACATGATGTAACGAAGAATAAAATAATTACCTATAGACATACTGGCGATTCAGCTCTTTCCGTGCCAAAAGATAGTGGAAATGAGTATGCATTTCCAACTTTGTATTACTCAATACAACTGCTAGACAGCATGAAACTTTTAGCATCTGGGTCCTTTGATTCAAAATCAAAATTACAGGTGTTGGATTTAGTGTCTGGGAAAAAGGAAGGAGAATTCGGCTCCTATCTTCCTAATCCAAAACATATTCCATTCAACTCTTGGAAGATGGCTTATCAATCATTTTTGTTTATCAAGCCAAAACATGATAAAGCGGTATTGGCCTGTCGGCTTACTGATCGCATTGAGATTTTTGATTTGCGAAGCAAGAAAAATATAATTATACAGGGACCCGAAAATTTTAAACCTGAATTTACACCTATGCGATCTGGTAATATGGATTTGATAACAAGAAATGAAAAAAGTAGGTTTGCATTCGTTAATGGCCTGACTACAGATAGATATATTTACCTATTGTATTCCGGAAACCTTCATAATAGTCCAAATTTGGATTATGGAAAATATGTTTATATATATGATTGGGAAGGTAATCCGATCAAAAAGTTAAACCTAGATCGATATGTGTCCTGCATTTCGATTGACCGTGGCAATAAAACAATTTATGCGTTTGATGTTATCTCAAAATCCATCGTAAAGGCAAATCTCTCATTTAATTGATCATGAAAATAAATCAACTCGCAAACAACAGCATGATGCTGTTTATTTTATCTTGTGCTTGTCTTTGCTATTCTTGTAAAGGTAAATCAAGCCTAGGAAATGCTAAAGAGGGCAAGCCAGAAGTAATAGGGATCGGTAAAATTCTTATGCTTCCGGATAGCATGGAGGTTTATAGACCATTTCCGAACTATTTATTGGACAGTGGTAAAATAAATCAATCGACTTTAAAAATTTACACTTTCATAAATGTTTCATGCTCTACCTGTTTAGAAGATATTGAAAAGTGGAGCAGACTAAATTCAAAATTAAGAAAGTACAATGTTCCGATAGTGGTAATTTGTGAAAGTAAAGATAAGTTCGAAGTGTTTAAATACTTCTGTGAACAGGGTACAATCAAAAAGTTCCCTTATCCTTTTTTTTTAGACCTTAAAAACGAATATGTCAAAAAAAATCCTTTTGTATTTACGCATGCAGGGTTTAAGACATTGCTTACAAATCAAGAAAACAAAATTTTATTGGCTGGAGATCCGATCCATTTTGAAAGCAAAGAGAAAGAGTACCTTTCTGTTCTTTCGAAATATAGCGGTTCACTCAAGAAATAGAAATTGATTCACTAAATTTAGGAGAATTTGATAATTATTAAACACATTGGAATGAAAAAGTACTTACACTACCTATTACTTTTAAGTCTTATCATGATCGTTCAAAAGGTAAACGCTCAGTTGAAACTGGATGAACCTATATTAGTGAGTGTTCAATATGAATTTGTTCATGTAAATGATCTAAATCATAGGGATCTTCCAATAAGGGAAATGATGATGCTTCAAACTGGTCAAACTCTAAGCAAATATAGAAAGGCTTCCTATCCAAAGTCCAGGTCAAGTGGTAACCCACCGCGTCCTAAAACGGTTCAACAGAAAGGAAATCCGAATTTAGGTACCGCGATGGCTGTTGTCTTTGGCCCTGGTTTTACCACGGAGGAGTTATTCCAATTTCCCAACGAAAACAAAATTAGCATTTTAGAAACAAAAGGGAATTATGACTACCAGGTTGACATAAGTTTACCTAAGATAAATTGGAAAATTTATGAAGAGACTAGAGAGATTGGTATTTATACTTGCCAAAAGGCAATAGGCGAGTTTAGTGGACGAACATATGTCGCATGGTTTGCCCCTGAACTTCCATTTAAAAATGGTCCATGGAAGCTTTCAGGACTGCCAGGGTTGATTTTGGAGGCGAAAGATACCAAAGACGAAGTTTTATTCTTATTTAAAAGCTGTACGAAACAGGTAGCTGGTGCGAAGATTACAACGTCAAAAGAAAACTTGATTAAAGTTAGCGAAAAAGCTTATGGTCGTTTAAAAAGTGCATTTGATGAAAATCCAGTCGTTGCTTTGAGGGCGCAATTTTCAAATACAGGGGATAGAAATTTTGAAGTTGCCTATCGTGACGCTACGGGTCTGTTTGTTTCAGGAGAAGAGGCAGAGGAACTGGTTGCACGGGATAAAAAACTTGCGAAAATGCGAAAAAACAATCCGATCGAACTAAAATAGAATTTCGAGTTTATATATAAGCCTTGAAACAGATAAAAAATCTTCATAGAGATAAATCAGTCCTCCGGGTAGATCGGCTTTTCGTTTTCATTTTCTTAGCGTTTATGGTCCAATCCGTTCGCGGCCAACAAGTAAGAATTGCAGGAGATTTAAAAAATGGAAAAGGTGTGCCGATTGGATATGCCAGTGTTGTATTGAAAAACAGCCGAGACCACATCGTTGGTTTTACGAACGCGAATGAACAGGGCCGGTACGTTCTTGCCATACCCGACACGCCACAAATTTCTTCATTTGCAATTGAAGTAAATTTTTTAGGATTTAAAAAAGTTCGCCAACAGCTTTTGGCAGATCGTATTGAGTATGATTTTATTCTAGAGGAAGAAGCGATTAATCTCCGGGCAGTGGAAATTAAATCCAGACCTCATGTCGTTGCTAAAGGTGATACATTGAGTTATGAGGTTGCTACATTTTCCCGTTTGGAGGATAGGAGCATTGGTGATGTAATTAGACGTTTACCTGGTGTTAGTGTTGATGAAAGTGGAAAAATAGCATACAATGGAAAAGATATCCAGAACCTTTATATCCACGGTGATGATTTGATGGATGGGCGTTATGGCCTTGCGACTAAGATTATTACTAAGGATATGGTGAAAAGTGTCGAGGTAATGCAGCATTTTCAGCCAATAAAAGTGCTAAAAAATAAGGTTATGTCGGACGGTGTAGCTATGAATCTAGTGCTAAAGAATGAAAATAATATTAACTTGGGTGGTCAAGCAATGATTGGAGCGGGAATTGCTAATCGTTTTGATGCTTCAGTAAATACCATGATGTTCAATGCGCGCTACAAGATGCTGAATGTCCTCCAATCGAACAATAGTGGTGTAGATTATAAGAATGATTTTGCTCAATTAGGAACAGGGAGTTCTGTAAATAGTATAAGCGCAGCTAAACCGGTCACTTTACTTTCCTTGAGCCCAATTGGAGCTCCCAATATACCCAAAAGCAATTATTTTTTCAATAAATCGAGTTTGATCAATGCTAACAACTTGCATAATTTGAAAGGCGGATTACAGCTGAAAGCCAACATCCAGGTCTATTTAGATAGGAATACGTTAGCCTTCCAAAGCCAGATTGATAATTACCTAAAGGGTGATACGATCCGGTATGTTGAACTACAAAGTGCAATAAATAGGCCTAGGGAATTAAACACAGCTTTTACGGCAACAAAAAATGAAGAAACATTTTTTTTAAATAATAAGCTGAGTTTTAGTCTTAGGGAGGCAACTAACGCCAGTTATTTAGATTTCAATGACAATAGCTTTGAGCAAACTTTAAATGAAAGTACCCGCAATTTTTTCAATGATTTCAACTATATACCTGCATTAAAGAATAAAAATATAATGGATGTGCGGTGGTACATAAACTATTACAATAAGCCCCAAAACCTGGACATCGGTACTGGTGTTAATCAAAAGGTTTTAAATAATGGCAATCCTTTTGCTTCGGTGAAGCAATTGGCAAATATCCCCTCGATTTCTAGCAATCTTTCGGTCTCCTATCGTATTTTAAATAGTAGTTTGATTAAGCAGAATTATACGGTTGGAATAATAAACGAATGGCAGGAATTAAATTCAAGGCTCAGGTTGACCCAGCTCGATGGAACTGTGTTAGAATTTACCGGAGATGCAGGTAATGACTTGGCATGGACGAGAACTCGCCTGATACTAAATTCAGAATATTACATTAAAAATGAAAAGTGGCAGGCGAGCTTGTCTGCGCCGCTGATTGCTCAGACCATTCACTACCAACAAAAAGCCTATAACCTGAACAATACAAGAAACCAGTTTTTGATAACACCAAATGCCATGTTTAAATTATTTCTCAGTTCAGAAGATTACATTTCGGCAAACTACGGTTTCAGTAACAGTATAGGTACTATTGCCGATGTTTATCGAGGAACAATCCTGGTCAATTACCGCTCACTTCGAGCAAATAACGCATCCTTACAGGAGAGGTATGCTTCCAGTTCGGGTCTTTTTTATAATTTTCAAAGATCCGTGATAATGCTCTTTATGAATGCTGGCATCAACTATACAAAAATAACTGCAAATTCAATTTTATCCAGCCTTTTAAATGAAGAAATTGAACGCACGGAGCTTTTGCCATTTGAAAATGATCAGAGCGTATTTTCTGTCAATGCGGGATTAAGTAAATTTCTCTTCGCTGTTAATTCAACGGTTTCCCTCAAAGCTTCTTGGAATAATGCTCGCTATGCTCAATTTATAAATAATGAGCTACTTCCTTTTTACAACAAAAGTCTAGGCGTAAATATCGGGATCGAAAGTAAATTTTTCGGAAAAATTGCACTTAGCTATACAGGAGAGGGGCTATGGAATCGCAGTGAATTAATTTCGGCTAATGTAAAAGATCTTCATTTTCGAAATAGAGCGAAACGATTTGACCAAAATGTCTCCGTCGGCTTCTCAGCATTAAGGCAATTATTTTTGATGTTAAATGGTAGATATATTTTTAGTAGTCAGGCCAATGTATCCAATGTAAGCTACCTGTTCCTAGATGCCAAAGTTCGTTACAGGCAGCTGAAATGGCGAACTGATTTTGAATTTGACCTTTCCAATTTAACGAATATAAAAAAATATGAGTTATTGAGCCTCTCTTCTAATCAATTTGCTGTCAATAGGTATGACATTAGAGGAAGAATGGGGATAGTGCGGGCAACTTTTAATTTCTAATAGACACGATCTCGGGAGTGAATAATTTTTCTAAACTAGCATTCTTCTTTTGTGGATCCGTTGTAAGCTGCTCGTTGCAGGCAAATCATGCAATGTTGCTGGAGAAATTATATTGAGAAGTGATGAGTTTGTTGATGGTCCAGTAGTTTTTGAATTCGACGTGTTGTTGTTTAAAGCTTAGTATTGTTGATTTTTGACAATCTATTCTCATTTTTGGATCATGCATTTACTGTTAAAGGACTAGTTTTCTGTTGTTTTTTCAGAGTAAAAATCCAATCTTCAATTTTAAATGTTAAACTAAATGCAATGCCATGGCAAACGCGAACGAAATTGATTGGAAGGAATATGGAGATATCACCAGATTTATCTATGGAAACCTTGGACACAAAGAGGGTATAAAAATAATCGGCTTTGGTAAGGATTGTAAGGTTACGGGAAGGTCTGGCCTAGAGCATCAGGTTGATGTGCTAACCGAACAGTCTATAAATGGTGCCCGGCACCTAACGGCGATCGAATGCAAGTTCCTGAAAAAAAAGGTGGACAAAGATATTGTTATGAAGCTCCAATCGATCATGGCCGATGAGGATATCCAAAACGGTATGATCGTTTGCAGGTCTGGTTTCACCAAGGGAACGAAGACGTACGCGAAACATGTGGGCATAAGGCTGGTGGAGTTAAGGGAGGCTGGAGATGAGGAGACTAAAAAGGGGCAGGTCATCAATTTTAGCATTCTGGACCTCAATCTGGGTATTACACACACTCAAACCATTATTTCCGAGATCGACCTGGGATTCGATAAAATTTCAGACCAGCAGCAGATCATGGGAATGCACTATGAAAGGATACATTCCTTAGATGGCCTGGAAATCAAGTTTTCGAAATGTGTCAGGGCATTTTCAGATGCGCTGGAGGATGAAGAAGCAGTCGATAGAGTAACTACAAAGACATTTGCACCAAACGAAAAGTTGATCTGGAATATAAGGGCAAGCAGCAGGAAATCAGTACGGTAACATTTACTGGATTTCTGAAAAGAACCGAATCAAATGAAAAAAAATCGTTCGAGCTGGTGGATCATGTTTGGCTGGTCATGGAGGAGCTTTTCGAAAAAAGGCGAATGACGCTTTCCAAGAGCGGAATGATGTATAACTCTCCCTACGACTACTTAGGGAAATAGTTTAGCTCGCCCCTCTTTAATACAGCTTTTTGTTCGATCACAGCCTCGCTCGATGGCACGGCCTATTCCTCGATCACCACTCCTCCGTTCTCGCTTAGCTTTTGCAGTGCTTCTTTCATGGACCGGATCTGTTCTTCCGAATGTCCTTGCCATATTGCAATTCCATTTTGTGTTTAACAAAAATGTGGTTCAAATTCCATATATAGATATTTTATCTAAACATTTTACCATAGCTTATTTTTTCGTAAAATAGTTTTAAAAATTCACCTTTCTTTTTTAAGTGCCTTTTTAAATAAGTTCTATGCCGTGGAATAAAAGCAATCAAAATGGAATATAATAATCCAAAACTCAATTAAATTTTTAATATACTTTATTGTAGTTTTAATTATTCTTTTACGCTTTATTATAAAACGATGAGTATCACAGAAGTCACATTATATTTAATACCAATTGTAGTTTCAATTTTCTTTGGAATTTATGCGTTAAGAATTCAGGGCAGTTATAAAAGGGTAAGATTACAATTTTATCCGTTAAGTGTTACAAACATGCTATCAACTATAAAAGACGATAGGTTGAGAAATTTTACGATATCTGAATTAAATAAATCTCCGTCAGTCATTGTCTATTTGGAAATGTTTGGAGAACGAAATAAAAATCAAGCAGTACTTTCACATCAATTATCTATTAAAAATACAGGAAACCTAGCCGCTGAAAAAGTTACTGTTAAGCTGATATATGATAGTCGATACTCAGCTGAAAAATATATTGATCGCTCTGATTATGAAACGCTTGCCAAACTTGAAAGCGGAGTTAAGAGAATTCACTATGAGACTGTTGAGAATATGTGTTGTTCTGTGTTCGAAATTGCAATGATTCCAAAAGGTGGTACAATTGAATTTATTGAATACTTTTTATACGAATCAGCTTTTTTACACGACGAAAGATCACTATTTGAATCTTCTATAAGTTCTGATGAAAGTAGCGACCTTGTAGCTTTTCCTATTTACTATGATGTTAGTGGTAAAAATGTTGATGAAACAATTGTTGGCACATTATACTTTCTATATTCTCTTGAAAGTCACGTGAACAATTTTATAAAAAAGCATGACCCTACATTTATTCAATTAGCGAAAAACTATCATCCTAATTATAATAGGGCATACAACGAACGGTATTGGCTATCTTGGCCTAGTAAGTTTTGGTTTAGATTATTGTACAAAAATAGAATGGTGAAATTCAATGTCACCTTAAAGAACATCCAAACTGTTCATAAAAACGAATTAAATGCTAATGTTGCTTACGAATATTTTCCTGATACTACCGTCACTTATTCGATTAGCGACTATTCTCCTATTAAGTGTAATCCCTCATTCATGGTTAATAATTAAATGATTGATATTATTGTTTATGGTTACGCTGGCGAGGCGCAATCAACACTGATTTTATGAATAAGGCGTCGACTTGAATTTGAACTATTAAATTAATTTGATTAAATTTGCTAATCAAAAACAACGAAATAACTCGATATTCTATTGACGAATATTAGATTTGATAGAACAGGTTGATCGATATTGATTTTAAATGATTTTTACCCTATTTAACACCCTGTTCAATTATTCGAGCAGTAAGTTATTGTAAGTAAGGTATTTAGAGTTTAAAGGTGTCGTACTGCCACCCCGACAATTACAAGCCTCTTTTGCGAAGCAAAAGGGGCTTTATTGTTTTCAATCAGCCCATGCCGAGCGCAGCGAAGGCTTGACGGCGCAGCGGAAAAACAATAAAGCAGGATGCGAGATACGAGCAGCCTAGGCTTGGATTTGAATCTCCCCACTTAGGATCACCGGAGCGCAGCGAAGGTAATCCTGCCACCCCGATAAATTCCAATAGATGACACAAACTAGGATTGAAAGATCAGCAAATAATCTGAGTACTTGTTTGAGGGGAAATTAGTTTGTTTTATTAGTTTTCTACAGGCTACTAATAGATATTATAAACTTATTTTTTATTCATTTGTTAAGATAGTGTTTAAAGAAAATGTCATGCCAAATAAAACTCAAAATACTATAAACCAATCATCGCCAAAAGATGGGCTAGACAATACCGGCACACAAGGGTATGATTCATTAGCTGATGATGCTTATACGGGGGCAATTAAGTCGATACCGCAACCTAGTGATGATCCTGCCAGCCAGATTCCCGTTACCATAAAAGCACCTGAGATTAATGGCGAAAAAATAATCTTTGACCTCGTCGTCAATCAGAAATCGGCACATGCTATCATCATCAAGAATGGTCAAAACTTCCACATCAACCTCGATGGGGAAGATCTAGGAAGATTTGAAGTACTTGAGGATGGCAAAATTCAACGTTTTCCGCAGCCAAAAGGAGCTAGTACTGACTATGAAGCTTATTTTAACCCTATCGAAGCCAAACTTAAAGCGCTAAATAAATTAGGGTAATTAATGAGAAGGTTTCAATGATGTCAATGGGTCATCATAAAACAAAAACGCCCCGAAGTAATTACCTCGGGGCGCTTTTTGTTAGATTTTATAACTATTACGCAAGCACTTTCGTTACTAGATCTGCTGCTTCTTTTAAAGCAATTGCAGAGTATACTTTTAAACCAGATTCATCGATTAATTGCTTCGCTTCTACGGCATTTGTGCCTTGTAAACGGCAGATAATCGGAACGGGAACATTGCCAATTTCTTTATAGGCATCAATTACGCCCTGTGCAACACGATCACAACGTACAATACCACCAAAAATATTGATGAAGATTGCTTTAACATTTGGATCTTTCAAAATAATGTTAAATCCTGCTTTAACAGTTGTGGCATTTGCAGTACCGCCAACGTCCAAGAAGTTTGCAGGCTCGCCACCAGCAATTTTAATAATATCCATTGTAGCCATAGCTAAACCAGCGCCGTTTACCATACAACCTACGTTTCCGTCAAGTTTTACATAATTCAGGTTACTTTCGCTCGCTTCAACATCTGTTGGATCTTCTTCTAATTTATCGCGCATCGCTGCATAGTCGGGATGACGGAATAATGCATTTTCGTCTAAATCTACCTTAGCATCTACAGCTATAATTTTATCATCGCTAGTTTTTAAAACAGGATTGATTTCGAACATGGCCGAATCGGTATTTTCATATGCTTTATATAGCGAAGAAATAAATTTCACCATTTCTTTGTGCGCTGCACCTGATAACCCTAAATTAAAAGCAATTTTACGCGCTTGAAATGCTTGCAAGCCTACTTTAGGGTCAATTTCTTCCTTGAAAATTAAATGCGGTGTGTGCTCAGCAACCTCTTCAATATCCATTCCACCCTCCGTGCTATACATAATGATGTTTGTACCGTTTGCTCGGTTTAACAAAACACTTACATAAAATTCTTTCGTTTCAGAAGCACCTGGATAATATACATCTTGTGCAACTAGAATTTTGTGCACCGTTTTACCTTCAGCGCTGGTTTGAGGCGTAATTAATTGCATTCCTAAAATATCATTGGCTCTTTGCTTAACCTCATCTAAGTTTTTAGCTAATTTTACACCGCCACCTTTACCACGGCCTCCTGCATGAACTTGTGCTTTAATCACAACCCAGTCGGAATTATAGTCAGTTTTCATTTTTTTAGCAGCTTCAACAGCCTGATCAACGGTTTCTGCAACAATGCCTTCTTGGATGGCAACGCCAAAACTCTTTAAAATTTGTTTACCTTGATATTCGTGGATATTCATTTGGGATAATTTTATTGCTCGAAAATTTGCTCAAATCTACAATTTAATTTTTTAGTATCAAGCACGAAACGGCAAGAATTAGGGTTTAATTTAGGTTCCTCGTCGTTTTACATTCACCACCTTATCATTCTTGAAAGAAATTTCTAAAATATCAGGATCAATGTTAAATAATCCAGGTACAAAGCCAACATTATAAATCCACAGATTACTTTTAAAGTCATACGTTTTTCCTAGAAGTTGTTCAACTTCCCTTTTCGATTTTCCAATTAATAATTTACTGCCAATTAAACTCTTCGTTAATTCGTAACGTGATTCTGGTTCATTTTTCCATTTTTCAGAATCGAATTTATGATCGGGATAATAAGATAAAGCAAAAATTGCCAACCAAACTATAAAAAGGTATAGAATAGGCGTACCGATAATGGTACAGGCCCAAATTGCTATTTTTCTTTTCCTTGGATTTTTTACCCCTTTTGTTAGGAGCCATTTCCAAAAGAAAAAAGTTACCGAGCCAATTAGAAGTAAGATAAAATAGACTTCAATACCCATGATATAGCGCTTAAAGGTTTAATGTTGATTTAAATAGGTGTACGTTAGCCAATCGCGATAGTTCCAAGATAACCACGTAGTTTTTTTACGCTTTTCATTAAATTTTACAGTACGCTTAGCCAAACTCTCGTTAAAATTTTGCACTAAACTTTGCTTAATTTGTTTCTTAATTTCAATTGAATCGACAACTGGCTTTTTTACAGAAGTGGTAGCTAAAGGACCTTCCATCACATTTGCAGTATAACTATAGGGCGAGGTGTTTGGAGATAGATATTTCTTCAGCAATTCCTTATTTTCAATTAAGCTAGGCAAGGTTTTGTCAGACAAGCTCATCAGATAACTTACATCAAGCACGGCGCCATTTCTGTTTTCGATGTTATACTTCACGATATAAACATCCCAATTTATGAGGCCACTCGCAAGTAGCAATACATACCAAATTGCGCCATTTGTTTTAAATAGATAGAATAACGATTTCTGTTTGGCAACTTTCCAGTAAACGGTGAGCAATCCGATTACGCACAATAGCGAGAATACAATTACGCCAATGCGTTTATAAGTTAAGCCATGCATAGCAATGTAGTGGTAATCTCTTAACAGCACAGAGAGGATTAAAAATGTATTTTGAAGAATCCAGCCGTACGCTAAAAAACGTATCGTTTTGCTTTTTCTGTAGAAGTTTAAATTTCCATTGAAGAAATAAAGGATAACCGCCATTGCCATTACAATACTAATAATTAATGCATTTGTACTGCCATGCAATGCCTGCGAGAAGTTTAAGCTCCCTAAATCGCCCATCCAAAGCGTAGTGATATCAATTCCGTTTAAGAATAGTAGAAGCAAATTTAACCCTGCAAAAGAGATTATGGCAATGGTATTTTCGGTTTTTAATGCCATTTTTTTATTCGCCAAATTTCCAAGAAATAAGTTCGAAATTTCTTTCCAGATGGTAATTTGCTTTTTGTGATGCCGAACTCGTAAAAGCTTGTCGTGCAAACCAGATTCCATTTTCTCCAATTTGTTTTTAAAGGAGATAAACAGACCCGTGCTAAACAATAAGCCAACTGCTAGAAACGCGATCCTATCGATACTAATGTCTTTAAAAAAGAAAGTGAAAACGGTGTTGAAAAAACTCTCCAAATTTTCGAAAAAATTACCTAAGTACGAGTCGAAAACCGGATTCGCAATGCTATAAATAATACTAAATAGGAGCAGAATAAAACTTGGAATAATTAAATACTGTATAAGTTTTAAGGCGGGTTTAAAGGAAAAGCCACCAATTTCGATTGCTGTTATTCTCTTGAACAGGTTAACCGGCGAGCTTGCAAATTGTAAAAACGCTGCAATCAAGGCGGTGAAAATGCTTCTCAATTGCACATTGTGGAAATAGCCAATGAGTATAAATAAACTGATATACCAAGTAACAATGGTTAATACAGAGTGATTAACTAATAGTAGAATACCTGCGAAAACATGAGAAAGGACAATGAGCACCACCTTTTTGTTATCGAGTAGCTTGTTGCTGATGAGGTAGATTGTTACTAGGAACAACGAATAGATAACGAGATTAAGTGCCAGTTCTTCTTTCCAAAACAGGAAATTGAAGAGTAATCCGCCGCTTAACACATAGATTAGTTTGTTGTCGATTTTGTAATTCATAAATGATGATTTAAAAAGTGCTTTGTATTTCAAAGTAAATGAATAAAAAAAATTAAACGTTTTTGATCATTTTCTCTAGGGCATCCAAATGGGCTTTGAAAGCCTGTTTGCCAAGAGGGGTAATGCTGTAAGTGGTATTGGTTTTTCGGCCCACAAAAGCTTTTCTTACGTTGAGATAATCCACTTGTTCGAGCGTACTTAAGTGAGAAGCTAAATTACCATCGGTTAGGGCAAGCATTTCCTTTAATTCGTTAAAACTTACGGTTTCGTTTACTACCAGGAGCGACATAACGCCCAGCCGTATTCGACTATCGAATATTTTATTTAAATCGGCAATCGGATTTTTCATTAGTTAACCCTTTCGTATTTAAAATACATGATCGAACCATAAATAATGTGCATCACACCAAAGCCGAGAGCCCAAAAATACAATCCATAACCACTATTAAATACTGCAATTAATCCTAATAGCACTTCGCATATACCGAGAAAACGAATATCAGAATAAGTGTATTTACTAGCGTTGATTAATGCCAATCCATAAAACACCAAGCAAGAAGGTGCAATTAAAACAACGGCATTGGGGTGGTTTAACAAGAGGGCAATGATAAAAACGCCACCCGAAACTAAAGGAATAGCTAAATTTAGGATAAGATTTTTGGCTGTTTTATCCCAAAAGGGTAATTTTTTTCTCATGCTCTGTCTGTAGGTGAAGAGCAAACCACCTACAAGAGCTACAAATAACACACTAATTCCTAATTTCAACAAATTAAATTCTAACGTTAAGTCGGCATCTACGCCATATCCATATTCTCCGTTTATATACGCGTTAACCTCATGATGCGCAAGATAAGCACCAATAAGTGCAATAATACCAGCAAAAACCCCTGATAAGCCACTTAGAGAGATGAAACGTGACGAGCGATCCATCATATTGCGGATGTCGCTTAGGGCATTTAATTGTTCTTCTTTTGAATCCATATCTAAAAGCACTTTGTTTTTCAAAGTTAATTAACATTAATTGAATTGCAAAATTTTTATATAACTATTTAGACAATTCGCTAATTACATAGGCTGCCTATTTACGAATTCACGAATTTGCTAAGTAGCTAATTCCCAAATTTCCTTACCTTTGTAGCATGCTAAAAGCAATAGGTATAAAAAAAGCATATGGAAATTTGCCCATTTTAAAAGGGGTTGATTTTGACGTAACAAAGGGCGAAATTGTAAGTATAATTGGCGCTTCAGGTGCCGGAAAAAGCACCTTGCTGCATATTTTAGGCAGTTTAGACCAGCCTGATGAAGGGTCGGTGTCTTTAAACGGGGTAGCCGTAAATAAACTTTCTGGCGAACAATTAAGTGTGTTCAGAAATCAGAATATAGGTTTTATTTTCCAGTTCCATCATTTATTGCCCGAATTTACCGCATTAGAAAACATATGTATTCCGGCCTTTATTGCCAAAAAAAGTAAAAAGGAAGCAGAAGCAAGGGCATTTGAATTGTTAGACTTATTCGAATTACGCAACCGGGCTGATCATAAACCTAATCAGCTTTCGGGTGGCGAACAACAGCGTATTGCAGTGGCCAGAGCCTTAATAAACAATCCGGCCATTGTTTTAGCCGATGAACCTTCGGGTAATTTAGATTCAGCAAACGCAAATGCATTGCACCAATTATTTATCCACTTACGCGATAAATTCGATCAAACTTTTGTGATTGTAACGCATAATGAAGACTTGGCTAAAATTAGTAACCGTGTTGTGACCATGAAGGATGGTATGATTATTCAAAATTGAAAGTTTTAATAACCGGAGGGAAGTCTGCTCTAGCCTTAAAGATTGCTAAAGCATTTACACCGCATCAAATTATATTGGCAGATTACGGTGAAATTCCGAATTTTTCCTCTACCGCATATAAATTCATCAGCCTAGGCGAAAAAAATGAAGATACGATTGCGCATAATCTGTTAAATCACTGTTTAGATGAGGATGTTGATAGGGTTTTACCTCTTCATACTTTTGAAATCATAGCCATGTGTAAAGCAAAAGTATTATTTTCCGAATTTAATATTGATACGCTATTACCCATCGAAAATGCTTTAGCGCCACATTTTGATATTATGGCAGGGACAAAATTTGTAAATTGGGCCGTTTTTGTAAAGGGAGAAGTGGTATTTGCCAGTTTTAAAGACGACAAACTTTTTACTTATGCAAAAGCAGCTGAACTAAGCGGAGCATTTTATTTAAATGAATCAACTACTGTAGCGAATCTCCAATTAATTACGATTTAGTAAGGTGACGATTTTAGAAACATATAACGCTCAAAAAACCGCATTTATTTTTGGTCTTGATGAGGTCTTGTACCCGGAGAAAGATTACTTACTCCAGGTGTATTACCTTTTCGCTGAATTTATAGAATATACGGAGCAAATTTCTTCAAAAGAAATACTATCATTCATGCAACAAGAATATTCACATCACGGAAATGTAAATATTTTTGATAAGACAGCAGAGAAGTTTAACCTACCAACGAAATATAAGTCCAATTTTGAATTGTTACATGAGACTGCACGTTTACCTTTAAAGCTCTTGTTGTTTCAGAATATATTGTCTCTTTTACAGGAACTTGTGGTAGAAAGAAAGGAGATTTATTTGTTGGTAACGGGTAAGCCATCGGTGCAATTAAACAAGATTAAGCAATTCGAATGGCATGGTTTGGAGCCTCATTTAAAACTATATTTTTCAGAAGAACAAGAACCCTATTTATCTGGCAAAAGCGTTGGTTTTATAATCGACCAAAATAATTTAAAAAAGGAAAATGTGCTTTACATCGGAAATAGTGATAAAGAAGAGGAAGCCAGTGTAACTGCTGGCGTTGAGTTTTTATTTGTAACGAAACTATTGTAGGTTTTTTTTCGTTAATTTACATTCCAATCTATTTATATATTACAACACAAAATGAAACTAAAACAAGCTATACTTTTACTAACCCTACTGAGCGTGGGATTGGTTTCTTGCAAGAAGAAGGTTGATCCAACGCCTGAACCAGATACAAATCGTGCAAATTTAACGCGCGACTCCATATTTTTATATGCCAAGCAAATCTATTTGTGGAGTGATGCATTACCAAGTCAAGATGCATTTAATCCAAGAAAGTATACAACCGAAAGTACAGATTTCTTAAATTACGAGAAGGAACTGATCGCTTTGGCTCAGTACAAAATAAATCCAGCTACGGGGCTTCCCTATGAATATTATCAATATTTGGTAAATGGGGTTAATGTAATTGATTCAAAGTATTCTTACATCTCAGATATCGCCAATAAAAATCCAACAGCTTTTATCCCAGAGAAAAAAAGTGTAGTAGACTTAGAGGGAAATGGAAATGATTTTGGACTGAAATTGGGAGCATATGGACAAGGAGGAACTACGTTTGCATTGTTCGTTACTGGGGTGTTTCAAAATTCGCCAGCAGATAAAGCAGGAGTAGTAAGAAGTGACCGTATTTATAAACTTAATGGCCGTAATATTGGGGATAATTCGAATACTGATTTGCCTATCATCAACACGGCATTGAGTGGGTCATCGCCTATCACGATTGAAGGTGTTCATTATACCGATGGACTTTCTGGTGCCCCATTTACCTATACCTTAAATAAAGCAAGCTATAAAAGTAGTCCAGTATTTGCTAAAAAGGTATTTACGGCAGGCGCCAAAAAAATTGGGTATTTAGCCTATGCGCGTTTTTCTAATTTGAGTACGAATTCAAAAGCAGATTTCGATCTGGCGTTTTCAGAATTCAGTGCAGCGGGAGTAAGCGATTTAATTATAGATTTAAGGTATAATGGGGGTGGATATGTAAATACCGCCCAATATTTAATTAACCAAATTGCGCCAGCTTCGGCAAATGGAAAAGTAATGTTTGCAGAGTATTATAATCCGTTAATGCAAGCAAATGGAGCAACAATTTTAGCTAATCAGCCCTTATTAGATGCAAATAAAAAGGTTCAATATCAGAATGGAAAGATGATTACGTATGCCGATGTGAATTATTCTGTTGCCAGTAATACCGAATTATTTGTTAAAGCAGGTCCTTTAAATAACGATAATAAAATTTCGAATGTCATCTTCATTGTTACTGGCAATACAGCTTCGGCAAGTGAATTGGTGATTAACTGTTTAAAACCCTATATGAATGTTAAAGTGGTAGGAACCAAAACTTACGGTAAACCTGTTGGATTTTTTCCGATAACGATCGAAAATAAATACGAGGTATATTATTCGTTGTTCCAAACTAAAAATGCACTCGGACAGGGCGATTATTTTGACGGCATGCAACCTGATGTGGTATTTACTGATGCAATTAGAGGGGATCTAGACGATCCGAGAAATAATTTTGGAGATCCAAATGAGTATTACACATCGGTAGCACTTAATCAGATTGCACCTGGAGCAGTGGTATCTTCTGCTGCAAAAACAATGTCCATACAGGGTAGAAATGTGAGCATAGAAAGCTTACAGCCTATGAAGCCTATAGGAAGTGGGAACGAATTTGTCGGGATGATAGAAACGAGGCATAAGCTTAAGAAGTAAAAAAAATCCCGATTGTGAAATCGGGATTTTTTTTGTTTAAAATTATTGCTTTTGCATTTGTAAGTTCTCTTTAAAGATTGCTTGAATATCGCGTTGCTTATCGATATTTACAATTACACTTTGAATGGCATTTGCTGCATCGATAAAAAACGCTTTATTAATGTTTTGATATTCGTCTGTAGCCTTGTGATAATCTTTATGATCTTCTACACCGAAATAAATAAAAGGAATATTCTTTGCGTTAAATGCGCCTTGGTCGCTTTGATTTGTCCAGTCGTCTCTTCCCAATTTAGGATCGTCGTGACCAAATAAGAGTTTAAGCTTAGGGTTAGTAGTGTAAATAAAAGGTTTTAGTGCAGGGTATTTGAAGGTTCCTGTTGCATAAAGCTCTCCTTTATCGTTATGGCTTATCATATCCATATTAATATTTAATTTAATTTTTTCGAGTGCAACAGGTGGTTTAGCCACAAAAGCTTTAGCGCCTAGTAAACCCATTTCTTCAGCATCGAAAATAGCAAATATTAAGGTGTTGTTTGGTTTGTTTTTTGAGAAATACTTGGCGAATTGTAGTAATCCAGCAACTCCCGAGGCATTATCATCAGCACCATTAAATACTTCATTTTGTTTTACCCCAACATGGTCGTAATGTGCCGAGATTACAATAATGTTATCAGTTTTACCAGGCATATAAGCGATTAGGTTTTTTCCTTCAATTGCTGCAGCACCATTTCTTCCTTTTATTTCGAAAGGTTGCTCAAAGCTATTCATGCCAGGATAAGGTTTTAAGCCAATTTCTATTAGTCGGCCAGTAAGATAAGTTCTAGCCATTTCAGCACCTTTTGTTCCCGATTTACGTCCTTCGTACGAATCTAATGATAATGTTTCTACGTCTTTTAATAACTGTGCGCTAACCGAAGTTTGAGCAGTATTGGTTTTTACCGATCCACAACTTAATAAAAAGGCGAGGGGTATAAAAAATAATTTCTTCATAATCTGTTTATTTCGGTGTTAAAGGTAAATATTTAAATATAAATTTCGCCTTTTAAATACGTTACTGCTTTACCTGCCATGAGCACGCGATCACCCTTTAAGCTACACCATAATTCTCCTCTACGTGCCGAAACCTGATAAGCATGAAGTTCATTTTTGTTTAATTTCTGTGCCCAATAGGGAATTAAATTGCAATGTGCTGAGCCGGTAACAGGGTCTTCATTTATTCCGGCTGCGGGAATAAAAAATCGAGATACAAAATCACTTTTATCGCCTTTTGCCGTTACAATTACACCCATCATGTCTAATTTTGACAGTGCCCCGAAATCAGGCTTAAGGGCTAAAATATCTGCTTCAGATTCGTACACCAACATGTAATCTCTCGATTTAAGTATTTGAAGCGGTGTTTTGCCGCCCAATGCACTTAGGAGGCCTTCAGGAGCATCGCATGGTGTTGTTGGTCTTGATGGGAAGTCTAACGTATACAGGCCGTTGGCTTTGGTAACGGTAAGTGTACCAGCTTTTAGGGTATGGAAATGAATGGTGTCTTTAGTGTAACCAAGTTCGGTGAACAGAATGTGGGCAGTGGCTAGTGTAGCGTGACCGCATAAATCGATTTCCAATTCTGGTGTAAACCATCGAAGCCCAAAATCATCACCCTGTGGGATAAAAAAAGCGGTTTCGGCTAAATTATTCTCGGCAGCAATGGTTTGCATCTTAGGTGCAGGTAACCATGTGGTAAGCGGAACGATTGCAGCGGGATTTCCACCAAATAATTGGTCCGTAAAAGCGTCGACTTGAAAGATAGTAAAATTCATTTGCTAATAATACGTTAATCGCACCACACCTGCAAGCTTTTTCGCCAAACGAATAACTTGTCGAGTATACCCATATTCGTTATCATACCAGGTGTATAATACAATCGATTTATTATCTCTCGCAATAATTGTTGCAGGGCCGTCTACAATAGAAGCATGGCTGTTCCCAATTAAATCGGTGCTTACCAATTCGTTAGAGATAGAATATTCTAATTGCTCTGATAAATCGCCAAATAGCGAAGCTTGCGTTAAAACCTCGGCAACTTCTTCTTTTGAAGTTACTTTGTTTAACGAAAGGTTTAAAATAGCTAATGAAACATTGGGAGTAGGTACACGAACAGCATTTCCGGTTAATTTACCACCTAAATGGGGAATCACTTTTGCTACAGCTTTATCGGCGCCAGTTTCTGTAATAACAAGGTTGAGTGCTGCAGAGCGTCCACGGCGATATTTTTTATGGTAATTATCGAGTAAGTTTTGATCATTGGTGTAAGAATGAACGGTTTCGATATGCCCTTTTTCGATGCCAAATGTATCATCCATCACTTTTAACACCGGTATAATGGCATTGGTGGTACACGAAGCATTAGAGAAAATCGTTTCCGTTTTATAATCGAAATCGGCGTCGTTAATGCCGGTTACAATGTTCGGGATATCGCCTTTGGCAGGTGCAGTTAAAAGAACTTTAGTGATTCCTTTGGCGTTTAAATGTCTACTTAGTCCCTCTCTATCGCGATAAACTCCGGTATTATCTATCAATAGCGCATCCTCAATGCCATGTACGCTATAATCTGCCTCTTCAGGTTCTTTAGCAACGATGAAATAAATGGTTTGTCCGTTAATGATGAGTGCTCGGTTTTCGAAATCTTCTACGATTGTTCCATTAAACGGTCCGTGGATCGAATCGGTTCGTAGCAATTCGGCACGTTTAATTAATTCTTCGTCGCTATAGCTTCGGGTAACAATTGCGCGTAAACGAAGCTGCTCGCCTTTACCGGCTTGCACAATTAACTCGCGAGCGGCAATTCGGCCAATTCGGCCAAAGCCATAAAGCACAACATCTTTAGGTTTTAGGTTAAATTTATCTTTTCCGATATGTTTTGAGAGTTTACTCACCACAAAATCGTACATCGAAGAATGGGTATTGTTTTCGTCTAACCATTCAGAAGCTAGTCGGCCCACATCTATTCGCGAGGGTGCCAGGCTGCATTTGGCGATAGTGGATGCCAATTCGAGGGTTTCGTAAATCGAAATGTCCTTTCCACTAACATCTTTGGCGTATTGATGATGAGCAAGAATTTCACTACTTCCTACATCGAATAATGGTTTGCGGAAAAGTACAAGTTCGATAGAGCGATCAAACCACAATTGACCAACACAACGGATGAGTTCGAGCGCTTTCTTCTCTTTCTCAATCCAGCTCTGAAACTCTGACTGGTATTTGTTTAACATACAAGAAAATTAATTTGGTTAGAATTGCTGCAAAAGTAAAAAAGATCGGGCGAGTACCCAATCTTTTCTGTAATTATATTATTAAACCTCATCTGATGAGGGGTAACGTCTGTTGAAGTCTAGCCTAAATACGATTTTAAAATCTTACTACGTGAGGTGTGACGTAAGCGTTGTAACGCTTTGTCTTTTATCTGACGAACGCGTTCGCGGGTTAAATTAAATTTCTCACCAATTTCTTCTAACGAAAGCGGGTGATTTGTACTTAATCCGAAAAACAATACAATAATTTCACGTTCACGTTCGGTTAGTGTTGATAGTGAACGTTTAATTTCTTCAGAAAGCGATTCATTTATTAAGTTGCTATCCGTATTGGGTTCGTGGTTTTCTAATACATCTAATAATGTATTTTCTTCACCCTGAACAAATGGCGCATCCATAGAAACATGGCGACCAGAATTGCTTAGTGTGTCTGAAATTTTATCAACTGTGGTTTCTAAAATATCTGCCAACTCTTCTGGCGAAGGTTCGCGTTCAAATTCTTGCTCCAATTTAGAGAAGGCTTTACTAATTTTGCTTAAGGAGCCAACTTGATTTAATGGTAAACGAACAATACGACTTTGCTCGGCAATAGCTTGTAATATAGACTGACGAATCCACCAAACGGCGTAAGAGATAAACTTGAAACCTTTCGTTTCATCAAAACGTTTTGCAGCTTTAATTAAACCTAAGTTTCCTTCGTTAATTAAATCGCCCAGCGTTAAGCCTTGATTTTGATATTGTTTAGCTACCGATACCACAAAACGTAAGTTGGTTTTTGTTAAGCGCTCTAAGGCAGCTTGATCACCTTCACGAATTTTACGGGCTAATATTACTTCTTCTTCTGCGGTAATTAAATCTACTTTTCCAATCTCGTGCAAGTATTTGTCTAAGGATTGACTTTCGCGGTTGGTAATGGATTGGGTTATTTTGAGTTGTCTCATTTATATGTTTTGGTCGTCACTTAATATTTCGAAGCTGCAAAAATACGAAAATTTTAGTCAACACGAAAGGATAAATTGTTGAAAATGTTACACTTTAGGGCACTTTTTTAACAAATACTTTAATAGCAAAAATCATTCCAAATTTAATTTGGCAGTAAATATGGGGTTTAGTTGATTAAAGGTTAATATTTATTGTAAAACAATAAAAATATTTTGATTTTTAATAATAAATCATTTATGTTTGTGTTATATTCTATTTTTAATTGATGGAGCACTGACAAATTCTTTACAACAAGGCGAGGATAATAATTGACTATTTAAAAAGATAAACTTAGTAAACCGATATTAAATAACTACGAGAAGAACAAAAATTTACGAAATATAGTTATGGAAACAAATACGAAAAGACTGACATTATTATTGAGGGGGATAGACATAGCCTTGTTTATAATTGCAGCCTCTATTATAGTACCTTTTATTTATGCTACTCCTTGGGTGAATAGGTTTTCGGATATGGCTGATAGGTTTCCTGATTCTGGGAGGTTTGATTCATTAAAATTCTCTATCGCTTGGTTTGCTTATCTCGCTTTGATCCCTATACTTATCTCACGAGTTATTTTTGGTATTGTATTATATCAAATTAGAAAGATTGTTAAATCTATTTTAATAGACGGTGTATTTCATGAAAATCAAGCCAATAGGATCCGAAAAATTGCCTATTATTTTTTAGGTTTTGCCTGTTTGATGCTCTGTTTTAAACTCATTTACACCATAGCAGCTTTGCTTAAAGGAAATATGAAAGTTTTCACCAGCTCACTCATTGGCCTTGTTAGCACATTTGAACGATATATTCTCCCTGGATTAATTGGCTTAGGTTTAGCAGAAGTTTTTATGAGTGGAATGAAGATTAAGAAAGATCAAGATTTAACAATATAATTATGAGGGATGATTTTACAACAAGATAATGAACTAATCATTTAAACATCGTTGATCTAACTGCTTTATACTAAATACTAATCTATAATGCCCATAATCGTAAACTTAGACGTAATGATGGCCAAGCGTAAAATGTCATTAACTGAACTCAGTGAAAGGGTTGGCATTACCTTGTCTAACCTTTCCATCTTAAAAACGGGTAAGGCCAAAGCCGTGAGATTGGAAACCTTAGAGGCAATATGTAAAGTATTAGAATGCCAGCCAGGAGATATTTTGGAATTTAGAGATGAATCTTTCTAATTTTAAAAATTAACCCTCACCCCATACCCCAACTTAAACATTTTATAAAAAGGTGTCGATGTTCTATTCTCGAACCAGCTTATCGCATATAAATCGTTCGTATTGGCTTCTGCGTAAAGACTCACCGATTTTAACGAAGAATTTAAATGGCTGATAATTTTTACTTCGGTTCCGGCTCCTAAATGTAAACGTAGGGCCGACGACCAAAAATAATAACCTTTGCGGTACTGACTGGTTTTAAATTGATAATCAAAATTTTCGCCCGAAGTATACGAAGGAAAGAAAACGGGGTTGATAGGGTGAATAATAAACTTGTCCTTAATTTTTATGGCGAAAGGTTTATATTCAAACTTTGCCGTAAAAATACTCATCCAACCGCCTTTGTTTTTCGGTACATACCCATAATGAACACTTAAGGCTGCTTTTTCATTGAACAAATTATACCCAATTCCTCCACTAAAATAGCCAATGCTTCCCGCATATTGTAAATTCACCTGATCAGGCTTAACATGCGTCAAGAAAGAAGTTTGCGCATAGGCTGATGATACCAACAATCCTAAAATGAGGATAAACTTAAAACTTAATTTCTTCGGCAGCAATTTGTCCATTAGTGATGGTGATAAGAGTAAATGCGCGGTTAACGATGGCATTGGTAATGATAAAAGGAATGCCTTTCCCGTTTTGATACTTCGTAATTTCGGGTTGATGTTGATGGGAATGGATGGATGCAATCATTCCAGGGGTCTGATTTAATAAATCTTGATAGGGTGTTGTTAATTTTGGATCAAAATCGCCATCCGTTGGCGGAACATGTGAAAAAGCAAGTAACCGATCAACACCATTTTCTAATTTTAAATTATTTCTTAACCAAGCCATATTTGGGGTCGTCCCATTAAAATCGTATTCCCTTCCGTTGGTATCGTGGCAAACAAATTTGATTCCAGCATAGTTGAACGTAAAATTAAGGTCACCAAACATATGTTTATACACGTCAGAACCATTCGCTACTAAATCGTGATTTCCAATTACCGATATAAATGGAACATTCAGTTTATCATATATTTTATAAATACCATCAAACTCTAACAGCAGTCCGAAATCAGATATATCTCCATTTAATACTACAAAATCGATGTCTTTTCGAGCATTAATCAAAGTTACAAAATCTTCAGATTCCTTATAGTTACGTTGGGTATCGCCAGATACTGCAATTCTTATCGTTGTGCCGGCAGGTTTGCTTGGCAACTCGCTTATTTCTCTTGAATTAACGGCTGTAGCGGTACTTCGATTAAATTTTTGGTTCGGACTGTATTCGTCAGAATTGCATCCCCAAAGGGTAAGGAAGAGGAGGGAAAAGCAAAAGTTTATTTTAAACATGCTGGACTTTTTAACTCTAACATATTTATGCCCCACAATGTTTAATTTTTTACCACATAGACACTTTGAGCTTAGATCTCGTCCAGTCTAAACGTTTCCGCCAAACGGACACCTTTTTCAGTATGCTGTAGCGTACAGCATTCGTTTATCGGATCGTGCTCTAAGTACAAGATATAGTTGTTTGTGGCTGCCTCTGCCAAGAATGATTTTTTCTCCTTTAACGTTTGTAGTGGAAACATATCGTAAGCCATTATATAGGGTAGGGGAATGTGCCCCACTGAAGGCAATAAATCGGCCATGTACACTATGGTTGTATCTTTATAGGTTAGTTGAGGCAACATCATGGCATCAGTATGCCCGAAGGCGAAACGAATTTTTATATTTTCCTGAAACGAAACGCCATCTTCATTTTCTACATAACGCAATTGTCCACTTTCCTGAATCGGCAAAATGTTCTCCTTTAAAAACGAGGCTTTTTCTCTATCGTTAGGATTAACGGCCCATTCCCAATGCTGTGCATTACTCCAATAGTATGCGTTTTTAAAGGCCGGGGTTAAGTTGTCGCCCACACGCTCAATCGACCCGCCACAATGATCAAAATGCAAATGGGTTAAAAAAACATCTGTAATATCGGCTCGGTTAAATCCTTTGGCAGCTAAAGATTTATCTAAGGTATCTTCGCCATGCAAAAAATAATGCCCCATAAACTTTTCATCCTGCTTATTGCCTATGCCATTGTCTATCAAGATCAATCTCTCTCCATCCTCAATTAATAGACAACGCATAGCCCAATCACACAGATTGTTTGAATCTGCAGGATTGCTTTTTTGCCAAATCGATTTCGGAACCACACCGAACATGGCTCCGCCATCAAGTTTGAAAAAGCCGGTGTTTATGGTATGTAAATTCATTACAAGTGAATCACCTCACCATACGCATCAGCAGCAGCTTCCATAATGGCTTCGCTCATGGTTGGGTGGGGGTGAACCGATTTAATCATTTCGTGACCGGTAGTTTCTAATTTACGTGCAACTACAATTTCGGCAATCATCTCTGTTACGTTAGCCCCGATCATGTGCGCACCTAATAATTCTCCATATTTGGCATCGAAAATTAATTTTACAAAACCATCTTTTGCACCGGCAGCACTTGCTTTACCAGAAGCCGAGAATGGGAATTTACCAATTTTTAACTCGTAACCTGCTGCTTTGGCTGCTTTTTCAGTGTAACCCACTGATGCAATTTCTGGTGAGCAGTAGGTACAACCAGGTATGTTATTGTAATCTAAAGGTTCGGCATGTTGACCAGCAATTTTCTCTACGCAGATAATTCCTTCGGCCGATGCCACGTGTGCTAAAGCTTGCCCACTAACAATATCGCCAATGGCATAATATCCTTTTACAGAAGTATTGTAAAATTCATCAACCACCACTTTACCTTTTTCGGTTTTGATACCTGTTTCTTCTAAGCCTATATTTTCGATGTTTGCCACTACGCCTGCTGCCGAAAGTACAATATCGCACTCAATGGTCTGCATCCCTGCAGCGGTTTTAACTTGTACTTTACAACCTTGTCCGCTAGTATCAACCGATTCTACACTCGAAGAAGTCATGATGTCGATACCTGTTTTCTTCAAGCTGCGCAATAACTGTTTAGAAATGTCTTCATCTTCTACCGGAACAATGTTATCCATAAATTCGACAATGGTAACTTTTGTACCCATGGTTGCGTAAAAATAGGCGAACTCTACACCAATGGCTCCAGAACCTACAATTACCATGGTTTTTGGTAACTCTGGTAAAACCATCGCTTGGCGATAACCGATTACTTTTTTACCATCTTGTTTTAAGTTGGGCAATTCTCTTGAGCGGCCGCCCGTAGCGATTACTATATTTTTAGCTGTGAGTTCTTTTTGAGTGCCATCAGCTGATTTAACTTCTACTTTTTGGCCCGGTTTTACTTTACCGGTACCCATAATTACGTCGATCTTATTCTTTTTCATTAAGAACTGAACGCCTTTGCTCATGCCATCGGCAACGTCGCGACTACGTTTAACTACAGCGGCGAAATCGGCAGTTGCTTCGGCAGTTTTAATGCCATAATCGGCTGCGTGGTTAATGTATTCAAATACTTGTGCGCTTTTTAATAAAGCTTTGGTAGGAATACAACCCCAGTTTAGGCATATACCGCCTAAAGATTCACGTTCTACAATTGCAGTTTTTAAACCCAATTGTGAAGCCCTTATTGCCGTAACATATCCACCCGGACCGCTACCTATTACAATTAAATCGTAGTTCATCTGTTTGTCTTTTATTTTTAATTAAATAGGACTGACCTTATTTAAAAAGGAAATCAGCTTAAATAATGTGTCAAAATTAAAAAAAATGTTGGTTAAAATAAGGGTAATGCAATTCATCTACTGATTTTTGACAATTTAACTGCTAATTAATTCGGATACCCTACTTAAAACCTATAAAACCTCTATTTATTAAGCTATTGATAAACTGATACTTATATATTTTTCGTTTAATGTTAAGTGTTGATAAGTTTTGAAGTAATTAATAATTATTTAACATTGGAAATGAGAAGTAGAACAAAATTAATAGTTAACTTTGTTCCGTTATTTTAACATTTTAACAAACAAAAATTTAATTAAAAAAGTATGAAAAAAACTCTACTATTAAAAGTTTTAGTAATTGTCTTCGTTTTTGTTGGTTTTCTAACTGGAGCTAATGCTCAGGTTACCACTTCGTCGATGACAGGTACTATAAAAGACTCGAAAGAGGCTTTGCCTGGTGCAAGCATTAAAGCTACGCACACCCCAACAGGTACTGTTTATAGCGCACTCACGAATGCAAGTGGTCGCTTTTTAATTGGGAATATGCGTATAGGTGGGCCTTATAGTATAGAGGTTAGTTTCATTGGTTTCAAGCCCCAGAAATTAGAGGATGTCTATTTAAAGTTAGGTGAAACCTTTACCGTAAATTTGGTTCTAACTGACAATGCCTCTGTTTTAAAAGAAGTGGTAATTAGTGGTTCCAAAGTAGACCCGATTATGAATTCTAAAAAAAGTGGGGCATCAACCATTATCTCAAGAGCTAAAATTGAGGAACTTCCTTCTATTACGAGAAGCGTGAACGATGTTACACGTTTAACTCCTCAAGCTAATGGAACTTCAATTGGAGGCGGGTCGTACCGTTCTAATAACTTTACTGTTGATGGTGCAAATTTTAACAATCAGTTTGGTATTGGTCAGAACATTCCAGCAAATGGATCGCCGATTTCAATTGATGCATTAGAGGAAATTTCGGTAAATGTTACCCCATTTGATGTGAGACAAACTGGTTTTACAGGGGCTTCTGTAAATGCCGTTACTAGATCTGGTAAAAATACATTTTTCGGTAATGCTTTGTATACGTTACGTTCGGAGAAACAGCAAGGTGTTAGGGTTAACAATAATGTAATTACGAATCTTCAACAACTTGATGAGAAACAATATGGCTTTAGCTTGGGTGGTCCGATTATCAAGAACAAATTATTCTTTTTTGTTAATTTAGAGAGTCGAAAAACAGTTGAACCAGGGCCTACCAAAGTTGCTTCAGTAAATGGTGTTGAAAATTCTACTTTAAATATTGCAAGACCGAGTGCAGCGTTTATGGATCAGGTAAGCCAATATTTAGCGAGTACCTATGGTTATGAAACAGGTGCATATCAAGGCTACTCAAATAAAAGTAACAATGATAAAATATTTGCTCGTCTAGATTGGAACATTAATTCAAAACATAGATTTAATATCCGTTATTCTCAAGTAGAGAGTAAGTCTCCATCTCAAATTAGTACTTCAACATCTGGATCAAATTTTACTGCTTCAGATAATCGTCAGAGTATTTATTCGATGTCGTTTTTTAACTCAAACTATTTTCAAGAGGCTAACTTATATGCGGGTACTGCAGAATTAAACTCTAACTTTGGAAAAATTAATAATTCATTAAGAGTATCTTACGCTCATCAAAACGATCCGAGGTCTTCTCCTGGAAGTGAGTTTCCTTTGGTAGATATTTTAGACAAGGGGTTAACTTCTCCACGTACTGGAAATTCAACTTTAGTTTCGTTTGGCTATGAGCCATTTACATTTGGTAACTTAAGAGACGTAACTACCTATACAGTTAATGATGATTTAACTTTCACTACTGGAAAGCATAACTTTACCTTTGGTGCACAAGCTGAAATGAGCAAAGTTAAAAACGGCTTTCAACGCTTCGGAACTGGTTACTACGTATTTAATACTTGGGATGACTTTGTTAATGGGGCAAAGCCAGTAAATTTTGCGCTTACATACCCACTAACAGCAGATGGTTCTCAAGCTTTTCCTAGCTTTAAATTTTTCCAATTGTCTGCCTATGGACAAGATGACATTTCTGTAAGTGATAAGTTTAAGGTTACATTAGGCTTAAGACTGGAATTGCCAACCTACCCTGATGTATCAGAAATTAAAACACACCCTCTGGTAGAAGCATTATCATTTAATGCTGGTGAGAAAATCAATACAGGTGTTTTACCAAAATCGAGATTAATGTTTTCTCCTCGTATAGGGTTTAACTACGATATATTGGGCGATAGAAGTGTACAGTTAAGAGGGGGTTCGGGTGTTTTCACTGGTCGTATTCCATTTGTATGGATTGTTGCTCAATCTGGCGATGCTGGCTTAATTCAGTTCACTCAATCCATCAGTGGTGCAACAAATCCAAATATGCCTAACTTTAATCCAAATTATAAATCACTATACCCTGCAACTTTGCCTGCTGCCGGTACGTCAATTCCATCCTCTATTTCTGCAATGTCTCCTGACTTGAAATTCCCTCAGCAGTGGAAATCGAGTTTAGGTTTAGATGCGAAATTGCCGTTTGGATTTATAGGGACAATAGAAATGATTTATGGTAAGGATATCAATTCAGTTGTAGCTAGAAATGCTAATCTAAATGATCCTACTCCATTAAATATTTCAGGATATCCAGATAACAGGTTAATTTTCCCAGCTGGTGTTGGCCGATATATAAATAAATTGAGCAGTGGTGTGGTAAGTCCTACAGGAACCGGTAATTTTGACGCAATTGTAATGTACAACGTTAAAGGTGGTCACTATTTCTCTACCAGTTTCCAATTAACTAAACCGTTCGGCAACAATTGGGATTTAACAGCGGCATATACTTACAGTAGTGCTAAAAACTTTGGTGACCAAGCCGGTGATCAAATCTTAAATTTGTGGAGTATTCCTTACCAATCTGGCGGTAATTCTAACGTAGCTGAGCTTTCTTATACTTCGAACGTACTTCCTCACAGAGTTGTTAGTAGTGTTGGATATAAATCAGAATGGATTAAAGGCTTGAAAACTGGAATGTCATTATTCTATCAAGGTGGTTCACAAGGTCGATATTCTTATTTCTATTCATCTGATTTTAATAAAGATAATCAAATTAATGACTTGATTTATGTTCCTAAGGATCCTTCAGAAATTACTTTTGTTGCTAATGGTTCTTTCACGCCTGCACAGCAAAGCGAAGCTTTCTTTAAATTAATTGAAAGTGATGAATATTTGAAATCTAGAAAGGGGATGTATGCAGAGAGAAATGGAGCTGTTGCGCCTTGGAGACATCAATTTGATTTTAGATTTTCACAAGAGTTATATAGAGGGAAAGTTGCTGGTAGCTCAAATGCATTAGAACTATTCTTTGATGTATTTAATGTAGGAAATTTAATTAACTCGAAATGGGGAACTTTTAGTATCAATAATGCAAATGTTTTGGCTCCGGTTACAGTTACACCGGGTGGAACTAGTCAGCCAACATTTAGACTTAATACAGTAAATAATGCATTGATTTCTGAATCTAATCGGATTAACACAAGCATTTCTTCTACTTATTACATGCAATTTGGGTTTCGTTATAACTTTAACTAATCTCAAATTAATTAATGCAAAACCCCGGCAGTACGTCGGGGTTTTTTTGTAAATTTATTTTATGGATCAGAAAATAATCAAGCTTTACGACTCGTATACTCACAGCGAAATCAGCAGGAAAGAGTTTATGAAAAAATTGGGGGTCTTAACTGGAAGTACGGCCTTGGCATTAACGCTATTGCCCTTATTAGAAAGCAATTATGCTGCAGCCTCTTTTCATTCTGATGATCTATTGATAGAGCAGATAACTTTCCCAGGTGTAGATGGCGACGTAAAAGCAGTACTTGCTCAACCAAAAGGGAATAAGAAATTGGGTTCAGTAGTTGTTATTCATGAGAATCGGGGTTTAACACCCCATATTATTGATGTGACTAAACGATTGGCTGCCGAAGGTTTTATCGCTCTTGGTGTTGATGCACTTTCGCCTTTTGGGGGTACACCGGTAGACGAAGACAAGGGGCGTGAGCTGATTGGAAAACTCGATCCAGAAAAAAATGTTCAAAACTATCTCAAAGCATTGGCTTATTTAAGGGGGCTTAGAAATGGTAACGGTAAAACTGGTTGCATGGGTTTCTGCTGGGGCGGTGGAATGGCTAATAAGCTGGCTGTTATGGATCCGAAGCTGAATGCTGCGGTTGCTTATTATGGTGCCCAGGCTAAGGCAGAAGATGTGTCTAAAATTAAAGCGAGTTTGATGTTGCATTATGGAGGTTTAGATGAGCGTATTAACGCAGGTATCCCTGCTTTCGAGCAAGCGTTGAAGCAAAATAATGTCGATTATAAACTATTTGTTTATGATGGGGTTAACCATGCATTTAACAACAATACTTCGGCAACACGATATAATGAACCAGCTGCTAAATTAGCTTGGCAACGTACAATCGATTTGTTTAAGTTAAAATTAAGTTAACTTCAAAAAGGTTCAATCTCAATGCTCCCTACTATTCATCAAACGATAAGGCTAAGGCTTCTAACAAGGCTTCATGATTTTTGGGGGATGGATGTTGTTTCCTGCTTTTAATCGTTAGCTCTACTAAATTTATTTCGGCCTTTAGCAATGCATTTATAATTTTGTAGGCCTGCGGGAAATCATTTAAAAAAGCATATAATTGTCTATAACTTAATGCGCTAATTAAACAATTGTCGAGCGCCACTATACTTTGGGTAGTAGGCAGATTGTTAAAGAATCCATTCGGACAAATGAGTTGATTTGGCATCCAAAACCGTAAAACCTGTCTATTTGGTTTTGATTGCGACAATGCGATCGCGTTTCCTTTTTCTATATAGGATAAATGTTCTGGGATTCTTCCGCGCTGATAAATTACGTCGTTCTTACTGTAGCTTATCGGTTTGCTAAGTTGTGATAAGATAAGGCTTAAGGCGGGTTCATTACTGCAGGTCATCGCATTTAAGTAGGTGTTAAATTTTAAATTTTTCATTGGGGTATACATGGTGTAGGAATAGCTGTTTGAGTTAGTTTGGGTTTAAATTCGATTACCGAAAATTGAATGGGCTTTCTTTGCGCAATAAAATTGCTCAATTTTATTGCTGCATATTCCGAAAAATGGGAATTGAGCTCATCTATGAAGTCGAGCTCATCTCGCTGTAGTTCGAATTTTGTTTTAATCCATTGCTTAAAATCTGTTCTTAAGGCCAATACTTCTATCGCTAATTTCGAATCGGGCAATTCGTACAGCAAACGCTGTAGCGCTAATATGCCTCCTTGGGTAAGTTGGAATTTGTTCATTTTCTCGTTTTTTTTAGAATGAACTAAAACTAGATGGAAAAACAGGCCTTAACCACAGAAATGAGGAAAATTTTAGCGAAGCGGATAAATTCGCAACTGAGACGGTATAGAAAAAATGTTTTTAAAAAAAAGGGTAAAATTACGGTATCTCAATTAGGAATAATTATTCTTCTTTGAATATAAATTTCCAATATGAACTCGCTACTCAAAAAACCGCGCAAGTTAATTGCATTTTTAATATGGACGCTTTGGATACCTGTTATTTTATTTTGTGCTCATTTACTAAATTTAGGACGCAAAGGTTCATCTTTTTCATTCCTAATAATATGTACACTATTACTGTGTATACTTCTTGGCATAAGGTGGGTAGCTAAAAAATTAGAAAATACTAAAAGTGCAAGGCATACTACTATTTATCGCATCCGTAAGCAGTTTTTATATGGTTTCTTAATTCCGCTATGTGTTTTTATTCTTTTATCTGCATTTTTTGATGAGATTATTGATGATGATGCAATTAAACGAGTTTCTTTTGTTAAAGAGCTTTCTTTACTTGGCATGTTTTTCTACGTAGCCAATTCATTTTATTTGGTTATTTACCTCGACCGACAATATTTATCGACAAGGGATAAAAATGTAGAAATAGCATGCTACAGTGAAAAAGTTTTAGTTTATCAGAGGGGTACATATGTTCCAATAAATCTGATGGAGATTGCGCTGATTTATCAGCTTGGTCAGATTAATTGGATAATCACCTTCAACGAAGAAGAACATATTTTAGACCTATCACTTAAAGCAGTTCAAGAAATCTTAGATGAAAAGTATTTTTTTAAAATTAACAGAAGCCAAATTGTACATAAAGATGCTGTTGAAAAATTTAGCGCCGGCAGTTATGGTAAGATAAATCTTACGCTGAAAATCAAAGAAATCACATCAACTGTGAGTAAAGACCGAGCTAAAGATTTTAGAAGATGGTTCTATAAATAATTTACTGTATTAGTATTTTTTGGCATTGGTAATTGAAAATTTCCTTAGCACTTTTTATAAGTTTATCAGCAGCTGATATAGAGTCTGCAAGTTCGTTGAGGCTTATCTTGTAAGTTTGATCGTACCGTGATTTAATGTATGCTTCCTGAATGGAAGTGAGTAATGCGATTTCTTTAGCTTCTTCTGTATCTAAAACGCCAATTATGGCAGGGGCAAAGTGACTTAGGTGCTTCCTCAGTACGATCAGGTCATGGCATTTAACCTGCTTACCTCTTAAAGTTAACAATAGGCTTCTATAGGTAAGTTCGCAGGCCTGCTGCAGCATAAAGGCAGAAATTGTGCTTTCGCTTTCGTTTACAAATTTACAAGCCCCCTTAAAGAAAGTTATTGCTTTTTGAATGTTTTGATTAAACAGTACTTGTGATTTTTCGATCAACTCGTTACGTTTTTCTGGATGGAGGAGAGGTAAACTAAAGTTCGGGTTGCTTTGGTATACGCAGTTTTTGGGTGTGCATAAGCTAGAAAAATAAAGATGTCCTTTTGATAAAAATTCGTAAATAGTACCATATGTATATACGGTACAATTAATGTTCTCGTGCCCGAGCACAGCAAAATCTAATAAGGTATGGATCTCATCAAAAGGTTTATATTTATATTGATCCATAATAATGATTAAATCAGTTCGATTTGCAGAAGCGGTAGTACGAAAAATGTAAGATGATGGAATTACTTCCTTGAGGAAATTAACTACTGGAGTTAGATAAAATTCACTTGGAGCTGTTTGCAGGGTTAAATTATAGGTGTTCAGTTGCATATTGATGTACAAAGAAAATGGTTTGATGAATAAAATTAATCGGCTAACACCGGTTGAACAATCAGAAGGAATAATGCTTCAAGTATTTTTTGCAACTCTTCGAATTGATCAAAAATAAAAAAGTGATCTAATGAAGTAATACTGGTACTCGTACTTAAAGCAGCCTCTAACCATTCTTTTAGCCCAAATCTTAAGTTAACGATGTGATTTAAGGTTAAATTTTCTTTGCAATACTGAAGAGGGTTTTGCTTATAATTTGGAGATAAGGTTTGCGTGGTAAATTGGTTATCCATTCTCGCTAAAAGCCAATGCGCGAAGGTATCATACTGATTGCTATACTTATGGGTGGGCTGGTAGGTAAGACCTGATCTACCTATTAAGTAGCCTGCATGAAGGAGTTGGGTAAATTGATTATGAAGAAATAATAAATCACTTGCATTTTCATAACATTGATGTTCATTAATGGCAGCTTTAAACCATTGTTTAATATCTTCTCTATATTCATTAATCCCAGCAAAACTAAAAAATGATTCTACGAATAAATAGGGGTTAATGAGGTATTCATCTGTGAGTAATAAAGGACAGCTACTAGGAAAATTGAAAGTGTTTGGAGGTGTAGCCGTTAATTGATAACTATTTTTGCTGATGGAACGCTCATGAATAAGCCAACACGCTTCGACCATTTTTTTGAGATTTTTATAGACTGGAAAAATTAGCCTTACATTCTCAGGTTCGGTTTCGGTTAATAGACTCGCATTAGTCCAATTTTGTAAAGTATAAATATAGTAATCTAAGGAATAGTGTTTAAAAATAGATGAGAAAACCAACAGGGGATTGCAAATTTCTCTCTTGCGTAAATAATTTGGATAAAAAATAATTGATTTTTGCTCTGTGCTCATAACGTGTTCTGCGATTTTTACAGATTCTTCTAAGTAAAGTCTGTTTTCTGTCAATTCGCCCTGTAATTCGTTGCAAGCGGCCAACAAGTTTAAAAATTTATCTGAAAAAAAGGTTAATTCAGAAGCTTTCAGGTATTTTTTGTGCTGGTGATTAAGCAACAGCTTTTCCATCCAATACTCTAAGAAAAGTAAATGTTGAGAGAGTGCTCTGCTGTCGAAAAAATCTTGAATTAATTGCAGTAAGATCTCTTCGTTTGTTTTGGTTTCTTTTGCGATTGTTTCCATGATAATTGATGTAATTTGTGATGAATTTAATAACTTGCAATGCCTTCACAAACCTATTGCTTTAACGTAGATATTCTAAATTTAAAAAGACAATCTTATCAACATTTTATAAATGACTGAAAATCAGCGATTAAAAAAGATAATGGATATGCTCCATTTTAAAACCCAAAACGAATTTGCCATTGCACTTAATATTAAGCCAGGTTCATTATCGGATGTATTGCGTGGGAAAGACAACATGGGTGTATCGAATGCCATAAAAGATAGGCTCGAGTTTCTGTATGGGGTAAATAGGGAATGGTTAACAGATGGAATTGGTGAACCTATGCTTAAAAAAGTACAACAGGTTGTTGAAACGAAAGAAGGTGTGCCTTTCTACGATCTTAGTTTAACCGACTCCCGGCTTGAGGATATCATAATTACAGAAGAAGAAGTCGAGTATTTTGTAAATTATAAGCCCTTTAACGATTGCACGGCGTACTTGCCTGTTTTTGGCGACAGCATGTATCCAAAATACGCTTCGGGAGAAATTATTGCCGTAAAGGCCATCACCAATTTAGACGTGCTGCAATGGGGCGAATCGTATGTAATTATGAGTGATACTTCAACAAATGGGATACGAAGTATAAAAAATATTCATGAACACCCAGATTCTACCAAATTAATCCTTCGCTCATCAAACCCAAACTTTAGAGGCGATACAGTGATCGAAAAAAAGAACATCAGTTCGCTATTTATCATTAAAGGAAAAATAACAAGGAACTTGATTTAGTTTTTGGACAACACTCTAAATTGTTTTGATAATAGCAATAATATCCTCACTTCCCAAGCTTGGTTCAGCATCCTGAAAGCTTTGGTAAACGGTATCCGCCAAGGGAGAAGCTATTCCTTCTGCTTTTGCTAATCTTAAATCTTTCGCAATGTGCTTAAGTGCAAAAACAGCTGTATAGTTTTGATTGATCACTGCATCACCTTTAATCTTCATAAAAATATTGCCGAGCGCACTGTTATGAATTAGGCTAATTAAATCCGTTTTCTGAATGCCATTATTTTCGGCAAATACCATGGTTTCTGCTAATCCCTGTGCTTGTACGGCAAGTAAGGTATTAATGGCCAGTTTAGCGGTATTTCCCGCTCCAGTATCGCCAACACGTAAACTCATTTTTCCTAAAATAGAAAGTAGTGCTTCTGTTTTTCGGTAAGTTGCCTCATCGCCCCCCACCATAATTACGAGTTGGCCGTCTTCTGCCTGTTTTACACTGCCAGAAACGGGTGCATCTAGGTAATAATTTCCTTTTTCTCTACATAATCGCGCCATTTCTTTACTAATCGCAGGAGAAACGGTACTCATATTTACAATAATTTTGTCTGTAGCAGCTGAAGTTAACAAGCCATTCGCTCCTTTAAACAAGTCGTCTATAGCCTTATCATCCGATACCATTACAAAAACAATGGTTACCTCATCAATTAATGAGGAAGGAGAAACTGCACGTTTGGCACCCAGTTCAATGAATTCGTCCGTTTTCGTTGTATCTCTATTGTAAACCGCTAAAGGATAGCCAGCATTAAGTAATCGCTTTGCCATGGGATTTCCCATCTTACCAAGGCCTATCCAGCCTAATGCTGATGTATTCATCTCAATTATAAATAAAAATGCCTTTATCGCTCGAAATCGTAACCTGTTTTTGTGTACCAGTTTCTACGCGGCCAATAATTTGTGCATCGATAGCGAAGCTTTTCGCAATGGTGATGATTTCCTGAGCAATGGATTCCGGAACATACAGCTCCATTCGATGGCCCATGTTAAATACTTTGTACATTTCTTCCCATGCAGTTCCCGATTGTTCGTGAATAAGCTCGAATAATGGCGGTACAGGGAATAAATTATCTTTAATTACATGAATATCATTGTTAATGAAGTGCAATACTTTGGTCTGTGCTCCTCCACTACAATGTACTAAACCATGTATGTCTTTTCTATATTGCGTTAATACATGTTTAATTACGGGTGCGTAGGTTCGTGTTGGTGAAAGCACTAATTTCCCTGCAGTTACATGCACTGAACCATCAATTAAAATAAGATCTGTAAGCTTTTTGCCACCCGAGAAGACTAAATCAAGCGGAACTGCTGGGTCGAAACTCTCCGGGTATGCGGCTGCCAATGCTTTTTCAAATACATCGTGCCGAGCAGAGGTTAGTCCATTAGAACCCATTCCGCCGTTATACTCTGCTTCGTAGGTAGCTTTGCCATACGACGCTAAACCCACAATTACATCGCCTGCTTGGATGGTATGATTGCTAATTACATCTTCACGTTTCATTCTACAGGTAACTGTAGAATCTACAATAATGGTTCTCACTAAATCACCCACGTCAGCAGTTTCGCCCCCAGTAGAATAGATGGAAATTCCCATTGCCCTTAAGTTGGCCAAAATTTCTTCAGTTCCGTTTATAATTGCTGCGATTACCTCTCCTGGAATTAGGTTTTTATTGCGACCAATGGTAGAAGACAATAAAATGTTATCGGTTGCACCCACACAAATTAGATCGTCGAGATTCATGATGATGGCGTCTTGTGCAATGCCTTTCCACACGGAGATATCTCCAGTTTCTTTCCAATAGGTGTACGCTAATGACGATTTGGTTCCAGCGCCATCGGCATGCATGATGTTACAATAACTTTCGTCGTTGCCTAAAATATCTGGGATAATTTTACAAAATGCTTGTGGAAATATGCCTTTATCAATATTTTTTATTGCGGCATGCACATCTTCTTTTGAGGCAGAAACGCCACGCTGGTTATACCTGTTATCGCTCATTGATGCAAAGATAGGGTTTTTTAAGGAAGTCTAAAGTCTTGAATTAGTCTTGAGTCTAATTCTTATGAGTGAAATAGACTCGACACGAGAGACTTCCGGCTTTGGACTAAAAAAAAGCGCCCAGATATAAAAATGGACGCTTTTAACCTTAAAAATTAAAAAAAAATTATTTTAAGAACAACAACTCTCTGAATTTTGGCAAAGGCCAAACACTATCATCAACGATTTGCTCTAATTTATCGGTATGGTAACGGATTGTGTCGAAGTAAACTTTAACGTTTTCATCGTATGCAATTGCTTTATCGCGTGTATCTTCAATTGCATTGGTTTTTTTACGTTCTTCTAACATCGCATCGATATTGGTTTTCACAATGCCAATATGTTTCGAAAGCTCGCCAATGATACCTAGTGGTGTGGCAATTGCTTCTTTACTTAATCCAAGTTCTTTTAAGCCCTTTGCATTTTCGATTAACGTATTCTGATAAGCCATAGCAGCTGGTAAAATTTGGCTGTTGGTTACTTCACCCATTACACGTGCTTCGATCTGTAATTTTTTGTAGAAGCTCTCTAATAAGATTTCGTGACGAGCATGCAATTCGCGTTTACTGAAAATATTTGTTTTTGTAAATAGTTCAGTTGTTTTATCGCTTACATAAGCATCCAATGCTTTTGGCGTAGTTTTGATGTTCGATAAACCACGTTTTGCTGCCTCATCTGCCCATTCTTGACTATAGCCATTTCCTTCAAAACGAATATCTTTCGATTCTTTAATGTATTTTTTGATAACCGTTAATAATGCAACGTCTTTTTTATCGCCTTTCTTAATCAATTTATCAACATCTACTTTAAATTTAACCAATTGATCAGCAACGATGGCATTTAAAACTGTCATAGGTGCCGACGAGTTAGCCGACGAGCCCACTGCTCTTAACTCGAATTTATTGCCAGTAAACGCAAATGGAGAAGTACGGTTACGATCGGTATTGTCTAACAAGATTTGTGGAATTTTAGGAATACCTAACCATAACCCATTATCTTCTTTTATTTTTTTGCTGATGCGGGAATGCTCAATTTCCTCTAAAATTTCGTCTAATTGTTGACCTAAGAAAATAGAAATGATTGCTGGTGGCGCCTCATTTGCACCTAAACGGTGATCATTACTTACCGAAGTAATACTTGCTCTTAATAAATCGGCATGCTCATGCACTGCTTTAATTGTATTCACAAAGAAAGCAAGGAACATTAGGTTGTTTTTAGGTGTTTTACCTGGTGCTAATAAGTTTTTGCCAGTATCGGTAATTAACGACCAGTTGTTATGTTTACCTGAGCCGTTGATTCCAGCATAAGGTTTTTCGTGTAATAAGACTTTAAAGTTATGGCGACGCGCAACTTTTTCCATCACATCCATTAACAATTGGTTATGGTCAATCGCTAAGTTGATTTCTTCGTAAATAGGAGCACACTCGAACTGAGAAGGTGCTACTTCATTATGACGCGTTTTTAAGGGAATACCTAATTTTAACGCCTCATTCTCAAAGTCTACCATATAGGCAAATACGCGCTCAGGAATTGAACCGAAATAATGATCTTCTAATTGCTGACCTTTTGCAGAGATATGTCCGAATAAAGTACGCCCTGTTAAGGCTAAATCTGGGCGAGCGTTAAATAAAGCTAAATCTACTAAGAAATATTCTTGCTCAATACCTAACGATGCGTTTACTTTAGTGATGCTTTTATCAAAATACTGACAAACATCAACAGCAGCTTTATCCATGGCAGCTAAAGCTTTTAATAAGGGTGCTTTATAATCTAAAGCTTCACCAGTATAGGCTACAAATACAGTTGGAATACAAAGTGTTTTTCCGGCTGCGCTTTCCATAATGAATGCCGGTGATGAAGGATCCCAAGCCGTGTAACCACGAGCTTCGAAGGTGTTACGAATACCGCCATTTGGGAAACTCGATGCATCCGGTTCTTGCTGAACTAAAGCACTACCCGCAAATTTCTCAATAGCGCCATCGCCGCTAGGTTCGAAAAACGAATCGTGTTTCTCTGCTGTAGAGCCTGTTAAAGGTTGAAACCAATGTGTGTAATGTGTTGCGCCTTTACCCATTGCCCAAGTTTTCATTGCTGAGGCAATTTGGTTGGCATCTTCTTGATTAATTAATTCTCCCTGACCAATGCTAGAGATTAATTTTTCGTAAACTTCTTTAGATAAGTAATCTCTCATCTTCTTCTTATCGAAAACATTCGATCCGTAAAAATCAGAAATCTTAGTTGATGGGGCTTTAACTTCTGGAGAAATTCTTCCTTGAGCCTCTTTTAACGCAATTGTTCTTAGACTTTTCATTAGTTTAATTGATTTATAAGCAAAAATATGATTTTATTTCGATTTTGTGCATTAAAAATCACTAAAATGTTGAAAAAAAGAGAAAAATTTTGGTTTTTGTTGAAAAAACAGACTCTTTTTAGATAAATTAATGATTTTTTGGCGAAAATATTACAAATAATGATTTTAATAAATCCCCATTCCATTTATGGAATTTAGTAAAAACTAACATCATAGTTAAAATTAATCCATACTGATATGTTAAATAGTTCAAATTTATACGGCAATGAGTGGCTCAATGTTGTATTCGGTAACCGCAACAAAAACTATGGTGCGTACGTGCTTCGATTGCAATCGGCTAGCATCTTATTAAAATCGTTGGCTATTGCAGCACCTTTATTTATTTTTCTTTTTATGGGGCCAGCTATCTACAACAAAATTTTTCCCACACCATCACCAGATCGTGAGGTAGTTGTTAGGATGACGATTAAAGACCCTATCTATGAATTAAAAAAACAAGAGCCAAAAAAGCAGGAAGCAAAAAAGGAATTGCCGAAAGCAAAACCCGTAGTTGAAAAACTTAAATCCATAAATTTTAGCTCAACTGTTGTAGTTGTAAATAAAGAGGTAGCCGATCCGCCAACTAGTGAGGAGATCAATAACGCAGTAATTGCAAGCGTAAATCGAGAAGGTGCGGCTAGTGAGGGGAACGTTTTACCCGCTTCAGCCACGATAGGAGGTGGCGGTGGAACAGCTGTTGAAGGCACTGGAAATGAGATTTATAGTGCAGCAGGTATAGATGCCTATCCGGAGTTTCCAGGTGGGATGAATGCGTGGGCAAACTTTATCCGAAAAAATTTAAGGTATCCGAGTGCCGCTCAAGAAAGTGAGATTCAAGGTAAGGTTTATATCAACTTTGTGGTAGAAAAGGATGGATCGATCAGCGATGTGAATGTGGTTCGTGGAATTGGGTATGGCTGCGATGAAGAAGCCATTCGGGTAATTAAAAAATCGCCAAAATGGAAAGCTGGAATGCAAAACAATTTACCCGTTAGGGTACGCTATAGTATGCCTATAGGATATGTGTTGAGTCATTAAACGCGAACATTAATTAGCGTATTGCCCCCATTGCTCATGCCACATCTGAAATTGCAACAGTAACCATATTTTTTTTGCGTTGTTAATGCTGCTGTTTTTGTAAAATGCCGATTTAATTCGTAAAACCTCACTCACATTTAAGAGCTGGTGCTTATTTAATTGATCGGCATTTAAATAGGTTTCGATATACGGTTTGAAACATGTTTTAAGCCATAATGGTAATGGAATGGTATGGCCTTTTTTGGTATAATCCATTAAAATCTCGGGTATATATTTGTGGGTAATCTTACTTAACAGGTACTTGTTATTGCCATTTCTTATAAACCAATTATCATCAAGCTTAGCTAAATAACTTACTAAATCTGCTTTTAAAAAGGCGTCGCGGTTATCGATTCCAAAATGCATCAAACATTTATCACTCTTATATAATAGGCTATTCGGTAAATGATTTTCGAAATCATATTCCATTAAATCTTTGAGATTTTTTTCTCCTTTTTTAATTCGAACTTTATAATAATCGGTTTGATTTAGTAATCTTTCGATTTCTTGATGAGTAAAGCAGGCGTTTATGCTCTGGTATTTGCTTAACAAGTTATCTTCCTGTATTACTTCTTGCATTTTTGCAGGTGCATAGTTAAGGAGTGTATTAAATAGTCCTTTCAAATAGCTTGGAATACGATTGGGCAAGGCCTCTAATTTAAGTGCCTTGGTGTACGAGCGATAACCGCCAAATAATACATCACCACCTTCAGCGCCTAATAAGACCTTTATTTCTTTATGAACGCTTTCTGCTATGAAAAGGAAAGGTAATGCACCACTATCCCCAATAGGTTCCTCAAAAATAGCAGGTAATTTTTCTAAAATCTCGGTAGCGTGTTTTGTGGTAAAATAAAATTCTTTATGGTTGGTTTTTAAATGTTCAGCAATTTTTTTTGCTTTTGGCGCCTCATCGAATTTGGTATTTTCAAAACCAACCGTAAAGGTTTTAATCCGCTTACTTTGGTTTTTCTGCAAAAGAGCGGCTAATGTAGCACTGTCATAGCCGCTGCTCAACAAAACACCAGAAGGCACATCTGCCACGGTTCGTTTAAGGATTGATTCAGTTAACAGTTCTTCTACACGATCAATAACCTGATTTTCATCATCAGATGGCGCTTCAGTAGTATTTTTTGAAGGAACCATAATTGGTGAATCGTAACTGTTACCACTATGCAAATCGATTACGGTGATGGTTCCTATTTTAAACTGGAATATGCCTTGATAGATAGTATCGTTGCCCGCAAAATAACCATATCTAAAATAAGTAGAAATTGCATTTTGATTGATTTTTTTATCAATTATTGGGTAGCTTAATAAGGCTTTGATTTCGGAAGCAAAAGCGTAAAAATCTTTTGTTTTGTAATAAAATAAGGGTTTTGTACCTATTGAATCCCGCGCAATTAACAATTGGTGAAGGTTACGGTCGAGTAAAGCAAAAGAAAAAGAACCATCTAATTGTTCGAACATTCGATGTCCCCATTTTTTATAGCACTCCAATAAAACCTCCGTATCGGTTAAGGTTTTAAAAATAATGCCATATTTAATTAAGGTTTCACGAAGTTCGATGTAGTTATAAATCGTGCCATTTAACGTAACGGTATAATAACCACAACTGGAAGTAAGGGGTTGACCACTTTTTCCGGTAGCATCAATTGTAGAAAGTTGCTGATTAGCTAAGCCAATGGTAAAAGATTGATTTTGCTCGAATATGGTCCCACTTCCAGTACCTCCACGGTGCTTTAAAGTTGCTGAAGCAGCTTTAAGGTGAATTTCGCTAAGGGTATGGGTATTGTCAACAAAGCCTGTTATGCCGCACATGCTCTCCTCGAATAAAAATTTCCCATCAGCTTTTATTTGTTTAATATTTGGTGCTAAAATGTTTTTCAACGTATTTTTAGCGTTACAAAAATACAAATAATTAGGTAACTACAATTAAAAGAGGCAATTGTAGCTTAAAAATGCTTTGATTACAGTTAAAGTCTTAATTTTTTATGGATTTGCTAATCTATAGGTGTACTTATTAGAATTATTCAAATTACGAGTGTCGCTCAACCCAATTTTTTGCATTCACAAATGCTTCCATCCACGGCGATACTTCATCTTTACGTCCTTTTACATAATTTGCCCAATGCCATTGAAACAACGAACGTTCAATGTGAGGCATCATTACTAGGTGACGACCAGTTTCGTCGCATAGCATGGCGGTATTATAATCTGAACCATTCGGACTAGCTGGATAACTTTCGTACCCATATTTGGCCACAATGCTATATTTATCTTCAGTGTAAGGTAGCTTAAAGCGACCTTCTCCATGCGATACCCAAACCCCTAAGGTGCTGCCTGCCAGGGTAGAAAGCATGACCGAGTTATTTTGCTGAATAGTTAATGAAGTAAAAATACTTTCGTGTTTATGACTTTCATTATGCAACATTTTTGGCTTTTCTTGGTGGTTTTTGTTGATTAAACCAAGTTCTACAAAAAGCTGGCAACCGTTACATACGCCTACCGAAAGGGTGTCGGGGCGATTAAAGAAATTTTCTAAAGCTATTCTCGCTTTTTCGTTGTACATGAATGCACCTGCCCAACCTTTTGCCGAACCCAATACATCAGAATTCGAAAAGCCCCCTACAGCTCCAATAAATTTAATGTCTTCTAGGGTTTCCCTGCCCGAAATTAAATCGGTCATGTGCACGTCCTTAACGTCGAAACCTGCTAAATACATCGCATTTGCAAGCTCGCGTTCGGAGTTACTTCCTTTTTCGCGGATAATTGCTGCTTTAGGGCGAGGTTTGTTCGAATCGATTACCGGTCTTTTTCCGTCAAAATTTGATGGAAAACTATAGGTTAAGGGTTGATTTTTATAGTTTTCAAATCGCTCTTTCGCCTTAACTGCGCCACTTTGTTTTTTATCTAATAAGTAAGAGGTTTTAAACCACACATCACGTAAATGATCAATGCCAAAACTAAAATTAGCCGATAAATTTTTTATTTCCAGCGCAGCTGATGTACTTACATCGCCAATTTTAACACATTTGATGTTATTTTTTTCAAATGTTGATTTTATATCAGCCGTTGCTTGAAAAACAATGCCAATATTTTCTGCAAAAAGTAATTTAACACTATCTTCTTCGCCTAAGGGTGATAAATCGATAGTAGCTCCCAGATTGCGATCGGCAAAACACATTTCCAATAATGTGGTGATTAAGCCTCCGCTGCCAATATCGTGTCCGGCTTGAATTTTGTCTTCTTTAATGAGTTGCTGAAGTATATTGAAGGTATTTTTTAATTGTGCTGCATCTTTCACATCTGGGGTTTCGCTCCCAACTCGATTTAAAATTTGTGCAAAAGATGAACCGCCTAAATGATAATTATCATTAGAAAGGTTGATGTAATAAATCGATCCTCCATCTTTTTGCAAGACAGGTTCTACTACTTGGGTAATATCGTTACAGTTCGCCCCGGCAGATATAATAACAGTTCCCGGAGCAATAACATCACCATCTGCATATTTTTGCTTCATCGATAACGAATCTTTACCTGTAGGAATATTTATTCCTAATTCGATGGCAAAATCAGAACAAGCTTTTACTGCTTCATATAAACGTGCATCTTCGCCTTCGTTTTTGCAAGGCCACATCCAATTGGCAGAAAGTGAAACACTTTTTAAGCCATCTTTTAGCGGTGCCCAAACTAGGTTTGATAATGATTCGGCAATTGCAATTCGACTACCTGCACCGGCATCAATTAAGGCCGAAATTGGAGCATGACCAACCGACGTAGCAATTCCTTCTTTTCCATTAAAATCTAAAGCCATTACGCCGCAATTGTTTAATGGTAATTGTAGTGGCCCCACACATTGTTGCTTAGCCACTCTACCACCCACACAACGATCTACTTTATTCGTTAGCCAATCTTTACAGGCAACTGCTTCTAGTTGTAAAACCTGTTCGAGATATTCATTTAGTTTGGCTTGATCATAGGTTATGGATCGGTATTTTCGTTCTACTTTTTTATCATCCATCACCACCTTTGGGGAGCTACCGAACATGTCACTAAGTTCAAGGTCCATTGGTTTTGCACCAGTTTTTTTAGATTGGAAGGTAAAACGATGATCGCCGCTTACTTTGCCAACGGTATACATTGGCGAACGTTCACGGTCTGCAATTTTTTGTAAAGTAGCTGTATGTTCTTCGCTAATCACCAAGCCCATCCGCTCTTGTGATTCGTTTCCTATAATTTCTTTTGCCGAAAGGGTAGGATCACCTACTGGGAGAAGGTCTAAATTGATTTTACCTCCAGTTTCTTCTACTAGCTCCGATAAGCAGTTTAAATGTCCGCCAGCACCATGGTCATGTATAGAAACTATGGGGTTGAAATCACTTTCTACCATGCCACGAACTGCATTTGCTGCTCTTTTTTGCATTTCTGGATTTGAGCGTTGAATGGCATTAAGTTCTATTCCTGATCCATGGGCACCAGTATCAGCTGATGAAACCGCTGCGCCGCCCATACCAATTCTATAATTTTCGCCACCAAGTATTACAATGTTATCACCTTCTTTTGGTTTTTGCTTTTGCGCTTGTGATGCTTTGCCGTAGCCAATGCCACCTGCAAGCATAATCACTTTGTCGTAGCCTAACCTTCGCGGTGTAACACTGAGTTGATCGAATTGCTCATTGTGTTCGAAGGTTAAAACAGAGCCGGTAATTAAGGGCTGACCGAATTTATTTCCAAAATCAGTAGCGCCATTAGACGCTTTAATTAAGATGTCTATTGGTGTTTGATATAACCATTTTCTTTCTTCAACACCATTTTCCCAAGGTCTGTCGTTTTCTAAACGTGATAAAGCCGTCATGTAAACTGCAGTACCTGCAAGCGGTAACGAGCCTTGTCCACCTGCCAGTCTATCCCTGATTTCGCCCCCAGAACCAGTAGCCGCTCCGTTAAATGGCTCTACGGTGGTAGGGAAATTATGCGTTTCAGCTTTTAGCGAAATTACCGATTCGAAATTGCTAGTGGTGTAATAATCGGGCTCATCGGCGCGTTTTGGTGCAAATTGCTGTATTTTTGGGCCTTTAATAAAGGCTACGTTGTCTTTGTAGGCCGAAACAATATCGTTAGGGTTTTCCTCTGAAGTTTTTCTGATGAGTTTGAAAAGTGAGGTAGGTTGTTCGATACCATCAATTACAAACTTGCCATTAAATATTTTATGTCTGCAATGCTCCGAGTTAACTTGCGAGAAACCAAAAACTTCTGAATCAGTTAAAGGCCTCCCTAATTTAGTTGCAAGTTCGTTTAGGTAATTTACTTCATTATCACTTAAAGAAAGCCCTTCTTGTTTATTGTAAGCGGCAATGTCAGTGATTTCGAGTATGGGCTCAGGTTTGATATCTATAGTGTAAATGGCTTGATTTAAACCTTCATATTTTTGAGAAAGCATGGGATCGTAAGCTGAAAAACCCGCTTCAACTTTTTTAAATTCCTCGATTCTAATTATTCCGTCAATGGCCATGTTTTGGGTAATTTCTACCGCATTGGTACTCCAGGGTGTAATCATAGCAGCACGTGGACCAACAAAAAAACCGCTTAACGCAGTCTCAATCTGTAATTTGGCGCCGCCGAATAACCATTCTAACTTTGTGGTATCAGCTTGGGAAAGTGGTTGTTCCGTTTGTAAAACAAAAACGGTAGTTGATTGTACTTCGACAGGCTCAGTATGATAAGAGAAAAAATGAATCATGCTTTTATTTTGAAGATGCAAATTTAGGGTTTTTTAGCGAAGAATTATGGAATTTTGTAGGATAAAATCAGCAAATTTGTATATGCTGAATCGAATCCATCCTATCGCCATGATCTGCTCAAATTACAAAGTCTCGAAACATTTTCATGTGAATAAATTTGGTTTTGAATTAGAGGCGGAGGTTTATTTAACAATTTATATTTTTTGACGATCCAGATGGTTTGCCGTTGGAGATCTATGAATGTTAATTATGGATAAACACATTTTCAAATTTAAGCAGTTTGAGGTAGATCAAACAGGTTGCGCCATGAAGGTAAATACAGATGGAGTGCTATTGGCGGCTTTGGCCGAATGCGAAAATTGCGAAAGCATTCTCGATATTGGTACAGGAACTGGGGTTATTGCGTTAATGTTAGCGCAGCGATTTAGCCAGGCAAACATTCATGCCATCGAAATCGAATCAGCTGCATCAGCAACTGCCAGAAAGAATTTTGAAAAGTCTGTCTTTACTGAAAGATTGTCTGTTGATAACGTATCAATTGAAAACTTTACTACTACTCAGCGATTCGATCTAATCATAAGCAATCCTCCTTATTTTATAAACGATTTACGCAATTCGGAGGTGAAAAAAGGAATTGCGCGCCACGCAAATGATCAATTTTTTACCCAATTATTAGCCAAAGTAGATGAATTCCTAAGTTTAAAGGGATGTTTTTGGTTTATTTTGCCTATTAAGCAAGCTGAACTCCTTATTGCAAATGGGAACCGCAGAGGTTTGTCCGTTTCAAAGCAAATTTTACTCCACTCGGATAAGACAAAGTCCCCGTTTAGATGCTTGGTATGTTTAAACCGTTTCAAAACTGAAGCGGATATTGAGCATTTTTATATTTATGAGGCGGAGAAAGTCTACACCAAGCAATATAAAGAGCTGCTTAAAGATTTCTTTCTGGGATATTAGACTTACGAAGTCTTAAGACTTCGTAAGTCTAATAAGATTCGTAATTTAGGCGGATAAAATATTAATATGAAATCTACTTTAATCTTTATCCTTTCTTTATTTATTTCGGTCGCTGCTCTTGCCCAAGGGGGTAATGATGCAAAAACTAATCTCTCAGGTATCGATTCGCTGCTTCAGCGTGTTTTAAAAGATCAACATGCTGCCGGTTTTGCTGTTGCAGTGGTAAAGGGCGATGAAGTAATTTATAGCAAGGGTTTTGGCTATCGCGATGTAGAAAATAAGAAACCCGTTACGCCAAACACTCTTTTTGCGATTGGTTCGAGCACAAAAGCATTTACTGCATCATTATTGGGCTTACTTGAAAAAAATGGCAAATTAAAATTAGACGATAGGGCTATCAATTATCTTCCATCGCTACATTTTTACAACGACGAGATGAACAATCAAATTACCATCCGCGATTTAATGGCGCATAGAACCGGACTTACCCGGTACGATTACTCTTGGGTATTATTTAACACATCTAATCGAGACAGTATAATTGCAAGAGTTAAATATATGGCGCCGGCTGCTGGTGTTCGCCAGAAATGGTTCTATAATAATTTTATGTATTTAGTTCAAGGAAGGATTGTGGAAAAAATAAGCGGCAAAACGTGGGAGCAGAACATTAAAGAGAAATTTTTTGATCCACTAGAAATGACACGGTCGACTACCGATTTTAAAACGTTTATAAGCGATAGCGATGTCGCTTTGCCTTATGTAACCATTAAAGATAGCGTTATTCATAAAATTGATTATTATAATATCAATGGAATGGGGCCTGCAGGAAGCATTAACAGCAGTGTGAATGATATGGCTAATTGGTTAAAAGTATGGATTAGCGGAGGATATTATAAGAAAAAGGAAATTTTGCCAAGTAGCTATGTGGGTGAGGCGGCAAGTGCGCAAATGGTGATGGCTGGAGGATTGCCCAATCAACACAAAGATGTGTTTTTCGCCAATTACGGATTAGGTTGGATGCTTGAATCTTATCGTGGGCATTATCGCGTAGAGCATGGAGGTAATATTAATGGCTTTTCGGCCAATGTTGCTTTCTTTCCAACAGAGAGGCTTGGAATTGTCGTTTTAACCAATCAGAATGTATCGGCGGTACCGACAATTGTGACCAGCTCGATTGCAGACAGGATGTTTAATTTGAAACCCGTTGACTGGAATGGGGAAGCGGTAGCACGTGCAAAAGCGGCTAGTTTAAACGAAAAACAAGTTGCAAAAAATGCTAAAAAGGAACTCATTTTAAATACTGCTCCATCACATCCCCTAAAAAATTATGTAGGGTCTTTTGAAAATCCTGCTTATGGCGTGATTAAGATTATAGAAGATAAAAATGTAGTTTATGCCATCGCTAGCGATAATAAATTGCTTCTTAAACACCTGCATTATGATGTTTTTGAGCCCCATTCGATAGATAAAGATGGTGTGGCAGATACCAGTTCTAGTAAAATGCTATTTAATTTTGCAAGCAATAATGAAGGAAAGATAAGTGGTTTAACCGTTCAGCTCGATGCCGATAGAGAACCTGTTTTATTTAATTTTAAACCAGAGGTAAAAATATTAAGTGAAAAAGAACTTGGAAATTTTACCGGAGAATATTCTCTAGGTCAGGTTGTAGTTAAGGTTTCGCTAAAAGGAAGTACATTAGTTGTGTTTGTTCCCGGGCAGCCAGAATATGAAACTGAATATGCTAATGATAATACTTTTGTGTTAAAAAATTTAAAAGGGTATAGCGTAAAGTTCGAGGCAGCAGGCGATAAAAAATCACCCTCCTTGTCATTCATTCAACCAAATGGGGTTTTTAAAGCCATTAGGAAAAATTAATGAAGACCATTGGCCTACTTTCAGATACTCATGGTTATTTAGATGATGCTGTTTTTAAACATTTCGATCAATGTGATGAAATTTGGCATGCTGGAGATTTTGGCCCAAATGTGGCATTGCCTTTGGCTGCGTTTAAGCCCTTGCGAGGGGTGTATGGAAACATAGATGATAATGCCATTAGAACCGAATTTCCTGAGCACTTGCGTTTTAACTGTGAGGGCGTTGATGTTTGGATGACCCATATAGGCGGTTATCCTAATCATTACTCACCACAAGTAAAGAAAGAAATTTACACTAAGCCACCGATGTTATTTATTAGCGGGCATTCTCATATTTTAAAAGTTATTTACGACGAAAAAATTAAATGTTTGCATATAAACCCCGGTGCTGCGGGAAAAAGCGGGTGGCATAAAGTAAGAACTTTGATTCGTTTTTGCATTTCAGAAGAAAAAATACATACCTTAGCAGTCATAGAGTTAGGAAATAGATAACGTATAATATACACTAAGTAGGTATGTCAGGTATAAAAACACTAGGTCAATTTATCATCGAGAAGCAAGCCGATTTTTCTTACGCAAAGGGAGAACTTTCTAGATTATTGAGAGATATTGGTATTGCAGCAAAAATTGTAAATCGCGAGGTTAATAAGGCTGGTTTAGCAGATATTTTAGGGGATGCTGGAACCACTAATATTCAAGGCGAAGGGCAAAAAAAATTAGATGTATTTGCTAATGAGCAATTTATATCTGCCTTAACTAGTGGGGGAGAGTGTTGTATTGTGGCTACTGAAGAAGAGGATGAGTTTGTGCCGATCGATTCGCCCGTATCGAAAAACGCTAAATATATAGTTTGCATTGATCCTTTGGACGGTTCTTCTAACATAGACGTAAATGTTGCTGTGGGCACAATTTTTTCTATTTATCGCCGAAAATCGATCGAAGGAATGGCCACGCTTCGCGATGTTTTACAAAAAGGAACTGAACAAGTAGCTGCCGGTTATGTAATTTATGGCTCATCAACCATGTTGGTTTATACTACTGGTAAGGGCGTAAATGGGTTTACTTTAGATCCTTCTATTGGCGAATTTTGTTTGTCTCATCCTGATATGAGAATACCAGATGATGGCACCATTTATTCTATCAACGAGGGGAATTATGTACATTTTCCGGCCGGAGTAAAGAAATACATTAAATATGCCCAAGTAGAAGATTTCGCAACAAATAGGCCCTATACCTCAAGATACATTGGTTCGATGGTAGCAGATATTCACCGTAACTTAATTAAAGGTGGTATTTATCTGTATCCAACAACTGCTGCTTCTCCAAACGGGAAATTGAGATTATTATATGAGTGTAATCCAATGGCGCTAATTATTGAACAAGCGGGAGGTATTGCGTCTGATGGTTTAAATCGGATCTTAGATATTGAGCCTACTGAATTACATCAGCGCACGTCTATTATGATCGGATCGCCCAAAATGGTAAGGATGGCCGAAGCTTTAATGGCCGAGCACTCGCCAGTTAAGGCGTTAGGGCAATCGGTTGAGATTGGATTCTAGTTTTGAGCAAAGACGAATTAACAGGATATTAACTCCTTTCTGCTTCAAAAAAAGCATCAACTGCTAATTCTGCTCTATTTTGCGAAGCAGCGACTGCTAAGCGATCGCATCTTTCGTTTTCTGGGTGATCGTTATGCCCTTTGATCCAAATAAATTTTACTTGATGTAATTTGTGTTGTTCTAGGTATTGTAGCCAGAGGTCTTTATTCTTTTTGTCTTTGAAGGCTTTTTTAACCCAGCCAAAAACCCAGCCTTTTTCTACAGAATCTACTACATATTTCGAATCCGAATAAATTGTAACTTGTTGTCCAGGTTTTTTGATCGCCTTTAATCCTTCAATTACCGCTAACAACTCCATGCGGTTATTAGTAGTTAACCTAAAACCACCACTTAACTCCTTATAATGCTCGCCAGATCGTAAAATCACTCCATAACCACCTGGGCCAGGGTTACCACTTGCTGCACCATCTGTATAAATCTGTATCATAAAAATGCAAAGCTAATTTAATTCCCTTGTATTTTAACTGCTTAAGGCATATTACAGATACAATTTTCAAAAATATTTGAATTGAATATTTTAAATCGTACTTTTGTAGCACTAAAAAATACGGTGGTTGTAGCTCAGTTGGTTAGAGTATTGGTTTGTGGTGCCGAGGGTCGTGGGTTCGAGCCCCATCAGCCACCCCAAGTTTTTAAAAGGTCAAGATTTTAACAATCTTGGCCTTTTTTTATGGTTTTAACTAGCTTTTGAGGGTGTTGGATAAATAAAGGCACAATTTGCTTAGAAGCTTATTTTTTTCGAAAACCTTTATAATGAGGTTGTTGCCGCAGTTTTTGTGTTCGAGCCCCATTGCCCCCCTTATGGTGCTTCTCGAACACTTTCCATTTTGTAGCGCAGCTTCTATTTCTGTTTTTACGGAAAGCGCAGATAAGTCATACATTAAGTCTAGAACTTTCTCTGCATTTTCTAAATCTATTTCTTGGCCATATTTTGCAAAATTTTGCATAACCATTTCTGGAGTTACTGATCTTTTCATGATTATATTTTTCGATTTACCGTTAAATTACAATAAATATAATTACGGTAAGTTCCTTTTTTCATCATGATTAAAATCCAATGGACATAGTCTCCTGAATATCCGAAAATATATGTATTATTAATTTCGCTGTGTTGAAGGAAACGTTCTCCCAATTAGATTAAAGTTCCCCTTTTTTGCTTTTGTTTCCAAAATGCATTTGACTGGTATTAGGACTGACTGCGAGGTATATGCCGACTGAGTTCGGAAAAATAAGATTCAAAAAAGAGCATTTGGTAAGGTTCAGCTATGTCTGCTATAATAAAATCGAGGATCTGTTCATTCAGATATGTCGCCCAAGCTGAAAACTCCTCCTCCTTTGCTGTTCTGGCGATGAGTTTTCGGCAGATCTTCCTGCAGTGCGCAGATAGGTCATTCCATGTTTCTGCTCCCATTTCATAGTTGGCGATATCAAGATCAAAGTCTTTGACCACCTGGTCCCATAACTTCATCCTTTCATTGATCAGTGCAGGACGGTTGAGCTTATATATTTTAATACTTGCATCACTTCGTTCGAAATCTGATGATGTTGGCTCGATCTCTCCAACTAGATTAAAACCAAAATAGTCCTTGGGATCATCTTGCTCGGGGTTGATCAATATCGCCTTTTCAGAAATAAGCGGCTCTTGATGAGCAAAACAGTTGGTCCGGTCCAGGCAAAAATGTTGGTCCACCGGGGTCTGTGCCACCGCTCTGGTACCGCGGATAGGAAATCGATTTCCTTTCGATCTGTTACATATTGGGCATGATAGTAGTAGGTTCGACCATTCAAGACCGAGCCAAAAATATCCATTGTTATCCATTTGTCCTGTATCAATCTTGGTGATCTTGGCCTTTGGACGAAAATGCTCTACCTGAAGCTTTGCAGCATGTTCGATCTTTGATTCGCAGTAGTAGCATTTTCCGCTCTCCTTTTCAGAAATTGTGGATTTGTGAATGGATATAGCCCTTAGCCTGTCTAGTACAGCCTTGTCACGATAATATATGTTCGTGTAAGTATCTCCATCTGTAGTTCTGACGGCTAGTTCGATTTGCTTTATCGCTCCCAGTGAAAACAGTACCGCTGGTGGTGACTTGAAATCCTTTAGGTTGATTTTAATCATAACTGTTCATCTCTTCTAAGCGAACGCTCTCTAATCTTCTTGGCAAGAATTTTGTAAAAGATCATTTCACTGTATTCGTCCTCTGAAACCAGACGCTCTTCGGTATTTCTGTCATTACTTGATATCTCAGTGAAATCAAAAATAGGGGAACTAAGTATGGTATTGGGCAAGAGGTTTTTTATATCAATGTTCAGCATTTCCGCGTTAATTTCATTCTGCTCGTTTCTGCGCACATTAATGAAAACCGAATCCTTGGGCGCTCCCAGTAACGGGATGGGACTGTGGGTGGTAACAATAAACTGGATATTAGGAAAGGTTTCAGAGAGCTGAATTACGATTTCCTTTTGCATCTTGGGATGAAGGTGGAGGTCTATTTCATCAATCAGGACGATGCCATTGTGTTCGGCAGGGTCCCAGGTCTCCTTCTGTTGTACTTTGAAGCGCCTCATTAAATCGATAATTATTGCACAATAATTTCTAAGTCCTGAAGGGAGGTTTTTAAAATCGATGATTCGTCCACCCCGGTGATCTTCAGCAGATCGAAACAGAAATTCTCCGTTGTCAGATGCTGTAACATTGAAAAGGTTCAATAAGATTTCCTGGAGATTGTCGACAAAACTATCCACTTCCATTTGATGATACTTCGGCCTTGCCAATAATGGCATTTCCATGGTCATGTCCTGTAAGATATCAATCGAGTTGAAAAGACCGTAGGTTGCTCCTCTTGGTTTCTGCAGTTCCTTAAGGTTGAAAATGCTATTGTCCGCTGTGCCCTGGGTAAAAAGGCGTACCGGACCGTATGCTGCAAAACCTTTTGGTAGCCACTTTTCCCGCTTTTCAAAGCATTCTCCCGTTGTGGTAAATAATGTTGTTCCCTTGGGAGAATCAATTCCCACAGTGATCTTGAAGGGATTACTTGGATCCACCATTGCCTGACCATTATCATGGTTTCTGCAGAGTCCCGTGGCAATAGCTTTGAGCAGCGATGTTTTCCCAGCGCCGTTCTCGCCGGTAATGAATATCCATTTGCATTCCGAGGGGATGTTTGAGATTGTAAGCTTAGCGATATGTAGAAAATTTTCGACCTGAATGTTTCGAAGGTAACCCGTAGCTTTTTCTTTCGCAAACAGCTTATGCTGGTATTTTAAAATGTTCTCAAGTTCAATGCTGAAATTTCCAGGGGACAATGGTTCTATCCCTTCGGTAAACTCATATACCAATGGGGAATTCGCCCGGCCCATGCTAACAGCGGTATCGATTAATTTCTTGTCGTTTTCGATGAAGCTCCTCAGCGATTCTAGATACTGGTCGTTTGGGAAATCATAGGATTTGGTAAAGGCGGCATCGTAGGTTCTTGAAATTACCTTTAATTCTTCAAGCAATCTGTCTTCAAAGTAATCTACACGTTGATAGATGTCCTTCTGACTAAGTTCAAGATAGGTGTATCCCTCGATGTTGATGGTAAAGCTGATGCGGGGAATTTTGGTCACCCAGTCCCTGCCCGTCCAAAACGATACCGTCAGGTAGTGCTCTCCACCGAGAAACCAGTAGCCCTTGTCGAGGCGGCCTTTGCGGTTAATCTTGCGCAGGGTGAAGAGAAATTCTTCATCCTTTCGGTGAATGTTGTATAACAGGTCGAATACCTGCTGATGGAGTTCTTGAATGGAATTTGGCATAGAGAGATTTCTTGAACGAAGTTAAGAGCTTTGCCGTGGAATCCAAAATGGTTATTGCTCAAGCTCGAAGCTTGTGGGCAAGACTTTAATTGCGCTAGCCAATTGAAAAATATTCACTATTTTTGTTAAGAATTATGGAGATGATAGAACGCATACGGGTTGAGAACTTTGGACCGATCAAACAGATCGATATCCAGATTAGAGATATTAATGTCTTTATCGGTACTACTTCCAGCGGAAAAAGCACGGTAGCAAAACTGATCGCGATCTTCCAGAACAAGGATATCCTTTTTAGGGCAAACTGGGAAAAGAATCGCGAATTACCAACAAATACACTGATCGAGTTCCGAAGGTTGCTAGTAGCCTACAATATCGATTACAATATAGCAAAGGATACCCTGATCCGTTATGAACTTGATGGCCTATACTGCGAAATCAGCCATGGAGCAGTGATTAGCAGTACTTTCAGCCCCTACAGTAGCATAATTTATACAAATCCGGTCTATATGCCGGCTGAGCGCGTATTTTATTCTACGCTATCGGAATCCATATTCAGTTTGATCACTAATGATGTGGCCATCCCAAGATGGCTGGCTGAGTTTGGCAGTAGATTCGAAAAGGCCAGGCGGGAGATCAGCACATTGGACCTTTCCTTTTTGGGGGCGAGCTATGGTTTTGAGAACGGAGAAGACGTTATCAGCCTTACAAATGGAGACTCGATCAAATTGTCCCAGGCCTCTAGTGGAATACAGTCTATCGTACCACTGATGGTCGTGCTCCAGGCGATGACTGAATTTCCCAATGACATCGAAAAAGAGACGAGCTATGATCTTTTTATCGTAGAGGAACCGGAAATGAACCTCTTTCCATCATCGCAGAAACTTTTACTGGAATTTATTATCCAAAGAATCAAAAGATGCTCGGATAAGGTGATTATTACCACTCATAGCCCATATATTCTGACGTCTTTGGATAATCTGGTGCAGGCTGAAAATGCCGCGGAGCTCAGCAATAAGACCGAAGAGGTAGATGCGCTGGTACCGCAAGAACTGTGGGTCGATTTTGAAAAGGTTTCATGCTATTTTTTCGACGCAGGCCACTGCAGGGAAACATTGGATAAAGAACTTAGATCTTTGGCGCCTTCGGACATAGATGGCGTTTCCCAGGAACTAGGGAAGGTGTATGAGGCATTGTTGCAATTAAGCTACGTAAAAAATGAGTTGTGATGGTCTTCGGGCAAAACTGGATCCGGAGAACCTGCATGCCCAATGTTTTTCCAGTTCACATGCTGCATCAGAGAATGGTAAAAGGTTTGAGATTATTAGGCCCGGGAAGTTGGGAGTGTGCAAGGTCAGGGTAGATGGTTGTCTGATAACAAATCAGGCCATCAGAAAGTGCGATTATTTTTTTGGCGTGGCGACAGACCCAGAATCCTACTTTTTAGTCGAGCTCAAAGGTTCCGACCTTAGTACCGCAGTTTCCCAACTGGAATCGACCTATGATCAGTTACGGGGAAGAATTGAAGCCGATCCGAGGCAGTTTACCGCTGTGGTGGTATCTAGCATGGTTCCTGCCAAATCAAATGCTGTCTTCAGAACGATGCAGGCAAAACTCTTGAAGAACAGGGGGCTTAACATTGACCTTAAAAACGTATTCTATCAGGTTCGCATACAGTCCTGATCGGTTTTTTTCTCCAGTTTCATATCGCATTAGCTATTCGATGTTTTGTTTGAGCCTATAGGTTGAATTCAGTCAACAATTTCAATGCTAACAGCCTTTCTATTAACGGATGGGTCATCCTATCGTTTGGATATAGCTTCAGGGTATAAAAGTGGCTCTCAAGGAATTACTTTTTATTATTGATCTATGTAGCCAGATTGAGCATGATCGGGGACAGGGTGATTTTGATTAAATTGAACCAATCCTCGAGCTCCTGACGAGTCATCTTCCAAGCTAGTCAACCCAAGCAAAATTTCGCCTTCGTTGATGAAAAGCTGGGAAAACACGGCTTTAGAATTCGTGGTAACCGTATGTATATTGAATGAGCTTGCTTGTTGCCATATATTCTTCGGGTGGCCTCCTGTTGTTGAACCTTTGGCGCTCTGAAATCAGGTGCAAGTTCTTTTTTGCCCTTGAGCAGATTACGTAAAGCATTTTTTTTGCCGAATGGAATTGCAATTGGAGTTGCTACCTTTGAGTAGAGACATTTATAGAGCAGATTTAAATTAGTAATTTTAAATTTGACCAATATGGGTTACAGAGTATTTGATGATGAATTCAAAAAGATGGCCGTAGCGCTATCTAAGGCTAAAGGTTCGGTAAAAGATGCCGCTACCGAGTTGGATATCGATCCTTCTATGCTGAGCAAGTGGCGTAACAAGCCGGAGTTCAACGGCGGCAAGATCATGATGGACATTGCCGGTCTGAGTGAGGAGCAGATGGAGATCAGAAGGTTGAAAAAGGCATTGAAGAATGCCGAACTTGAGCGTGATATCCTAAAAAAGGCAGTAGGTATCTTCTCCAAGGGAGACGGGGGGTATACAGATTTATAGCTGATCATAAAGCGATCTACCCCGTAGAGAAGATGTCGTCATTTTTTGGGATCAGCAGCAGTTCCTATTATAAATGGGCCAAAGATCCGATAGGTTTCTGGAAACAACAGAATCTAGAACTCCTGGGCAAACTCAAAGAAGTGTATTCGATGAGCAAGGGACGCTACGGTAGCCCACGTATCACCAGGGAGCTGAACGCCGATGGTATAAAAGTTTCCCGTCCACGCATAGCCAGATTGATGAAAAGCGATGGGATAAAAAGTATCATGAAGCGGAAATATAGGGCGACCACCAATTCCAACCATCTTTATCCCGTAAATGCAAACCTGTTGTTGAGGGATTTCAGTACCACCGGTACGGGCGAGAAATGGGTAAGCGATATCACCTATATCAGAACTGGGGAGGGCTGGCTATATCTAACGGTAATTATGGATTTGGCGGACCGGAAAATCATAGGCTGGAGCATGGACAATAGCATGAGTGCAAGTTCAACCGTTGTGGATGCATGGAAAATGGCCATAAGGAACAGGCCTTTGGAAAGGGAACTCATCTTTCATAGCGACCGTGGTATCCAATATGCCAGCCATGAGTTCCGTAGGTGCTTTAAGGGGATGCCCGTATTGCAAAGTATGAGCAGAAAAGGCAATTGCTGGGATAATGCCATTGCAGAGAGCTTCTTTAAAACATTGAAAACGGAAATGGTATACCACAGAAAATTTGAAACCAGGGCACAGGCAAAGCTAGAGATATTCGATTATATCGAAGTATGGTACAACAGAAAAAGGAGGCATTCCGCACTCGACTACCTAACTCCAGTTCAAGTTGAACGGGTGATGATGAAAAATAAAACAGAAGCTGCTTAAAATGTCTCTACTTTGCTATTGCAATTCCACAAACCGCTGTATACCGAACGGTACGTACAGTGGTGTGAGAGGACAGATAGGGAACTAATCCCTATCTTCCTACTCGATTTTAAAGTGTTTTTTTTAAATTAGTTTAAAATATTTGAATCAGAACTAAAACCTGCCAATCAAGCAAATAATTAGTTAGCCTAAACAGAATAAAATTGGATCATGTACAAAAGTTGTGGATGCATATATGAATTTATTAGGGCATTTATTATGTAAATTTGAAGTTTATCAAATTACAGTTGTGAATACTTGATTAGCAATAATGATCGAAAATGATACCACACGCCTTTCAAGACTAACTGCAATCTTAACCCAGTTGCAAACGAAACGACTTTTGACAGCTTCGGAATTGGCCAACAAATTTTCGGTAAGTGGCAGGACAATTTATCGAGATGTCAAAGCATTGCAGCAAGCTGGAGTTCCTATCTTAACAGAAGAAGGAAAAGGCTATACTTTAATGGAAGGTTACCGAATTCCACCCGTGATGTTTACCGAAAGTGAAGCTAATGCATTGATTACAGCCGAAAAACTCATCTTAAAAAATAAAGATGCTTCTTTTGTAAAGGAATATACAGCAGCCATTAACAAAGTAAAATCTGTTTTACGCAGCAATACCAAAGACAAAGCAAATTTGCTTTCCGATAGAATTGTTTTTAGGCAAAACTCAGGCAACGACCGAACAAGCAACTATTTATCAACAATTCAACTGGCTTTGACCAGCTTTAACCTAGTTAAAATAAAATATAGTTCATTGGATAATGGCCAAACAACTGAAAGAACCATTGAACCTTTTGCTATTTACAGCACGCAAGAAAATTGGTTACTCATTGCTTTTTGCCGATTGAGGAGTGATTTCAGAGCATTTCGACTGGATAGAATAGAAAATCTTAATACGCTTAACGAACAGTTTGAACCCCACCAAATGACCTTAGAAGAATATTTTGAAATCTGTAAAGAAAAATATGCTTCACTACCCTTGACATAGGGCTGTCATTATCCATTACTAATTTTGTGGTTCAACAAAAAATAGTTTAAAAATGAACAGAGTAAACATTGAGCCTTTTAAAGTAATTGGCATTTCGGTACGCACTACAAATGAAAATAATCTGGCAGGAAAAGATATCTCGGCTTTGTGGAGCAGATTTATCAGCGACAAAATTTTGGAGGCAATCCCAAACAAAATTGACCATACCATATATTCCATTTATACCGACTACGAAAGCGACCATACGAAACCTTATACCACAATTTTGGGTTGTAAGGTCGCAAATTTAGAAACTATACCAGAGGGGATGATAGGCAAATCTTTTGACGGTGGAAACTATATCAAACTCTCTGCTAAGGGAGATTTGATGCAGGATTTGATCATTAATAAATGGTTAGAAATTTGGGAAATGGATCTAGACAGAGCATTTACTGCCGATTTTGAAGTGTTTGGCGAAAAAGCACAAAATCCAACAGCTGCAGAAATAGATTTTTTAATTGCGGTAAAATAGATAAAAATGAACGAGCAACTACATCACTTTTATTTGAATAAAGAAGAGCCAAACAAGAGTTGTTTATTTGCCTTACGGGATATTATTCTCAACCAGGATACAAATATTACAGAAACACAGAAGTGGGGAATGCCCTGCTTCTGTTATAGGAAAAAAATGTTTTGCTATTTGTGGGTAGATAAAAAAACAGAAGAGCCTTATTTGCTTTTGGTAGAAGGAAAATATCTTAATCACCCTGAATTAGCAAAAGGCAACCGTTCACGAATGAAGATTTTTAGAGTTAATCCCAACATAGATTTACCCATAAATACAATAGAGCGTATTTTACAAAAAGCATTGGATTTATACAGGATGGGTATTATTAAGGCTGTTTAATTAGCCTATACATACTATTTTTTTAAAAGACCATCTATGTGCGTCTTAAAAAATTTTCCAATCGGTACGGTATAATTATCTATAAAAATCTGATTGCCTTCTATGCTTTTGATGTGCTTTTGCACCACCATAAAAGATCGGTGTACTTGAATAAAATGCAGCGCAGGCATAAGTTCCTTTACAGTTGCTAATTTACCACGCATGGTAATGATTTCTTCTTTCAACACAATATTGATGTAGTTGCCCGAAGATTCTACAAACAAAATATCATCAAGTACAATTTGTATGTGTTTGTTATCGCTGCGGAGAAAAAACCTTTCCTGCTTTTCATCTTTAACTTCACTAATTATGCCAACGGCTGGTTTTGGTGTTGCTGTACGTGCTTTATTAATCGCCTTCAAAAAGCGCTCGAAGGAAAAGGGTTTGAGTAAATAATCAACAATGTTTAATTCATAACCTTCAATCGCATATTCTTGGTAGGCAGTGGTCACAATAATTTGAGGTGGCGAAGCTAAAGTTTTTAAAAACTCAAATCCTTTTAGCTTTGGCATGTTAAGATCCAAAAAAATTAAATCTACGGTATGATGATTGAGGTATTCAATGGCTTCAATGGCATCGTAGCAATCCTTCATCAACTGCATGTTGGGCAACATCGCACAATACTTTTTGATGATGTCGTGTGCCACAGATTCATCATCAACAATCATATATCTTACACTCATAAAGTAAGTTTTAAGCTAATTTTGTAAACAGCGGCTTGGCTGGTAGCTATTGCTAATTCATGTTTTTTAAAATAAACCAATTCTAGTCGTTTTTTTAGGTTATTCAGGCCAATGCCCGGGTTTGCAACTGTCTCCTCGGCATCAAAATTGTTTTCAATCTCAAATTCAACATGTTTTAGGGTAGACTTTAAGCGAATATAAACAAATGCATCTTTCCTCAATTTTTCTACCCCGTGTTTAAACGCATTTTCTACCATAATAATAAATAGCAATGGCATAATTTTTATATTCCGATCTTCTGCAGCTACATCAAAGCGAATAGAGATTTCTTTATGGTAGCGCATTTTATGCAAATCCATGTAATTTTCAAGGTAGGTAATTTCATCTGCCAAGCTAACCCAATCATTTTGTCCTTCATAAATACTGTAACGCATCATGTCAGATAGTTTAAGAATTAACTGCTGTGCTTTGGTGGGGTTTAGTTCTACAAGTCCGTATAAGTTGTTTAAGGTATTGAAAAAAAAGTGCGGATTAACCTGACTTTTCAGGTGCAATAATTCTGCTTGGGTTTTATCTTTTTTGAGGCGGAGTATATATTTGATCTGAATAATTAACCAGCGGATCATCCATACTGTCATCGACATGAAAAATAGCAGAATGTATACATGATAATCTTCTTCCTTCCCAAAAAAATCATTAAAAACCACAATTAAAAGGGTTGTGGTAATGAAAAAGTAAGGCACTAGCCTTTTAAGAAATTGCCTATTTAAGCGTTTTTTTAAGATGGTCATCCTACAAAATTAAACAAAAATCTAAGCGATTTAGGAGTTGGTACAGATGTATGCTTAGCTGTGATGAACGTGCTTCTGGCAGTGGTCAAGTGCTTTTATCACTTCATACTAGTCATTCAAACCTGCCCACAATCTATCTATCCCAATGCTTTATTTATCCATTTTATTCACCCTAATATTGGCTGAAAATTAAATTAATCATGGACGAACTAATTATAACTGATCTTTCTAAGACGTACCAAAATGGCGTTAAAGCACTCCAAAATGTATCGCTACAAATACCCATAGGGATGTTTGGCTTATTAGGACCGAATGGCGCAGGTAAATCTACATTAATGAGAACCATAGCGACTTTACAGGAAGCCGACTGTGGAAGTATTCAATTGGGAAGCATCGATATTTTAGCACAGCCAAATGAATTGCGAAGAGTATTGGGTTATTTGCCACAAAAATTTGGCGTCTACCCAGCCTTATCTCCCGAAATGCTCCTGAATCATTTGGCGGTACTGAAAGGCATTATCAATAAAAATGAGCGTAAAGAAATTATACATGCACTGTTAAATAGGGTAAACCTGTACGAGGTGCGCAAACAAAAGCTGGGAGAATTTTCTGGAGGGATGAAGCAGCGTTTTGGTATTGCGCAAGCATTGTTAAACAACCCTAAATTGCTAATTGTCGACGAACCAACAGCGGGATTAGATCCTGTAGAACGTAATCGGTTTTATAACTTATTAAGTGAAGTGGGCGAAAATACCATCGTAATTCTTTCTACACATATTGTAGATGATGTGAAAGAACTATGCCCTCGGATGGCCATTATCAACAAAGGTAAAGTTGTTATTCAGGGAAATCCCTTACAAATTATGGAAAGCCTGGAGGGACGATTGTATGAGAAAACCATACAAAAAAATGAACTGGAACAATACAAAACCGAATACCAAGTCATTAGTGATCGCTTGTACTTAGGAAACCAAATTATTCATGTGCTTAGTGATACACAGCCGGGTTCAGGCTTCAAACCTATTGAAGCCAACTTGGAAGATGTTTATATGTCTCAAATTTTTAACGCCTAATCTCAACACACCATGCTATACGAATTTTTCATATTCGAAATTAAATACAGATTAAAACGACCTGAAACCTATTTTTTCTTTTTATTGCTTTTTTTGTTCTCGCTTGTAGGTATTGAATTTGTTTTTCAGGGAATTGATTTGGGATTAGTTAAGAAGAATTCTCCATTGGTAATTGCTAAATCTATGGGAGCAATTACAGGTTTATCGATGATTATTGCCTCTATGATTATGGGCGTTCCGGTGCTCCGTGATTTTCAGTATGATGTGACTTCACTGATCTATGTTAATCCAATCTCCAAAAAAGATTATTTATTGGGTCGTTTTTTAGGCTCTCTTGTGGTGCTGCTCTTTATTTTTAGTGCCTTGCTTTGGGGTATGATGCTGGGCGAATTTATGCCTTGGAATGATCCAAAGGAATTTATGCCTTTTCAATTGATAAATTACTTGCAGCCATTTTTGTGGGTGGTTTTACCTACCTTGTTTTTTGGTGCTGCCGTGTTTTTTGCAACGGGTGCACTCAGTAAAAACTTATTGGTAGTATACACACAGGGAGTAGTCATTTTTGTGTTATTTATGCTTACCAAAGGCATTACTAACGAAATCCTGCAGGCTGTATTCGATCCTTTTTCGCTTACTACTTTAACCAAAGCCACTAAAGGCTGGTCGGTAGCCGATAGAAACGCCCTGCTTATTCCAGTTTCTGGTGTAATGCTGCTCAACAAACTTTTCTGGCTGGCTGTAGGTCTTTCAGTATTGACGATTGGCTACATCAAGTTTAAGTTAGTGGTGGTAAATGACAAGGCTTTCCATAAAAAACAGCAGAAAAAAGTGAACTCTTCATTGGTTTATTTCGCTAAGACTATACCCCCGGTTACGCCTGTTTACCATATTAGGGCTCAGTTTGCGCAGTTGTTGCTCAATGCCTGGTTTCATAGCGTATCTATTCTTAAGCTGATTTCCTTCTGGGCCATTATTCTGTGTTGCTTTGTGATTATCCTAATTAATTCGGTAAGTCTAGGGACTTCTTATGGTGTAGATAGCTATCCAACTACCTATTTCATTATAGAAGAATTGCGGGAGATGTCTATTTACTTTTTCATGATCATTTTGGTTTTTTATGCTGGCGAAATTATGTGGAAGGAAAAGGATGTGAAGCTTGATCTCATTCATGATGCCACACCGCTCTCTAGTTTTGTAAATGTGATTAGCAGGTTTCTGGGGTTGCTACTTATTTATACCATCGTGATGCTTTCGCTCATTGTAGCTGGTGTGTTGTTTCAAATCTTAAATGGCTATTATCGCTTCGAATTGGATGTTTATTTTTTCGGTTTCTTCTTAGAACTACTTCCATTTTTAGCTTTGTACACTTTTGCAGCTATGTTCTTTCAGGCACTTACCCGAAACAAGTTTATGGGGATGCTTGCCACTATCGCATTTGCGATCATCAATGTAGCCATTGGGGTATTTGGTTTGGAACATGGCTTACTTAACTTTGGTGGACAAGCACTGGCCTCTTATTCTGATATGAACGGTTATGGGCACTTTTTGACTGCCTATCTCTGGGTAAAAACCTATTGGGTATTGTTTGGTACGCTACTGTTAATCGCTGCTAGTATTTTAATGGTTAAGGGAAATGAAACAGGTTTGGGCAAAAGATGGACAAGCGGAAAAAGGCAAATGGGAAAAACTTTGAGAATTTTCAGTTTAGTTTGTCTAACATTTTTTATCGGTGTTGGAAGTTATATTTTTTACAATACCAATGTATTAAATGAGTTTTGGACTAAAAGCGAACAAGTTAATTTTAGAGCTGGCTACGAAAAGACGTTAAAGCAATTTGAATATATTCCACAGCCAAAAATTACTGCCATCAAGCTAAAAGTTGATTTGTTCCCATCTCGAAGAGCATATCAAATTTCAGGTCATTATGTGCTTGCCAATACATCTCAAATGCCCATTCACGAAATTCATGTACAGAAACTGCTGGAATCTAACGTAGAACTAGCGGATGTAAATTTTGACAGGAAAACGATAACAAATAACAGCCATGTGAAATATCATTATACCATTTATCAATTGATCAAAGCCTTAGCTCCTGGTGAGACGATGAAAATGAATTTTAAACAGACCTTGCAGCCGAAGGGTTTCGAAACTGATAATTCTGCTATTGATGTAGTTGATAACGGTACTTTTTTCGATAATGCGGTGTTACCGAGTTTTGGTTATCAGAAAAAATATGAACTACAAGATGAGGATGATCGAAAAGATTTTGGCTTAGCTCCACGATTTGCGAAAGCAAAACGTGATGATGTACACGAGCTGGTAAATGCCCGTAGTGGAAGTGATTCGGACGGTGCCATTTTAGAGATAGTGATTGGTACCGAAGCGCCACAAATAGCCCTCAGCTCTGGCGATTTAGTGGCTAAATGGAACAAAGATGGTCGCAATTATTTTCATTACAAAACCAATCAACAGATCATTAACTTTTATCCAATTATATCAGGGCGGTATGAGGTGATGAGAGATACTTGTATCCCGTTAGGTAACATTTCAAAAGAGCCTGTCGATCTAGAAATTTATTACCACCAAGGTCATGAATACAACCTAAAGCGTATGATGGAATCCATGAAAATGTCCTTAAATTATTACAGCAAATATTTCAGTCCGTACCAATATAAACAACTACGTATTGTAGAGTTTCCAAGGTATCGATCATTTGCACAATCTTTGCCGGGCATCATTCCTTTTTCTGAGGCGATAGGTTTTGTAATGGATATTGATGATCAAAAAGATGTAGACATGGCATTTTATGTTACTGCCCATGAAGTGGCGCACCAATGGTGGGGACTACAATTGGAAGCGGCAAATGTACAGGGACAAAATATGATTTTGGAAACATTGGCGCAGTATTCGGCTATGATGGTGCTTAAAGAAAAATATCCCAATGAAAAAATTAAGCAATTTTTAAAGTTCCAATTAGATGAATATGAAGAGGCTAAGCTAAAGGCTAACAAGAAAGAGCTACCGTTGGCATTGGTTGAAAATGAAGAACACCTCTACTACAACAAAGGAGCACTTGCGATGTACAAATTACAGCAACATATTGGAGAAGAGAATATGAACAAAGCCTTACAGCATTTTCTGAGTGATTGGCATTCTTTTAACAATCCGAAAAAGCCAAATCGCTATGCCACCACGCTAAATCTACTTCAGTATTTTAGAGACGTAACACCCGCTTCGAAAAAACAAGTGATTCCTGAATTGTTTGAACAAGTGAATAGCATGGATTAGCTACTAAATAAAAGCTAAAAAATGAATTAGTTGCCGTTGCCTAAGCAGTACGTAACGGCAACTAAACCACTGGTCAGTTTTTATTTAATGACTTTTTAATTTCTGAACCATTTCTTTTGCGGAGGACAAATTCGGATCCAGTTCTAAAGCTTTTTGGTACGATTTTAATGCATTTTCTTTATCGTTATTTATAAAATAAGCTTCACCCAAACTATCCCAAGCATTGGCATTATTTGGAAACTGCTTTACATTTTCATGAAATACCTCTATGGCATTGTAAGCCGAATTTTCCTTTAAAAATGCATAGCCAATTTTATTTAAAAGAACATTTTTATTGCCCTTAGCAGTTTTATTTATCGCATCTATATAAGCATTTACAAAAGCAGCTTTTTCACTTGTTTTAATGTCCGGTTGTACACCTTTCCCTTCCCAATTGGTTTTTGTTATTGGATGAATAGCCTGAATATACGGAACCGATATTGTAAACTCTTCGTTTAGGATAATTCGTTTGGTTCGGTTGGCACCTCCTTTGGTAACTTCTCCTACTATAACTGCTTTTTCTAAACCAATCGCTATTCGATTATTGTAAAGCGGTATTAACACAAAAATTTAAAACATGACACAAACTGATATCTTAATCTTAAACTTTGAGGAAATCAGAAGAAGAGGCATAAAACTATAGACAGGAATTACACCAGAAAATTATTTTTTTGGCGTCTTGACATTAACGCAATGAATTGCCTTGAAATGATAAGGCACGTTTTAGAAGGAGAACATTTATTTCATAAAATAGTTGAGAATAGATGCAATATTGGTGATTATTTTTCACTTGGGCAAAACATCCCTAGTAGTAAACTTTCAAGCTTCTCTACTAGGGATAAAAACCATTCAAAGGTTGATGGTACAAAAACTAATCCTGATTGTGCGCCAGACTAAATTCTTATTAACCTTTGCTTTTAATTTTTTTGATATAGCAGTCTAAAAAATAATCAATTCCTGTTGCAGCGTATCCAAGTAACCTGGAGTTTTCGCCAAGTTCGGAAGAGACAATGGTTGTTTTTTCTCTAATTTGGGTCATACAATACATGTTTATGGCTTGTTGCATCGGCAGCGTCATGTATTGCTTTGCCTCGGCAATTTTGCCACTTAAAATAATCAATTCAGGATTAAAAAGCTGGATGAGCATTGATATTCCCTTTCCCATATATGTACCTACATTTGATAGCAACTGAATGGCGTATTGATCGCCTTTATTGGCTGCTTGAATAATTACAGCTGGCTCTATTCTTTGTAGTTCCTCGTTTGTAAGTTTGTTAAGCATCGAATTTTTACCAGATAAAATTCCTTCTTTAGCCATTTCTGATAAAGCGTTTCCAGAGGCAACGGTTTCTAAACAGCCATGTTTGCCGCAGTAACATAAAGTTCCATTTTCAACAAAAGGAATATGGCCCAATTCTCCTGAAAACCCACAAGTGCCTTGCCTAAGTTTACCGTCCATAATAATTCCCAAACCAACGCCCCAATCCATTAATAACACGAGCACATCTTTTTTGCCCTTAGCCATGCCTTGTGTAAATTCTGCTATCGACGAACCATTTACATCATTTTGAATAGCTACAGGCATATTCAACATTTTTTCAAATGCAGCAGTTAAAGAAATATTTTCACCGTCACTTAAAAAATAACTATGATTTTCCCCTTTTTCTGTATCAATTAAACCAGGCATGCCTACGCTACAACCAATCAATTGCTTATTCTGAATGCATGCAGATTTTAAAAAATCTTGAATGTGTGCATGTAAAATCGTAAAAAAATCTGTTCTGCTCTTAGAAATGGGAAGCGCAATAGTTTTAACGTCTAGCACAAAATTATAATAATTGTCTATCACAGCGATCTTGGTATGAAATAACTGGATATCAATGCATAAAATCAGAATTTTTTTATCCTTTAAGCGATAAAGATCTGGCTTTCGTCCACCAATAGATACGCCATAGCCTTTCTTTTCTGCCCAACCCTCATCAATTAATCCATTAAGGAGTTTCAACACACTTGGAGTACTCATGTCCATGATTTCGCAGAGTGCGGAAACTGAAGATGCGCCGATGTTAAAAAGATGCTTTATTAATTTATACTCATTAGTAAGCTGCTTCTCACTTCGGTGGCTGATTAATTTATTAAATAAGGTAAGGTTCATTCTATTAATTATACAATTTGATAAATGTACAGAACTTTCATTAAAAAATTATTAAAGTTTTTCTGATTGATGAATAAATCGATAATGTTTTGTGTTTCCAATTATTTCTTACTAACATTAACGTAATATTTAATCTAACCAGATCAATAAAACCGTACGTTTTGGCACTTATAATGCTTTTTAGAACCAAACCGCATTGTTTTTATCACACCAAACACAAATGAAAGCTAAAGAAGAACCACAAAAAGAACAGCACGCCAGACGTGATTTTATAAAAAAGTCGGCCATTGGCATTGCTGCATTTACCATTGTGCCTAGATATGTATTAGGAGGCCATGGCTATCTAGCACCGAGTGATAAATTAACCAAAGCCGTAATAGGTGTTGGATCTATGGGAAGGGGCCATTTTGGCTATGAGGGTACTCAGGTAGTAGCCATTTGCGATGTAGACAAGAACCACCTTAAACAAGCAGCTAGCATGTTAGACAACGGGGTAAAAACATTTAGTGATTATAGAGAACTTATACAATTACCTGAAGTAGATATTGTGCACATCGCTACCCCGCCACACTGGCATGGCTTAATGGCTATTGATGCCGCAAAAGCAGGGAAGGATATTTGGTGTGAAAAACCGATGACACATACCATTGGTGAAGGGAAAAGAGTGGTTGAGGCTGTAAAACAATATGGTAGCATGTTTCGGTTAAATACCTGGTTTAGATTTAAAGATACTTTTTACGGGATGGGAACCACGGTAAAACCAATAAAAAAATTGGTAGATAGCGGGATGTTAGGCTGGCCTTTAAAAGTAACAGTAAGTAAACATACTGGCTACGACTGGAAGTTTTACTGGGTGGGCAAAGATCATTTAGACCCTCAGCCGGTACCTGCAGAACTAGATTATGATGCTTGGTTAGGCCCAGCACCGTACAAACCTTACAATGCACATCGTGTTCACCAAACATTTAGAGGATATTGGGATTATGATGGTGGTGGCTTAAGTGATATGGGACAACATTATATTGATCCGATACAATATTTTTTAGGTAAAGACAATACCAGTCCAATTTCTGTAGAAGTTGATGCACCACAACAGCATACCGATGCTGTAGGTATTTGGCGTAGAATAACGTATACATATGCTGATGGTTGTCAGATTATTTTGGATGGCGAAGGTAAAGATGCCAATGTGCCCTATATAGAAGGCCCGAAAGGTAAATTATATCCAGGTTTTAAATCTGACATTCCAGATCTCGAACGTAAATTGGCACAATTCCCTGATCCTGATCCAGAGATTGTAGAGTTTTCGGAATCGGTGAGAACAAGAAAAAAATTCGCTTTGAATGAAGAGAATGGTCACCGGTCATGCAATATTGTAAATATTGGTTTGGCTGCCCTTAGATTGGGAAGATCATTAAAGTTCGACCCTGTAAAACAAGAGTTCGTAGATGATGAAGCTGCTAACAGACTAATCAATCCGGTAATGCGTGCTCCATATTCTATTTAAAACCTTCCAAAAATACAAACAGTTATGAATAAAAAAATAGTAATGGCGCTGTTAATTGCATTATGTACCTTAACAACGCTAGCTCAAGATAAAAAAGACGAAAGAACCACCACCACACGTATTGCCGATTTATTGGCGCAATTGCCTGCCCAAAGTGCCCAACAATTAGAACGCAACATGAAAGAAGTGGCTAGTTTAGGTGAAGAAGGATATGTAACCCTAATTACTGGTTTAACAGCTTCCGAAAAAGGAAATAATGCACTAATTGAGTATGCTGTTGGTGGCTTTACCGCCTACGTTTCTAAAAATGGCCAGCAGAATTTAAGGGAAATAGCAATTCGAGCTTATTGCACAGCATTAACTAAATTAACTGATAAAGAGAGCAAAGCATTTATTATTAGTCAATTCGATTTAGTGGGAAATGATGCTGCGGTACCTTATTTAGCAAGTTACCTTGCCGACGAGCAATTGGCCGACGAAGCATCGAGGGCACTAGCAAAAATAGGCACGAGTTTAGCCACAAACACATTGATTAATGGCTTAACCAAGGCTAAAGGGAAAGTTAAAATGACCATTGTAGCTGCACTAGCCCACAGCAAGGCCAAAGCTGCAGCTGTAGCTATTGCACCATTTGCAAGCGGAACAGATAAAGAATTGATAAGGGTAAGTTTGAATTCCTTAGCTAATATTGGCGATGCTTCTTCTAAAGAAATCTTAGTGAAAGCCGCTGAACAAGCTGGGTATAAATACGATAAAACCAATGCAGTTGCAGCTTTATTGATGTATGCCGAGAAAACCGTCGAAGTAGATAAAAATGGTGTAGAAACAATTGCTAAAACAATATTAGAAAAGGCAATAGGCGATGACCAGGTAAATGAGCGCATTGCTGCCTTAAAATTGCTTGCTGCAACACAAAATAACCAGCAAGCATTACTTGCTGCTATGGCCGATAAACAGTTCGAGTTTAGAGCAGCTGCGGTTAAATTTGCTGCAGATGGAATAAATGAAAGCAATAGTTTGGCCTGGATAAAACAGTTAAAAAAGGTTGATGCGCCAACTCAGGTGTCTATTTTAGCTATGTTGGGTAATAGCAATGCCAAATCATCTTTGCCTGCAGTACTTAAATTAATTAGAAGTGATGATCAACAAGTAAAGCTAGCTGCTATTAATGCTGCTGTGAAACTGGGACAAAATGAGGTTTTGGCCGACTTATTGAAATTAATGGAAAAAGGTAGTGCTACAGATATTGCAGCGATTTCCAATGGTATTTTAAGGATAAAAGGCGATAGCATGCCGGCTAAAGTTGGAGATTATATTCCAATGGCGAAACCGGAAGTACAAGTTGCCTTGATTAATATCTTAGCAGCCCGTGCGGCAACAAGTCAAACCGCTGTTATTTATACACTATTAAATAGTAAAGATGAAGCAGTTAGAAAAGCAGCATTTCTTTCCTTAAAGCACATCGTAGTAGCTGAAAATAACACAAAATTATTTGAGCTCTTAGCTAAAACTACAGATGCTACTGAACTTATAGCCATACAAGATGCGATTATTGCCGCTCTAAAAGAAACAGCTGATAAAGAGGGGCAAACCAATGCTATTCTTCAACAAATAAACAATACATCGGCAGATAAAAAATCGTTGTTTTACAAGGTTTTGGCCAGTTTAGGCGGTTCGAAATCTTTAAAGGCAGTGTCAGAAGCTTTTGTCACAGGTGATGAAGCTACTAAGAAAGCCGCAATTGAAGCACTTTCTTTATGGACTGATGCTGGATCAATAGAAACCCTAATTGGCATTGCGCGTACAACCGCCAATCCAGACTTTTTGAACCAAGCGATTTCGGGTTATTTAGGTTTGGTAAGAAATACAAAGTATACTGCAGAGCAACGTTTATTATTACTGCGCAATGCCATGGCTGTGGCCAAAACCACTGCACAACAGCTACAAATTCTTAAAGACTTACAACAAGCGAAGTGCTTTAATGCCATTGTATTTGCTGGTCAGTATTTAGAAGATACCGACTTACAACAGGCGGCAGCAAATGCAGTAATGAACATCACCATGGCAGGAACGTATGAGGGCGATATCGTAAAAGGCTTGTTGAATAAAACAATTGCTGTAATTACAGGAGGCGATGCAGGCTATCAGAAGGAAGGAATGCGCAAGTATATTTCAGAAATGAAAACTGGTGAAGGTTTTGTACAAGTGTTTAATGGCAAAGATTTATCGGGCTGGAAAGGCCTAGTTGGCGATCCAATAAAAAGGTCGAAAATGGAAGAAAAAGCTTTGGCAGATGCACAAATCAAAGCAGATGCCGAAGCGCAAAACAGTTGGAAAGTAATCAATGGTGAACTTCAATTTCAAAGCCGTGGTAATAATCTCGCTACCGTTAAAAAATACGGAGATTTTGAAATGTTGGTAGATTGGAAAATTATTGACGATAAAAAAGGAGAGGGCGACGCTGGTATTTATTTACGTGGCACACCGCAAGTGCAAATCTGGGATCTTGCCCGCACTAAGGTTGGTGCGCAAGTAGGTTCAGGAGGTTTGTATAATAATCAAACGAACGAAAGCAAACCACTCAAAGTAGCCGATAATAAGCTGGATGAATGGAATACCTTCCGTATTCTAATGAAGGGCGACCGCGTTACGGTTTATCTGAATGGGCAATTGGTTACCGACAATGTAATCTTAGAGAACTATTGGGACAGAAGCCTGCCGATTTTTGCAGAGGAGCAGATTGAATTGCAAGCACATGGCTCTCCAGTAGCTTACCGTGATATCTATATTAAAGAACTACCTCGTCCAAAACCTTTTGAACTGAGCGCAGAAGAGAAAAAAGAAGGGTTTAAAATATTGTTCGATGGAACAAATATGCACAGTTGGACCGGTAATACTACCGATTATGTTATCGAAGACGGAAACATTGCCATTAGACCAAAACCTGGTAAAGGATCTGGTGGTAACTTATTCACAAAAGAAGAGTTTAGCGATTTTGTGTACCGTTTCGAATTTCAATTAACACCTGGCGCAAATAATGGTTTAGGCATAAGAGCGCCATTAGAAGGCGATGCCGCGTATGTGGGTATGGAGTTGCAGATTTTAGATAATGAAGCACCAATTTATAAGAATCTGAAAGAATATCAATACCACGGATCGGTGTATGGTACAATTGCTGCGAAACGAGGGTTTTTAAAGCCAACTGGCGAGTGGAATTATGAAGAAGTAATTGCCCAAGGATCGAAAATTAAAGTAATCTTAAATGGGACCGTAATTTTAGATGGCGATATTGAGCCCTTTAAGAAAAATGGTACGCCAGATCACCAACAGCACCCAGGATTATTACGCGAAAGCGGACATATTGGTTTCCTTGGCCATGGTTCTCCAGTTCAATTCAGAAATATTAGAATTAAAGACTTAAGCAAAAAAGAGACAGAAGTTAAGGCTTCAGGTAAAAAGAAATAAGTAATATCCTAAGTTTAAACAATGAAAGCAAATAAAGCAAATTTGAAAGGCGAAAATTCTAGACGAGACTTTATTAAAACAACAGCACTTGCAGCGGCTGGATTTATGATTGTACCTCGCCATGTACTGGGTGGAGCTGGATTTTTGGCACCTAGCGATCGGTTACAATTGGCAGGTATAGGTGCAGGTGGAAAAGGAGAGAGCGATATTGCGAGTATTGTTAAAGGGGGCAAAACAGATGTTGCATTTTTATGTGATGTAGATGATAGAAGAGCTGCTAATTCCTTAAAAAGCTTCCCTAAAGCAAAGTATTATAAAGATTATCGCGAATTATTAGATAAAGAAGGTAAAAATATTGATGCCGTAACCGTATCTACACCAGATCACACCCACGCACAGATAGCGATGGCTGCTATGCAGTTGGGTAAACATGTATACGTACAAAAACCCTTAACGCACGATATTTACGAAGCAAGGATGTTGAGCGAAGCGGCAAATCGATATAAAGTGGTTACACAAATGGGTAATCAAGGTGCGTCTGGCGATGGGGTTAGAAGGCTTCAGGAATGGTATGATGCAGGTAAAATTGGTAAAGTACACACGGTTTATTGTTGGACGAACAGGCCAGTATGGCCTCAAGGAATTTCATGGCCAACAGGAAAAGCCGAAATTCCAAAAGAACTCGATTGGGATTTGTGGTTGGGCAGTGCTCCATATAAAGAGTATATAAATAAATTGGTTCCCTTTAATTGGAGAGGGTGGTGGGATTATGGTACAGGTGCCATCGGCGATATGGGCTGTCATCTGGTAGAACCACCTTTTAGCGTGCTAGGTTTAGATACACCAATCAGTGTAGAATGCAGTGTAGGGAGCGTTTATGTAGACGAATTTAAGCGTGCCTATTTGCCAGAAAGCTGCCCGCCATCAAGTCATGTTATTTTAACTTTTGCTAAAACAGCGAAAACCAAACAGGAGGTTCGGTTGCATTGGATGGATGGTGGAATTAAGCCTGAGCGTCCGGAAGAATTGGGGCCAAATGAAAAATTTGGTGATAACGGCGTACTTTTTATCGGTACAAAAGGTAAAATGATTTGCGAAACCTATGGTAAAAACCCAAAGCTGTTGCCATTGTCTCGCAACGAATCAGATCAAACTAAAATCACTATCCCACGTATTGTTAATCAAGAAGAAGGACATTATACCCAGTTTGCCGAAGCCGCAATTGCTGGATATGGAAAGATAGCATTGAGTTCTCCATTTGAAACTGCTGGGCCATTAACCGAAACGTTATTGATTGCCAATTTAGCCATTAGGGGAATTGATGTGCAGCGCACAGATGCAGCAGGAAAAGTGAGCTATCCGGGCAGGGATATTAAAATGCTTTGGGACAAAGTAAATATGAAAGTGACTAATTTTGATGAAGTAAATCAATTTGTGAAACGCGAATACCGCAAAGGTTGGACTTTGGGTGTTTAAGATTTATTATGTTAGTAGAAAATAAGAATTTAAGAGTATTGGTGGTAGGGTGTGGCAATATGGGAGCTTCCCACGCAATAGCTTATCACACCCTGCCAGGTTTTGAGATATGTGGCTTGGTTTCTACCGGAAAAAGTAAGGAAGTGCTTAACCAAAAACTAGGGGGACAATATCAATTGTATACCGATTTTTATGAGGCACTTTCCATCACTAAACCAGATGCTGTTTGCATTTCTACTTATCCAGAGACACATGAACCCTATGCCGTAAAATCTTTCGAAAGTGGCTGCCATGTGTTTATAGAAAAACCATTAGCAGATAGTGTAGAAGGTGCTATTAACGTTGCAGCAGCAGCTAAAAAGGCCAATAAAAAATTGCTTGTAGGATATATTCTTCGCTACCATCCCTCGTGGGAAAAATTTACCGAACTGGCTCAACAAATGGGGAAACCTTTGGTGATGCGCATGAACCTCAATCAGCAGAGCCACGGCCCTAAATGGACAGTACACCGTAACCTGATGAAAAGTTTAAGTCCGATTGTAGATTGTGCCGTACATTATATCGATGTCATGTGCCAGATGACACAATCAAAGCCCCTCCAAGTGAGTGCTATTGGTGCTAGGCTTACTGATGATATCCCTGAATGGAATTATAATTATGGGCAATTACAAATCCGTTTTAAGGATGGTTCTATCGGTTGGTATGAAGCAGGTTGGGGTCCGATGGTAAGCGATAATGCTTTTTTTATTAAAGATGTTTTTGGCCCGAAAGGTTCAGTATCTATTATGGCAAAAAAAGCAGGAGCTGAAGGTAATTCTGATAATATAGATGCACACACTAAAACCGAATCCATAAAAGTGCATTTTGCAGATTTAGGTTTAGATGATGAATTTATTAAATCTGATCAATGGATAGACCTTACAGATGAACCCAACCATCAGGAATTATGTAATAGAGAGCAACGGTTCTTTTTAAAGGCGATTACTGAAGACCTTGATTTAAGTGATTCTACTAGAGACGCTGTAAATAGTTTAAGAATTGCCTTTGCTTGCGATGAATCTGTGAAAACTGGTGAAATCATTAGATTAAGTTAATTGTTAAACAAATTAAATGCGATTTTTTGGTTCGAGCATACCTACGGCATAGATGCTTTTTATTGTATTTTTAGCTAAGTTAGACGTCATTCATCTCTTTCTTTCAAAACTTTCGAAAAACCGCCGATTTCAATCAATTCGTTCACAAAATGGTTCGAATTAAGCACCGTTACTTACCCTAACGGGACAAAAGTTAGGAAGTTAGCACCCCACTTTTGTAGCAGTCTTTTAATTAGTAAGTTATGGGTTTAAATTCTTCGTTTTTTGGTTCGATGTTTTTAAATTAAACCGAATTAAAAAATCGTTTATGCTTTTCAATTAATTGATATCCTCTAGTAGCGCTATTGTTTTTTCCCTAATATAACCTTCCTTGTCTTTTTTTACTTCTTCAAGGATTGCTTTTCTTTCCATTGGCAATGTAAAATATTTATCAGCCCATAAGTTTATTTCAATAATCAAAGGAAGCAGATCGACCCCTTTTTGGGTTAGTTTATATAAAACTTTGGCTTTGCTATCGGGATGTTCCAGCTTGGAAATTACGCCATTTGTTTCTAACATCTGTAATCTTGAAGCCAGAATATTTGTTGCTATTTTTTCATCCGACTTCAAGAAATCTCCATAGGTACACTCTTTGGCAAACATGAGATCTCTAACAATAAGTAATGACCACTTGTCTCCCCAAACATCTAATGAGTTGCTAATAGGGCACTCTGACCGCTTTTTTATATCCTTCATAAAAATAATTTTTAAAATTACTTGCAAATTAAAAGTTGTTTATATATTTGCACTTGCATAATGCAAGCAAATTTAAGCAATTAAATTATAGATACAATGAAAAATGAACTAATTTTTGAACGTTATAGCCGAGCAGGGCTAAAACTGAATAACCGCATCGTAATGGCGCCAATGACCAGAAGCCGATCAGACAATCCCGAGCATAAAGCGACAGAACTTACGGCTAAATATTACCAGCAGAGAGCTACCGCAGGTCTCATTATCACAGAAGGTACTTTCGTGAGCCCGGAAGCGGTGGGCGTAATCAATGTTCCTGCCATTTATTCCAAAGAACAAGTTGAAGGCTGGAAACTGACTACAAAAGCCATTCATCAGGAAGGTGGTAAAATTTTTGCCCAGCTTTGGCACACGGGAGCTTATTCTCATCCGGATTTGCACGGTGGTAAAAAACCTTTGGCGCCATCCAATGTCAATCCACAGCAGCAGGTGTTCACGGCGTCAGGTTTTCAAGCTTCGGCAGAGCCGCAACCAATGACAACAGAAGACATCAAAAGAACGGTAGAAGATTTTGCAAACGCCGCTGTAAACGCTTTCGAAGCGGGTTTCGATGGTGTAGAACTTCACGGTGCCAATGGCTATTTACTTCAGCAGTTTTTCAGTAAAAATGCCAACCTCAGAACCGATGAATACGGTGGTTCGGTAAAAAACAGGGCCAGAATTTTGTTTGAAATTCTGGATGCCATCCAAAAAGTGGCAGATACAGGCAAGGTTGCAGTCCGTCTTAACCCATCACTTAATGGCATTATGGGAATTTTGGTCGATGACGAAACCATTGAGCTTTACAATTACATCGTCAACAGATTAAATGATTACAATTTAGCATACGTCCATCTCATCGAGCCATTTACAGACGTTTCAGATAATCCTCACGCCATACAGGAAGTAGCCAAACATTTCCGCAAAATTTACAACGGAACCATCATCATCAACCGTGGTTTCAACAAAGAAACAGCCGAAAAAGTGCTTCAGGACGGCGATGCAGATTTGGTTTCTTTCGGCGTTCCGTTTATTGCCAATCCGGATCTGGTAAAACGTTTCAGGACCAATGCTGCGCTCAGTCAGCCTGATCAGCCCACTTTTTACACACCGGGAGAAAAAGGTTACACCGATTATCCTACGCTTACCCAATAAAAATATTTGGGCGACCTGGCGGGCTTTCCGCTATATCTTTTGTTCCGCTGAAGCTACACAAAAGGATGCCGCTGCAATCCCTGTCGCAAAAAAAAAATCATAATATCAGCAATAATATTTAAACAATAAAAAAATGAAAACAACAGGAAATACCGTATTCATCACCGGAGGAAGTGCCGGAATTGGCTTAGCCATCGCTAAAAAATTAACCGCTGAAGGCAACCACATCATCATCAACGGAAGAAATAAAGAACGTTTGGAAAATGCCTTGAAAGAGCTTCCGGGCGCAGTAGGAATTCAGGGTGATTTTGCTTTGGAAGCAGACAGAATTCGTGTGGCAGAAGAATTAAAAAACAATCATCCCAAGGTGAATGTAATCATCAACAATGCCGGAGCTGCCTTTGCTTATTTATTGAGCGAAACGACCAATGCGCACGAAAAAGCAATGACGGAGATGAATGTCAACTATATCGCCATCATTCATTTCACAGAATTGATGATGCCGCACCTTTTGCAGAAAGAGGCTGCCGCTGTGGTGAATGTTTCTTCGCTTGCCGTTTACGGTAGTCACAAGTTTTTGCCAACCTACTGCGCAACCAAAGCAGCATTGCACAGCTACACTGTAGCGTTGAGATACACGTACGAAGATCAGAGAAATGTTCAGATTTACGAACTGTATCCGCCAACGGTGAATACCGAATTTTCTGCCGAAATAGGCGGTGCCAACGGTATTCCTGCATCAGAAGTGGCAGAGGAATTATTTCTTGGATTGGAGAAGGACCAGTTTGATATCCCTGTAGGCGAGGTGAAAAAATATGCCGCTGCTGTAGGTGAGGCAATGGCAAAATTAGCAGCCCAAGAAGCCAATTCTTAACCGATTAAGAGCTTCTCTTTAGGTAGAATCAAGAGTGACTTTTTATCAAAAAAATAATTGCAATGAAAATTCAAGGAAAAACCATTCTGATTACCGGTGGCGCATCAGGAATAGGATTAGAAGCCGCCAGACAGTTTCTGGAGAAAGGTGCAAAAGTCATTATTACCGGAAGAAATCAGAATAAATTAATTGCTGCCAAGAAGCAGTTTCCGGATCTGATTACCATTCAGAGTGATGTCTCCAGCGCAGAGGATGCCCAAAAACTTTTTGAAAAAGTATCAGATCTTAGCGGAATTGATATTCTTTACAACAATGCGGGTGCTGGCGTGGCTCCAATTAATTTGGGTGCCGCCAATGAGCATCACGTGAAAAATGCGAGGTATGAAATGGAGGTCAACTACATCGGCATCATCCGCCTCAACAATCTTTTTATGGAAATGCTAAAATCCCGTAAAGAAGCCGCCATTATCAACACTACTTCTATTCTAAGTTATGTTCCATCTCTGGTAGAAGCGACATATTCTGCTACCAAAACTGCACTTGCATTTTACACCAAAGCTTTGCGGGAACATCTAAGAATTATTAACAGTGACCTCAAAATTTTTGAACTTCTTCCGCCCGTTGTGGATACAGAAATGACGGCATCTAGAACAGGAAAAAAATTAACACCTGAACACCTGGTAAAAGGTTTAATTTCAGGTTTGGAAAAAAACAAGTACACCATTCGGGTAGGTGATAGCAAAATTATGTATTTCTTGCATCGGTTTTTCCCTAAATTAGCATTCAGTTTGGTGAATCCAAAAACATCTGATCAATACATTAAATCATCTTATTAACTATGAAGGCATTTATCATCAAAAATTATAAGAAGGGAGGCGAACTGCAACTGAGCGATATGCCAGATCCGGTTATCAAAGAGAATCAGGTTCTGGTGGAAATCCACGCGGCCAGTGTCAATCTTTTAGATTCTAAAATCAAAGATGGCGAGTTCAAAATATTTTTGAAATATAGAACACCTCTTATTTTAGGTCACGATGTGGCTGGGATTGTTACTAAAGTAGGATCAAAAGTTACAAAATTTAAAGAAGGCGATGCCGTTTACGCAAGACCTGGAGATTACAGATTCGGAACTTTTGCAGAGCAGATTGCAATGAACGAGGAAGATGTGGCATTAAAACCCGAAAACCTTACTATGGAAGAGGCGGCGTCTATTCCGTTGGTGGGATTGACCGCGTGGCAGGCCTTGGTAGAAAATGCAAACCTGAAAAAAGGTGATAAGGTTTTTATCCAGGCAGGATCTGGCGGTGTAGGAACTTTTGCCATCCAGCTTGCGAAACATCTAGGATTGACGGTTGCAACTACAGCCAGCGAAAAAAGTTTTGATTTCCTGAAAAGTCTGGGTGCAGATGTGCTCATTGACTACAAAACACAGCAGTTTGAAGACATTCTTCACGATTATGATTTTGTGCTGAACAGTCAGGATGCCAAAACTTTAGATAAATCTTTTGAAATAGTAAAATCTGGTGGTCAAATCACCTCTATTTCCGGACCGCCCACACCCGAGTTTGCCGATGAGCTTCAATTACCTTGGTTCGTGAAAATTATTGTTGGATTGCTAAGCAGTAAAGTTAGAAAAAAGGCTAACAAACAAAACATCAGTTACGATTTTCTTTTTATGAAAGCCAGCGGGCGACAGCTTTCGGAGATTACGGAATTAATTGAAGCAGGAATTATAAAACCGGTTATTGATAAAGTATTTCCTTTCAGCCAAACCAATGATGCAATGAAATACGTGGAGAGCGGAAGAGCGAAAGGGAAAGTAGTGTTGAAAGTTAATTAAAGCTATTCACTTTTATCAATTATTCCGTCTCCTCTATGAATTCCTCTTATTTTCTTTTGGCGCTTGAGCCATCTTTACTTTCGCTACTCTTATCATAGTAAATAATTTGTAAATGTTTAATTAAAATCTTATTTTCGAAGCATTACAATTGTTGTTTAAATATCTCCCGGCGTGTCTACGCCATTAACCGGCAACCTGCGGAGGCCGGACAAATAATCCTATGTCCATATTTAAACAAGCAACATGCATCTTATCGATTCTTCTATCGAAACTTTCTACGCGCAAGCACAGGAAGAAAGCAGACTGACCAGGGGTCTTGGCCCGCTGGAGTTTGAACGTAATAAAATCTTGATCAGTGGCTATCTCGATCAGCCCTGTTCTATCACTGATGTGGGTGGAGGCCCAGGGCATTACGCCCAGTGGCTCGGCAGCCTTGGCCATTCCGTTACGCTGATCGACCCGGTTCCCAAACACATTCAACTAGCAGAAAAGCGATCTAAACTAACAAGTAAGCCGTTTCGGTGCCTGCTTGCAGAAGCACGCAATTTGCCACTGCGCGATGGGAGCCAGGACTTGATTATGCTGCACGGTCCTTTGTACCATCTGCAAGAGCGTTCAGATCGAATTGCGGCGCTAAAGGAAGCTAGTCGGGTACTTAGGCCAGACGGTATCGTTTTAGGATTCGCCATCAACCGTACGGCTTCTTTGGTAGCGGCACTTCAAGGTGGTTTGATCTATCATCCCGACATTTTCAAGATGTGCAAGACAGAACTGTCTTCAGGTATCCACCAGCCACCTGCCAATTTTCCGGGCATGCTGCCACAGGCATATTATCACCGGCCCTCCTCTCTTATAGAGGAGTTTAAGGAAGCGGGTTTTGAACCGATTCGGTTAGTCTCTGTGGAGGGGATCGCCTGGATGGACGGTAGTTTCTTTAGTCATTGGGCAGACCCTGAGAAGCGGAGGAGGCTACTAGAGCTGCTCGAACATACAGAAAAAGATCAGGACCTATTATGCTTCAGCCCACATATAATGCTAGCAGCGAGCAATAAAACCAAACCATAATATCTTCAGATATTGTCACACGCTGTTAATTAGCAACAACTTATTACAATAATAACCCTATATTATGAAAATAATTACCTTATTCTTGGCCTTTCTCTTATGTTTACAATGCATAGACGAAGGCGTCCCTACGGTTAAACGTCTGGACAGTTCAAATATTTCCACAGTTTATATCGATACCACAGTACGCCGGTTAATGGCTGACGCAAAGGTAGATGGTATGCAACTAGCCATCATCAACAACAATCAGGTGACTTATCAAAAGGCATATGGCTTTAAAGATAAAGAAAGGAACCTCCCTTTGGATACCAATACCATCATGTACGCGGCCTCTTTCAGTAAAGCGGTATTTGCTTTCATAAACATGCGGCTGGTACAAAAGGGACTCATCGATCTTGATAAACCTTTGGTAGCGTACTTAAAAAAGCCACTGCATGAATACGGTAACTATGCAGAACTGGAAAAAGATAAACGCTGGAAGAAGATCACACCGCGAATGTGCCTAAGCCACACGACAGGCCTGCCAAATGTTTGGTGGATGAATGTAAAAACCGGTGAGCGGGATACCACCCTCAGGAACCGGTTATACTTTGAACCCGGCAGCCGGTATGCATATTCAGGTGAAGGCTTTAAGCTACTTCAGCGAATTGAAGAGTTGTACTTAGGCAAAGGTTTGGAAGCGATGGCTCTGGAAGAATTATTTGAGCCTGCGGGGATGCACCGTACAAGCTATGTTTGGCAGCCTATATTTGAAGCCAATTCGGCTATTGGTTATGACGAAAAAGGAAAGCCTGGCGGCCAAGTGCGTTCACAAAGTGCCGTGGGAGCAGGTTCCATGCTTACCACTATCTCCGATTATTCGCGATTTATTGCCTACGTGCTCAATGAACGGGGACTAAAGTCTAAAGTGTATCGTGAAATGATGCGGCCACAGATCCGTATTCATTCGATCAATGAATTTCCGACGATGCTGGAAGAGACCACTCATCGCGACGATAAAATAGCGCTGTCGTACGGTCTAGGTTGGGGCGTGATCAAAACGCCTTACGGACCTGCATTCTTTAAGGGAGGACATGATGATTGTTGGCGCAATTATACGATCAGTTTCCCAGATCAAAAGATCAGCATCATTATTATGTGCAATAGCGGTAATGGTGAAAGAATTTTTAAAGAACTACTGGAGAAACTCATCGGCGATACCTTTACACCTTGGGAATGGGATCGCTTTACACCTTGGAACCTAAGGAAGAAATAAAGGTCGACCTAAGTGAGGCTTCTTCATCACACCGGAAGACCACTTCACTGGATGATGGAAAGGCCCACTACGCAACGACAATTTACAAAGATTATGAAATTTATCTTTTTACAACATATACTTTATTCATATGAAAAATAAACTCACTTTCAACTACATACTATTTTCACTGGTTGTCCTAGCCAGTAGCATGGTGCATGCGCAGATCATGCCCGATAGCACGCGATTAAAGATTGATCAACTCTTCACCAAATGGAACGATATAACTATGCCCGGCTGCGCGGCTGGCATCGTTCAAGGTGATAAATTGGTCTATGCCAAGGGATTCGGACTTTCCAACCTGGAAAACAAAGTGCCTAATACTCCCGCCACCATTTATTACATGTGCTCCGTATCCAAGCAGTTTGCCGGATACGCCGCCGCACTACTGGTGAACCAGGGGAAAATAAGGTTGGATGAAGATATACATACCTATTTGCCCTGGATGGGTGATTTTGGCAAAAAGATCACAGTCAGAAACCTGGTCAACCATACTAGTGGCCTTCGTGATGATATTGGGCTAGCGCAATTTTACGGACTCGGCGGTGACGGGATACTTACGCAGCAGTTGGCAATAAAGATGCTGAAAAGGCAGCGAACACTCAACTTTGATCCCGGCAAGAAGTTTTCCTATTCCAATTCCAATTATGTGTTGCTTGCAGAAATTATAAAGGCAGTAAGCGGACAGAGTTTCAAGTCTTATTCCGATTCAGCAATATTCAAGCCGCTAGGGATGACAAGTAGCGCGTTCGCAGAAGATCATTCGCAATTGATCACAGGCAGGGCACTATCTTATGAAAAGAAGAACGGCGCATCTTTTCATAATGCCGTGCAGAACGTTTATACCTTAGGTGACGGGGGACTATTTACCAACGTAAACGATATGGCCAAATGGGTAGCTAATTTTTACCAACCCAGGGCTGGAACTTTTATGGATATTGAACTGATGACAACACCAGGTAGGTTGAAGGATGGCTCTAGCATTCCTTATGCTATGGGTATCAATGTCAATACTGACCGAGGTTATAAACGACTTACACATAATGGTGGGCTTGCTGGTTACCGGACGATCATCGCTATCTATCCGGAATTAAAAATGGGATTCTATGTTTTCGGAAACGGAGGTGACGGCGATATATATAACAAGATTAACCAGATAGCCGAGCTGCTCATACCGGACAGGTCAGAAAAGAAACAGCTGCAGACCCCGGCGCCCCGAAATGATCAGGTTTTTGTCATAAAGGACTCCACAGAACTTTCGAGTTGGGTCGGGAACTACATCGCAGCTAATGGCTACAAAATATCGGTAAATTTAAAATCGGGCAAATTATATGTGAACGGGAATGCAGAACTGGAAGCTGAGGGCGAGGGGTCATTTCACATGAAGGCAAGGTCATCCGTGAAATACCAGTTTTCTGTAGATCCAAAAATATCAGATGCTGTTGTAAAGTTAAACTCACCGGTACTTGTAAACCCAATTGAAATGGAGAGGATCCGCCAAGTCCCCTTATTCCGAGCACAACTGAATAAGTATGCCGGCAGGTATGTTTCCGAAGAGTTGGGAACATTCTTTGATATAGGGGTCACCAAAGAGGGTTTATCGATCAGCGATAAATACCATGACCCTGTTAAGGTTAGCCTATTTGGAGCTGATCACCTCTTCACCGATTATGATTTTTTAAACCATATACGTATTATTCGCAATAAAGGCCAAATTACCGGCTTTGAGTTGAACACTGGCGATACTGCGGGGCTTATTTTTCTGAAGCAAAAATAGATAAATAAAACAACAGTACCTCGGTTAGAAAATATATAACAAGTATCCAGTCTCCATGGTCGCATGTCATACCGTAAAATGGTACAGAAGAGAAACAAAAACGAAATGCTTTTACCGAAATACGCAAATGAATATCCTTTTCCCCGAATTGGCTACGAAATACCCCGATTTCACTACGGCAGGGAATCTAAGGTTGCTGACTTTTGTACTCTATCAAAATTTAAATCATTAAAAAATGAAAAAGTCAAAAGCACCAATTATCAGTTTTAGTCCGGTTGTATTACCAGTTGCGGGCCGTCACGTAGACCTCGAAATTAAAGTTTCTGCTCCTGCCAGCGGAAGCAACCTGCCCGTGATTCTTATTTCTCATGGTCATGGACCTTCCAACTTTCTCTCATCTTACAGAGGATATGGGCCTATGGCAGATTTTTTTGCGGAGAAAGGGTTTGTAGTCATCCAACCTACCCATCAAAATTCCAAAGCACTCGGACTTTTGCCGTCCCTTTCCGAAGCACCCTTGTTTTGGAGTTCTCGGCCAGCAGACATGAAATTTATCCTTGATCACTTGGAGGAAATACTTTCTACAGTACCTGGGTTAACAGAACGGGTCGATAAGGCAAAAGTTGCCGTAGTTGGCCATTCTATGGGTGGGCAGACTGTAGCCATGCTAGCCGGCATGGAAGTAACTGATCCTGCAACAGGTAAGATAGTTAATGCCGCAGAGCCAAGATTAAAGGCCCATGTACTAATTGGTGCATCTGGCGGGCCAGAAGGTTTTAATGGTGCTGCCAGGCAGCTTTATCCAGTATTGGCTGCCGGCAATTTCAGCACCATGACTTTGCCAGCGCTTATTGTGAACGGAGACAAGGACATAAACCTAATGTTCTCTGATGTGGACAATTGGCGTGCAGATGCATTCTATCAAAGCGTTGGTCCAAAAGATCTGTTGACTGTGTTTCGCGCAGAACATATTTTTGGTGGCATATCAGGATATGACGCCCGCGAAACAAGCGATGAAAATCCAGAGCGTGTTGCTTTTGTATGTGAAAGCATTCTTGCCTATATTCGTAGTACGTTCGACCCGAGCGATACAAGTTGGAAAGATACAAAGAAAGCCCTTAACGGCGTACCGGGTGCGCTAGGCAGAATTGAAAGTAAATTATAAATCAGGCAGTATGAAGAACAAGATGTCTAACCACAGATTTGATTCTTTATCAAGGTTGCATAAGGCGCTGGAAATGCCGGCACCTATGCACCCCTTGGTAAGTTTAATAAATAATGCTGAGGGGACCATTCCCTTGGAAAGACTGCCCAGTCCTCACATTTTAAGTTTTTACAAGATCTCCTATAAGATGAACTTCCAGGGAAAGTTTAAGTATGGGCAGCATTATTACGATTTCGATGAGGGGGGGATGTTTTTTGTTGCACCCAACCAGATTACCGGAGAACATACACCCTTAAGCGACCAGTCTGGCTATACGTTACTTTTCCATCCAGATATTTTACTTGGCTACGAGCTCGCCAAGAAGATTAAAGAGTATGGATTTTTTTCCTATGCTATTAATGAAGCGCTGCACTTAGCTGAAAAAGAAAAAATAACGATCATTTCTGTTTTTCAAAGTATCGAAGAAGAATTAAAAGGCAGGATTGATAATTTCAGCCAGGACGTTGTTATTTCCGAGATAGAACTATTGCTGAATTATGCGAATCGGTTCTACAACAGGCAATTCATCACCCGTAAAGCAGTAAGCAGCGATCTTCTTCAAAAGATAGAAGACATTTTACAGGTTTACTTCCGATCAGCAAATCCTCAAAAGCAGGGGCTTCCGACTGTACAATTTCTTTCCTCGCAATTAAACGTTAGTTCGAGTTATTTAAGTGATATGCTGCGATCACTTACAGGACAAAATGCACAACAGCACATCCACAACCATCTGATCGAAAAAGCAAAGGAACAGTTATCGACAACACCGGCTTCGATAAGCGAGATAGCCTATGAACTAGGGTTTGAGCATCCCCAGTCCTTTAGTAAACTCTTTAAGCTTAAAACCAGTGTCTCGCCCCTAGATTTCAGACGCTCTTTCAATTAACGTAGTTCAAAATCCAAGTATCTTAAATAAATTATTTTGTTGGGATTTGCTATTTTTTTCGCTAAGTATTTGCTATCGCCTGATAAAATGCCTCACGGTAAACCTCGCCCACTGCAATTGTCTTGTCGCCAATGCTTACGCGGTTTCGTTCTATGCTTATGATCTTGTTTACCGCTACGATAAAAGATTTGTGAATCCGAATAAACTGGTCTGCAGGTAATTGATCTTCGGTTTTTTTCATCGTCTGTAAGCTGATTACCTTGTCTGTAATCGTATAGATCATGACATAGTTTTGTAAGCCTTCGATATATAGGATATCGGCTACATTAATCCTAACCAACTTGTGTTCTGTTTTTACAAAGATATGGCTCACCTCTTTTTCCTTTGTAGCAGCACTTGTGCTTTGTCTGTTTGTTTCTGCTAAGCCGCTTAAGGTCAATTGTACTTTTTCTACTGCCTTATAAAAACGTTCAAATGAAACGGGCTTTAATAAATAATCAATCGCATCATTGTCGTAACCTTCCAGTGCGTATTCAGCGTAAGCGGTAGTAAGAACCACCAAGCATTTTCCTTTTACAATTTTCATAAATTGTAGACCACTGAGTTCGGGCATTTGTATATCGAGGAAAACCAGGTCTACCTCACCTTGAATTACTTTGTTTAAGGCTTCTAATGGATTAACAGTGCTGAAACTTAAGGTAAGAGATGGGACTTTAGAAATATAATGTTTTATAACATCAATGGCTAATGGTTTATCATCTACAACGATGCATCTAATCATAAAGGTTAATTTTTAAATCAACAATAAAAGTATCGGTTTGTTGGTCAATTAACAGCTCATGTTGGTTTGGATAGATCAGGGCCAAACGTCTTTGTACATTAACTAGACCAATTCCGCCAGTTCTGTCTTTTTTGGCACTATTGATCTTATTGCAAAGGTGCAAATGAAAATACTGTCCATCAATATTAATTAAAATCTCGATAGGTTCTCCACTATTTTTAAAAACGCCATGTTTAAATGCGTTCTCTATAAAATTGATCAGAATTAATGGAGCGATCTTTTGCCCTTCTATTTTACCTGCCACCTTAAAATCAATGTGTGAATTCCCTTTTTGTCCAATTTTTTGTAAATCGATTACATTATTCAGATAATCTATTTCGTTGGCCAATGGTACAAGTGGATCATCACTTTCCCTTAACATATAGCGAAGTACTTCAGAAAGCTTGAGAAGCGCTTCTGGCGCCTCCTCAGATTGTTGTTGAGTAAGTGAATAGATATCGTTAATGGTGTTGAATAGATAATGGGGATTAACCTGTGATTTCAAAAAGGCCAACTCGGTTTTGAGTTGTTCCTTTTCTACCACTTCTTTTTCAGCACGAATGGTGCGCCAATCCATCAGAAAACTCAACAATAAACCTAAAAATATATTTAGAAAATTAGCACCTAAGGTCACAATGAAAGCAAAAAAGAAGTCGAGATCCATGCTATAGCTTTTCCAGCCAATGATTGGATAAACAATTTGTTCCATTAGGTAATAGAGGGGGCTAAATAAAAGTATGCAGCTCACTACTGAAAGAATATATTTAATAATGCTTCCTTTTTTTAGCACATAGGGAACCAATAAGAGGTAGTTGACATAAAAAAACGAAGCAGAACAGGCAATTTGTAAAGCTTTAACTGGCAATACGATGGAGAGGAATAACCGCCAGTCGAATTGTGTTCCCAAAACGCCAGTACCTAAGGCCACCAATAAAACTTGTAGCAGTACAAGTAGCCAATAACCGATATGTAGATAAAAGAATAGTCGCTTTTTCATGGTCTAAAAGTAAGTTAAATTAAGAACGTCAAGAAAAGAGATACACGAAACGGTCAATTTTATTGACAAGATTTGTGAACTCATAAACAAGATTGATTTTCTGTGTAATTGGTTCTTATCAATGGAACCATGGCGTTGGTCAATCATTTTTTGGTCTATTAATTCGGTTATTGACATTTGTGTTGTTAAACAAAAAATAAATAGATGAAAACAATTAAATACAACGCCGTTTTGCTGTTAGCCACCCTATTGCTAAGCCTACCTAAAGTAGAAGCCCAACAGATGAGTGCTAAGATTCAAAATCAGAATATCCAGCGGTTTATTCAGGTATGGGGGCTAGTTAAATACAAATCACAAAAGAGCATTGCAGGTAAATTTAATGCCGACAAGGTGTTCTTAGAATTAATCGATTCGGTTAAAAATGCTGATAAAAAACAATTCAACCAATTAATGTCGGGAGTAATAGGGCCAGTTGATCCTGCATTGTCTGCAATTGCTCATGGCTACAACCGCGATACATTGAATAGATATCAACACCTGCTTAAGAATATTGATTATGGCTGGATTAATCGTAAGAGATATTCAGTTGTTTTGATGCAGCAGTTAAGGGCTTTGTCAAATCAGGTTAATCTGAGTGGTAAACATCACTATATTCCATCCTTATGGTTTGAAGGCGATCTGCCAAACGAAGATTCGTATGCCAAATATTCTTTTAACGAAGAAAAATTGAATTTGTTAGCGCTGGCCAAAGCTTGGAATGCTGTTGAATATCTTTCACCTTACAAATACGTGATGGATAGAAACTGGGAAAAGACCTTAACAGCGATGATACCTATTTTTAGAAAGGCGAACGACAGGGTAAGCTATGAAAAAAGCATTTTGATGTTGGCTTCAGCGATCAACGATACACATGCATTGGAATTGCTAGAAAATGGAAATTTAAAGATGATCAGTACTATTTTTAATGTAAGATATCATCCGCCATTTGATTATAAAGCAGGTAAAAATGGCATCATAATTAAAAAGTTTTTAAACGATTCATTGGCAAAAGTTAGCGCTTTGAAAGCAGGAGATGAAATTGTCGCGGTTAACGGAGTTAAGATAGCAAGCTGGCTTAAAGAGAGGGCATCATTACTTCCAGCATCGAACGATGCTGTTAAGTACAGAGAATTAAGCACTGCTAATAATAACAGAGGCGATACTTTTGCTTTTAGCAATTTAGAAACCGGAATTTTAAACGTAAAGGTGAAAAGAGATAAAGCCTATCTAAATCTGAAGCTTGTGATGCTGGATCGCTACAATAAAAAAAGTGTTAAACTTATCGAGGACGATATTGTGCAGAAGAGGGTAAACGAAAAAAGCATCAAAGGAATGGAGAATATTGGCGACGATATTGCTTTGTTTAGGGCAGGAAATTTCTTTGATAAGGATCTGCCGCAAGAAAAAGATCTTTGGCAACTATCAGCCGAATTGAAAAGTAAAAAGGCTATAATCTTTGATATGAGAAAATATCCACAATCACCAGGTCTGTTTAGTTACTACTTACCTCTACTACTGGGTAAAGCCCCATTCGCTTTTGCACGTTATTACGCAGTAGACCTTAAAGATCCAGGTGCTTTTATCCTGCGTGAGGGAATTGAAAACTACATGTATGTGGCTGAGGATGGCCCAAAACCGATGGGAGAGTTATATACAGGCAAGATCGTAATTTTAACTGATGAAAATACCCAAAGCATGGGTGAGTGGTTTACCATGATGTTAAGTCAATTCAATGCCAATGCTACCATTATTGGCAGTCAGACTGCAGGAGCGGATGGCGATGTAAAAAGATTGACTCTACCCGGAGCTTACCGTTTTAGTTTTACTGGTAACGGTATTTTTTATCCAGATGGGCGGGAAACGCAGCGCGTTGGCATTAGACCAAATATTTATTTTAAAGCATCTGCCAAAGAGCTGGGTGGGGCACAAGATGCACATCTACAACGAGCGGTGAAATATATCAGGGAAGGTAAATCATCATATTGAACCAAATTTCGTAGAAAAAATAAATTATAGAAATTAATTTGATATACGAAAATATTCGTATATTTGATTTGAACCTAATCTTCTTTGTTTTAGCATTTTAATTTGTTTCAACTTTTATGAAATATTATAGACAAATGAGGTCTAAAAAGACTTTTATACTTCTATTAGTTGCTTTACTCTCCATGTCAAATTTTTTTGGCTATGCTCAACAGTTCAATTTATCAGGACAGATTTCTGGAGTAAACAACGTACATATTTACATTCGTTACGTAGATTCAGAGGGTAAAGATCAAAAGGATAGTTGCTTTACTTCCAAGGGAAGTTATCTATTTAAGGGAAAGATTAAGGAACCAACTCGTATTTATTTCGCTATTTTTTCTGGATCATTCAAATGGGTAGATGATAGTGAGCCAAATGTAACCCATGTCTATGTTGAGCCAGGAAATAATTTTGCAAATGGTGATTTTAAAAAGTTTAAAGAAACTTTTGTAACGAGTTCAGAAACACAAAGGGACGCCTTGGAACTCGGTAAACGCTACAGCGTCTTAAGTTTACGTTTGGCTGATCTAAACGAGAGAAAAAAACAATTGCTGCAAGCATACAATGATGAAAAAAGCAAACCTACACCTAACAAGAATAAAGTAGATTCGCTGAATGAAGAATTATCCAAAATGAAAAGGTCTATTATGAATGTCTCGGATAAATTTCAGGATACCACTCTACAGTTTATAACCGAAAATCCCCAATCCTATATAAGTGTTGAAAAATTGGATAATTACAAAACAAGACTTAAATTGGATAACCTTAAATTTATATATAGCCAATTAACACCCCAGATCAGACAAAGTAATAATGGAAACACTATTGCTAAGTTTATTCTAGAAAGTGAAAATACTATTGTTGGTAAAGCAGCGAAGGATTTTCTAGGTAAAAATCAAAATGGTACGACCGTTAAATTATCAGATTATCGGGGTAAGTACATTTTACTCGACTTTTGGGCAAGCTGGTGCATTCCTTGCCGCGAAAGTTTCCCACATCTCAAAGAACTTTTAAAAAAATACCGCTCTGCAGGTCTCGAAATACTAACCATCGCTGTTGATGATAAAGTTGATGACTGGAAAAATGCAATACAAAAAGATAGAATAGCAACATGGCACAATATTTTGGACTCTCCAAGTGTTAAAAATGGAGAAGTTAATAATGATGCAATCCATAATCAATACAATGTACATTTACTGCCAACAAAGCTGCTGATAGATCCCAACGGGATTATTATAGCAAGGTATAATGGCGCTGATCGCACAAATGATTTGGATCACAAACTAATCGAATTATTTGGGCACTAATCAATACGCTATGCAACAGTTATTTTCCTCGCTAAACCTCATTAGATAACCTTGCAAACTTATTTCTATACTCTATTGGAGTAAGGCCTGTAAGTTTTTTAAATATGTCTCTGAATGATTTTGTATCCGTATAGCCTACATCAAACATTATTTCCGAAACATTTTTTCTCGACGCCTCAAAGAAATTTTTGGCCGCTTCTATTCGTACTCGTTGTATATACTCAAGAGGAGTGTTGTTTGTAGATTCTTTAAACCTTCTTTCAAAGGTTCTGCGGCCTGAATTAATTAATTTTGCTAATGATTCTATCGATATTTTATCACTATAATTTTTTTCGATGTAATCTTGTACTTTTTGAATAGCATCGTCGCCATGATTTCTTTGACCTTTGAATATGGCAAATTGAGATTGACTATCTCTTCCAATATCCAAGGCAAAGTATTTTGAAACCATAACTGCAATTTCTCGGTCCGCAAACTTTTCGACCAAGTATAATATTAAATTCCATAAACTGCTCGCCCCTCCACTACTGTAAATATTATCGTGTTCGGTTATTATTGCTCCATCTTCTACTCCCACCTTTGGATACCTTTCCTTAAACTCGTTTATATAAGCCCAATGTGTAGAACATTTTTTTCCATCGAGTAACCCTGTTTCAGCTAAAAGAAAAGCACCGATACATAAACTAGCTAGAATAGAACCTTTATCATGTAATCTTTTAAAATAAGGTATAGCTTCTGCATTGGCTTTAATGCCCTTACTGGTATCGCCAAAGGTAGGTGGTATAATCAGTAAATCTGTTTGGTCCACATCTTTAAGTAACCGATCGGTTTTAACCATGTACTCGCCATTGTTAGCGGGTACATATTCATTTAAGCCTACATATTCAACTTTGAAAATAGGTTTTTTGCCAAATGCTGTTAAAAACTCATTGGCAGTATGGAAGGTTCTGAACGGGGGTGTAACCGCTTCAATTACTCCATACTCAGGTACAAAGACAGAAATCTGCATATAAATTAATAGTATTTAACCACAAGGTAAAATTAATTTGTCATAATTCACCTCTTATTTGTCGTTTTCACTACAGGTAAACGTTTAAATTCTGATGTAATTTTGAATTGTAAAATTAACATAAAAAGAATGACACAATTAGCACGAATTACAGTAGAAGCAACCATAAATGCTCCTGTAGAAAAGGTTTGGAAGGCTTGGAATACACCGAGTGACATTATTCGATGGAACAGCCCCGATCCAAGTTGGCATACACCAAGTAGTGAAAATGACTTAAGAACTGGTGGTAAGTTTAAAAATAGGATGGAAGCTAAAGATGGTAGTTTTGGGTTCGATTTTGAAGGAGTTTACAATAGTGTTGTCTTACATCGTGAAATTACCTACACCATGGGCGATGGTAGACAAGCAACTACATTATTTACCGAACAAAACGGCAAAACTCATGTGCAAACTACTTTTGATCCTGAAACGCAAAATGCTCCAGAATTTCAGAAGCAGGGATGGCAAGCAATCTTAAATAGCTTCGCAAAATATGTCGAATCAAATTAATCTATCACATTAAATAAATAATAAAATGAGAAAGAACAAAATTATCTTTTGGGTAGCAACTGCCATTATTGTACTTTGGGAAGGATTAATGCCACTAAGCACGATTTTATTTACACCTGAATATGTAACGGTGGGTACAAGGCCGCTAGGCTATCCCGATTACTTTGCCTATGCATTGATTATCTGTAAAGCACTCGGCGCACTCGCAATTGCCTACCCTAAAACACCGAGTAGGTTAAAGGAATGGGCCTATGCTGGGCTTACGTTTAACTTAATCTTTGCCCTCATTAGTCATGCATGTGTAGATAAAAATATTGGGTATATGTTAATGCCACTTGCAGTATTAGTTATCCTTATTATTTCATATACATATAATCGTAAACTAAATTTTAACAGTAATGAAAAGTAACTCAGTTTCTTTGCACAGGGTGGTTAAGGCGAACCCTGAAAAAGTATTTCGCGCCTTTTCCGATCCCATATTCCATTCGGCCTGGCTACCTCCCTATGGCTTTGTTTGTACCATACAGCAAATGGATTTTCAAGTGGGAGGAAAATTTAAGATGACGTTTATTAATTTCAGTACAGGGAATGGACATTCTTTTGGAGGAACTTATGTCGACATCAAGCCGAATGCATTTATTAAATATACAGATACGTTCGACGATCCTAATTTACCTGGAGAAATGACAACCACAATTTCACTGAATAAGGTTTCGTGTGGTACCGAACTTAAAGTATTACAAGAAGGAATCCCTGCCGTTATCCCAACAGAGATGTGTTATTTAGGCTGGCAAGAATGTTTAGAAAAATTAATAAAATTGGTAGAACCCGAAATCCCAGACGCTTAACCTTTTTGTTATGACCGAACCTCATCATGGTAAATGTGTGAGTGGAATTTTTCTTACCTTTTCTGGAAACTGTAAGGAGGCACTCACATTTTACCAAACCTGCTTTGGTGGTACGCTACGATTCGAAACTTTTGAAACTGGATTAAAAGGTTATGCAGAAAAGCCTGTGGTTAACGCCTCACTTATTTCCGATACCATTTGTATGTATGGGTCTGACTTAGTGCATAATGAAGGAAGAATACTTGGAAATTATATGGCCATTTTTATGCCATGTAAAAATGTAGCCGTTAGAAGAGAACTCATTCAAAAATTGGAAGTTAACAAACCGGTCTTTTTGAGCAGGAATTATGATGAAAAGCTAATTGAAATCACGGATCGTTTTGATGTAAGATGGGTTTTGTATTTTTAGCTAAAATAGTTCCATACTAACCTGCTGATTTTTTCGTAGCTTTAGCTATGAAGATGGTTAATTTATTCTTGCGTGTACTAGTTTTGCTGGCTATCCTATTCGAAAGCATTAGCAGCGTTAAAGCACAAAATGGTGATCAAATATTGGACGGAATTGGCGAAACAGAGATGGTTGCACGCTATGTGTTTAATGGAGATTTGAAAGATTGGTCGCGAAACAATTTTCATGCAAAATTTCAAGGTGCCGAGGTTAAATTCTTCACCGATAATAAATTTGGAAAGGTATTGTCGCTTTCTGGGGCGAGTGATGATTATATTTCTATCCCAAAAGAAGTGTTAAATGGCATAGAGTCGCTCAGTATAACAGGGTGGATTTATTTGCGCTCAACTAAAAGGGGCCAACATTTTTTTGACTTTGGAAAGAATGCGAATGCTCACTTTTTTTATTCGCCTGCTGGTACAATAAAAGCAAATTCTTGGGTTCATATTACCAAAGTAATCGATATTTCTTCAAAATCGCTGACGACCTACATCGACGGTAAACTGTTGTACGAGCCTGAAGATATACCTTTAGGGTTTTTCAACTTATTTAAGGGACAGTCAGATGGGAACAACATCTTCTATATCGGAAAATCTATGCAACCTGTAGATCCCAATCTGAATGCCATGCTATACGATTTTCGCATCTATCGTGTTCCGCTAAGTAGTGCTCAGGTTGCTGGAATATATGCCAATTCCCAAAAAGGAAACCAACAAAGTGCAGTAAATGTGGGTAGGCGAGAAGCTAATCTCCCGCAATTCTCTAAAGAGGATCCACAACTTTATACCGCGTATTTATCGCGCGTAGCGGATGTAGAAGTAGAAACTACCGTAGGAAGTCTGCCAAGATTACCAGGTTATATTGAAGGAACTTACCAAAATGAAATAAAAGGGCCACAAGTACGTGTACTATGGCCTTCACCAGTAAATAATGCCAATGTTCTTAAGCCCGGAAAATACACCGTTACAGGGCGCATTACTGGAACAGATTTTGAACCTAAAGCATACATCACTGTAAAAGAATCGACTAAATTAACGACCCCTGCTTTGAAGCTAGCGGTATTCGATTTGGACAAAGTTTCGTTAACAAACGATGTTCACAATCACCAAACTAAATTTATCGAAAATAGAGATAAGTTTATAAATACCTTAGCTACTACCGATCCTAACTCATTTTTATACATGTTCCGTCAAGCTTTTGGCCAGAAACAGCCTGATGGAGCAAAACCTTTAGGTGGTTGGGATACGCAAGATACAAAGCTTAGAGGACATGCTACAGGTCACTATCTATCTGCAATAGCACAAGCCTATGCGGGTACGGGGTATGATAAGAGACTTCAATCTAATTTCTCGCAAAAAATGGAGTATATGGTAAATACCCTTTACGAGTTATCCAAATTGTCGCGCAATTCTGATCCTACTGCAGTGCCGTATGGCTCTGGAAAGTCGGCCTACGATTCAGATTTTACTGAAACGGGTATCCGAAAAGATTATTGGAATTGGGGAAAAGGTTTTATTAGTGCTTATCCTCCAGATCAGTTTATTATGCTAGAAAATGGCGCTAAATATGGCGGTCAAAAAAACTCGATATGGGCCCCTTACTATACCTTACATAAGATTTTATCAGGCTTATTGGATGTCTATGAAGTTAGTGGCAACAAAAAAGCGCTCGAAGTAGCTGCCGGTATGGGCAATTGGGTATATGCACGCTTGAGCAAATTACCGCAAGAAACGCTAATAAAAATGTGGAATACCTACATTGCAGGTGAATTTGGAGGTATGAACGAAACCATGGCTCGCTTATACAGGATCACTAACAACCAGAACTATCTAAAAACTGCACAACTGTTTGATAATATTAAAGTGTTTTATGGAGATACCGCACATTCGCACGGACTGGCAAAAAATGTAGACCTTTTCCGTGGCTTGCATGCAAACCAGCATATCCCTCAAATTGTTGGAAGTATAGAGATGTATCGGGTTTCGAATAACCCCGAATATTATAAGATCGCCGATAATTTTTGGTACAAGATGGTGAATGACTATATGTACAGCATCGGAGGCGTGGCAGGTGCCCGTAATCCGGCAAATGCCGAATGTTTTATTAGTGAGCCTGGAACATTGTACGAAAATGGTTTCTCTGCAGGTGGACAGAACGAAACTTGCGCTACTTATAATATGCTAAAATTAACAAGCGATCTGTTTCTATTCGACCAACGAGCAGAATTAATGGATTATTACGAGCGGGGGTTATATAATCATATTTTAGCCTCCGTAGCCGAAAATAGTCCTGCTAATACCTATCATGTGCCGCTGGGCCCAGGCTCGGTTAAACAATTTGGGAATGCAGCTATGACAGGCTTTACCTGTTGTAACGGAACAGCCCTAGAGAGTAGTACAAAACTGCAGAATTCCATTTACTTCAAAAGCAAAGATAACCAGGCACTCTATGTGAATTTATATATCCCTTCTACGCTAGAGTGGACTGAACGAAAAGTAAGGATCGAACAAACTACAGATTTTCCAAAAGAAGACCATACCAAGCTCACCATTAAGGGAAGCGGCAAATTTGATATAAATGTTAGAGTTCCGGGTTGGGCCACCAAAGGGTTTATAGTAAAGATTAACGGTGAAGTACAAAAGCTACAATCGAAACCTGGGAGTTACCTAAAAATAAGTCGCACATGGAAAGCTGGCGATACGATAGAATTGAAAATGCCCTTTCAATTTCATCTCGATCCGGTAATGGATCAGCAAAACATTGCCAGCTTATTTTACGGGCCAATAGTATTAGCTGCTCAAGAACCTGAAGCAAGAAAAGATTGGCGCAAAGTAACGCTTGATGCAAAGGATATCAGCAAATCGATAAAAGGTGATCCCGCACATTTGCAATTCACTATTGATGACGTAATTTTTAAGCCTTTTTATGATACTTACGGACGTCATTCGGTGTATTTAGATGTGGAACTGAAATAGGAGATTAGCAACTTGTAAAACCGATTTGAAGCGCATCAACTAAATGTTCTATTCGCTTTAAAGCTTGAACTTCCGGGTCTTGAAATACTCCACAGGTCCGATTATCGTTACGGTTACTGAGTTATTGATCTGGTTTTTTAAAGCCCCTTTACTTTCGATTGTTGTTGTTAGTTGATTACGTTATCTTTTACCGTTAAAATACCCTAAAAAATACCGTATAAATACCCTTATTTATTACTTGCATGTTTTATATTCGTACCCACGTATGAACGATAAAAATAATTGGTACACCGTCGAAAATGAGGAGAATTCCGATTCTCCAGCACTTCTTTTTTATCTCGATCGAATAACCCATAACGTTAAATTAGCCATTTCATTAGTGGGCGATGTAACCAGGTTTAGACCCCATGTGAAAACTCATAAAACGAAAGAGATTGTACTAGAGTTGATGGCAAACGGTGTAACTAAATTTAAATGCGCAACCATTGCCGAAGCCGAGATGCTTGCGCAATGTAAAGCGCCAGATGTTTTACTTGCTTATCCGCTAACGTTACCCAAATTACGACGTTTTATTGCGCTACAAAATCATTACCCTGATACACTCTTTTCTTGCTTATTCGATCATAAGGAGACCGCTGATCTTTTATCAAAACTTGCCTTGGAAGAAAATAATGTCGTTCGTGCCTATCTCGATTTAAATGTAGGGATGAACCGAACTGGGATTACAGCGGATGATAAAGCCATTGCACTTTTCGAATACGCTAATCAATTGCCTAAATTAGAAATTAGGGGTTTGCATGCATACGATGGCCATATTACACAAAAGGGAGCTCAAGAGCGAAAAAAACAATGTGATTTGGCGTTCGAAGCCGTTATGAAAATGAGAAAAGAGTTGCAGGTTAAAGGATACGCCAATCTTTTATTAATAGCAGGAGGGTCTCCAACTTTTTTGTGTCATCTTGATCGAGAAAATACAGAATGTAGTTCCGGAACATTTGTTTTTTGGGATAAAAGTTATGCCGATAACGTTCCTGAACAGCCATTTGAATGTGCTGCTTTAATTTTAACTCGAATTGTATCCTTGCCCGCCGAAAATAAATTAACCATAGATCTAGGACATAAAGCCATTGCATCTGAAGGGGCTTTAAAAGATCGAGCATTTTTTCTAAATGCACCAGAACTAATACCCATTAGCCATAGCGAAGAACATATGGTAGTTGAGGCCCCCACAGGTCACAGCTATAAAATAGGAGATGCTTTATATGTACTGCCTTTCCATGTTTGTCCAACTGTAGCCTTATACCGTGAAGCGAATTGTATTGTTAACGGTAAGTTTGTAGATACTTGGAAAATTGTAGCGAGAGATAGAACGATTAATTTTTAGAAGCGCATCATTGGGAGACGGGAGGTGGGCTGCCACGTTGCAAATCACTTTCCTATTAGAAAAATAAAATTTTAGCTTTAAGTATACCCGTTAATTACTATCTTCGATTCATATACTTTTTACGATGAAACGTTATTTTACAATTGCCACGCTAGTTTTAGCAGTTAGCCCATTTTTTTCCGCCTTAGCGCAAGAGAAGCCAAAACCTGCAGATACCGAATTTTATACCCCCGTACCTGCTATAGTTACTCCTGGGGCAACCAATAGCAATGCTCCTTCTGATGCCATTATCTTATTTGATGGTAAAAATTTGGATGAATGGGTAAGTTTAAAAGATAATGGCCCAGCAAAATGGACCGTACACGATGGTGTTTTTACTGTGGATAAAACTACGGCCAATATCGAAACCAAAAGAAAATTTACCAATTACCAATTACACCTCGAATGGCAAATTCCCGCGAACATAACAGGCGAAGGGCAAGCAAGGGGAAATAGTGGTTTGTTTCTAGCTTCTACCGGCGCTGGAGATTTGGGCTATGAATTACAGATTTTAGATTCGTACAACAATAAAACCTATACGAACGGACAAGCGGCCAGTATTTATAAACAAACTACGCCTTTGGTAAATGCAAATCGCAAACCGGGCGAATGGCAGAGTTATGATGTAATTTGGACAGCGCCTCTATTTAACACAGATGGAAGTTTGAAAAGTGCAGCCCGTGTTACCGTATTTTTTAATGGTGTTTTAGTTCAGAACAATTTTGAGCTAAAGGGACCAACACAATACATAGGGCCAGCAAGTTATGCCAAAGCGCATGGTGCATGCCCAATTAAATTACAGTCACATGGTGATAAAAGCGAACCGATTAGCTTCCGTAATATTTGGATTAGAGAGTTGTAAACTCCGCATAAAATTGAATAAATTAAAAAACACTACATTAACGAATGAACGATTTAAACGCATTAAGCCAGGTTGCCGAATTTCACAGTACTTTTAAACACCCAATAGTTGCCCAGCCTGCCATACCGAGTAAAGAGAGAGCTCAATTACGAATAGAATTACTAGCCGAAGAGCTTAAAGAATTACAAGAGTCAGTTGATGATGATAATTTAGTGGAAATAGCCGATGCATTATGCGATTTACAATATGTATTAGCTGGAGCCGTGCTCGAATTTGGCCTAGGCGAGAAGTTTAAAGAATTATTTGATGAAGTTCATCGCTCTAACATGAGCAAGGCCTGTAAAACAGTGGAAGAAGCCCATGCAACAATTGCCCATTATAAAGCTAAAAGTAATGTTGATGCGCATTATAAAGAAATAGATGGCTTATTTTTGGTGTACCGTGATGCAGATCATAAAACCTTAAAGTCGATTAACTATTCTCCAGCAGATTTGAAAACTATTATCGAAGGTTAATTGTTAAGCTTTAACCCAACCATGAACCATCCAAAAAACCACCAAAAAAAACATGTTAGTAGTAAATAGTCACGAAGAATTTGAAACGTATTTAGGGAAAGAACTCGGTTTCTCGCAATGGCATACCATCGATCAAGAGCAAATCAATAGGTTTGCCGATGCCACTTTAGACCATCAATGGATCCACACCGATCCCGAAAAGGCTGCCGCCGAAGGCCCTTTTGGAGCTACAATTGCGCATGGTTATTTAACCTTGTCGCTTATCCCATACCTTTGGAAACAGATTGCTGATATTCGGAATATAAAAATGGAAATCAACTACGGAATCGAAAGCTTTAAATTTGGGCAAGCTGTAGTGGTGAATAGTAAAGTTTGCTTAAAAGCGAGACTTAAAGGTATTGTAAATTTAAGAGGTATTACCAAGGTAAATATCGAAGCTATTCTCGAAATTGAGGGAGAGAAAAAACCTGCTTATGTAGGCGATGTGATGTTTTTATACCATTTTATTTAATTACAAGCTCAGTATTGTTTTTTCAGTTTTCATAAAGATATTCCTCTCAATTTTATTATCAAATGGAGCAATATTTTGCATTACCGGCGATGGGTACCTAACGGTGTCAAATTTACCTGTCCAATCGGCATCTTTACTATCGCCAATTAAGATGCCAATATGGGCCTGTTTTATTTTATTGTTTATAAGTGTACAGCCACTTGCAGCAATGTAAAAACCAACATCAGTTTTTCCCTTAGCCATCCCATACATCAGCCGAATAGCGGTCTTAATGTTACTAATCTCATTATTTATAATGGTGTGCCCCGTTCCATTTACCCTAATTGCACCACTACCTCCTTTAAACGTATTCCCATCAATTAGGCAATCGTGACCCCCACGCATTACTAGTTCGCCATCATTATCTTCGAAGTAATTTTTAAAATAAGTGTTACTGCTGCTTTTATTACTAACCACTTCGGGTTCGCCATTGCACCTTAAAAATCGATTAAAACGAACGGTTGTTTTCGATACTCTAGCACCTAAAAGCACGGGGTCTTGTCCAACTTGCACACATTCGCCGCCATTGCCGTTTTTCCAACTTACTTTTGCTTTGTTTTCGAATACATTGTTTTCGATTAATGTATGTAGAGGACTAGTTTCTTTAGTGATTTTAACCTGTATATCTTGATTGTCTACATTCGATGTAAAAGTGCAGCGGGAAATTTGATTACCAGTGCTATTGCCAGAAAATACCACTAAAGGTGTATACTGAACTTTCGCTGTATTTGTGCTAAAGGTACATTTTGTGATGACGCAATGATCTGCATTGGTTATTATAATAAGTGGAGAGGATTTAAGCAGGTTACAATTTTTAAAGTTAATTCCTTTTAAAATCAGATAACTACCCAATAAGTTAAATACGGGTTTAGTAAGATTACCTGAAAAAGTAACACCACCTTCGTTTTCAGATTTTATGCAAATAGGAGCCTTTAGCGAGCCTTTGCCAGTAATCTCGATCGACCAGTTGGGATATACGCCTTCCTTAATCAACACCTCATCGCCCGGAACTAACACGGGAATAATTTCTTTGAATTGCTTTTCTGAATTAACAGTATAAGTTGCAGCAAGAGCTGTAGGTAAAAGAAAAATGGAAAGTATAAATGATAAATTAAGTTTCTTCATTGGTTTGATAAATGAAAATTTCGGATATTTGTTAATATATTTAAGGTCTGTAATATGCTAAAAAGTTACCTTAAAATTTTCCTTTTAATTACTTTTTCATTTTTCTATGAAAATACTTCCGCACAAAGACCGGTCGTTATTGCCGATAGTGTGAAAGAACATATTTTTAAGAATGATGAAATTGTTTGTTTTGAAGATTCAACTAATGAACTTACTTTCGAAACAGTAAGAAGCGAAGCATTTCAAAACAAATTTATTCCTAATATTGACTTTTATCCCAAAAACTATAATCGATCCTCTGCATATTGGTATCGGGTTAAAGTAGTTTATAATCAAAATCTTAAAAGTGGCGCATTAATCGAATTTTTCGATCAAATTACCGACCACATCGAAGCTTACCTGCCAGATGGAAAAGGAGGCTACATCAAAAGCGCAGCCGGAGCCGATTTAAATTTTGTAAATCGTTTATATCAACATAAAAATTTCGAATTTACCATTAATGATACCAAAGTAGGAGAGCAATATTATTATTTTAGGGTAAAATCTAAAGATCTTGTTAATGTAATTATTGTATATCGAAGCATAGATCGATTTATTGGCTATGCCCTTTCCGAGTACTTAACGTTCGGTTTTTTTTATGGGATGATTGTGATTTTCAGTTTCCATAATTTGCTGATGTATATTGCCGTAAAGAGGAGGCAATATCTTTTCTACATTCTTTACATCTTAAGCGTTGGTTTTTATGAGATGTCTACCGATGGCATCGCTTTTCAATATCTTTGGCCTAATCATCCTGTTTGGAACGAGTATGCGTATGGAATTGCTCTGTTTTTTTTAGGTTCATTTGGATTAATTTTCACAAAAGAACTTTTACACGTTAAATTAAAGGCACCAAATTTAGATAAAGCTATCAATGTACTATTGGTTGTTCGTCTTATTTTCTTTTTAGTATGTTTATTTTATAATAACGATTGGTTTAAATACAAGTTTTTAGAATTTATCCCTTTGTCGCTCTGTTTTTTTACGGGTATTTATATCTGGTGGAAAAAGCAATATGGGCCTGCTCGTTTCTTCGTACTTGGTTATTTTTGTTTATATATAGGGTTTATAATCAAGATTGTACACATTTTAGGGTGGTCTAGAATGATGATTGGCAATGTGCTGGGCTATTATAGCCTAAGTTTTGGCTTCTTATTAGAAATGTTATTCTTGTCGTTTGCCATTGGCGATCAAGTTAGGTTATTGAAAAAGAAGAAGGAAAACGCTAGAAAACAAATTATTAGGCAAATGCAGGTAAATGCCGAGCTTAAAGATAAGGTAAATAGAGAGTTAGAAACTAAAGTAGCCGAACGCACCAAGGAAGTTCAACAAAAATCTGAAGAACTTCAACAGAAAAATATTACCATCGAAGATCAGAATGAAGAACTCTTATCCATAAATGCTTTACTAGAGCAGCAAGCCGAAGAGATTTCGAGAATGAATATTTTGCTCGAAAAAGACAATATAACCTTAAAAACAAACATCGAAAAAGTAACCAACGCGCGCATTAACGCGACCGACCTCGATTTTGAAGAATTTAGTCAAAAATATCCTGATCGAGATTCTTGCTATAAATTTTTAGCCGATATGAAATGGGAAAATGGGTATTCGTGTGTTAAATGCCATAATTTAACCTATTGTAATGGTAAAGTGCCATTTAATAGAAGATGTACAAAATGTGCCTATGAAGAGTCGGTGCTGCAACGCACCATATTCGAAAACAATCGCATCCCTATCAATAAGGCTTTTTACCTGGTGTATCTTATGTACAATCACAAAGGTGCAATCTCCTCTCACAAATTGTCTGAAAAATTGGGAATTAGGCAAAGTACATGTTGGACCTACGCTTCGAAAGTAAAAAAAATCATGGAGGAGCGTAAAAAAGACATTAAAGGAAGTGGAAAATCAGGTTGGAGTAAATTGGTGCTCGAAAAATAATCCAATATTTTCTCAATTTAGCCATTAGGCGTTACCAAATCACCCCCTCTATATTACTTAAAAGTTTAATGTTAATAAAATTTAGCGTTTTTTTTGGATGCGAATTAAGCGTATCGAGTCAATTTTTATTTATTTTTTTAAATATCTTATTATCAACTTATTATGTATTTTGTGTTTTGCGCATTAAACGTATTAAAAATTATATAACATATTATATATCAGGTGTTTACGCAAATTTTTTATTTGCAATGTTAATTTGCATTGCCTTATATTTACTCTACCAAATATTTTGGTACGAATAATTAACCAAATTAAACTTGTATGAGTAAAATTCTACTAAAAGGAATTTTGCAGAAATCTGCGATCGCACTGCTCTGGTGCTGTTTTCTGCAAAACAATGCTGTTGCTAGTTCTCAAATAAGAATGAGCAAAACAAATTATCTAATCCCTGCCGACATTTCAGGTACCGTTAAAGATGCCACTGGGGCTCCCTTACCAGGAGTGGGTGTTAAGATTAAAGGGACAACAAAAGGAGTGGTAACCGATGGGGAAGGAAGATTTTCAATTAAAGATGTAAAGGCCGACGAAATTCTCGTGTTTACAAGTATTGGCTTTAAGCAACTAGAAGTTAAAGTTGAGGGGCGAAAAAATCTCGAAATTGTAATGGAGGAAGACAACAAAGGACTGAACGAAGTGGTTATTGTTGGGTATGGAACCCAGAAAAAAGTGAACTTAACTGGGGCGGTTTCTCAAATCAGCGGCGAAGAATTAATGAGCCGTCCCGTGCCAAATGTTACTGCGGCATTACAGGGTAGAGTTTCTGGAGTTGTAGTTACACGTAATAACGGTAGACCAGGTGGCGAGGGTTTCGGCTTGCGTATCCGTGGCACCAACTCGATTAATGGCTCCGACGCCTTAGTACTTGTAGATGGAATTCAAATGGATCTTAATCTAATTAATCCAGATGATGTAGAAAGTATTTCTTTTTTAAAGGATGCGGCCGCATCAGCCATTTATGGTGCAAGGGCTGCAGGTGGGGTGGTATTGGTAACCACCAAAAGAAGCACAAGTGGCAAAACTAGAGTGAGTTTTAATTCTATATATAGTATGAATGTAACGGCTCGTCAGCCAGAACGCTTAAATGCATGGGACGAACAAACCTTAATCGATGAGTCTCGTTTTAACGCAACGGGAGCCAAAGAATATACCCCAGAAATGGAGCAGTGGATACGAAATCCAAATTTTAATTATCGACCTAATTTAACGGCCGATCGTTGGGAATATTTTAGTAAAGTAAACTGGATAAAAGAAGGCATGAGCACCGTTAATGCACTTCAAAACTACTCGTTATCTGTTGGAGGCGGTAATAAAGAGCTTAATTATCTGTTTTCTACTGGCTATAATCAGAGAGATGGGGTGTTGCGTTATGGACCAGATGATAACTCAAGATATAACATCAAGTTGAATTTGAATGCGGAGATGAATAAATATATTAATCTTGGCTTGGTAGTGGGTTACATCGGTACCATCACCAACGAAAACTCCTATTCTACAGGGAATATCATCAATGCTTTATATCGTGTCAGAAATCGTCAGCCAATTTTTGTGCCTAATGAAGATAAAACTGGACAGCCTTTTAATGGGGATTTGCAAATCAACCCAATAGATATTGAAAAAAATGCAGGTTCGGCCAGATCAATCTATGAAAGTTTTACAGGTAAATTTGACTTAACAATTAAAAATTTAATAAAGGGATTTTCAATCAATGCCATAGCTTCAAGAAACCAAGATAGTTATAATTATGAGCAGGATAGGAGAAGCCTTTCTTGGTATGGAAGAAGTACAGCAACGGTCAGAAATCAGGTTAATGTACCAAATGGTATCGGTTTAACAAAAAACCGTGGCTACCTCGACAATTTACAGGGAACCTTAAACTACGAATTCAAATTAGCAGAGAAACATAGCTTTAAACTTTTGGCTGGTGGCTCATTTGAGCAATATCGAAAAGATGAATTTAATGCTGGCGCAACAGTTTTGTATAGTAATGATTCGTTTAGTTTAAATTACGCTGATCCACTAAACAGAACAAATAGCGATTTAGTAGAATCTTGGGCATTTAGTTCAATTTTTGGAAGGTTCAATTATAATTACGACGAAAAATACTTGTTCGAAGCTACCGTTCGTAACGATGGAAGTTCGCGCCTCGCTCCATCAAATAGATGGCAATTGTTTCCTTCCTTCTCTGCAGGATGGAGAATAAGTCAAGAAAATTTCTTTAAGAACACGCTGCCATTTGTTTCAAACTTTAAGATTCGTGGATCATGGGGCCAGGTAGGTAATGGTTCTGTTTTAGGGCTTTACGATTATATTGGATTGTTGAATAATGGAAATGCACTGGTGTTTAATGGGGTTAGAAACTCCTATTTCTACCAAAACACACTCCCTTCTGTAAGTAAAACTTGGGAAACCGTTCAATCTACTAACTTAGGAGTTGACTTTGGCTTTTTAAATGAACGTTTAACTGGAACAGCCGAAGTGTACGACAACCGAAATAAAAACATGCTCGCTACACTAAACGTTCCAAGTATTATCGGAGTAGGGATTTCAAGCAGTAATGTGGGCGAGTTAAAGAGCTATGGCTGGGAGGCCGAGCTCAGATGGAAAGATAAACTAGGAGCTGTACGGTATAATTTGGGTTTTAATTTTTCTGATAACCAAAACAAATTGATAAAATATGAAGGTAGAAACTCTATCGGAACGGGCGGCGTTGTAAACGCAATTGAAGGTTTTCCTTTAAATACTGTTTGGGGATACAGAACAGCAGGCTTTTTCCAATCGGATGCTGAAGCTGCGGAATATAAAACAAAAGTAAGCTATCCATTCTTCGCAAACCCTAAAGCGGGAGATATCAAGTACCTCGATTTAAATGGAGATGGTGTAATAAGTGCCGGAGGAGGAACACCAGAAAATCCTGGAGATTTGGTGAATTTAGGCACCACAAGTGCTCGTTATTCTTACGGATTTGACTTGGGAGCACAGTGGAAAGGATTTGATTTCTCTATTGCTTTTCAAGGAACTTTAAAACGCTCGTTTCTAATTGCAACCGAAACATTGTCTCCCTTTTTTGGAACAGCAAATATGCCTTGGACCATCCATATGGACCGTTGGACCCCAGATAATCCAGATGCATTTTTCCCTAGAATGTACCAAACCAGTGATCATAATTACAAGCCGTCTGACCGTTGGACTCAAAATGGAAGTTATATCCGTTTAAAGAATCTACAGCTGGGATATACGCTACCAATTAAGAAGAAATATGCGCAAAACGTGCGTGTTTACTTTTCTGGGCAAGATTTATGGGAAAGCACAAAAGTGTTGAGCGTATTTGATCCAGAAGTGGCCAATGGAGTGAATTCACAAACCTATCCATTTTATCGTGCATATGCATTTGGTTTAAACGTTACTTTATAGATATACTATTATGAGATTTAAGAAAATAATAATAAGCACTGTTTTAATCGCAATCGTTATGTTAACAGGTTGTGAAAAATTAGACAGAGTGCCTGAAACAAATTTCTCTGATGTTGCTTTTTGGAACACAGAAACTGATTTAATTAATGCAGCAAACCGATTATATCAACAGTTGGGGGGGTATGGACCAGATAATCGTGCCGATGACAATACCAATCAGGCGATAAATACCATCAGTACAGGTTCGAGAGGTGTACCAAGTACAGATGGAAACTGGAGTAGCCCTTACGATATGATTTTTACGGCAAATAATATCCTAGAAAAAGGTCAGAAAGCCCAAGTAGCTGATGCCATTAAAAATCGTTATTTTGCGGAAGCCCGATTTTTTAGAGCGTATGCCTATTCTCAATTGATTGAAAAATATGGCGATGTTCCCTTGGTTTTAAAAACGTTAACGGTAGAAGACCCAGATCTTAAGATGCCAAGAACAGCCAGAGAAACTGTGGCAAAAGCTATATACGATGATTTAGATTTTGCGGCACAATGGTTACCCACCAGGGCCGCTTTACCCGCTGCACAATATGGTAGAGTAACCAAAAGCAGTGCTTGGGCGTTAAAAGCTAGAGTAGGTTTAGAAGAGGGTACTCGGGCTAAATTTCATGGCGTTAATGGGTGGCAGGAACATTTAAATGTCGCCGTAGCCGCTGCTACATTAGTAATGGGACAAGGCCATACCTTATTTCCCAATTACTTGGGCGAATTTACTCATTTGGGCGATGTGGCATCGAATACAGAAAACTTACTCGTGAAACTATATGCGTTAACAATATTAACTCATAACACCTCACGCGATTTGGAAAATGGTCGTATTGCGCCTACGCGTAACCTAATTCGCCAGTTTTTATATAGTGATGGCTTACCTGCTTGGAATTCAGATCAAACGCCGTCGGCAACCCGATCACCTTTCTTTGTTCCAGAGGCAGCAGAAACAAGCTATAATACCATTTTAGATAATCGAGATCCTCGTATCGCTACCTTGGTGTATCGTTCTGGCGAAGCATCTTATCAACGGCCTTGGGTGCCACAAACTTCATTAGGTTCGAGAACAGCTTATGCAGGAAAAAAGGGATTTGATGCAGCCGATTGGGCCATCAATAATAGTGCAACAGTACAAAAGGTACATATTCGCTATGCCGAAGTACTCTTAATTTTAGCTGAAGCAAAATTTGAACTGACTGAATCGATTTCAGATGCGGATTTAAACTTAACCGTAAATGCCTTAAGAACACGCGCGGGTTTCGCACCTCGATTAACCAATGCCTTTGTTACCGCTAATAACCTTAGCATGCGCGAAGAGATTAGAAGAGAAAGAACGGTAGAGTTATCGTTAGAATATTTCAGATATGGCGACTTAATTCGTTGGAAAACTGCTGAAACGGTAATGCCGAAAGATATACTTGGTGGCAAATACATCGCTAGCGAATGGATAGGTACAAATGCTTCGGCCCTAAAATTAAATGCCGATGGGGTTTTAATTACAGAAGCTGCTGCTACTCGAACCTTTAATCCAAATAGAGATTACTTATATCCAGTGCCTTTACAAGAAATTACACTTAGCGATGGCAATGTGAAACAAAATCCAGGTTGGCAATAACTAAATTAATATTAAGAAAATGAAACATTTAAAAATATTCCTAGCACTCATTGTAGTAATGACTGTTACTTTTACGTCTTGCAAAGAAGACAGAGAATACCCTGCTGGATTGCCAGAATACGAAAATTACTATTATGCGGGTTTCCTTCCCTGGAACAATACGGCTACTGAATCAGTATTCAGAACACAAACTACCTTAGTTAAATTTCCCGTACAGTTTCATTCTGTTTTTGTTCGCGACTACGATTCGGAAGCTAAATATACCTTGATTTCTACCAGTCAAAATGCTCCAGCCATAGTAGGGCAAGATTTTAATTTTGTTGATAAAAGTGGAAATGTACTACAAGCAAGTAATGGCCTGTACACCTTAAAATTCGAACAATCGAAAGCAAAGGTGGATACCATTTATGTAAAGTTATTAAATAGCGCTATACCAGGTACACGTAAAATTGAAATTAACATTGTAAAAAATGAAACTACTCAGTATACCGTAGGAAATTTTTCTCAAGCATTTAAACGCTTCTTGGAAATTAAATAATTGATATAGCAATTTATTTGTAAACCCAAAAACGCCATTGCATTTTAATTGCAATGGCGTTTTTTATAAGAGGCGAATTCGTCGTTTACTGGCTTTTTAATTTCGATACTGTTATTTGATACGTTTATATCGCAAGATGAACTTTGATAGGACTGGATATGATATCGATTTTTAGAAAAAAATCTTAGTCCTAAGCTCAAAAAGCAGGAATGTTAATAATTTTATCATTTTTTTTAATTGCGGATAAAGCGTATCATATAAAAATTCAAAGAGACTTATAAGGTGCAGTATTACAGATGATTATGAATTTTGTGGTTTGCGAATTATGCGCATCAAAATTTTTGTAACTCGTTAAATATCAGTTATTTATGAATTATTTTATTTGCAATTCTAATTGCTATTACTCTATATTTACCTCACCAAATTTTTTGGAAGATTAATTAACCAAATCAAACTGTATGAGGAAAATTCTACTAAAGAGAATTTTGCAGAGAATGTATGTAACACTGCTCTGGTGTTTATTTCTGCAAATCGGCGCTTCTGCTACTGTTGCAACAAGCCCAAAAAAATCAAATCCTTCTTTAACGTCCAGAAGTGCAACACTTGCATTTTTAGATGTTACCGGTGTTGTTAGAGATGTTACAGGTAATCCGATTCCTGGTGTTGGAATTAAGGTTAAGGGAACTCAAAATGGTTTCATAACAGATGGAAACGGAAAGTTTACTTTAAAAAATGTCGACGAAAATGCAATTATTGTGGTAACAAGTATTGGCTTTAAACAACAAGAAGTTGTTCTCAAAGGTCAAACTAGTTTAATAATTACTTTAGAAGAAGACAATCAAGGATTAAACGAAGTGGTGATTGTGGGCTATGGCTCGCAAAAGAAATCGAGCTTAACGGGTGCTGTTTCTCAAATTAATGCAGAGGAGTTAATGAAGTCGCCAACCCCAAATCCAACTAACAGTTTAATTGGACGTTTACCTGGTTTATTGGCGGTACAAACCAGCGGACAACCCGGTGCCGACGCCTCTACCATTAAAATTCGTGGTGTAGCTACCTATGGAGCAAATGCGAATGCGATTGTAGTGGTTGATGGAATTGAACGACCAAGTTTTTCAGATATTGACCCCAGTGAAATTGAAACGGTATCTATTCTTAAGGATGCAGCTTCAACTGCAGTGTATGGTTTAAAAGGTGCAAATGGGGTAATCGTAATTACCACAAAGGCAGGTAAAATTGGAAAACCTAGAGTATTCTATTCTGGGAACTATGCTGCGCAAACCTATACAGGTTTAGCGGTAGGTTTACCAGCACTTGAAAATGCAACGTTATTAAATCAAGCGTATATAAATGATGGGAAGGCTGCCCCTTTTTCAGATGATGCAATTCAAAAATTTGCAGATAAATCTGATCCGATTGGTTATCCAGATGTGCAATGGTTCGATTATTTAACGAAGAAGTACTATTCGCAAACCACACATAATATTAATATTAATGGAGGTACCAAGTTTGCCAAGTATTTTGTTTCCGCTGGTTATGCCTTCCAAGATGGAATATTTAAGAAATTTGATTCGCCATATGGCATTAATACAGTGCCTAACTATAGCCGCTATAATTTCCGTACCAATGTTGATCTTACCTTAAACAAAGATTTTGTAGTAGGGATTAAATTGGGTGGACGTTTTGCCAATCGTTATCAACCAGCGGGCTTATTGTCTTCATCTGCCTTTTCTTACGATACCATAGAGGGTATGATTTCTCGTATCCTACAAGTTCCGGCGTACGCCTATCCGGTTACTTTACCCGATGGCAGAATAACAGCTAACCCAAATGTAGGTACGAACATATGGAACCCTTTCGCTGTATTAACCCGGTTCGGAACACGTGATGACGATATTAATACCATTGAGAGTACTTTTAATTTAGACTACAAATTAGGTGCGCTAACTAAAGGTTTAGCCTTTAAAACTAATTTTGCTTTCGATTCATATTATAATAATGTAGAACGAAGAAATGCAAACTGGGCTGCTTATGTATATAATCCACAAACAGGTGCAGTAACGTTATCTACCGATACACGTAATCGTGACCAGCCATTAGGTGGTGTTGTAAATGGCGGTGTAACAACAGGTAGCACCAATATGACCTTACAATCTGGCTTTACCTATAATAGAGATTTCGGTAAGCACAATGTAGATGGTACACTATTGGGTCTACGTACGTTAGTGCGTACAGATGGTGGAACCTCTTTTACCGCTCCCCCTAGAGCATTCCAAGGATTAGTTGCTCGTGTACGTTATAACTTCGATCAAGATCGATACCTTTTTGATGTCAGTGCAAGTTACAACGGTTCAGAAAACTTTGCTCCCGGATTACGCTATGGTTTTTTCCCAGCGGTATCTGCTGGTTGGACGGTAACCAATGAGCCATTTTGGAAAAAGAATAACATTTTAAGTTATTTTAAAGTAAGAGGTAGCTATGGTTTAGTAGGTAACGATAACGTTTCGAATAATCGATTTTTGTTCTTAACAACCTATTCGGGTAATGCCTCAGCACCATTCGGAAACCCATTATCAATTACCAACTTTCCAACCTTATTTATTGGCGATAGTGCGCTGGGTAATGATCAGGTAACTTGGGAAACGGGTACCAAAAAGAACATTGGTTTCGAATCCCGCCTTTTTAAGGATGCGCTTAAATTTAACGTAGATGTGTTTGAAGAAGACCGGAAAGACATTTTAACACCATCTCTAAGTGGTTCCGCGCTTTTCGGACACAGCTATCCCTTATTAAATAAAGGCGAAGTTCACAACAAAGGTTACGAACTTGAATTAGACTACCAAGGTAAAATTGGTCAGGTTTTAATCGGATTAAACACCCAATTTTCTTACACAAAAAACACAATTATTGAAAACGATGAACCAGATGGCTTACCATTCTATCAAGCTAGAAAAGGGAAGAGCGTGGGTCAGTTTATTGGGTATGTTAACGATGGTTTTTACAAAGATGCAGCCGATATTGAATCATCTGTTAAACAACAAGGTTTTAATCCCATTCCTGGCGACTTAAAATTTAAAGATTTAGATGGTGATGGTTTGATTACCACGCTCGATCAAACTTCGATTGGGTATACCAATACCCCAGAATATGTTTACAGTTTTACTCCACGCTTTGCCTACAAAGGCTTTAGTATGTCGGTATTGTTTCAAGGGGTAGCCCATGTGAGCTCTAATGTAATCTTAACAGAGCAAAACAACGGACAGCAAATGTATGAGTACATGTTAAATGCATGGACACCTGAAAACGCTGCTACGGCCACATGGCCAGCTTTACACTCTAGAGGAACAGCTTCATTAAACTATGCGTTAAATGATTTTACACTTCAAAATGCCGCCTATTTAAAGGTGCGAAATGTAGAGTTGTCGTATACGTTGCCAAAAGAATGGGTAGCGAAAGTAAAATTGAATAATGTAAGGGTTTACCTAAACGGACAAAACCTGTACACGTGGACGAAGTTTAAAATGTATTTAGATCCAGAAAACTTGAACGTGGTTAACCAGGCCTTTCCAATTCAATCTCTTTACCCAACCTCGAGAGTTTATAATGTTGGTTTAAACGTTAATTTTTAAATGATGAGAAGAAATTATAAAATATATACAGCTGTTGTTTTATTAACACTCTGTTTCGTTTCTTGTAAAAAAGACTTTCTGGAAAGAACCCCAGGCGTGGCTTTAACCGAGGACGAGATCTTTGCAGACCCAGCGCAAGCCGCAAAATTTGCTGATAATGCGTACAATTATACCATTACAAAATATGTACGATTTAATGATCACCGTGGTACGGTATCTCAAGCATCAGACGAGGCCGTTTCAGGTAACTCTGAGGGTACCGTAACCTCATTAAACCGGGGCTTGTACCATGAGCATTCTACACAAGCTAGTTTAAATGACATTGGTGATATCTGGAAAAGAATGTATGCTGGAATAGCCATCACCAATAAAATGCTCTCTCGAATTGCAGATGTTCCGCCTGCACCACCTGCTACCGTTCCAATTTTCGATCCGGTACGCGTAGAAGGTGAAATGAGATTTCTTCGTGCCATGTCTTATTTCGAATTGACCAAAAGATTTGGTGGCGTTCCGCTTGTAGATAAGGTGTATGGGGTAAATGATGATATTAATCTTCCACGCAAATCGTTTGCGGAAATTACTGCATTTATTTTGAAAGATCTTGATATTGCTGTTACTAAATTGGGTACAGATGCAGAATATGGTGCTTCTAATTACGGACGACCAACAATTGGTGCAGCTCAGGCCTTAAAAGCCCGTGTATTACTGTATGCCGCTAGTCCATTAAACAATCCAACTAACGATAAAGCCAAATGGAAAGAAGCAGCAGATGCCGCACGTGCTTTAATGGATGGTAGATATGCATTGCAAGACACCTATGGCGACATTTTAAATGTACCAAACTCACCAGAATACATCATGATCAGAATTAAAGGAAACACACCTTTATCTGGCGAAATGATGCAAGATTTCTCTATGTCTCCCGGTTCTGGTGGTGCACAAGGGCAAATGAATCCAACCCAAAACCACGTAGATATGTACGAAATGGCAAATGGATTGCCAATTACCGATCCTGCATCAGGGTACGATCCTCAAAAACCCTATGTAGGAAGAGAACCTCGTTTTTATGATAACATTATTTATAACGACCTGCCTTGGCAAGGTGGTAAAATAGAGATGTGGTCTACGCTGCAAGGAACAGCTACCGTTTATGGGAAAGACTGGAACCCAGGTAACATTACCTATACCGCAACTCGCTATTATTGTAAAAAATACTGGCCAGAAGTATATAGAACAGTAGGGGGTAGTACAACTTTGCTAAACTATATCTACTTCCGCTATGGCGAAGTACTATTAAACTATGCAGAAGCGCAAAACGAGTTCTTAGGTTCCCCAGATGCGAGTATTTATAACGCTTTAGTATTGCTTCGTGCAAGAGCAGGGATTGCCAAAGGATCAGGTACCTATGGTTATGGATTAAAAGATAACATGACGACTGCCGAAATGCGTGAAGTAATTAGACACGAACGCGCTATCGAATTGTCTTTCGAAGATCACCGCTGGTATGACATTATGCGTTGGAAAATTGGTGCTACTACAATTGCCGTACCCATGAAGGGAATGGACGTGTTTAAAAAGGCCGATGGAACATTTACTTACACACCGTTTGTGTTAGGCACTGGCTTCCAAAAAACGTGGACCGAAAAACAGAACCTTTACCCAATTCCTAGAACAGAAATTTATAAAAGTAAAGGAGTGCTTACGCAGAACCCGGGTTGGGAATAGTCAATTAATCTAACGCAAATAAAGATTTATTCAATTAAGATGAAAATATCGAAATCAAAATATATAGTTTGCCTTCTGTTTTTATGGATGGCAGTACTAAACGTTTATGGGCAAAGGCCTGATGAACAAATTACGGTAAAAGGAAAGGTTGTAGACCAAGATAAAAAACCAATACCAGGCGTAAACATTTCTATTCAAGAAGATCGGAAAAACAGAACCGTAAATACCGATGCAAATGGGAATTTTACGCTCGACGCAACTACAAGTGATGTGCTCGTATTTAAAACCGTTGGCTATGGTACGCTCTTAAAGCCAGCTGCCGAAATTAAGGAAGATGTAGCATTAATGCTTACTAAAAGCTTAATCGACGCTGGTGATGATGATAATGTATATATCCCGTTTGGAGTAAGAAAGAAGAGAGAAGTTAGTGCAACGATTAGTACGATAACTGCTGAAAATCTTCCTCAAATTCCATCTTCGTCATTAACAAATGTGTTTACAGGTCGCTTGGCAGGCTTAAACATTTACCCAAGTGGTTCGCAACAACCCGGATATGATGTGTCTAGTTTCTTAATCAGAGGTCGCTCGTCTTACAACAGTAATCAAGACCCTTTGATTTTAGTTGATGGAATTGAACGCGATTTTAAATCGATGGATTTAGGTGAGATTGAGAGTGTGAGCATTTTAAAAGATGCTGCAACACTGGCTTGGTATGGTATGTATGCTGCAAATGGTGTGGTATATGTAAAAACTAAGCGTGGTAGTGCTACCTCAACCAAAGTGACCTTTGATGCGCAAGCCGGCGTGCAAGCACCTTTAAACATTACCACTCCACTCGATTCATATAGTTATGCTACCTTGTATAATGAAGCTTCTATCAATAGCGGTGGGACAGCAGTTTATGGTCCTGCAGCCCTACAAGCCTACCAAGATGGTTCTGACCCGATTAAGTACCCAAATAACAATTTTGTTAGAGATTTTACAAAAAGTGCTGCACCAACACAACGTTATGTTGCGTCGGTAACAGGCGGTAATGCATTCTTAAAGTTTTATACGTTGTTAAGTGCCTATCAACAAGGTGGTTTTTATAAAGGTGGACATAACGAAACTTACGATGCCAATACCGATTTTAACCGCTATAATTTAAGAACAAACTTAGATTTACACGTAAACAAAAACTTAGATGTTTCGTTAGATATTGGCGGTAGAATTACCAATTTACGTTTCCCTAATCAAGGTACAGGGGCATTTTTAGGTGCCGTTTACAGTACGCCAGCAAATGCATTCCCAGTTATAAATCCGAATGGATCGTATGGTGGTACATCGATCTTTCCAACAAGTAATCCACAGGCTATGCTCGAAGCAAGGGGTGCCAGTACCGATTTGGTGCGCAACATGATTGCTACCATTAGTGCCCGTCAGAAAATGGACGGAATTTTAAAGGGATTGGCCGCTGAAGTATATTATGCTTATGATATTGCAGGTGCATACCGTTCAGGTTTTCAGCAGAATTATGCAACCCAAGAATTATTACCAACAGGTATCTATCAAACCTATGGTACAGCTACGAAAGTAGATTATCAAGCGAATACTTTCTCGGGTAACGTCAGAAAAAGTGAATTTTGGGGCGGTTTTGATTACAATAGAATCTTTGGTAAACACGATATTAAATTTACCACAAGAACCTCACGACAAAATTATTCTACGTTTGGCAATCTTGATGTTAGAAGAGAAGGTATTTCTAATCGCCTATCTTACGGCTATAACCAAAAATATTTTGTCGATTTAATTGGCGCCTATTCCGGATCTGAGAATTTTATGCCAGGCCGCCGATTTGGGTTCTTCCCGGCAGCTTCGGCAGGATGGATTATATCTGATGAAGACTTTATGGACAGCTCAAAATCGTTTCTTGATTTCTTGAAAATCAGAGCCTCTTATGGTTTAGTTGGGAATGACGGCATTAATTTACCTAGACGATTTGCTTACAACGACTTTTTTCAAAGAAGTACAACAGGGTATAACTTTGGAACGGGCTACTCGGGTGTGGGTGGTAGCGCACAGATTTCGTTAGCTAATCCTTTTTTAACCTGGGAGAAAGCCTATAAGACAAGCGTTGGTTTTGACGCCAAATTCTTTAAGCAAGCCCTGTCGCTGAGTGCCGATTATTTTTATGAAGATAGAAAAGACTTAACTACAAATTCGCAATTGCCAAACGTTTTAGGGCAAACACTAGTAGTAGTTAACGAAGGTGAAGCTTCATATAGAGGCTTTGAAACCGCAATTAATTATAATAAAAAGGTCGGATCGGTAAATGTAAATCTATTTGGAAACTATACTTACCAAACAAGCAAAATATTAGCTATTAACGAGGCAGCTAATCTTCCTGAGTACCAAAAAGCCTTAGGTCACCCTATCTCAAGTGTGATTTCTACTGCAGCAACCGCAACTACAGGTGCGGCATATCAAAGCAACATGTATATTTCTAATGGTATTTTCCAAACCCAAGCAGAAATAGACGCTGCTCCACAGCAATTATTGGCTAAAGAAGTAAAACCTGGTGATATTCGGTATGTAGATCAAAACGGCGACGGAATTATCAACGGATTGGATATTGTAAGAACAGATTACAATTTTGTACCTAAATCAGTATTTGGCTTTGGAGCTTCCATCGCCACGAAAGGATTTGATCTTAACTTTTTATTGCAAGGCACATTGGGTAGTTCACTTACCATTCAGCAAATTGTTAATGCTGGTAGTAGCAATAATGGTTTCTTAAACCAATACAGTGTAGACAGGTGGACACCAACAAATACTTCTGCTCCATATCCACGTTTATTATTAACAGATCGGGGTAATAATACTGCGCCATCCGATTTTTGGGTGCGTTCTGGAGATTACCTGCGCTTAAAAAATATAGAATTGGGCTATTCTTTACCCGACGCCTTTGTTAAAAAACTTAAACTTTCTCAGTTCAGGTTTTACGTAGGTGGTTTAAATCTAGTAACCTTCGATAAACTGGGAAGCTTAGATCTTGATCCAGAATTACCAGAGTCTGGGTATAATCAATCTTATCCATATATGAAAATATATTCATTTGGAATCAATTTGAAATTTTAAGTATTTATGAAATTGCCCTGTTTCCAAAACACAAACACAAATGAAGATAACATGGCTATTCCATATAACAATTAACAATAATATTATCAACATATGAATATTAAGATGAAAAAAAATATTTGCTACATGTTCCTATCTGTAATGCTTATCGCTACAGGATGTGAAAAAGATAGCTATCTTCAGGACGGTAAATTTAGTGGTACCGACAACATTACTGAAGATCAACTTTGGGCAAACCCCGATTATGCTAGGTTGTTTTTAAATAACGTGTATGCCTCACTAGATGATAGGTATAATTTAACTGATGGTGCGATTTTGGCATCAGGGAGCGACGAAGCGGTAAATTCGAACTTAAACTCGTCCATTACCACACTTAACAACGGTACCTGGAGCCCGGTAAAAACATTCGATGATGTGTATGCCGATATGTATGTTGGCATTCGAAAAGCCAACATGTTCTTGGAAAAAGCCGACGGTAGTGCCATCATTCCTTTAGATGAATTATTGCCAGCTAACGTTCCTGAAAATCAAACCTATGATTCGCAAATTCAACGTTTACGTGGGCAAGCGTTCTTCTTAAGGGCATTTTTCGAATTCGAATTGCTAAAGCGATACGGAAGTTTTATTATCGTTACCAAACCCTTAGCCGTTACCGATCCTTTAGATGTTCCGAGAAATACATTCGATCAGTGTGTAGCGCAAATTTCTTCCGATTGTGAGGAAGCCATAACTCGTTTGCCTTTATCACCATTACAGTGGAATACTACGAACCGTGGTAGAGCTACGGGAACGGCTGCAATGGCGCTTAAGGCCAGACTATTACTGTATGCTGCAAGTCCACTATACAACCCAAGTGGCGATCCTGCAAAATGGCAAGCAGCCGCCGATGCCGCAAAAAGAATAATGGATACAGGTAAACATACGTTATACACGTCATATCCAAACATTTGGTTATGGAATGTAGGTGCGTATAATAATGAAACAATTTTTGCCACAAGTACCTTAAATACGAATTCGATTGAGCAAAATAATGCTCCTGTTAGTTATGATGCCGCAAATGGTCGCACTAACCCTACACAGGGATTTGTTGATGCTTTTGAAATGAAAGCAACAGGTAAGCCTATCTCTGATGCTACTTCTGGCTATAACGAAAATAACCCGTATACCGGTCGCGATCCAAGATTAGGCTTTACGGTTTTATTTAATAGCGCTTCCGTACAACCCATGATTTCTAGTTATAATTTCAAAGGTAAACCTGTCGAAACTTTTGTGGGAGGAAAAGACGGTTTAAACCTGAATGTAAATGCTACCAAAACAGGATATTATATGCGTAAATTCTTAAGTGAAAGTGCATCTTGGGCCGGTACAACGACTAATATTCGTAGACCATGGATCTTCTTTAGATATGCCGAAGTCTTATTAAACTACGCCGAAGCCTTAAATGAAGCACAAGGCCCAGCTCAATTAACGGAGATTTTAAGAGTAGTGAACTTAATTAGAGCGAGACCAGGAGTAGCAATGCCAGCATTGCAGACCACAAATCCTTCAGGTAATGGTTATGTTGAGCCTACAAAAGAAGAATTGCGTAAACGCATTCATAACGAACGTAGGGTAGAGTTGGCTTTCGAAGAACACCGCTTTTTTGATGTTCGCCGTTGGAAAGAAGGTGAAGCTATTTTTAATGCTCCAGTAACTGGGATGAGAATTGTTCCAACCTCGGCAACCACATTTACCTACACCCGTTTTAATGTAGAAAATAGAAGCTTTACCGCTAAAAATTACCTTTATCCAATTTCACAAAGCGAACTGAATAGAGCACCAGCGCTTAAACAAAACCCTGGTTATTAATTATAAATTACCATATAGGCACAGAGAACACATAGCTATGGTGTACTATGTGTCTATGTGGTTAAAAAGAATATAATGTTAAAAATAAAAACTTCCTTCCTTACTCTTTGCTTTGTCCTTTTAGCTTCGATTAGCTATAGCCAAATTACCTCCATTCAAAATATACAATCGCGCAAGATCCTAAGCTTAAACGGCAAATGGAATTATATTGTAGATCCTTACGAAAATGGATACTACGACTACAGACACGATCCATTCGATAAATCGAAAAGTGGAAGCGGTGGTTTTTATGATGATAAAGTTCAAAAAGACAAGACTGAACTGATTGAATATAATTTCGACCTTTCGCCTCAAATGAATGTGCCGGGCGATTGGAACTCTCAATCTGAAAAGCTAGAATTGTACGAAGGTACGGTGTGGTTGCGAAGGAAATTTACTGCAGCACCCGTTAAAGATAAACGTTACTTTATTTATTTTGGGGCGGTAAATTACGAGGCCCATGTTTATTTTAATGGTAAGAAATTGGGCATCCACAAAGGTGGTTTTACTCCTTTTCAGTTCGAAGTAACGGATAAAATTATAGCTGGCGAAAATTCGTTAGTGGTTAAGGCCGATAACACCCGTAAGCCTGATGAAATACCAACCGTAAATACCGATTGGTGGAATTATGGGGGCATTACCAGAGATGTGTTCTTAGCCGAAATGCCTCAGCATTATATTAACGATTATAAACTTCAGCTTGCAAAGGGAAGCACGAACCTACTTAATTTCTCGGTTGCTTTGTCGGATGCTACTGTGCGACAAAATATTACGGTTGCTATTCCAGAACTAAAGTTCGAAAAAACATTTACCACCGATGCTGAGGGAAAGATTAATCAGCAATTAACCCTAAATAAATTAAGTTTATGGTCGCCTGAAAACCCTAAACTTTATAACATAACCCTCAAATCTAGTACCGAGACCATTCAAGACAAAATTGGTTTCAGAACAATCGCCACACAAGGCAATAACATTTTATTAAATGGAAAATCTGTTTTTTTAAGGGGAATTTCCATTCATGATGAAAACCCATTGTTAGCCGGACGATTACGTTCGGAAGGCGATATGCGCATGATGTTGCAATGGGCCAAAGATATGAACTGTAATTATGTGCGTTTAGCTCATTATCCGCATAACGAAGAAATGGTACGTTTGGCTGATGAGATGGGCCTAATGGTTTGGGCAGAAGTTCCTGTGTATTGGACCATCTCGTGGACCAACCCAGCAACCTATGCAAATGCAAAACAACAGCTTACCGACTTAATTGTGCGCGATAAAAACCGTGCAAGTGTAGTGGTATGGTCTGTTGGTAACGAAACACCGTTAAGCGAACCCAGACATTTGTTTATGGGTAATTTGGTTGATGCTGCTCGTGCTTTAGACGATACGCGCTTGGTGGCTGCGGCTTTAGAAGTGCATAGAGAGGGGAATACCATAATCCTAAATGACCCACTTGGCGAAAAAATAGATCTTGTAAGTTTTAACGAATACGCAGGTTGGTATTGGGGAGGTACACCAAGCGAAATCTTGCGATACGATTTTAATATTAAATACAACAAACCTGTGGTAATTACCGAATTTGGTGGTGATGCTTTAGGGGGTTTTCATGCCGATGAAAATACGCGCTGGAGTGAAGAATATCAGGAAGCTTTATACAAGAACCAAATTACCTTGCTGGGTAAAATAGAGGCATTACGTGGCATGACCCCGTGGATCTTGGCCGATTTCAGATCGCCAAGAAGACAGCATCCTGTATATCAGAATTTTTGGAATCGTAAAGGCTTGATTTCTGAAACAGGCAAGAAGAAAAAAGCATTCTTTGTGCTTCAAGATTTTTATAATCAGATACAAACGAAATACAAATAGTGTTGCGATGAGGAAGAAAATTCTACTTTTTTTAGTTTTTTTTAGTGTATTTAGCTTTGGTTATGCACAAGATGGAGCAAGAAAAGTAATTAATATAGACAACGATTGGAATTTCTATCAAGGAACTTCAGCCGGGTTAGCGAGAAAAATAAACCTTCCACATACATGGAATGCTTTTGATGTAATGGATGATGAACCGGGTTATTTTAGGGGCATTGGCTGGTACAACAAAAAATTAAAGCTTAAACCTGAATGGAAGGGAAAGAAACTCTTTTTGCATTTCGAAGGGGCTAATCAAGAAACGGCAGTTTACTTAAACGATAAAAAAATAGCCAACCATATTGGTGGATATACGGCTTTTACGGTGCCTTTAGAACGGTTAAAATTTAACGGAACCGATTATATTGCTGTAAAAGTTGATAACAGCTACAATAAAGACATTGTTCCTTTAACTGCCGATTTTACGTTTTTTGGAGGGATTTATCGAAGTGTTTCATTAATGGTGCTCGAAAATGCCTATTTCGAGGGTAAACAGTATGCAACCAATGGGGTATATGTGCATGCAGAAGATGTTTCACAAACCGCGGCAAAAGTGATTGTAAATGGCCAGGTGACCAGTGCTTTTGGCCTTTCCAAAAAACTAAACTTGGTAAGTACTTTATCAGATGCTACGGGTAAAAAAATTAAGGAAGTTAAATCAGCTGTTACCATAGAACCCGGTAAGACAATTTCTTTCCAACTCCCTGCGCTTTTGGTAGCCTCGCCAAGGTTGTGGTCGCCAGAAAACCCTTATTTATACCAAGCTACCACGCAATTAGTCGACAGCAAAAGCGGAAAAATTATTGATGAAGTAAAGACCGATATAGGTTTACGTTTCTTTAGTTTCGATTCGAATAAAGGCTTTTTCTTGAATGGGATGTCGTATAAACTTATCGGTGCAAGTCGCCACCAAGATTTTGCCCGAATGGGAAATGCCGTTCCTGCTTCATTACAAGTTAAAGATATTGCGCTATTAAAAGAAATGGGTGGCAATTTTTTACGGGTTGCGCATTACCCCCAAAATCAGGCTGTACTCGATGCCTGTGATCGTTTGGGTATTTTAACTTCGGTAGAGATTCCAATCGTAAATGAGATTACCGAATCGGAAGCATTTAATGCGAATTGCATAACCATGCAATTAGAAATGATTAAGCAGAACTATAACCACCCAAGTGTGATTATATGGGCCTATATGAACGAGGTGCTGCTTAAAATGAGGTATAACAACGAACCTGAAAAGAAGCAAAAATATTTAAAAAGCATCGAAAATTTAGCACAATTGCTAGACGATTTAACGCGAAAAACCGATCCAACACGTTATACCATGTTAAGTAATCATGGTGATGTAAGTGGGTACATTAAAGCAGGATTGGTAAAAATCCCACAACTTGTTGGATGGAACCTGTATCAAGGCTGGTATGGTGGTAAATCGGAAGATTTTGGGCCGGGTTTAGATAAAATACATGCGCAAATGCCCGATAAGCCTATTTTGGTAACTGAATTTGGGGCCGATGTAGATCCTAGAATTCATGCTTTTTCGCCGGTAAAATTCGATAAAAGTTTAGAGTATGGCCTGCTTTACCATCAAATTTATATCGATGCCATTTTAAAACGGCCATTTGTTGCGGGTGCTGCAGTATGGAATTTAGCTGATTTTAATTCAGAAACACGTGGCGAAACCATGCCACATGTAAACAATAAGGGCTTATTAACCTTAGATAGGCAGCCAAAAAACACCTATTATTTATACAAAGCAAATTTCCAGAGCAAACCATTTCTAAAAATTGGAAACGGAAGTTGGCCGTTAAGGGGTGGAGTTGCCTTACCAAACGAAAATTCCTTAACTCAGAACCTTCAGGTAATGGCAAATACTGATAGTATTTCTTTATGGGTGAATGGAAGATTTATGGGTAAAAATAAAGTTCAAAAAGGTGTAACCACTTGGCCTGTACCTTTTAACTCGGGAATTAATCAAATTAAAGCAGTTTCGTATGTTAAGGGCATAAAACTTGAAGATACGATAACTGTTAATTTTAAGTTAATACCATTTTCGTTAAGTAATAGTACTTCTTCGCTTGCATTAAATATTTTAATGGGCGCCCAGCGTCAGTTTATAGACGAGCAAAAGAACGAACTTTGGATACCTAGTCAAATTTATGCACCGGGCTCTTGGGGAAGCATTGGGGGCGAAATTTTTAAAATAAAAAATAGCGGCCGACAAAGCTATGGTACCGATAAAAATATTATAGGTACAGTGCAAGATCCTATTTATCAAACCCAATTAATTGGTTTAGAGGCTTATCAATTAGATGTACCGAAAGGTAAATACGAACTTACTTTACACTTTGCAGAGTTAATGGGCAGTGCTAATCAATCGAATTTACCCTATAACCTGGATAGCTTAATTGCCACAAACAAAGAAATGCCCGAGCAAAGAATTTTTGATGTTTATTTAAACGATAAACAGGTAATTAAAAACATTAACCTCGCTTCGACTTATGGAGCTGCCCATAGTGTACAAAAGAAATTAGAGTGCATAGTGGCAGATGATAAGGGAATGAAGTTAATTTTTAAAGGAATTAAGGGTAAGGCAGTATTAAATGCACTGCAAGTGCGGAGGGTGGAGTAGGTAATTTCGAATAAGACCAAATGATACAAATGAACCAATTGCCAAAACGAATTTTATCTATAGACGTGTTACGTTCGATCATAATGTTCTTGATGATTTTCGTGAATGACGTTGCGGGTGTAGATCGTATACCGAAATGGATTGAGCATACAGCAGCAGATTACGATGGAATGGGTTTTTCGGATCTTATTTTTCCCGCATTTTTGTTCATTGTAGGCCTGTCTTTGCCTTTTGCCATTCAAGGCAGAATTAAGAACGGCGATTCGTATGTTAGCCTAGTAATTTATATCGTACTAAGGGCATTGGCCTTAATTGTAATGGGCTTTTTTCATGTAAATATGGAAAGTTATACTTACGATCAAGCGGTATTGTCTTATCCTGTTTTTATGATCATATTAACGGTTGGTTTCTTTTTAATTTGGCTAGACTATCCCGAAAAAATAAATAAATTGTTAAAGTATGGGTTAATTACTTTAGGTGTTTTAACCGTTGTAACAATGGCTTATTTATACAAGGGTGGAAGTGCCGACCATCCAAAAGGCTTGGAACCCTCATGGTGGGGCATATTGGGGATTATTGGTTGGGCTTATTTATTTTCGGCAGTCGTTTATCTTTTAACCTATAGAAAACCTGTATTGCTTTTAATCGCTTTCATCATTTTCGCCTTAATTAATATTACCAGTCATATGGATCTACTTCATGTAGAGTTATGGACCATTGGCGATGCCTCTTCGATTACTTTGATGCTGGGTGGGACGGTAATTTCTACCTTATATGCGTTATTTATTAGCAAGGGCGAAGACAAAAAATTATGGATTGGGTTAACCGCTGCAGGTTTAGCCTGCATTTTATTCGGCTTTATTATACGCCCCTATACCGGGGGGATTTCTAAGATTTACAGTACGCCTGCATGGGTATTTATTTGCATGGGAATAACAGTATTGATATTCGAACTCCTTATATATAAGGTAGATAGAAAAGGCAAAAAGAACTGGTTCAATTTTATTAAACCTGCAGGTACCAGTACCTTAACTTGTTATTTGGTGCCGTATTTGCTTTACTCGTTATTGTCATTAATACATTTTAAGTATTCGTATGCGCTAACCTATGGGATTGGTGGCATATTAAGGTCGTTCTTTGTGGCGTTTGTAGTGATTAGAATTGTAGCGCTTATGGAGAATAGGGGGATAAGATTGAAGGTTTAGGAAGTTGTGAGTTGTGAGATTGGGTGCATAACGAATAGCCGGAAAAAGAAACTTTGCGTTCTTTGTGTCCTTTGCGGTTAAAATAAAAAACCATTAAGGGATTAAGAAATTTAAGGTATGTCAAACTTAATTTTCTTAACTTCTTAATATTAAAAATATAATTATGGTAACATTAATAAATAAAATAAATACACTCTTCTTCATGCTTATTGCGGTAGTGGTGTTATTAGCCATGAAAAAGGCCAGTAAAAAACCAGTAGTAATTGGTTATGTAACGGGTTATAATGGCTTAATCGATCCCGAGACCATTAATGCCAAGCAATTAACGCATATTAATTATGCTTTCGTAAACGTAAAGAATAATCAGGCCTATCTCGATAACGAAAAAAGAGATACCGAGAATTTTAAACGATTAAACAGCCTTAAGCAAAAAAATCCAGCCCTACAGCTTTTAATCTCTATCGGAGGCTGGTCGTGGAGCGAAAATTTTTCGAACGCCGTATTAACCGACTCCTTACGGAAGAATTTTGCTGCAAGTGCTGTAAACATTATTCGTAAGCATCAATTAGATGGGGTAGATATCGATTGGGAATATCCAGGTATGCCTGGTGAAGCTGGAAATGTATATCGCCCAGACGACAAGCAAAACTTTACCTTAATGTTCGAAGCCATTAGAAAAGAGTTAGATGTGCTAGAAAAAGAAACAGGCAAAAAGAAATGGTTAACCACCGCAACAGGCGGATTTCCATCGTTCTTAACTACTACCGATATGGGCAAGGCTCAGCAGTATTTAGATTTTATTAATCTCATGACTTACGATTATTACCCTTGGAAAGTAGCAGGCCACCATACCAATTTATTTGAATCTAAAATGTATCCATCCGATAATTCGGCAGATAAAGCGATTAAAGCTTATATAGAAGCGGGTGTTCCGGCGTCGAAAATTGTAATGGGAATTGCCTTTTATGGTAAGGGGTTGAAATTAACGTCAAATTCAGAAATTGGCTTAGGCGATAGCCTTGCATCTTCGGGATATCAATCTGGCAAGGGATTTACCTTTTTAAAAGATAGTTTAATTAATAAAAAAGGTTTTGTAGCCTTTAAAGACGACGATGCAAAAGCTCCTTATTTATTTAATACCGAAACCAAACAATTTATTACCTATGATGATGAATGGTCGGTAGCCAACAAATGCGAGTATGTGCTGAAAAATAAACTTGGCGGTGTAATGTTTTGGGAATATCACTCAGACAAAAAGGGATATTTGCTCGAACAGATTACCAAGAGTTTCAAATAAATAAAGAAAATAGAATTTATGTTAAAAAGAATTTGTTTCGTATTGTTAGTACTTACTTTCAAACTTTCATCAGCGCAAACCAGTAAGCGGTTGCTAAACGATTGGGAGTTTGTTAAGCAAGATTTAGGTGGCATTTGGGAAGCGGTGCGTCCCGTTAAATTAGGGCAGCCCGAGGAACTTCCCTTTTGGCAAAAAGTAAGTCTACCGCATTGCTTTAATGCTACCGATGCCGTAGATCCTGATGTAAATTATTATCAAGGCCCAGGTTGGTACCGAACCAATTTAACCGTCGAAAATCCTTATGCCAATGGCCGAACACTTTTGCATTTTGAAGGCGCAGGTCAGAAAACAAGTGTATACATCTACACAATTAAAGTAGCCGAGCATGTAGGGGGATACGACGAATGGACAGTGGATTTAACGAAAGCGATCGCCGATTTTAAGAAATTGCCAGTTTTTACCACTCAATTTAAAGGAAAGATTCCATTAGTTATCCGCTGCGATAATTCGAGAGATTTAGAGATGATTCCATCCAATTTATCTGATTTTAACGTCTATGGAGGCATTTATCGTTATTTAAATCTCGTGTATGCGCCTCCGTTATCCGTCGATAAGGTATTTGCAAAAGCAAGTGTAGATGCGAAAGGAAGTTTGGGGAAATTAACGGTTAAAGCACGTTTATTTAATCCTGAAAATATTAAAACAGCCGATATTTCCATCAACATTGTTGATCCAAATGGAAAAAGTATTGCCACTTTTAATAAGCCTATAACCACCTTTAACGGCGATTCATTACTATGGGAAACCACGTTAAAAACACCAAAACTATGGTCTACTGAACTTCCCCAACAGTACCAAGTTACATTTAGTGTTACTGCAGGTGGTGTTACTACAACCTTAACCGAAAAAGTTGGTTTCAGAAATTTCGAATTCGTTAAAAAAGGACCATTTATGCTCAATGGTAAAAGATTGTTGCTAAGAGGAACACATCGGCACGAGGATCATGCAGGTGTTGCAGCGGCAATGACCGAAGAAATGATCGTTACCGAGATGAAACTGATGAAAGAAATGGGCGTTAATTTTATCCGCCTCGGTCATTACCAACAATCGCGAATAGTACTTAATCTATGCGATAGTTTGGGAATTTTGGTATGGGAAGAGATTCCTTGGTGTAGAGGTGGTTTAGGTGGATCCGTTTATCAAGAACAAGCCAAACGAATGCTCACCAATATCATTGAACAGCATTATAACCACCCTTCTATTTTGATTTGGGGATTGGGGAATGAGAACGATTGGCCAGGCGATTTTACCGAATTCGATCAACAGAAAATTAGATCGTTTATGAAAGAACTAAACGATCTTTCGCATCGATTAGACCCTTCGAGAAGTACTGCCATTAGGCGATGCGATTTCTGTAGAGATATTGTAGATGTGTACTCTCCCTCAATTTGGGCGGGATGGTATCGTGGCATTTATACCGAATACAAAGACGTTTCGCTCGAAGAATTTAACAAATCTGATCGCTTTTTACATGTAGAGTGGGGTGGCGATAGTCATGCCCGTAGACATTCAGAAAGTCCGGATAACGCCCTAAGCAAAATTAAACAAGGTGGCGGCGCCGATGAGCGGGCCGGCGACGCATCGTTATACGGTGGTGCTGCGCGTGTGAGTAAGGATGGCGACTGGAGTGAAAGTTATATTGCTAATCTAATCGACTGGCATTTAAAAGAACAAGAAACCATGCCATGGCTCAGTGGAACGGCCTATTGGCCTTTTAAAGATTTTTCTACACCCATTAGGCCCGAAAACCCCGTGCCTTATGTAAACCAAAAGGGAGTAGTAGAACGTGATTTTACGAAGAAGGAAGCCTTTTATATTTTCCAATCCTATTGGACTAGCACTCCCATGGTTCACATTTATGGGCATACTTGGCCCGTACGTTGGGGCGAGCCCGGTGAAGCTAAAATGGTGAAAGTGTATTCGAATTGTGATGATGCCGAGTTATTTGTAAACGGTAAAAGTTATGGCGTTAACAAAAGAAACAGCCAGGATTTTCCAGCCGCGGGTTTGCGTTGGTTAGTGCCGATGGATAAAGGGAAGTATAGCTTTAAAGTAGTCGGTAAAAAAGGGAAAGTAACGGTTGTTGACGAGATTCAGCAAGAATACCAAACAGAGAAATGGTCTACACCGGCAAAATTAACCTTAACCAAAATTGAAGAAAAGAATGGGATGGCTACGTTAGAAGTAAAGTTATTGGATGCAAATGGAATATTGTGCTTAGATGCCATTAATTTGGTTGAATTCGATTTAATAGGTGATGGGGAATTGATTAAAGATCAAGGTACATCTTCAGCTTCTTCTAAGGTTCAATTGTACAATGGCAGGGCGATTATTAAAATGAAAGTAAAAGGGAAGAGTGTGGTGAGTGTGAAGAGTAAGGATTTGAGGACGGTATTTTTAGAGATATGAGTTGGGGGTTGCCTGTTGTGAGCTTGGGTGTATAGGGGATTTACCTTGAAAAATCGTGATCTCGACGATAGGTGAGATCTAAATGGAGAGTTGTTTTGGATTTTATAGGCTTAGCGTCATTGCGAGGTACGAAGCAATCTTAAAGAGGTATTAAGTAAGGAGATTGCTTCGCGCCTCGGAATGACGACAGTGAAAATAATTAAGAATAAAAAAATAAAATGAACCTAAAAATTACTACATGCAAGTTACGCAAGCCAATTTACCTAGTTACGATGCTTTGCTTATTCGCATTAACTTCTTTCTCTCAAACCATTAAAACCCAAGCAACAGCGGTGCTTAAACAACAAATTTTAACCGAAGCAGCTTGGGCCATGCAGCAAAAACCAGTTACGGTTACTGCAGAAAGTTCTCCTTTAAGCTCAGGTGGTAGGCACGATTTCTTTTCTCAGGCCGATTATTTCTGGCCTAATCCTGCAAATCCGACTGGACCGTATATCAATAAAGACGGCGAAACCAATCCGAATAATTTCGTAGCGCACCGCAAAGCGATGATTCGGTTTAGTACCATTGTTGGCGCTTTAGCGTCTGCATATCAGCTAACTGGCGAAGAAAAATATGTTAACCAAGCTTTAATCCATATTAACGCTTGGTTTGTGAGCCCTGAAACGCTGATGAATCCAAATTTATCCTTTTCTCAAGCGGTTATTGGATCCTCATCAGGTAGAAGCTGGGGCATTATCGATACTATTCATTTGATGGAGGTAGCGCAGGGAATTTTTGTGATGCAAAATGCAAAAGCATTTGATAAGTCAATTTTAGCAACTACAAAAAAATGGTTTGCCGATTATATACTTTGGCTTAATACAAGTAAAAATGGCGTAGCTGAAAAACTCTCTGCAAACAATCATAGTGCCTGCTGGGTAATGCAAGTAGCCTCTTTTGCCAAATTATGTGATGATCAAGCGATGTTGGATTCGTTAAGATGGCGCTATAAAAATGTATTGTTGCCCAAGCAAATGGCAGTTGATGGAAGTTTCCCTTTAGAATTAGCCCGTACAAAGGCTTATGGCTACTCGATTTTTAACTTGGATACCTTTACCCTGATATGCCACATTTTGTCGACTCCAACCGATAATTTATGGAAATTTGAAACCGGCGATAAAAAGTCGATATACAAGGGAATTTCGTATTTATATCCATTTGTTGCCAATAAAAATAATTGGATATTGAAACCCGATATAATGTTTTGGGACAATTGGCCAGTAGCACAACCCTTTCTCATATTCGGAGCAAATAACTTTAAGAACCAGCAATGGTTTAATACATGGAAAAAATTAGATCAAAAACCAACAAACGAAGAAGTGATACGAAATTTGCCGGTAAGGCATGCCCTGTTGTGGTTGTAGGAGTTGCGGGTTTAAAGGGATTCGTCATCTCGAGTGAGTGTAACGACGAGAGAACTAGGGGTTAAATGTATAACTATCTCCTCGCTACGCTCGTTCGATATGACGATGCTAAGAAGGGATTAAAACAAAAAATATTAACTAACTATTTCTACGTTCGATATTACGAAAGAAAGTGAAAATGAAGTAAGACAATGAATAATGCCTCTTAAAAATGAAAGAAACAATATACTTTTCACAGCTTAAAGCAATACTAACCTTAGCGTTAATGCTATGTTTTATAGGTGCTTTTAGCCAAGAAAAATGGGAATCTCAATATGTTAAAATCCAACCCAACGGGAAACTATACTACATTCCCGACGAGCAAGGTAATGTTATACCCGACTTTAGTCGAGTGGGTTATCATCAAAATACTAAACCTATTCCTAAAGTAAAAACGGTTATCACTCTTTCGGCAACTGGTGATAATGATCAACAGAAAATACAGGAAGCTATAGACGAATTGGCGAAAAGGCCGGCCAACAAAGATGGCATCCGCGGTGCAATTTTATTAAAAAAAGGAACCTATAAAATACCAGGTAGCCTTAGAATCTCTACCAGTGGAATTGTGCTGAGAGGCGAGGGCAACGAAACCAAATTAATCGCTACCGGTAAAGGGCAGCGGAAAACCATTGTGGCAAGTGGAACAGGAAAAGCAATTGAAATACCGAATACTAGAACTAAAATTTCGGATGTCTATGTTCCCGTTGGCGCTAAGAGTTTTCGATTAGGCTCAGTAGCGGGTTTAAAGGTTGGCGATCTTATTATGGTGTTCAGACCAGGAACAGATAATTGGATCAATGATCTAAAAATGGATCAGATAGCGCCTGGCAATAATACCGTGCAGTGGACAGGAGCTGCGTATAACTTCGATTTCGAGCGGGTAATTATGGCAATTAAAGACAATACGGTGTATTTAGATAACCCAATTGTGTTGGCCATGGAAACGAAATATGGCGGCGGCGAGATTTATAAATACACTTTCGATGGTAGAATTACAGAAGTTGGAATAGAAGATCTAGTGCTCGAATCTGAATTTGAAAGTGAAATAGACGAAGATCATGGATGGGATGCCATTTCGTTTAATCGGATAGCCGATAGCTGGGTAAGTGGTGTAACCAGTATGTATTTTGGTTATTCATGTGTAAACCTGGGTAATGAAAGTAAGCAAATCACCGTTAAAGATAGCAAGTGCTTAGCGCCAAAATCGCAGATTATAGGGGGCAGAAGGTATTCGTTTAATAACGACGGACAACTTAATCTTTTTATGAATTGCTTTGCATCAGAAGGAAGGCACGATTATGTTACCGGAGCAAAGGTGCGTGGACCGAATGTGTTTTTTAATTGCACTTCTGTAAATGCCCAAGCCGATAATGGACCACACCACCGTTTGGCCGTTGGTACACTTTTCGATAACCTTACCACCGATGGTGAAATAAACATTCAAGATCGAGGAAATTGGGGTACAGGGCATGGTTGGGCAGGAATAAATCAAGTAATTTGGAATTCGACAGCAGCAAAAGCCGCCATCCAAAATCCCTACGTAGGTGGTAAAAATTACGCCATTGGCTTTACGGCTCAAAAATACGAAGGTCGACTAACAGGAAGACCTGTTGGCATTTGGGAAGGACAAAATAAGAAGAACTTAAATCCATCATCCTTATATTTAAAACAAGTAGAAGATACAAAAACTAAAAAGTTATGAACAAAAAGGTTAATTTATTAGCGCTAATAATGTTGTCGGGTTTTTACCTCAATGCACAACAAGTTAACGTGGCGAAAGCCTTTGCCTCAGCCGCAAAGCAAACCGATATACTCATTAAGAACGTAGATTCGGCACGCAATGTAAAACCCACACTCGTTTCGCCACGAACAGTAGAAAATGGAGTTTTCAAAATGGTGAGTTCAAAAGATTGGACCAGCGGTTTTTTCCCTGCAGAGCTATGGTATTTTTACAAATATACCAAGGATAAAAAATATCTCGAATTGGCAAGAAAATATACAGAAGGCATCAAAAAAGAACAGTTCAATACCACTACACACGATTTAGGCTTTATGATTTATTGCCCGTTCGGTAATGGCTATAAACTTACAAAAGACCCAGCGTATAAGGATGTGATTATCCAAGCCGCCAAATCTCTTTCAACACGCTTTAACGCCAAATCGGGCGTAATTAAATCGTGGGATCACAATGGCGATAAATGGAAATTCCCCGTAATTATAGATAACATGATGAATTTGGAGTTATTGTTTGAGGCGAGCAAATTTACAGGAGATCAATCTTTCGCAAAAATTGCCATTACTCATGCCAATACCACCATGAAAAATCATTTCAGACCCGATTTTAGTTCGTGGCATGTAATCGATTATGATACACTAAGCGGAAATGTTCGAAACAAGCTTACTGCACAAGGGTATTCGAACGAATCAGCTTGGGCTCGTGGTCAGGCCTGGGGTCTATATGGCTATACCTTATGTTATCGCTACACTAAAAACGCTGCTTATTTAGCTCAGGCTGATGGGATTGCAGGTTTTATCTTGAACAGTAAAATCACACCGGCAGATGGTATTCCATACTGGGATTATAATGATCCAGCCATTCCAAATACCTCTCGAGATGCTTCGGCAGCAGCAATCACGGCGTCGGCCTTGTACGAATTGGCAACATACAGTAAATACGGGGCAAAGTACAAAGCAGCAGCTGATAAAATATTGGCTTCATTAAGTACAAAATATGCCAGTGCACCGGGCGCATCCTATGGCTTTTTATTAGAGCACAGTACGGGTCACCGCCCTGCAAAATCAGAGATCGATGTACCCATTAATTATGCCGATTATTATTATTTAGAAGCACTTTTAAGGTATAAGAATTTTAAGAAATAATATAATCGTCATTGCGAGGTATTATTTGTCCCGTCATTGCGAGGTACGAAAAATTAAAGAATAAAATTTTGATATAGATGAAAAATATAGTTTTTGTTTTATGGCGGTTGGTTAAGCATCCAATCTCGCAACCCACAACCTGCAACCTGCAACTCATAACCCGCAACTCGTTAATTCTAGCATTTAGTCTTATCAGTATATCTTCTATGGCTCAAGATTCATTAGATTTTAGTCAGAAAGTAGAAGTACGTAAAGTATTAAACAACTCGAGCGAGAATGCATCTTTTACCCCTTATGGTAAATTCAGTACCCGAACGGTGGCCAGCTTGAGTAACTATACCAAAAAGTTTGTTAAAACGGACATGTATGGTGGTAGGGCCGATAAAAAAACAAAAGCTACCGGGTTTTATCACGTAAAACAAGTAAATGGGCGTTGGTGGGCGATAGACCCATCGGGGAATTTATATCTTCATAATGCATTGGTTGCTGTTAGTATGGGAACGTCTGACCGTAATAAAACGGCTTTTGCAACCACCTTTGGCACGGAAGATCAATGGATGGTTAAAACTCAAAACATGATGATTGAGAATGGTTTTAACGGTGCTGGGGCTTGGTCTAATGCCAAGCTGATTGCGAAATCGCCCCTGCAAAAAACTAGGCCTTTAGCCTATACCATTAATCTCGATTTTATGAGCGCCTACGGCGATAAAAGAGGGGGAACCTATCAGGTACCCGGACATAAAGCCTATCCAAATAATGTGATTTTTGTGTTCGATCCTGCGTTCGAAGAGTTTTGCGACCAATATGCCAAAAGAGTAATTGAGAATAAAGACGATCCAAACCTTTTTGGCTATTTCTCTGATAACGAAATGCCACTTGGGATTAAGAATTTGGATGGGTATTTAACGTTGAAAGACCATAATGACCCCGGTTATATTGTCGCAAAAAAATGGATCGATGAGAATGGCATTATGGCAGATAAGTTAACCAATGCGAATCGTCTCGCTTTTTTAAGTGTAGTGGCCGATAGATATTTTTCAATTGTTGCTAAAGCCCTTAAAAAATACGACCCAAACCATATGTATTTGGGTTGTCGGTTTCATGGACAACAGGGCAATTTGGCCGAGTTATGGCAAGCTGCAGGCAAGTACACCGACGCCATTTCGATGAACTATTATAATGCATGGACACCAGATCAAGCTTTGATGGCCAAATGGACGCAGTGGTCGGGCAAACCTTTTATTATCACCGAGTGGTATGTAAAAGGTGATGATTCGGGCCTAGGCAATACCTCTGGTGCCGGATGGGTAGTTAAAACCCAAGCGGATAGGGGTGCGTTTTACCAGAATTTTACACTGGGCTTACTCGAATCGAAGAATTGTGTGGGTTGGCACTGGTTTAAGTACATGGATAACGATCCCCTGCAAAAAGGTGCAGAACCTTCAAATACCAATGCAAATAAGGGAGTAATAGATAATAATTACCAACTGTATACACCTTTAATGGATAAAATGAAAGAATTGAATCTGCAAATGTATTCGCTGGCTGATTTTTTTGATAAAAGGAAGTTTTGAATGGTGAGTTGTGGGTTTGGAGTGGAGGGTGCTTTGCAATGACATGCTTTCCGCAACGCTTCAAGATTTGTTACTTTTTCATTTAAAGAAAACCACGAAGTGCTCATGAAGCCAACTGAGATAATAAAAACTATTAAAAAAAATGAGGACCAATTCGGCAACTTCCGATAAAAAATAATTATGAAGCTATACCAAAGCCTATTCTTTGCCCTTTCGATTACATCCTCATTAGGTTGCGCAAAAAAAGAACAAACTACCATCGATCCGCCAGTTATCCCACCTGTTACTACAGCAGGTACGTTAAAAGATATGCCCTTTCCTTTCGGAGCTTCGGTAAATGCATCATTGTTAAGAAGTAATGCACAATATAAGGTGTTGGTAGTTAAAGAATATAGCAGCATCACGGCCGAAAATGCCATGAAATTTAATGCTACGCATCCTTTAGAAAATACTTTTACCTTTACTGATGCCGACGAAATTGTGGCCTTGGCACAGGCCAATGGAAAGCGCATGCACGGCCATACCTTAAACTGGTATAAGTCGTTGCCCTCATGGGTAACCAATTTTCAAGGCGATACAAAAGCCTGGGAGAATCTATTAAAGACGCATATTCAGACAGTAGTTGGTCACTTTAAAGGAAAGGTAGCTTCGTGGGATGTTGTAAACGAAGCTTTTGAAGATGATGGTACGCTTCGCAATAGCATCTGGGTACAAAAACTGGGTGCCGATTATATCGCAAGAGCCTTTCAATATGCTAACCAGGCCGACCCAGATGCACTCTTATTTTATAACGATTACGGACACGAATATAGTGCTATTAAACGCGCCGCCATATTAAATTTGGTGAACAACTTGAAGCGTAGAGGCATTCCCATTCATGGTATTGGATTACAAATGCATACACGTTATAATCAAAGTGATGCAAACATTACCTCAGCTATTACTTCAGCAGCTGCTACGGGTTTAAAGGTGCATATATCTGAACTGGATATTGCCCTTAATCCAAATAATATTGGAAATTTAACCTATACTTCAACCATGGCCGATCAGCAGTCGGCGAAATATAAATTCATCGTGAAAACCTATTATGAGATTCCAAAGGCACAACAATTTGGCATTACTACCTGGAATGTAACTGATGCCGATAGCTGGATTCCTGCCGAATATAATAGGCCCGATTGGCCCTTGCCGTTTGATAAAATGTATACGAGAAAAGCCGCCTATCAGGGAATATTGGATGGCGTAAAGTGAGTTTGGAATTTAGAGTTGCGGGTTGTGAGATTGCGTGCCTAAAATTAGTAAAAAATGAACTCAGTGGCCGCTGTGTAAACTCGGTGCCCGCTGTGTTAAAAAAAAACAATATATGAATACAATAAACAGCCTTGTCCTAATTTTAACTCTAGGATTAGCCTCAAGCGTTAGCGCTCAGAAGAAAACGATAGACCAGCGTGTCGATTCGGTAATGAAACTTATGACCCTGAAAGAGAAGATAGGTCAGCTAAACCAATACTCTGGACGAGAAGTAACAGGGCCGGCAAGCGATCGTAAGAATTACCTGCTTAACGACATTAAAAATGGCAGGGTTGGTTCGATGTTAAATGTAAAAGGCGTCAAAGATACTCGAGAAATTCAGGGAATAGCGATGCAGTCGCGCTTAAAAATTCCATTGTTGTTTAGTTTAGACGTAATTCATGGCTATAAAACCGTATTTCCAATTCCACTGGCCGAATCGGCTTCGTGGGATATGGAGGCTATTCGTGCTACTGCCCGTGTGGCAGCAGAAGAGGCAGCAGCTTCAGGCATTCATTGGACCTTTGCGCCAATGGTAGATATTGCACGCGATCCACGTTGGGGTCGTGTAATGGAAGGTGCAGGAGAAGATACCTATTTGGGTGCTGCTATCGCAAGGGCACGTGTTTTAGGCTTTCAGGGCAACAAACTCGGTGGGGTGGATGCAATTATGGCCTGTGCTAAACATTTTGCAGCATATGGTGCTGCTATGGCAGGTAGAGATTACAATCCGGTTGATATGAGCGAGCAGCAGTTGCAAGAGATCTACTTACCACCTTTTAAGGCTGCGGCCGATGCTGGCGTAGCTACCTTTATGAATTCATTTAATACCTTAAACGGAATACCCGCTACTGGGAATTCACATTTACAGCGCGATATTTTAAAAGGTGCATGGGGTTACAAAGGTTTTGTAGTGAGCGATTGGGGATCGATTAAAGAAATGATTCCTTGGGGATTTGCCAAAGATTTAAACGAATCGGCTAAATTAGCTATCGAGGCGGGCAGCGATATGGATATGGAGAGCGAGGCTTACAAAAAAGAATTAGAGAGTTTAGTTATTGGCGGTAAGGTAAATGTGAAGTTTGTAGATGATGCGGTGAGAAGAATTTTGTACAAGAAATTCGAATTAGGCTTGTTCGACGATCCCTATAAATTTTCTGACGAAAAACGTGAAGCGAAAGTAATGCACGATACTTCTTACAAGAAAATAGCATTAGCTGCTGCTCAAAAATCGATTGTTTTACTTAAAAATACGGCCAACCTCCTGCCTCTGCAGCAAAGCACAAAACGAATTGCGTTAATTGGTCCGCTCGTAAATGCAAAAAGAGACCAAGCAGGTAGCTGGGTAGTATACGCCGATACAGCGAACATTGTGAGTGTGCGCGAAGGCATGCGTGCTAAATTTGGTAACACGCAATTTAGTTATACGGAAGGTACTTCCATTACCGATACCAGTAAGGCGGGCTTTGGTGCAGCCATTGCCAATGCAAAAAACGCAGATGTAGTGGTAATGGTACTAGGCGAAAATGGCGAGATGACTGGAGAGTCGAAATCTCGCACCGATCTCAGTTTGCCTGGTATGCAAGAAGAATTGTTCAATGCTATTAAAGCAACTGGTAAACCAGTGGTAGTAGTTATGATGGCGGGTAGGCCTTTAGTGTTTAATAGCATTGCTGATAAAGCCGATGCGATTGTATATGCGTGGTTTTTAGGCGATCAAGGTGGTAATGCCATTGCCGATGTGCTAAGTGGGGCTTACAATCCCTCGGGCAAATTGCCGATGAGCTTTCCACGTAATGTTGGTCAAATCCCTATCTTTTATAATCATTATAATACGGGTAGACCCGTAACTAAAGCTACCGATATTCGTTATAAATCGGCCTATATCGACTCGCCAAACGATCCGCGATTTGCTTTTGGCTATGGCTTAAGTTATACATCTTTTGCCTACAGCGATTTAAAATTGGCTCAACCTGATGTAATAAAAGGACAGACCATGAAGTTAAGTTTTACGTTAACGAACACGGGTAAAGTAGCTGGAGAAGAAGTAGCACAATTATACCTGCAAGATAAAGTGGCATCGGTAGTTAGGCCGGTAAGAGAATTAAAAGATTTCGCCAAAGTGAAATTAAATCCAGGCGAGAGTAAAGTAATTACTTTTGAATTAAGCCCCGAGAAACTATCGTTCTATAAAGAAAAATTAGGTTGGATTACCGAACCCGGAGTTTTTAAGGTAATGATAGGTGGTTCGTCTGACAAGGTTAAATTGGAAGGGAGTTTTGAGTTACGCTAACGTTTACGTAACTATTTTTTCAAATACCGCTACAGGGAATTTTAATTTTAAGCTATCTTAGCCCTAGTGGTTTTTTAGTTTTTTGGGTCTGATTAAGCGCCCAGTCTAACCACCTAACCCACAAAACACCCAACCAACGAAAAAAACAAACACCCATTAACATGAACAAACTCGAACAAACTTGGCGCTGGTATGGTCCGATAGACCCGGTAAGCTTACAAGACGTGAAACAAGCTGGTGCTACAGGCATTGTAAGTGCTCTGCATCATATCCCACATGGTGAGGTATGGCCTTTAGCCGATATACAAGAGCGCAAAGCGATTATCGAGGCAGCGGGATTAACGTGGTCGGTAGTAGAGAGTGTGCCGGTACACGAAGCGATTAAAACGCGTAGACCGGGCGCTGAAAAATATCTTGAAAATTACAACACTTCGTTAAGAAACTTAGCTGCATGCGGGTTAAAAACGATATGCTATAACTTTATGCCTGTGTTAGATTGGACACGTACGCAATTGGATTTAACCATGGCCGATGGTTCGAAGGCTTTGTATTTTAACTGGATCGATCTAGCTATTTTCGATCTTTTCATCTTTAAAAGAGAAGGTGCTGCGGCCGATTACGACACCAATATTTTAGCAAAAGCTGAATTAAAATTTGGCACCATGAGTGCAGCCGAACTGGACGAGCTTAGGGTAAATGTACTTATGGGAATTCCTAACGAAAAAGAAATCGAAATCGAAACCTTACGTGCAAGTATCAACGAATACAAAGCCATTGGCAGAGAAGGATTAAAAGCAAATCTTGCGTGGTTTTTAGCGAACATTGCCGAAACCTGCAATAAGAACGGTATTAAAATGACCATACACCCCGATGATCCGCCGTATTCAATATTGGGTTTACCGCGTATTGCGAGTACAAAAGAAGATTTAGTGGATATTTTACGAAGCGTAGATCAAGAATTTAATGGCATTTGTTATTGCACAGGGTCGTTAGGTGCGGGGATGAGCAATAATTTAGTCGAAATTTTTGAAGCCGTAAAAGAACGCGTATACTTTTTACATTTGCGCAATGTTACCAAAGATGGAGTGGGTAATTTTTATGAAGCCGATCACCTAGGTGGTGATGTAAATATGTACGAAGTAATGAAAGTAGTAACTGCCGAAAATGCAAAGCGCAGTACGCCAATGCCTTTCCGTCCCGATCACGGTCATCAAATGTTAGATGATTTAAATAAAGTCACCAATCCGGGTTATTCTGCTATTGGTCGTTTACGTGGTTTAGCTGAGTTAAGAGGCTTAGAAATGGGTATTACTGGAAATTACTAGGTTTATTTACATTCCTGAGTTAAATTACCTACCAATTCTAGGATATTTAAGGATGAATTATAAAGAAGAGAAGCCGTAAAATAATCTACTCCAGTGTTTAGTACTTGATCAGCTTTGCTAAGCGGGAATATTTTACTTACATAGGTATCGCCATTATAGGTAGTGCTTAAATTATACTCATGGTCAACAATGAGTTGAATGCTATTTGTTGCATTGTCAATAATCCCGTTTTTAACATAGACATACGTAGACGAATTATTCGTTTTATCATTAATGGTAACCCAAGTATTTATTGGAGAGGTTATGTTTTTATTAGAACACTTTCCTATAAAATTTGCCTTCACTTTAATATATTCTATTGGTTTTGGCGGCGTAACCGGTCCCGTAGGCCCTGTAGGTGTTGTAATTACAGGGGTATTATCAATAGCTACGTTCACAACGCTAGTGGTGGTTGGGTCAAATGAAGGAGTTTGGCCCACCAGCTTCCCTTGACTGGAGTAAATAAAGAGTCGCATCGAGTTTACATTTGGCGTAGTTGGAAATGAATACCCGTATTTACCTTGTATGGTGGTATATACTGTTGTATTATTCACTAATGCCCCTTGTTGAAATAAGTTAGTCTGCGCTTGATAATTACTGATGTAAAATAAATAAATGTCTTTTGTGGTAAGGGCATGAATAGAATATCCGCCTGTAAATGGGCTAACGATAGGGTTAAAGTTAACAACTAATGAACGATTTAAAGGTTGTGGGATGGTCGAATACCCCCAAGATAAATTTTCGATGGCAGTGTTAGAAACCGTGTATTTTGCGATCAATTTGCCTCCGGTACCAGCCACAATTGTAGCGGGGGTGTTTTGAGTTTGATATCTCCCAGATGGACTGTAAGAAATCCACAGAGGTATCGTTTCTCCAACTTTTACTGGAGCTTTAGTTTCATAATTGATTAATCCATTGGGCAGTTCTTGGCTTATTTCTACAGGTTTCGAAAAATAAGCTACTTGGCTTGGGCCTGCAAACATATCTAGTTTTAGAACCCCCGCAGGTACGTAAGTTATTCCGTATGGGATAATGTTGCCGCTGCTGTTGTAGGCGTTTAAGGTGTTTATTCCTTGAGGAAAGGCAGCTTTTAAAGAAGAAGGAGAAGTGCCATAAAAAGTAACTGTCGATCTAAGCGCATCCGCATCAATTAATTTATTGCTGCCATTTCGCATTTCGGTACCCATAGGTATGGTGATGGTTACTTTTTCGCTTAGCAGAGGTGTAGTTGTGGTAGTGATGGTAATGGCTTCTGTGGTTATGCCATTCTTTAAAATAGTTTCTGAATTTATTACCGAAGTGCCACTAACCTTGGTGGTAAAATCGAAAGCAGGGATTACAAATACCAACGACGAATCGTTAGTAACTACAATATTTTTGGCAATGGTCTCGTATCCTGGAATTTCTGCATTAATGGTAAAGTTAATGGGGTTTGAGGGTGTTGGTTTAGCCTTGGCGGTTAAGGCTAGGGGAATTATTCCTTGAGAAACTTTAAAGTTAGTGCCTCCTGTGCCCATTTGCACAAAAGCAGCGTCTTTTCCTGTAATGGTAATAGCAAAATCTCCAATTTTATTACCTGAATTTGGATTTGCATTTTCGAAACGTACTAAAAATGGAGATTTAAATAGGCTAGTTGTATTTACGTTTATTTCTACTCCTGCAGAAGGATCTTTACAATTTGAAAGGGATAGGATTAAAAACAGTAAGCAAAATCTTAAATAGGCAGCTTTTTTCATGATGGGGAACCGAAATAATTAGAAATAATAGAAAGCGCTATTTGTCTTACAAAAAAAAGATGCTAATTAATAGTAATAATAAGCAAAAATACAGCTTTTTCGATAGAAAAAACTAATTTATTGAACCGTGATTTTTTGATTAGAGCAATTTTGTGTGGTAATTAATGATTTTTAATTTCTTGATTTTGAATGCTTAAGACCTTAAGTTAATTCTTATTACATTAGCATGAGTTATTATGTTTTATGATTAATAAATTTTCTTTTTAGTTAATAAATTAGTTTTTTAATTTGCTACTCTTGCATAAATATTTTTCAAAAAAATACTTAAAATATTTCATCAGAAGTTATATCTTTGCGTCGTCAACAAGAAATGGTCATTTATGATCATTTTTATTTTGATATGCATCCATAGCTCAGCTGGATAGAGCACCGGTTTTCTAAACCGTAGGTCATAGGTTCGAATCCTATTGGGTGTACGTATTTTTAAGCCATAACTAATTGAATATCAATAAGTTATGGCTTTTTAATTTAACTAAAAATCGGGATTTTACTCCGTAGTACGATTTTTGAACACTTTTAATTATTTGATTTTCAAATAATTAGGATTTGTTAAATTTCTGTGATTTTAATTTCTTTTTGTCTTAAAGTGTTAATAATAAAGACATTATAATATTTGCATTATTTTGTTAGGGTTTTGGATAATTTTACATCGAGTTTTCTTTGGATTTTTACCATTGTTCGCTTCTCAGGACTTAAATTAATAACTTTAATCAATAATTGAGCAAGTAAAGTTAAGAATTGGATTTCTTCAGCAATTAAGGTTTTGTTGATGGTTTTATCTGATATTATTCTAGCTTTTCTTATTTTAGCAGTCGTCTGATGTCTTAAATTAGATTTTTCGTTACATGCTTATCTTTTGGTCTGCAACTGCTGATAAACTTGTGAACTAATCCCAGTCAAAATCTACTACCCTTCCATTTAACTTCCACTTTGTTGGCCATGAATTTACCATCCAGTCTAAGGGTTCGCCGGTAGGTTGCACTTTTGCTGCCTGTTTGAAAGCGAGTTTAATTGCTGTTTTTTGAGCTTCCCTTAAGAAGCTAAGCTGTGCAGAAACAAATAGGGGGCTTCCACTTTCGGCAAGCAGTTGCATCCATTGTTGGTTTTTTTCCCAGGGAACATCTTTGGTAAGCCCTACGCAATCACCATCTGCGGCATAGAAGGTGTTGTGTTGGGGAAGGCGAAAACCCAAGGTATTTACGCCCATTTTCTTGGTCCTGGCCCATTCCTTTCCACTGGTATCATCGCCAATTCTATTGAGTTGGAAAACCCCTGCCGAAAGATGGCTAATGGTATTACAGCCGATGATATACATATTCCCTGCTGAGCCTTTGATGGTTGCATAGAGCTCATTTATAATTTCTGCGTTTGTTTTGCTTTGATCATAAAATTTCCATCCAGCTTGTGTAAATTCCTCTTTCATCCTAAACCCCCATTTTCCAAAAATGTCATAGGTGCTGTAATCATGTTTTACCATTTCATAGCCCCAGGCTCTATAGGTTGACATGTTGAACCTGATTCGTTCAAGGTTCTCTGGGATGGTGGGGTCAAGGATCAATTCATTTGGGTCATTTCTCCCGGCAATTTTAGGGGCTAACCTAGTGATAGGATCGGTTTGCTTTGCGATTAAGGGCCTGGTCCACAAACCGGGTCTCATGTTGCATTTTTTGATCTCATCGGCTACTTTGTGCATATCTTTAAACTTAGCATTTGCGGTTGCAAAATCGTCAGCCACTTGCCAGCCGTCATCAATTACTGAAAATGGTCTGTTGGGGCTGTCGCTGGCAAAATCGCTCATATAGGAGGTTTGCTCGATAATCGATTTTGCTGAATTATTACCATAGGCAACATACCAGTCGTTAATGCCATACACTGGCATTTTTGGTAAGATCGGCTTATCGCACATTTGTCTGCAAAAATGTGTGGCTGTGGCGTATGGTCTTTCTAAAGGTGCGCTCATCATGGTTATGATGCTAGCTGCATGCAGTTTACGGCCATTGAGTTTTACGCCTGATCCACCTGAGTGTGTATCCATGGTTAGTTCGAGTGCACCGTTCTTAACTGTCCACCAGCATAGGGTGTTCGCTCCGGTTTTAACGCCAAAACAGGCAGTCTGAAGATCATCATTGAGTAAGATATACCATGGGTTTTTAACTTCGTTTTCAGGAGTTTTCCATCCTAGATCTCCGTAAGACCTTTCCCAATGGTCGCCCAATACTTTGGCCTTGGAAGGGGTTGGGTAGGTCCATACCATCTTTATCCCTTGAAGAGCTGTTGAAATTGATTCGATGTACACTTCCTGTGTTTTGCTTTTGGTCTTTAACGTGGTTAGAATGTCGTGATAGGTAAAAGCACCATTGGCGCTTTTCATTTTAATCCATTTATTATCTACTTTAGCCCAGGCTTCATCAGGATAATGGATAAGGGAATGACCTTGTGGGTTGGCATAGGTAATTTTAGTGAAGATTGCCGAAGCAAAGCTAGTGACAGCGAGCGTAACAAATTGTCGTCTTAACATCTTATCAGGGTTGGTTTAGGAGCATAAAAATAGCAAATTAGAACGGGTATTTCTTCAGACAGACTGAGCAAAAAGTTAAAAGAAGCTATTTGCTATTTATAACCGCTTGCCTGTAGATTAAATAGCTCCGCGTATTTTCCACCAGCTTTCAAAAGTTGCTCATGGGTTCCCGATTCCAACAGTGTTCCCTTTTCTAAAACTAAAATTCTATCAGCTAATCTTGCGGTAGAGAATCGATGCGAAATTAAAACAGCAGATTTTCCAGTGGTAAGTTGTGCAAAACGTTGAAAAACCTCATACTCTGCTCTGGCATCAAGTGCAGAAGTGGGCTCATCTAAAATCAACACTTGAGCATCTTTCATATACGCTCTAGCCAAGGCAACTTTTTGCCATTCGCCACCAGAAAGCTCAATTCCATCATTAAATTTTCTGCCCAACCATTGCTGATACGCACCTGGTAATTTTTGGGCAAGCTCATCTGCCAAACTTAGTTCAGCCGCAGCTTTAACCAGTTGCTCATTCTCAATTTCCTTAATATTGCCGACAGCTATGTTTTGATAAAAAGTCATCTGGTACCGGATGTAATCTTGGAAAATGATGCCGAGATTATGCCTGAGGTCATCCAAATCATAACATTTTAAATCCTTTCCGTCTAATAAAATACGACCCTCGCATGGGTCATACAATCGGGCAAGAAGTTTTACCAAAGTAGTTTTGCCTGCACCATTCTCGCCCACAAGAGCCAACTTCTCTCCAGGTTTTAGTTCAAAACTTAAATTCCTGTTCGCCCACCTATCGCTATTGTGGTATTGGAATCCTACATTTTCGAATACAAAACCTGATTTTATAGGATTTGGGAAAGGAAGGGCATCTTTAGATTTAGTAATTTTTGGCTTTATTTGAAAAAAATCAATGAAATCTTGCAGATAAATAGCACCTTGAGAAACCATCGTAAATCTAGAAAGCATAGTTTCCATTAAACCACTAAGTTGACGAAATGAACCCGCCAAAAAGGTAAGGTTGCCAACCGTTGATTTTCCAGTAACCGTTTCGTAAACAATAAATCCGTATGCTGCATAATAGCCAATGGTTCCTAAGATGGAAAAAAATGTGCCCCAAACTGATCTACGCGTGGCCAATTTGGTATTATCCTTATAAAATTTATCCGACAAGGTTTTAAACCTGTTGATTATGAAATCGGAAAGACCAAAAATCTTCACTTCCTTTGCAGTTTCGTCGCTAGCACCCAAGTAGCGAACATAGTCAAGTTCCCTACGTTCTGGAGTCTGACTACGGGACAACGCATAATTCTTGCTATTAAAATACGATTCACCCAGGAATGAAGGAATAATAGCAAGAACCAACAAAAGAATCAACCATGGGTTAAAAGCAATTAATCCTGTCAACAGAAAGGCCATTGAGATTAAATCTTGTATTTGGCTCATCACTTGCGAAAGCATCACACTTCTACCAACAGTCTGTTGTCTTGCCCGTTCCAATTTATCATAAAATACAGAATCTTCAAACTGATCTAGGTCAAGTGTAGCAGCGTGCTCCATTATTTTAATGGAGGTATAATTTGAAAATTGATCGCCCAAAAGACTATCAGTCAGGTTAATCATCCTGCTAAGAGCATCGTTCATGATCGCCAAAAAGAACTGAAGCCCTACCAATTCCCAAAGCCTGTCCATATTTCCTCCTAGAGAGCTGGTGTTCAATGCCACAACTTCGTCGATAATCAGTTTTCCAACATAAAGCAATGCAACAGGCATCGCAGAACGTAATATCCTAAGTGTAAAACTAATGATGGTTTTACTTGGACTGCTTTGCCAAACCAGTTTAAATAGACTTGGCAAATTCCTTAAGGATGATAATCGTTCCTTAAACGTAATGTTTTCAATGGGTATTGTATTTATTTTCTTTGCCATAAACCTGTACACAGCAAATCTAATTTATTGAGGGTGTTTTTTCTATTTTTTTGTAAAAATAGGGGGGAGTTGAGAACGATGGTGTAATGATAATGTGGGAATGCAATTTTTAAAAATTCGTTTCAAATCACTATATTTGATTTTTACAACAAAATGAATTCTATAACCATCAAAGATTTTTATAAGGATATTTTGGGAGAAAGCTGTCCTGATATCAATCAATTTCTTAATGATAATATACATAAAGACGTTGGCCATTTCAATATTTTTGATATTTCGGAAATCTCAAAAACTTGCACGTCTAAAACAGGAATGCCTTACAATAGGAGAACTTATTACAAAATAAGTCTGATTAATGGTAAGAACAAAGTGGAATACGCTGACAAAACAATTGAGATTGATGACTGTGCCGTTTTGTTTGCTTCTCCAAAAATCCCGTACAATTACACGCATCTTTGTACAGAACAATCTGGCCATTTCTGTGTCTTTACAAAAGATTTTTTACCCACGGCTAAAATTGGACTGGAAATCGATAATCTCCCGGTTTTCTCGCCGAATAGTGATTTTGTTTATCAAATCTCCACAGAACAGTATCAGATCTTTGAATCAGTTTTCCTAAAAATGCATGCGGAAATCAAATCAGATTATGTGTATAAATATGATTTGCTACGAAACTATTTAATGGAATTGGTTCATTTTGGACAGAAATTAAAGCCAATTATCCCCACTGAAATTAATAAAACGGCTGCTTCTCGAACCACTACACTATTTATTGAACTATTAGAAAGACAATTCCCTATTGAGAACATTAGCCACCTTTTGCAGTTGAAAACACCTGCAGATTTTGCTGGAATTTTGGGTGTTCATGTTAATCATCTCAATAGAGTATTGAAAGATACAACTGGAAAAACGACAGGTGAAATTATTGGTAGCCGAATTTTTCAGGAAGCTAAAATGCTTCTTACCCAAACGCAATGGAATATTTCGGAAATCGCCTTTACGTTAGGCTTTGAAGAAGTTGCTCATTTCTCTAATTTCTTCAAAAAATACGGCAAGCAATCGCCACAACATTTTAGGGAGTTTTTAATTGTTTGATTTTTACAAATTTCCATTTGATTTCTGCAAATACTGTATTGCTTTTATTGGTCAACTTTGTACTATTAATTTAAACAATAGAAAAAATGGCAAATAAAATAGCACTGGTAACTGGCGCAAGCCGTGGATTAGGTAAAGATTCAGTAATCGCATTGGCAAAAAAAGGATTTGATATCATTCTTACTTATCAAACGAAAAAGGAAGCAGCAGATGAGGTCGTAAAAGAAATTGAACGCATCGGACAAAAAGCATTTGCATTGCCTTTGGATATTGCTTCAACAACAGGTTTTGATCACTTTGTAAGTGTAGTGAAAAATATTTTAGATACTCAATTCTCTACTGCAAAAATAGATGCTTTGGTTAATAATGCGGGTATCGGCATCAATCAGAGTTTCGAAAACACAACAGAAGAAGTTCTGGATGCTATGACAAATATTCACTTCAAAGGACCTTACTTCTTAACTCAAAAATTATTACCCTTATTGAATGACGGGAGTAGCGTGGTGAATACGTCTTCTGGTTTGGCAAGATTTTCATTTGCAGGATATTCTGCTTATGGAGCGATGAAAGCAGCGATAGATTCATTATCCAGATACCAGGCTGTAGAATTGGGAAGCAGAAAAATTAGAGTGAATTCGATAGCTCCGGGTGCAATTGAAACAGATTTCGGTGGAGGTGCTGTTCGCGATAATGCAGAATATAATCAGTTAGTTTCTTCCCAAACTGCTTTAGGAAGAGTTGGTTTGCCAGATGATATCGGAGGTGTAGTGGCTTTCCTTTGTTCAGACGATTCTAAATGGATTAATGCGCAAAGAATAGAGGTTTCGGGAGGATTTAGAATTTAATCGATTCAAACTAAAAAAACTTCCCACCAGGGAAGTTTTTTTAGTTATCTATCAAACAGCTGTAAATACAGGAGGACCACTGCCGCTGCGGTCATGGTAATGAGTGCAACAAATCCTAGGAAATTTGCTGTTCTTGTGTTGGTGTTGTTGCCCATAATTTTCTTATTATTGGAAATGTGCAGGATGATGCCAATCAATACAGGAGCTGTTACTCCATATAAAATCGCGGTGTAGATTAACGATTGAATGGGTGTTATTCCAACGTAATTCAATGAGAGGCCGATGATAAGCGAAATGGCAATAATAACATAGAAAGCTTTTGCTTCATGGAATTTTTTGTCGAGGCCCTGTTGCCATCCGAACGTTTCGGTAATAATATAGGAAATCGATCCGCTCAGAACTGGAATTGCGATTAGCCCGGTACCGATCACTCCTATAGCAAAAAGAAGATAGGCAAGGTTTCCCGCTAGGGGTTTGAGTGCGGCTGCTGCCTGTTCTACAGTATCGATCTGGTGGATCCCTCCGTTAAAAAGTACTGTTCCAGTGGTAAGTATGATAAAATACATGACCAGCCCCGATACCCCCATTCCAAGATCAACATCTTGGTTAATTTCATGGATAAGATTTTTGTTGACCATGATACGGTGTTTTCTGGTTTTCATTTCTTCTACCTCTACAGAGGCCTGCCAGAAGAAAAGATATGGAGAAATCGTCGTGCCCAGTATTCCCACAAGCATTGCTATAAAGCCCTTGTCCAGTTTGATAGTAGGCATGAAAGTAGCCTTCAGAATTGCAATCAAGTCTTGTTTATATAAAAAAGGAACGGCGAAATATACGAGCATCACCACGCAAAGATACTTCAGCACCGCTGCAATTTTCTGATAGGGAAGATAGATGATCAGTCCTAACAAGATGATGGTAAAGACTACACTGAAATAGTTCGGATCTATAGCGGGGAACAATAGATTGCCCACGGCCCCCATGGCAGCGATGTCGGCGCCGATGTTCATTACAATTGCAGGAAAACTGAACAACAACATAAGGTAAAGGATAGGCCTCGAGTAGTGCTTTTTGAGTGTACCCGTTAGCCCCTGGGAGGTCACAAGTCCGATTCTTGCGCACATTTGCTGGATAGCGGCCATTAATGGAAAGGCTAATATAGCTGTCCAAAGTGTCGAAAGCCCGTATGCGGCTCCTGCTTGTGAATAAGTTGCTATCCCAGAGGGATCATCATCACTCGCGCCCGTAACCAGTCCAGGGCCAAATTTTTTCCAGCTACTTAACAAGCCACGTCTGATTTTTATGTTGCGCTGCATTTGATTCACATGTTATACAGGCCAAGCCTGCTCTTATATTCTACCCATTCAAAACTAGTTAATGAAGTTAAAGCTAAAGTGATTCTAGACATTACTGTAGGTGATTTTAATCAGAATTACGCTGTTCAACGGCGTTCAAATTTCCCTGTCTTAAAGTAATTAATTTGTCTTGTACGACGAACCTCCTTTTAGGTGTTCAATCTGTAGCCATATTTCAAGCTGATGCGCCTGGGAAGAGTGGGCTGCTGTTTTCTACGCCCAATTACGTTATTCTGATGGAATTAATGGCTTTTACCCACTGTTCGTGCCTACACTTTTTGCACGTATGGTTCTGTCTTTTGCTGAGTTGTTCTACATTGCCACAAAAACAGCAGGCATATTTTCCCCCAGTTTTAATCTCACATTCGCCTGATTCAAATATGGCAGGCAAAATGGGTAGGCCGTATTTAACCTTTTCGTCTGGTGCAAAAAAGACGCTAATGTTACCAGATGTTTCAAGTATGGCCGTCGAAATTTGCCCCAGATGTGAAATGCCTTGTTGCCTTAATTCAGAGAAAAATTCATCATGTGCCAATGTCTCTTTACCAAAATTCTTAATTGAAAACTCACCATCTTCTATCAAATAGGTAGCCTTTCCTTCAACTAAATCATCGATTTTAGTACTTTTAGCCGTAAGATAGGTGGTTAGCCTGTAACAGCCAACAATTATAGCAAAAATAACCACCGGAACGGTTAATCCCACTTCTTTATAAAACATTGGGTCGCCCGCGGCAGAACCAAGTGAGATAATTACTACCAATTCAAAAATAGAAAGTTGTTTAACTCCGCGTTTACCCAATAAGCGCAACCCGAAAAGTATAATCAAGTACATAATAAAGGTGCGGAGACCGATTTCGAAAAGAAACTCCCAATCTTCTTCACCCATAAAAAATTTACTCCAGTCTATTGCTAGTATCATCAATTGAAATTTGTTTAAAACTGATTAATAAACTCAATTAGTGCTTATTTGTTTGAGTGGGGATAGTTAAGTTGGAATTATTTAACCATTTGTCTATTTTAAAGGGATTGACTAAATTGTTCTACAAATTATGAATAACAATTTCTCCGATAGCGCACAAGTTAAAGTCGTTTCAACATTTGATGAACTCATTCATACAAGATTTCAGGGGGCAATGAACGCAATTTGTTGGCACAGAAATTTAGCTGGCGATTTCAGTGAAGTTGTAGCTAAGCTTCAATTAAAAGAAAATGTTACTGATATTTCAATTGAAGAACTTTTATCGTTGTCCTTATCGCCCGAAGGTAATGTAGCAAGAGATTGTATCCTAAATGATCTAAAGGTATTGGTAAATTTGGGAGCATCGCCGGTGCTCAATTTACTCAAAAGTTATGAACGAGATCAAGAATTCGATTTCATTTCAACAGATGTATATTCTTACCATGTAGATCGTTGTCCTATTGCTGCCGACACTTTTTTATGTACGTATTTTGGAGCTGCAAGTGATATCATACCGAATAGCCAGGTCGACCAGAAAATTTTAATTCCAGAAATTCGACAAAAACTTCAACACGTATACGGTGGGCCAGAAACAGAATTTGAGGATTTTCTAACAGCATGTTTTTTCGATTTGCATTATCAACCCAAACCCAATGCTAATCCTTTAAATTTAGGTTTAGGCCATCTGTGGAAATTGGCAGTAGATCATCCTGAACAACAGGCTTTGCCTTGTGTTCATAGAGCACCTATAGAAAACAATGGCGAGTATAGGTTGCTTTTGATCTGTTGATCATGTGAACATTATTCGAACAGAAAATTCATGCGATGAATAACTAATTGATCAATTAACGATGTTTTTAAAAAATGCCGATTCGAAACCTTGAGGAGCTAATAAAAAGTCCATATCTTTACTATAATAATAACATTTTATGAAAGCATTTTTGGGAACAGGCCTTTTAGGCGCAAATTTTGTGAAAGCAATGCTCCGTAGAGGAGATCAGGTTCAAGTATGGAACAGAACTGCATCGAAAGCAAAGGCGCTCGAAAGCGATGGGGCAAAATCATTCGATAATATAATTGATGCGGTAAGAGGTGCAGCAGTTATACACCTCACTTTAAAAGACGATGCTGCCGTAAATGAAGTATTGACTGCTGCAAGCCCAGGGTTTGAGCCCGGAGTAACAATAATAGACCACACTACCACTTCTGCAAATGGAGCAGTGGAAAGAACTGCAACCTGGAAAGCTAAAGGATTTACGTATTTACACGCACCCGTATTTATGGGGCCACCAAATGCCTTAGAAAGTAGTGGCAATATGCTGGTTTCTGGCGATCAAGAAGTGATTAAAAAAGTGGAGGCCGAACTTTCGAAGATGACAGGCAAGTTGATTAATTTTGGCGAGGAAGAGGGAAAAGCAGCTGGTATAAAATTGGTAGGCAACCTTTTTCTAATTGCAATGACAGCCGGCTTATCCGATGCCCTTGCACTGGCCAAAGCACTTCGTATTGATTCGGCAGATATTTCTGCACTTTTTGGCTCGTGGAATCCAGGCGCAGGTGCTCCTGCACGATTAGAAAAGTTACGGGCTGGCGATTTCAGCCACCCATCGTGGGAATTAGATATGGCACGTAAAGATGCAGGATTAATGATGAACGCTGCAAATGAAAAAGGAGTGAAGTTAACGGTATTGCCAGCCGTAGCTGCAGAGATGGATAATTGGATTGAAAAAGGGCATGGTGCAGACGATTGGAGCGTAATTTCGAAGAACAATCTTTAAGATGAAAAACAAGAGTTCTAGTCGTTGCTGCAATAGATAAGGAGTATTTATTGCAGATGGGAAGCTGCTTCTTGTCGCAGATGATGGAGAACTAGCTTCCAATATAATGCCGTTTCTTACGAAGCTGTTGCATTATTCTCGTTAAAAACGTGAAGAATTTCGGCAAAAAAAATATAAAAAAATAGCGGTGAGTTTCGCCAAACGGGGTTTAGATTTAGAGCAGTTACTGGTAAGAAACGTTAATTTACCGGCTTCTGTAAAACCGCTATAGAATCTAAAATTAATCCCGAGCAAGAGGCCCAAAAATGACCTTCGTGCTACAGAAAGAAAAACAAGAACAGAACGTAAGCGTTTAGAGGCAGAAGGGATTGCCGATTATCAAAAAATCTTGTCAACAGGAAATCGCTCTTTCCAAATACTAAGATTATCTTAATGGGCAATAGCAAAAATCAAGTTATTTTAGACGGAATGAATTAACTTTGCATATACATGGAACACACTATCCTCATTATAGACGACGAAAGTAAGATTAGAAGCCTGCTTTCTAGGATCATCGAACTCGAAGGGTTTCGTGTGCTGCAGGCGGCCACAGCAAAAGAAGGATTAAAGCTTCTCGCTGCAAACGAAGTGATGGTTGTGTTGAGCGATGTAAAATTGCCTGATGCAAACGGGGTTGAACTCGTAATCGAACTCAAAAAGAGTAGGCCCTACATAGAAGTTATCAACCTTACTGCATTTGGTACCATTGCCGATGGAGTAATCGCAATGCGAAATGGCGCTTTTGATTATATTATTAAGGGTGATGATAACGACAAGATGATTCCACTATTGCATAAAGCATTAGAAAAAGCAAAACTCCAGGCTCGTTTGTTCGATTTGGAGAAAAAAATGGGCTTTAAGCATAGTTTTGATAGCATTATTGGTAGTTCGTCTGCAATTAAAGAAGCCATTAACTTAGCTCAAAAAGTTGCCGTAACGGATACAACCGTATTGTTACTTGGCGAAACCGGAACCGGTAAAGAAGTTTTTGCGCAGGCGATCCATTTTGGTAGCCCTAGAAAGAATAAACCGTTTGTAGCACTGAACTGTAGCGGATTTAATCATGAACTACTCGAAAGCGAGTTATTCGGGTACAAAGAAGGTGCCTTTACCGGAGCCCATAAAGATAAAAAAGGCTTGTTAGAGGAGGCTAACGAGGGTACTTTGTTCTTGGATGAAATTGGAGAGATGAATATCGATCTACAGGCAAAACTGCTCCGGGTGCTCGAAAATAAAACCTTTATAAAAATGGGTGGAACCCAAACCAGTAAAGTAAATGTTAGAATCATTGCGGCAACAAATCGTGATTTAAAAGCCGATTCAGATAAAGGCCTTTTCCGTTCCGACCTTTATTATCGTTTATCGGTGTTCTCTATTCATCTACAAAGCCTTTCACAACGAAAAAGCGATATCGTACTATTGGCAAAGCATTACCTGAAAGAGTTTTCTGCTAAAGTAAATCGGAATGAATTAACAATGGATAAAAAGTTTGTCGACTTCCTAATCCATCATCACTGGAAAGGGAATATCAGAGAGCTAAAGAATATTATCGAAAGAGCTGTTATTTTGGCTGGCGGTAATGTAATTGGGGCAGATCTACTGCCTTATGAATTTAATGTCGCTACAAATCAACCGAGTTCAAATTCAATGGAAATGGCCGAAATGGAACGCCTGCACATTATAAAGGTACTTAATTATGCCAAGGGTAACAAGACCGAAACGGCGCGTTTGCTCGGAATAGGCCTCACCACCCTTTATCGAAAGATCGAAGAATACCAGATCGCCTAATCGAGTAGAAATGAAAAAAACCCTTCCAAAATGGAAGGGTTTTTTTATGCCATAATTTTTGATTTTCAATATATATGATTGTAATACAGTATTTTATGTATAAATATATTTTTGTGGTACGCCACTTGGTATAGGGGATGTAAACAATTTAAATTATGACTACTACTCTATTTATTGTAATTCTACTGCTCTGTTGGACAGTGTACAAATCAATCGACTGGTTCGAAAAAATCTAAAAGCCAATGATCGCATTATTTATTATCGCAGTACTGGTATTCCTGTATATGGTTTACGTACTCATTAAACCTGAAAATTTTTAAACATGAACACAGAATTACTCGGCATTATGGCTACGTTCCTGCTTACACTGGCCATCGCTATCCCACTGGGAAAGTACCTTGCCAAGGTTTTTGCAGGCGAAAAGGTGTGGACGGATTTCCTAAAACCGCTCGAAAATGTCATCTATAAGCTTTCTGGAATTAATACCAAGGAACAAATGAACTGGAAACAGCACCTAAAGGCGCTGCTTACCATCAACCTCGTCTGGTTGGTTTATGGTTTTTTTGTTCTGATCTTTCAAGATAAGCTTCCTTTCAACCCTGATGGTAATCGTGGGATGACCCCAGACCTGGCCTTTAATACCATAATCAGCTTTGTTGCCAACTGTAACCTGCAGCATTATTCTGGAGAAAGTGGGGTGAGCTATCTAACCCAGCAGTTTGTACTCATGTTTTTGCAGTTTGTTAGTGCCGCAACTGGTATTGCTGCCGCTGTTGTACTTTTCAAGGCATTCAGAGACAAGACCACGGTTGCCCTTGGAAACTTTTGGGAATTCTTTGTAAAAACAATAACACGATTATTGTTGCCACTTTCTATTGTAGTTGCATTGCTGCTCACCTTTAATGGTACACCTGCGAGCTATGAGGGCAAGGATCAGTTCATTTCAATGCAAGGCGATACAGTTAACGTTTCCCGTGGACCTGCCGCCCAAATGATTGCAATCAAACACTTGGGTACAAATGGCGGTGGTTATTTCGGTGTCAACTCTTCACATCCGTTCGAAAACCCAAGCTATTTTACCAACATGGTCGAGCTAATTGCTCAGGTAATCATCCCTATGGCCCTGGTTATTGCGTTTGGTTTCTTTATTCGAAGAAAAAAAATTGGCTGGACCATTTTTGGTGTAATGACCTTAGGTTTATTCCTTTTGCTTATTCCCATGTTAAGTGCAGAGTTGGGTGGTAATCCGGCATTGGCTAAAATGGGTATTTCCCAAACTACAGGTGCCATGGAAGGAAAGGAAGTGCGTTTCGGACCTGCCGCATCTGCTTACTGGAGTACCGTAACCACCATTATATCAACAGGATCTGTAAACAGCATGCACGATAGTGCCATGCCAATGTCGGATACATGGCAGTTGTTGGGAATGATGATTAATGCCTTCTACGGAGGTTGTGGTGTTGGTTTGTTAAATTATTTCATCTACTTAATCATTGCCGTTTTCATATCGGGTTTAATGGTGGGCAGAACGCCAGAGTTTTTGGGCCATAAGGTAGAAGCAAGAGAAATTAAGATTGCTGCCATCATTACCCTGCTCAGCCCATTTATGATCTTAGCTGGAACAGCAATTTCGAGTTACGTATTTTCAAATGTAGCAGGTGCCGATTGGGCTGTGCAGCCTAAAAACTGGCTTAACAATCCCGGTTTCCATGGCTTTTCGGAGATGCTCTATGAGGTTACTTCTTCTAATGCTAATAACGGGTCTGGTTTTGAAGGGCTAGCCGATAACAACGTATTTTGGAACATGTTAACAGGTGTAATCATTTTCCTGGGACGTTTTCTCCCAATAATTGGCCCAGTCGCTATCGCCGGCATGCTCGCTTCCAAAAAATTCATCCCAGAATCGGCAGGTACACTAAGAACAGATACCAAAACCTTTGCGTTGATGACCTTTGCTGTAATTCTGGTATTGAATTCACTTTCTTATTTTCCTGCACTCGCACTGGGGCCGATTGCTGAATATTTTACATTGGTTGGAAAATAGGGAATATGTATAAAGTTAACAATGAGGGGTAGGCATCCAATAAGCGGCCTCGAATCTTAAGAGGAGAGTAGTTAATTGGGCTTACTAATCACACAGTGAAATGAATAACCGAGCTTGCGAGTTCTTGAATGCCAAAATCAAACCACTTGTGAATAAAATCATGATAGCTTCATCACCATTGAAAACAAACCGAGTTTACGAGTTCATTAATACAAATGAAAATCAGTAAGCCAAGTATTAATAAATTTATACAGATGAAAAATAATAAATTATTCGAACCCACTTTAGTGCAAACTGCACTCAAACAATCCTTTATCAAGCTCGACCCACGGGTAATGATTAAGAACCCAGTAATGTTTACTGTGGAAATCGGAACCTTGGTTATGGCCTATGTTATGATATATTCAATCAGTAACGAAGGACAAGGTTCACCGTTATATAACTTTTTTATCTTTCTGGTACTGCTATTAACAGTTCTATTCGCCAATTTTGCTGAAGCTATTGCCGAGGCAAGAGGAAAAGCACAGGCAGATAGTTTGCGTAAAACTAGAGAAGAAACACCTGCAAAGGTAGTTTTAGAAAATGGAAAAACCGAGCTGCGTTCTTCCAATAACCTGAGAAAAGGCGATGTGTTTATTTGTAAGGCTGGAGATACTATACCAACAGACGGCGAAATTATCGAGGGTATCGCAACCATTGATGAATCTGCAATTACAGGAGAATCTGCACCAGTGATCAGAGAGTCTGGTGGTGATAAATCTTCAGTAACAGGTGGCACAAAGGTGTTGTCAGACCAGATAAAGGTACGGGTAAGTACCGAGCCTGGCGAGAGTTTTTTAGATAAAATGATTGCATTGGTTGAAGGTGCTTCACGTCAGAAAACACCAAATGAAATAGCGCTCACCATCTTATTAGCCAGTTTTACCTTGGTATTTATTATTGTTTGTGTAACACTAAAGCCATTTGCCAACTATGCCAATACCCCGATTACAATCGCTGCACTAATCTCTTTATTTGTATGTCTGATCCCAACCACTATTGGTGGGCTTTTATCGGCAATCGGTATAGCAGGAATGGATAGGGCATTACGGGCGAATGTAATTACTAAATCGGGCAAGGCAGTAGAAACAGCTGGCGATATCGATGTATTATTGTTAGATAAAACAGGGACCATTACCATAGGTAATCGTAAGGCAACAAATTTTTATCCAACTGCCGGAATGCTCATCAAAAAATTTACAGATGCCTGTGTATTAAGTTCGCTGGCCGACGAGACTCCAGAAGGAAAATCGATTATTGAACTTGTAAGAGGGAATGGTCATTTCGTTATCGAAACCGTACCTGCTGGAGTTGTATTTATTAAGTTCACAGCCGAGACACGTTCGAGCGGGGTCGACACCCCAGATGGTCGTAGAATCCGTAAAGGCGCCTTTGATTCGATTCGAAATATTGTTTTGCAAGCTGGAAACAGCTTTCCCTTAGATATCGAGGATCAAGTGAAAATTATTGCTTCAAACGGTGGAACCCCGTTGGTAGTTAGTGAGAATGAGCAGGTATTGGGAGTAATCGAACTACAGGATATCATCAAACCGGGAATTAGCGAACGTTTCGAACGTTTACGTAAAATGGGCGTTAAAACCGTAATGGTGACAGGAGATAATCCTTTGACCGCTAAATACATCGCCGAAAAGGCAGGTGTTGATGATTTTATCGCAGAAGCCAAACCTGAAGATAAGATGAACTACATCAAAGACGAACAAGCACTTGGTAAATTGGTTGCCATGATGGGCGACGGTACAAACGATGCTCCTGCACTTGCTCAGGCAGATGTTGGCGTAGCCATGAACAGTGGGACCCAAGCTGCAAAGGAAGCTGGAAATATGGTAGACTTAGATAACGACCCGACTAAACTCATCGAGATTGTTGAAATCGGTAAACAGTTGCTGATTACTCGTGGTACGCTTACCACATTCTCTATCGCTAATGATGTGGCCAAGTATTTTGCCATTGTACCAGCATTATTTATCGCTTCCATCCCTGCTTTGCAGAGCATTAACATCATGGGGCTACATAGTCCAGAAAGTGCAATCATGTCTGCAGTAATCTTCAATGCGATCATCATTCCAATCTTGATCCCGCTGGCACTGAAGGGCGTAGCCTATAAACCGATTGGTGCTACGGCCTTGCTGAGAAGAAACCTGTTCATCTATGGCCTAGGGGGCGTGGTGGCCCCATTTATCGGTATCAAATTAATTGATCTATTGATCGGCCTTTTCGTTTAGGCCATAAAATTCAAGAAAATGAAAAAGTACATCATACAATCAATTCGCCTTACACTGGTACTCATCGTACTGTTATGCATTATCTATCCCTTGAGCATCGCGCTAGCGGGAAGAATGAGCAAAGGTAACGGAGGCGGAGAAAAAATCACCAAAAATGGAAAAGTAGTAGGCTATGCGCTACTTGGACAATCGTTTACCAATCCAGAATATTTCTGGGGTCGTCCATCGGCAGTTGGCTACAATGCTGCGGGTTCGGGAGGATCAAATAAGGGCCCTGCTAACGAAGATTACCTGAAAACCGTTTCTGAGAGGATAGATACCCTATTAAAATATAACCCAACTATCAAAAAAGCAGATATTCCTGCCGATATGGTAACAGCTTCTGGAAGCGGAATCGACCCGAACATTTCCGAGCAGGGTGCCATCATCCAGATCAAAAGGATTGCGGCCGCCCGCAGGATCGATGAACGCAAGATTGCTGAATTAGTTGTAGAAAATACCGATGGGCCATTTCTAGGGATGTTCGGTCCAACTTCAATTAACGTGCTCAAATTGAATACAGCCTTGGATAAGTTTAATAAGTAATGAGTACTAATTATATGAAAAAATTACTCACTATCACTGCAATACTTGCCATTTCCATCTATTTACATGCGCAAGAAATACCTAAAATTAAGGTTACTGGTTATCTGGAGACCTATTATGGTTACGACTTTAACAAGCCGGCCAATAACAACAGACCTGGTTATATTTATTCTCATAACAGGCACAACGAGGTAAATCTGAACCTTGTTTTCATCAAGGCCACTTATGACAGTGGGAAGACCAGGGCGAACGTGGCACTTATGGCTGGTACGTATACAAATGCCAACCTTGCAGCAGAGCCAGGTGTACTCAAGAATATCTTCGAGGCTAATGCCGGAATAAAGTTGAGCGAGAGCCAGAACGTATGGTTAGATGCCGGGGTCTTCTCTTCCCATATCGGTTTTGAAAGTGCGATCTCAAAAGACTGCTGGGTGCTTACAAGGAATATTTCCTCAGAAAATACCCCATACTATGAATCTGGTGCAAAGATTACGTATGGTTCTCCAGAAGGGAAGTTTAATGCTAGCTTGCTATATTTAAATGGATGGCAGCGCATTACCCGTTTAGATGGTAACAGCAAACCGGCCGGAGGTTTGCAACTTACCTATAGACCTAACGGTAAATTTATCTTGAATTATAGCAATTATGTTGGAAAAGAAGGAATTAATACCATAGGAGTTATAAGAGTTTATCATAATTTCTACGCAATTGCACAATTAACAGATTATTTTGGTTTAACCGCCAGCCTTGACTATGCCACCCAGCAGAAAGTAAAGAGACAAACGGAAAAAAGTGAGATTATTTCTCCGGTTTTGATTGCTCATTATAAATTTGCTCCCAAATGGGCCGTTGCCGCAAGGGCAGAATATTATGCTGATAGAGATGGCATTTTTATCGCTACCAGCACGCCAAATGGCTTTAAAACGAACGGGTACTCCTTTAACCTAGATTACACCCCAACTAGCAATTCGGTAGTGAGATTTGAGGGAAAAGTATATGATAGTAAAGACAAAATGTTTTCACGGGAATTGGCTATGGTGAACCATAATGCATCGTTCACGGCAAGTATTGCCGTTTCTTTTTAAAAGACGTAATGAATTGCTTTAAAAACGATATTTTAGCTACAGTTATCTAATCCACTCATGGAAGAGAACAAAGAAGAATCGGTACGCAGATTTCTAGATCTTGTAAAAAAGTCGAGAAGGGGAAAGCTGAAAATCTACATCGGCATGAGTCCAGGTGTAGGCAAAACCTATCGCATGCTACAAGAGGCACATGCGCTTTTGCGAAACGGGGTCGACGTTTGCATTGGCTATGTTGAAACCCATAAAAGAACAGAAACGGAGGCACTCGTAGCCGGACTTCCAATCGTTCCGAGAAAAAGTATTTTCTATCGTGGCAAGTCACTGGAAGAAATGGATGTGCAGACCATCATCAACCGTCATCCAGAAATCGTAATGGTAGACGAGCTTGCTCATACCAACGTAGAAGGTAGCAAAAACACCAAGCGCTGGCAAGATGTTTACGATATCCTCGAAGCTGGCATCAGCGTGGTTTCTGCAGTAAATATACAACATTTGGAGAGTATCAACGAAGATATCCAGCAGATTACTGGCATTACCATCACCGAACGCATTCCCGATAAAATATTAGAGATTGCCGACGAAATCGTAAACATCGACCTTACGGTAGATGAGCTTGTGACTAGGCTAAAGGAAGGTAAGATCTATGATAAAATCAAGATAGAGCAGGCACTAAGTAATTTTTTCCAGTCCGATAAGATATTACAACTGAGGGAACTGGCACTTAAGGAAGTGGTGCATCAAGTGGAACGCAAGATCCATATCGAGATTCCTAAGTCGGTGAAGCTTAGGCCAGAGAAGTTTTTAGCCTGCATTTCCTCGAACGCGGAAACAGCCGGAATTGTGATTCGTAAGACCGCTAGGCTGGCTTCATACTATCATTCCCCTTGGATCGTGCTGTATGTACAGAGCGATAGTGAGAGTTTAGACAAGATTAAGCTAGATAAACAGCGGCATTTGATCAATCACTTTAAGCTGGCTACAGAACTTGGGGCAGAGGTAGTAAAGGTTAAGAGTAATAAGGTCACGCAGACCATTATTGATATGGCAAGCGAAAGGGAGATTACCACTATTTGTATCGGGAAGCCACATCTCAATATTTTTCAGGTGATTCTACGAACGGCGATCTTCAACCAGCTGCTCAGAAACCTAGCCAAAAAAGAAATTGACCTAGTTATTCTCTCTTAGATCATAAAATAAAAAGAAGACCATGAACCGACCATGATTAAAAAATCATTAAACACACAAGGGTATGATTAACTAGTCATGGTAAGGAACATCTGACCACTAAAAACAAAATTATAAACAGATGAAAATAAAAGCAAAGTTGCATGCAGGATTCGGATTTCTGTTTGTCATCGTTCTAGGATTTGGACTTATCGCATTATTCTTTCTCAACGAAATTTCTTCAAAGGCAAAGCTGATATTGAAGGACAACTATAAGACGATGGGCTATGTTGCTCAGATGCGCAGCGTAATTGATCAAGGAATCTATCCGCTGTCAAAAAATAATACCGAAAAGTTTGAACAGAATCTTGCGCTGGAAAAGAAGAATATTACTGAACCTGGGGAAAAAGAAGCGGTCGAAAAGTTATCGATTGCCTATGAAAGTTTGTTGTCTGCCGGTGGAGATGATCAGCGGAAACTTGCTGAAAGGAATATCCGTACAGAACTTGCAAAGATAGAATCGGTAAATATGCAGGCCATCAGCAACAAAAATGAGCAAGCCAATCGAACCTATTCCAAAGCCGAAATTTATATCGCTGTTACAGCTTCCTGCTGTTTTGTTGTGCTATTTACCTTTATTGTAAATTTTCCCGGCTTTGTAGCTAATCCTTTAGCGGAATTTGGTCAGGCCATCAAGCAGGTTGGCAATGGCAATTACCTACAACGTTTAAACTTTAACAATAACGACGAATTCTCAGAACTTGCAGTATCTTTTAATGCGATGGCTAAAAAGCTCAACGAATGGGAAAATAGCAATCTTTCAAAGCTTAAGAGTGAGAAATTAAGGATTGAAGCCATTATTGCCCAGATGCAAGATGCAATTATTGGAGTGAATGAAAAGGGCGAAATACTCTTCTTGAATCAATTAGCGGCTAAGCTTATCAGTGTTGATGAACAGGCTACTATCGGACAGAATGTTGAAGAACTTATATCGAGGAACGAATTGCTTAAAAGTATTATCCAACCACAAGCAGATAATAGAACATTAAAGATATATGCAGACGAAAAGGAATCTTATTTCCAGCTTGAATCGAGGGAAATTGTAGTGCCTAATATCGAAATTGATAAAGACCTGCCTTTTTCTTCGTCGAGCAGGTCGGTGGGGAATGTATATATACTTAAGAACGTAACCCAATTTGAGGAGCTCGATCAAGCGAAGACTAATTTTATTGCCACCGTATCACATGAGTTAAAAACGCCATTATCGTCTATAAAAATGAGCCTCAAGTTATTAAAAGACGAACGAGTAGGGGCAATGAATGAAGAACAAAGCCAATTGGTTTCGCACATTGAAGAAGATACAGAACGTTTATTGAAAATAACGGGAGAACTGCTTAATTTGGCGCAAGTAGAAACAGGAAACCTAAAGTTAAACATAACTCCTTCTAACCCCATCGATATTATAAATTATGCTATTGATGCTGTTCGTTTTCAAGCAGCTCAAAAAGAAATCCAATTGGAATTGTTAACGGATGATGATTTAGCAAAAGTTAATGCAGATGTTCAGAAAACAGCCTGGGTTTTGGTCAACTTTTTATCAAATGCACTGCGATATAGCGCAGCTAAGTCAAAAATTGTTATTCAATTGAAAAAAGTTAACCAAGGCTTGGAATTCTCAGTTAAAGATTTTGGAAAAGGTATTGAAGATAAATATCAGAAACGCCTGTTCGACCGCTATTATCAGGTACCTACAGATGGACAGAACAAATCGGGTTCTGGTTTAGGATTGGCCATCTCGAAAGATTTTATTGAAGCTGAACAAGGAAAAATTTGGGTCGAAAGTGCTATTGGCGAAGGAAGTAGGTTTTGTTTCACCCTACCATTACTTACCTAGGTTACCTAAGTAATCACAACTATCGTTAAAACCTTCTATTCAATTCTTTGTTCTTGCTTTAAAAAAGGAAATGATAGAAAATGCATTAATACCTGAACAGGTTATAGGAAGTGAAATGAACGTTAAAGCAAAGGCAACATTTGAAACCTTGGAGAATGCTATTGCTTTTTATCGAATAGCAAAGAAGCGCCTAAAATCAATAAATAGCTGGTCTAAGGTTTGTGGTACTGAGGCTACAACTTTTGAGTTGTTAAATGCAAATGGTGATGCGCCAGGCGAACTTTCAGAAGGCAGCCTTATAAAAATAGATATTCCAGGGCCTGGTACGCATTTGGGTAATGGATACGATTGGGTACAAATAGAGCAGGTGTTGGAGAATGAAAATAACTGCCAGTTTTTCGGATTTCGGGTACGGCCTTGTTCAAATCCCGAAAAACCCGAACAGGGTATAGCGCATTTCTTTAAAGACACGGCAACGTCGAGCTTTTTGGTAGGATTATCGGGCAATACGGTATATGCCGAAATACATGGAAAAAACGAGGAACCCAATACCATGGATTCTGGTTTTTTTGATGGCTTGCGCAACATGGCAGTGGGCTATAGTGCCAAAATTGGTCTTTCGTTTCCGCAGTGGAAATTACTGGTAGAAGGAATTGTAGATGGAAACCATAAATAACTACTATTCGGGAACAAGCGGGTTATTACTCCCAGTGCCCAATAAACTTTATTATCCTGTAGAATTTCAGCAAAAATCTAGGTTGTATTATTATGCCTCGCTTACCAATTCGATAGAAATTAACAGCAGTTTTTATAAGATGCCCATGCCATCAACAGTTGGTAAGTTGGCAGCAGATGTGCCAGAAGAGTTTCTTTTTACTTTTAAGCTGTTTAAAGAAATTACCCATCATAAAGATTTGGCTTTCGATCCGCAAGTTGTAGCGCAGTTTTTTCAAGTCATTTCAAAGGCAGAAGGTAAGAAGGGCTGTGTTTTGGTTCAGTTCCCACCTAGCATTCGGATTAATCATTTTGCTCAGCTACGTTTTTTAATGTCGGTTTTGCGAGCTAACGACCCCACTAGTGAATGGAAAATTGCCTTAGAATTTAGACACCCTTCTCTTTATGTGGAAGAAGTTTATGAGTTATTAGCTGAATATCAAATGGGTATGGTAGTTCACGATAAAACACCAGCCAGTAGCCCAGTTCGAGATACGGAATTGGATTTTATATACCTCCGTTTTCATGGGCCAGAAGGTAATTATCGAGGTAGTTACGCTGATGATGTGCTATCTGAATACGCTAGTTATATCGCCGAATGGCTACAAAAGGGCAAAATGGTCTTTACTTATTTTAACAATACCATGGGAGAGGCGCATCGAAATCTTAGCAATTTAAAGAACTTTATCACTACTGCTTTTGCTTCTGCCGGATAGCGTTTCCTTGATAAGTAAAGCCGCCTCCATTCGAGTGCCATGTGGCATAGATTCGTTTGCCATCTACTTTATAGTCTTGTTTAAACGTTTTCCGCATTGCATCGAAAAATTGAAGATCACGACCGTTCATATCTCCTGTTTCTTTGTCGTTTTTGCATGGTCTGGCATGTACACTAATGCTGTAAATAGTTTAAATGATTTATTTTCCAGTCTCCATATTAGGCGCATCAACGGGCTTAGATTCAGGGGAACCTTTTTGCCTTAGATAAATGGTTAAGAAAACAATGGCAGCTACAGATAGAAATTCGCTCTGCCAGTTCTGAAAAGTCTCGAACCAAAATTGCGGTTCACCTAGATAACTTATAACTGAATCTTTTGGTAAGCCCTTTAGCGTTCGACTAACATTATGGTCTTGCAAACTGCCATAAAAATGTAATCCCCAACTGCAAAAGAATAGTAGTGCGAAAACAATAAAGAGTGAATTACTATAAATTTTTAATAGTACTCCACCTTTTTTTACTGGCCATGGCGCATCGGTATACGGCGCGGGTTCTCGATCTACTTCTTCTTTTTCATCAAATTTTTTCGATTCTGCAGAACCAACTTGCCTTAGAAAAACAGTCATAATCACATACATCGACATCTGCAAAAACTCTGACTCAAAATTCTCGAAAGTTGCCGAAATGAAATGCCCGCTTGCTAGATAGTCAGCCAAGGGCAATTCGCTTGCTTTTAGCTCTTTTAATTCTTGATTATGTTCTTTCCAACCCGAGAGCGCTTGTGCATAAAGGGTAATCAAAAATAAACTCATAAATACTATAGTAAGACTATTACGGTAAAAGAAACTATGTTTTTTCTTCATGGGCAAGTTTTTTATAAAAGAGAGTATTATTTTCAGGAATCAAGGTTTTCTGGGCCGAAATATTGCATTGCGCTAATGTCTGGAACAGAGAATACTTTACTGAAATCTACCGCAAAGGCTTTGACGAATTTTAAAAATAAACCGCTGTCTGAGTAGAAAAGACAATGGTAACTATCTATCCCCGTTTTTTCGAAGTAGGTAGCCCAAGTTAACCCCGACATCTCTAATAAGCTACCATGACTTTTCCAAAGCGCTGGAAGTAATTCGTTTTCGAAATTGTTTTTTTTAGCAGTGTTCAAAGTAAAGCTGATCCATTCCATTTTCTTGGCGGTTTTTTTGATGGTTAAAACAATAATCGGTACAGTGGTATTGGATAAAAACGAAGCCATAACAGGGCTATTCAATTATTGTTTTAATTTTTTAATCTTTCCAATTTTGATTTACCTTTAACACAAGAATTTATCCTTCAAAGAAACTATGTTTAACAAATCATTTCACATCTTCTTTCTTCTCTTTACCATTTCTACCGCGCTTTGTGCGCAAATGGATCCACTCAAAACCACATACGTTGTGGCACAAGATAGAACAGGCGATTATAATTCGATACAGGAAGCAGTAAATGCGGTTCGAGACCATATGCAAGTTCGATTTACCATTAGGGTTAAGGCGGGTACCTATCACGAGAAATTAGTAATCCCAGCTTGGAAAAAGAACATTGCCATCATTGGGGAAAGCCGAGAAAACACCATTATCTCTAATGCCGATTATTCTGGAAAGGCATTTCCAAATAAAGATTTTACGGGCAATACAAAATACAGTACCTACACCTCTTATACGGTATTGGTACAAGGCAGTGATTGTGTGTTAGAAAATTTAACGGTAGAGAATACTGCGGGTAGAGTTGGTCAAGCCGTAGCATTAGCGGTAGAAGCCGATCGGTTTGCGGCAAAGAATTGTGCATTTTTAGGTAACCAAGATACATTATACACTTCAAAAGATGGCAAGAACTATTTCGAATCATGTGTTATCGCAGGTACTACCGATTTTATATTCGGTGAGGCTACCGCTATTTTTAATAAATGTATTATAAAAAGCCTCTCCAATTCATACATCACCGCGGCATCCACTACAAAACAACAGCAATTTGGGTATGTGTTTTTCGATTGTACCCTAATTGCTGCACCTGACGTAAAAAAGGTATATCTAGGCAGGCCATGGCGACCTTATGCAAAAACCGTATTTATCCGCTGTACACTTGGCGAGCATATTGTTCCTGAAGGCTGGAATCCTTGGGATGGAGACGTGTTGTTCGGCGACAAAAGCAAGACAGTATTTTATGCAGAATACCAAAATATTGGACCAGGCGCTAGTATAGTCAATCGTGTACCCTGGTCAAAACAGTTAACATCCAAACAAGCCAAAGCCTATACTTTTAAAAATATTTTTGGCGAATGGGTGCCAAATTTTAAGGTTTATCCATAATATATTTCCCTGCAAGCAGTAGAAAAAGCGTGCGATCTGCTTTAGCTTCTTCATAATTTTCTTTAAGTAATTTAGAAATTTGCTTGTTCTTAAGCTTAACTGCAGCCATTTGTAGAATTTGGAACGAAGCCATTTCTACACTTTCGATGTTTTGCAAATAAAAAAGTATAGAGAGGTCTCGGAGTTCTTTGTCTGACCCTTGTTTTTGTATCGCTTCAAAGGCATCATCAATTAATCCATTTAATCCTTTTGAACTACAATCTGAATATGGAGCTTCAATAAGCGTGTACATAATTTCCATTCGGGAGATTTCGTTCTCTACGTGACCTACAGTCGCTAAAATGGTATCTTTTAGGTCGTTAAAATGCGCCTGCTCTAGCAGTTTGGGCAGACGGGTTATCAAGTGCAGCTTTGCACAATAGATTTTGTCGAGATGTTCTACAAAGAATGTTTTTAATTTATTGTCCATCTTATTTAAATTATTTAGTCATTTCTTTAACTTTTAAAATTAGGGTGTCAATCGTAAATGGCTTGGCGATATGGCCATCAGCACCACATTTAGCGGCAATATAGGGGAGGCCAGTTTCTGCCGAGAGTAGCAATACAGGTAAATGACTAGTTTGTGCATAGGCCTTCAACTCTGCACAAATTTCTGCACCTGTTTTTTCAAATCCGCTAATTCTAACATCGAGCAACACCAAATCAGGATGTATTAACGATACTTCATCTACCGACATACCGTTGCTACTCGAGATAATCTCGAAACCCTCATCTTGAAAAATGATATCCAAAATTTCTAGTATATCTGGGTCATCCTCAATAATTAGTATTCGTTTTGGCATGATTTTAAAGATTTAATGGTCATGATGTATTTTATTTGGTGCACACCTAACTTTTTTCAAAAGATAGGATAAGATATACGCAAAGGTCACATAACCCACAAAAATGATATATCCAGGCTGCAGGGATGTGTAATTAACCGATGTCGTACTTAAAAATTCATTTTTGAGATTTAAATCTTGAAGTTGGCTTTTTAATATCCCGTTTAAACCAATATATGTCATTAAAATCCCCACAACCATTACATCGGCCATGTCCCATTTTCCAGATTCGAAAGCCAGATATCTGGTAATCTTATTTTCAGCTATCAAAGGCTTACAAAGCATGTGTATACCTCTTGCTGTTATCCTTAAAATAGGGAGTGTAATTACAAATAGCAGGATAAGGATCCCAACGGTAATGGAATCAGGTTTGGGTTGTTTAATTAGCACCTCTGCCACTCCTAAAATGCTTTTGCTCTGAAAGAAAAGAACTTGATTTTCGAATCGAATCTTTTCGCCCATTAAAAAAATCTCCAGCGAGCTTAAACGTGCATCTACTTCAATAATTGAAACCGTAATGCCAACTATTAAAAGTGCCAATGCAAAGAATAAAGACATTACGAATAGGGCAGTATGCAAGTGTACTTTTTTTCTAAGCAGTATCCAAACTACAATAACCCCTGCCACAAACGCTAGCATGCCATACGCATAATTATAGGTTACTTTTCGAATGTTGGTTAATTGCGTTTCGATTTGTTTATTAAAAGACTTATTGTCATTAACATTATATTTTCGATACGTTTGGCTCTTTACCGTATTTATAGCCGTTATCGTACTGTCATAGGTTTGATCGGCCAACTCTTCAAATTTATTTGTAGCAATATTTTTTAACGTTCGAGTGGCGCGTGGACTGTTAATCCGTTTCATAATGGTGTTGGCAAAGCCGGGCACTTCTGCATGCAGTTCTTTTGGGTCAACAAAGCTATTAAAAGCAAGTTTTTTAAGTTTTCCACCTAGGCTTTTCTGCGGCATATTGAATTCTTTTACCACTTCGGTTACCATGATATGAAGTTGTTTTTCGATCTGTTCACGCATTAGCGCCTTCTGTTCGTTTGTAACCCTAAAGCCTTTAATCTTTGCGTTAACCATATCTGCAATCCTATCCCGCCAAAGATCAATCGAAAATACCCCAAAAGTGATATTGTTGACCATGGAATAATCTTCTTTAACCTGTTCTTGCTCCCTAGATAGGGTATACAGCTGATAACCACAATAGCATTCGCCAGCGAAAAGTATTCCCAATCCCAAAATAACGAGGAGATGAGGAATGAGTTTTCTTTTTGCTTTTTGTTTCGTTTCTTGCATGGTTAACGTGAGTTCGAATCGTGTGGTGTAATAAATTTTAAAATGGTTGATAGCACAAGGCCAAAGAGTACAAACGAAATGAATATGATGTAGCCCGGCTGCAAGGCCGTATTATGTGTAGAAATTAGCGTAAGCGAGTCGGCCGGGATGTTGAATCTTTGAAGCTGACTTTCGAGCAATCCATTCAATCCGATATAGGCCATTAAAATGGCAATCACAATTACATCAGCCATGCTCCACTTGCCAGATTGGAAAGCGAAGTATTTTATGATTTTGTTTTCTGCCCAGCTCTTTCTGCCCAATAAATGTATACCTGTTGATGTTAATTTCATCACTGGGAAGAGAATACTGAAAACGAGGATAAGTATGCCTACTGCAATCGAATCGATAGCGGTTCCGCTTATTAAAATCATCGTTACATCGATGATGCTCTTGCTTTGAAAGAATAGAACTTGATTTGTAAAAGTGATATGCTCGCCTAACAATACAAATTCGACCTCATTAATGCGCGCGTCTACTTCAATCATAGACGCCGTTAAACCTACACCTAGAAGAATAAAGGCAAAAAGCAGCGATAAAATAAATAGGGGCGTATGCAGGTCTTTTCTTTTTCTGCAAAACCACCATGCTAACAAGAACACAACTATGCCGCTAAGCATAGCTCCAGCATAAGCATAGGTATCTATTTCTATTTGTTTTAACCCAGTTAGAATTTTAGCATTAAAATCTGCTCGTTTCGAAACCGCGTACTTACGGTATACTTTGTTTATTTTTTTTGCATTTGCTTTAAGTGTACTGTCTATAAAAGCGGTCTCATCTATTTTATCTAGCTTATCTAAGGCCATTTCACCCAATTGCCGCCTCATATTTGGATTATCTACCTTGGCTATAATTGTTCTGGCAATACTCGGCACCTTTTTTTTAATGGTGTCTATCTTTACAAAATTTTTTACCGCAAATTTAACAAGCTTACCCCTTATCGATTTTTTTTCTGGTTTGGTAACGAGCCCTTCAGCGCGGTTAATCAGTGCTAATATTACCCCTTCAATCTCTTTTTGAAGTTGTTTTTTATTTTCAGGGTCGATGTCTAGATTTTTAGCTTGGTTTTTAATGATGGTTTCGATTTTGCCCTGCCATTGTTCCATAGAAAATAGCCCGAGCATAATGTTATTCATCTGAGAATGATCGTACTTTAACTCTTCCTGCTGCTCAGATAATTGGTGCAATCGGTAACCAAAATAACCCTCACTAATTAATAGTACCGAAAGGCCCAAGATTAGTAAAATCTTAGAAAGAGTCGATAGTTTAATAGAAGAGGATTTAGATGTAGTGTTCAAGTGCGCTTTTTTCGGTTACTTCGATAACATTTATATTTGCATATTGTTTTACTGCTAGTATTTTATTGTTCAAAAAAGCCGTACACATGGAGCGCTTCGATCTGATCGGCTACCAAATGCAAGATTTGATCTCTCATGTTTCCGTAGTTCTTACATAAATGCAAAATCTGTTGTCGATCTGGCGCAAAAGTAGCTACCAGTTTCCCATGATAAAAGACGTTAAATTTACAACGCAATTCGTCGTGATGTGGATATTCACCTACTTCGAACCGATAAGTAACGTTATCTAAGGTAACAGATATGGGATGCATAGACATGGTATTTAACATGAAAGAGTAACCAGACTATCTAAGATTGAGGCTTGAGTCTTTCATCACAACATTGCAAGGGGAAAATAGTTTTACCAATCTTTTTATTCACATCTTCGCCTCCAAGGTCTTTTGCAATCACTTTCCCATCTGGATATAGCAATACATTTTGCGGGATGGTTGCAATGCTAAATCGAACACATATTTTCCTTTTAAGGATGAAAGCTTAAATTCATTTCCCTTCGCATCGGGGAGGGTAAAGTCGGGGCATAAAGTTATTTTGTATTGCTCGCAATCACATTTACCTTACGAGTAAACTTACTTCCTATGCTATCCATAACCGTGAACTCAAAAGAACCCAAACCCTCTTGCGTTGGGGTAAATAGAGCTATACCGTTTTTATCTACCGTTACCTTTCCATTTGTTACTAAAGTAGTACTGTAAACAGGCTTATCTGTGTAGCCTCGAGAAAGTTTAGTTAAATCTATCGTTATTGCCTTACCTATAGTAGCCGTTTCGTGTGGCTGAGCCATCCATTGTAAATAATCATCCAGGTTGGTAAAGCCATCCCGATCAGTGTCGGTGTTTGCATCGCTAAAATCGCCTGCTTTAGAATTGGTATTTAGATGATGCAATTTCTCCCACCAGTTAGGCAAGCCATCGTGGTCGCTATCAAAAGTTGAATCTCGGCGCAATTCTGGGTAATTTTCCCATCCACCCACATCTTCTTGCGAATCGGGTAAGCCCGGCTTGCCAGATTTGCTTCCTTTATAAGTATAGGTGCCATTTAAGGTTTCGTTAACGATGCGAATATCGTGATCGTCAAAGAGCGGTAAATTACATCCTACATCAGATAATACGTTTTTATAAGCATCAGTTGCAGTTTGTGTAGTTACAAAAGGCTCGAAAAAGGGCTGGTCTACAAAGGTTTGATAGGCTACTTTTTTACCACTTTCTGTACGCCCTAACGTTTGGTTCTTTTCGTCGAAACGACCAGGCATCACATTTCCGCTAAAGAAGTAACGTTGCATGCCACCCCCATAGCCTTCGTGTTGTGCGTTTAACGCATACATAAAATGAGTTGCTGCGCCAGGTTTGTAATAATTTCCTACAAAATTCACTTCACGGGCTCCACCATCAGTAGTGCGGTAATCCCAGTTGTAAACCACATTGTTACGGATATCCATTTTACCTAGATAGTCGCCATCCCCATTTACACCTCCGGCAAGGCTCCAATTTCGACCTGCATTATGGGCTAACAGATTATGATGAAAACTACCTACCTCACCGCCAATACTGGCAGCAAACCCATGCGATTTACCCGCTTCATAGTTCGCATGACCTGCAACATTTAAGGCTTCCGAAATTATAGTGCGTTGTAAAGTAATATTATGTGCGCCTCTCGAGCTAAATCCCTCATCAATGGTCCAACTAATCGAACAATGGTCTACAATACTATTATCTGCTCCGGTTATGCCCATGCCATCGAAAGTTGAGCCTCCACCCAATCTTACCCGTACAAAACGAATAACCGCATCATCGGCAACGATACCTAAGGGCGCCCTAGAAATGCAAATTCCTTTGCCTGGGGCTGTTTGTCCGGCAATGGTAACGTGGGGTTCACTAATTACTAATCTCGATTTTAACTGAATTATACCAGAAACTGCGAATACAATGGTGCGTGGACCGATATTTTTGGTCACCGCTTCGCGTAGGCTACCCGGGCCATCATCGTTTAGGTTCGTTACCTCTACCACTTTACCGCCTCGTCCGCCACGTGCAAAACGCCCATAGCCCTCTGCATCTGCAAACGCAAGTTGCCTAGGTCTAAAATACCATACTTTACCCTTTGTTACTTTTCTGGAAGCATTTACCTCGTCAATTCTCCAATAATAGGTATTCATACTATAAAGGCCAACAGCCTCGTAAGCAGCCATTTTCTGATTTCCTTTAAATAATGGAGAAGTGCGTGTTGCCGATGCTACTGAAGTAGAATCTGTTCCAAGATAGATATCATGTGTTGCTGCAGTTACTGCTGGTGTCCATTTTAAGTTTAACTTTCCATTAGTTACAGCTGCGTGTTCATTGCCATGTTTAGGTAGGGGTAAACGTGCAAGATCGACCAGGTTGGCAGTATTAAGTTCAAATCCATTAATTATAATATTTTTAACGGTAGCATCTGTTGCCTGGTCTGCTTCGAAGCGGATAACTACATCTTTACCTGCTTGCGCAATTATTTGTAAATACGCTGTTTTCGCTTCTGTATTTTCTTTCGTCCTAAATGTAGGAATAAGTTTACCAACTTGGATTTTACCATTAACATAGATGTTTATTGGGCTAAACGTATCGGTAGTTTTGCCGTCGATGTTATTGTGATAGGTAAGCAGTGTATGTTTTCCGGCAGGTAAACCACTGATGCGCATTTCTATTTGTGCCGCTGTACTTCGTTCTTTAACCGATAAACCATCGCCCACTAACCTTGCGTAATAGGGTGCTTGGATACCTGTTTTATAATAATTTGCGATTAGCGATGACTTAGCACTAAATGTAATTGTAATTCCTTTATAGGTACGTTGGTCTGTCACTCCCTCTTTAATTGCCCAAGGCGTGTAGTCGCGCTCGTTTACTTCAGCTTCGCGTCGGGCACCAGTGTTTAAATCTACTTTAATTACTGTTTTCTGTGCAAATGCAATAGCGGTGAGGCAGCAGCACAAGGTTAAGAATAGGGTAAAGATTTTCATTTGGTTACAATTAATACGTTATCGAGTGCGATAAGAGTATTCGAAATTAGCTAAAATATTCAATTATTATTTATAGGTAATTGTAATATTTATATATGAATGTTAAATTTAAAATTATTTCGCCATAAGAATTAGGGTACTAAAAACCTTTCCTCTCTCAAGGTAATAGAATGGCAGAATGAGAAGCTAACAGATCTATCGTGGATGTTTGCGAAATCATGAATTTAATAGTTCAATGGAACGGTATCAATTATCTCAAGGCCATAGCCTACTAATCCCACTCGTCGCTTCGGATTGTTAGAAATCAATTTCATTTTGGTTACGTTTTGTGCTCTTAATATCTGCGCGCCAATACCATAATCGCGTTCGTCGTTTGCCGGCTCTGGGTTGATGTTGTATCCTCCATTGTCTATCGTTTTGTACGCACGAAGCTTATCTAGTAACCCCTCACCATTTAATTCTTTATTCAAATACACCAAAATTCCCTTTCCTTCTTTTTCGATCATTTCTAGTCCGCTATGTAATTGCTTGCCACATTCGCATCGGCAAGAACCAAATACATCACCTGTAAAGCACGATTTATGAATTCGCGCTAAGATTACCTCTCCCTCTTGCCATTTACCTTTGGTAAGCGCAAGGTGGGTAGCGCCATTTTCTAACTGCGTATACGCTGTCATTTTAAAGGTTCCCCATTCTGTAGGCAGATTAATGGTAACTTCTTCCTTAATTAGGCTTTCTGTAGAGAGTCGATATTTAATTAGATCTTTAATCGAAACAATTTTAAGCTGGTGCACTTTGGCTATTTTCATTAATTCAGGTAAACGTGCCATTGTACCATCGTCGTTCATAATCTCAACAATAACACCCGCTGGCTCTAGTCCTGCAAGCCTAGCTAGGTCTGTTGCGGCTTCGGTATGACCGATGCGACGCAATACGCCCTCTTTTCTCGAACGTAAAGGAAAAATGGAGCCAGGACTCGCAAGATCCTCTCTTTTCGTATTCGGGTTGATGAGTGCTTGTACAGTTTTTGATCGACTTGAAGCTGAAATCCCGGTTCCAAACCCCTCTCCAATTAAATTTACAGAAACGGTGAACGCAGTTTGATGAAGCACGGTATTGTTCTGCACCATAAGTGATAAGCCTAAATGGTCGCAAAGCTCTTCGACAAGAGGGGCGCAGATTAATCCACGGCCATAGGTGGCCATAAAATTGATAACTTCGGGAGTTGCATACCTTGCAGCAGCCACAAAATCGCCTTCGTTTTCTCTATCCTCGTCGTCTACCACAATGATAACTTTCCCAGCTTTAATCTCTTCAATTGCTTCTTCTATGGTGTTTAAATGGATGTCCATGCTGTATGTGTACTGAAATATCTGATTTTGGCACGAAGTTACGATAATTACAGTATATGCAATACTGCTAAAGATGAGTAAAGGAGCCTAATTATGGTTACAAAAAAATCGTATATTTCCTTTATAATAAGATCTCTTCAATGGTTGAGGAGAGATCGATAATTCCTTTTTTTATGCAACGCAATTATATTGCATATAAAAAGGAATTTATCTAAGTTTAACATAAAAAATAACATCATGAAAAAAATAGCATTAGTATTTTTTGTTTCGCTAATTGTGTTTTCAACAGTAAAGGCACAGAAAGCAAGTCCAGCAGCCACAGCTAAAGGCAGTGTTGGCGCTGCAAACATTAGTATTTCATACAGTAGTCCAGCTGTAAAAGAAAGAAAAATTTGGGGAGAATTGGTGCCCTACAACAAGATTTGGAGAGCTGGTGCTAACGAAGCCACTATTTTTGAAACCGATAAAGCTATAAAAATAGAAGGTAAGGAATTGCCTGCCGGAAAATACAGCTTATATGTACTTCCTACAGAAAGTGAATGGACCTTTATATTTAATTCGCAAGTTGGGCAATGGGGTATTACACGTGCGGGTTTAACTACAAACGACCCTGCTAAAGATGTACTAAAGGTTAATGTAAAACCGAAAGAATCCAAAACTTTTAATGAAAGATTGATTTACGAAGTAACTCCAAAAGGATTTATGTTAAATTGGGAAAAGCTTACCGTTCCAGTTAAAATAAAGTAAATGAGATTTTTTGCGTTCTTAGTTGTTTTCTTTCTTTTTGTCACGTTTTCATCCGCCAATGCGCAACCTCACACCGATAGTTACGTAAGCATATCGACCAACTTGGGAGAAATGATTTTTAAATTGTATAAAGAAACACCCAACCATAAAGCAAATTTTATTGACTTAGTAAAAAAAGGTTATTTCGATACCTACGATTTTAACAGGGTAATTAAAGGCTTTGTAATACAAGGTGGAGAAACTGATTCGGCTTATGCGGCGATGGAGAAGGCAGGGCAGGTGGTTAAGAGGCTTCCTTCAGAATTCAATGTCCAATTATTTCATCAAAAAGGTGCACTGGCTGCTGGGCGTGATGATAACAAAGACAAGGCCTCTTTTTTAGGGCAGTTTTACGTAGTTGATGGTAAAAAGTACACTGACTTGCAGTTAGATGCCCTCGAAATACGGATAGGAAATAACTTTCATTTTTCTGCAGAGGCTAGAAAAAGATATAAAGAAATAGGAGGTACGCCCTCGTTAGATCAAAACTATACCGTATTCGGTCAATTGCTAAAAGGTTGGGAAGTATTAGATCGCATTGCATCGCAAAATAAAGATAAAGCCGACCGGCCATTGGTTAAGGTTAAGCTAAAGGTTTCTATGCTTTCAAAAAGAAAAATACGACAATTACTTTGACAATCTTTTAAAGATTGTCAAAGTTGTCAAAGTTTCTACAAAGTTGAACCTTGAGAAACATCATTATTAACTATGCCCTTTTTATTCTTCTTTATGGCTTCCTTTAATTTACCGAAGCGATAATTTAAACTAGCTGTAAAGTTGCGCTGGTAATTTTGGTTATAGGATTCTTGGGTAAAGTTTGGTCCATTCGTGTAACTCATCGCTTTTCTATATTTATTAAAGGCATTATTAGCCGCAAACGAAATGCTTAACTTAGTCTTAAGTAAATCTTTATTTACGCTAAATGATGAAGAAACAAAAGCATTTGAACTCCTTTGTAACGTAAAATTCGGTCCATTATAATTAATTGTGGCGGTACCTTGCCAAGTTTTGCTTGGGCGATAGCTTAGCGAAGAAAATGCCCGGCTAAGGAAGCCACTTGTTTCCAAAAGTACACCATTAATTTCACCTTTTACCTGGCCATAATTGGCCATTGCATTCAGGTTAGCTCTTAGTTTAGCCGTAATTGGGTAGTTTATATTCAAGCTAATGCCTATTAAGCTAGCGCTACCCGTATTGCCAAAACTACTACGCGTAATATTGGTAGTCGGATCGGTTACCACACGAGGCATAATCACATTATCGAAAAACATGCCTCTTATGCCGATATTTAAGGATGCTTTTTTGAACCGGCTATAATTAACTTCTATGCTTTGTCCACTCATGGGTTTAAGATCAGGATTTCCAGACGATTCTAAATTAGGATTCGAACGATCTACAAATGGATTAAGTTGGTTTATGCCTGGGCGTTGAATGCGAGAAGTAAAACCAAAGTTTAAACTACTCATGTCCTTAAATTTTCGATTTATAGAAATAGAAGGTATAAAATTTAACGCATTGGTATGTAATGTGGTTGTAGTAGAGAATATGGCGTCAATTTCGGTTTGTTCGGCTCGTATTCCAGCTTTTATGCCCCAATCTTTAAAAGCAAATTGATAGGTATTGTAAATGCCATATACGTTTTGTTCGTTATTAAATCCGTCTGTTCTTAATGGGTCTAAAACAAACTGTCCAGCCGAGTTGAGGGATAAAAAATTGAAACTACTGTTGTTATCTCTAAAAATGGCCTTCACACCAGCTTCAACAGTGAGCTTTTTATAAGGGTAAACATAATCGATTTGGACAGTTTTTTCGGCAGAGCCACCCGTATTATTTTGCCTGTAGTTTGGCAAGGTATAGGCAATAGGATTAAATACATTCACATTATTAAACTGATCGTTACTGAAACGATAATATCGATAAGAGAAAGTTAACAGACGATTTTTGTCTTTTTTAAAACCTAACTGATAATTTAAAGCAGCATCAACACCATTTCCCGACCCTTCTAAGGTATTATTAAGTTCGTAGCTTTGCAATAAAGAAGTTGAGTTTTTAAGTGTTGAATATTGTTTGCTTAAGCTTTCATTCGAATTTGCATTATAATTTAACTGAGCAGAAATTAGGTTCAAACTATCGAGTTCAACACTCATTTCTACACCTGCATAACCGCTCTTGCCAGAGAAATCTTGTGTTCCAGTTTGGAATAAGTTGGTTGGATTGTTTCCTTGAGTTAACCTTAAATTGCTATTATTTAATAGCGGAGAACTGTTTAAACTTCCACCTGCATTGCTCGAAATGCCAAATTTTCCGGTCTTTAGGGTAAATGATCCACCTAGGCTGGGTCCACCTACGGGGAAGCGCTGACTTGCATTCAGTGAACCATTCGATCCGTTATCGATCTTTTTCAAGGTGATGATGTTAATAATACCCGCTAAACCTTCGCCATCATATTTAGCAGGCGGGGTGGTTATCACCTCAATTCTTTCGATGTTAGCAGCAGGCATGCTTTTTAAGATATCCTTCGGATTTCTTTCCATCATGCCCGAAGGTCTTCCGTTGATTAAGATTTTGAAATTGCTATTCCCTTGAAGTTGAATATTATCATCTCCATCGAGCGATAATAAAGGCACTTTACGCATCATCTCTAACACATTGTTCACTTTGTTCTCGGGATCGGCCTTGACATCATAAGAAATACGATCTATTTCTTGCTTAATTAAGGGTTTATCTGCCGTAATGGTTACTCCTTTAAGTTGCGTTGCCACTGATGGAACGATCGAGATATTTCCGAAAACTTTAGAAGTGGTAGTTAAATTCAGTGGAACCTCTTTGGTTTGGTGACCAATGTAAACTATGCTTAACGTGTAGCTTCCGGCAGAAAGGCCACCCAGCAAAAAAGTGCCGTCTTTCGCAGAAATAGTCGATTTTAATTGAATTTTCTTATCGTTTTTTAAGAAAATACTAGCCATTGGAATCGGACTTTTACTTGCAGAATCTATTATTTTTCCACTGATCTGTAAAGCCTGAGGAGTTTGGCTCATGGTAACAAATCCTAGCCCTAAAAAGCTAAGAATTAAAAGTAAGGTTTTCATTTTGATATTAGTGTATTAGTGAATTAATACACAAGTATAGATAAAATATTTTTATCTGAAAATAAAATGTGATAAAAGATCAAAAAAATGTGACGAAAGCCTATTATCTTTAGCAGCTAGACGATGGAAAAAGACGGTTACCAAAACGAGAAGTTCAAATTTGCTAAGCTTGATCGAATTCTTGCAAGCAAACATAGTGGTTTGTTGCACGGTTACACGGAAGCTAATTTGGTACTTGTTTTTAGTCGGCATCGGTTCTACAGGCACTTAGTTGTTGAGCTGGCTAGCGCTGGATTTACAAAAAATGGTAAGCTTAAAAATCCAATTACCAGTATTGATCCCCTAGATTTGGTATGGAAAACTGAAAACCAAGATGAACTGAAGTTTTTTACGGGCGTATCTCGATTTAAACATAATTATGAGAGCAAGGAAGATTCAGATTTAGAGGCGCTTAAAGCGATTATGCGGAATCCCTTGGGCCTTAATTTTTATATACACAACGAGAAGGAATCATCGAACGTAAACGCTAGCTCTCTTTTAGCCGCTACATTTTCTATCTTAAAACCAGATCTAGAGTTGTTTGTAGACGAAAGAGGAGATAGTTTCGAGGTACTCGGCAAATTGCACCTCAATGGTAAAGCGTACAATCTAGAAGATATCCACTTGCGTTATCAGTACTTTGTTGAAGTAAAAAATCAATTTTACTTGATTGATAATTCTTATTTTCTAAGTGTAATTGATTTCTTTAAACTACATCAAAACAACTTTGTGATTAGTCGATCTGAATATGAAGATTTTCAACAAAACGTATTATCGAAATTAGAAGAGAAAGTTAAGATTAATTATGCCTATTTAAAACCTGCTACAAAAAAGCAAATCATCGAACAGGGCTTCGATCTCGATAATGAGGAACTGATTTACCTTACTGAATCTGAAGATTTTGTACTCCTAACGCCCGTAATGCGTTATGGTAACCTCGAAATCCCAGTCATTTCACAAAAGCAAATTAGATCGAAAGATAAACGAGGGCAGCTATTTACGCTGGCGCGTGATGAAGAAAAGGAACTTCAATTTATTACCACTATTGCAAAAATGCATCCCTACTTTACGGAACAAGCCGATGAATTTTCAGGTCAACGCCATGCCGATTGTTTTTACATGCATCGCAAGCATTTTTTAGATGCCGATTGGTTTTTGGCAGCTTTTGAAACGTGGCGGAGCAAGGGCATTGCTATTTTAGGCTTTAACGAACTTAAGGATAATAAGCTTAATTCACACCCTGCAGAAATAGCCATTCATGTAAACAGCGGAATCGATTGGTTTGAGACCGCTATAAAAATAAAATTTGGTAAGCAAATAGTTTCACTAAAGCATTTGCATAAATCGATTAGAAATAAGAGCAAATTTGTTCAGTTAGACGATGGAACAACGGGTATTTTACCAGCTGATTGGTTAGCTAAATTTGAGCGTTATTTTAGTGCTGCAGAAGTTGTTGGCGAAGTATTGCATACACCAAATATCAACTACGCTACTGTGCAAGAGTTGTATGAAGAAGAGCTGCTCGATCTTGAAACGAAAGCACGATTGCAAGTGTACAAATCGAAATTAGCTTCTTTCGAAGCCATTAAAGACGTGGAAGTGCCAAAGGAATTGAATGCAACGTTACGAAGTTACCAGAAAGATGGATTAAACTGGCTAAATTTTTTAGATGGATTTAATTTTGGCGGTTGCTTGGCTGATGATATGGGACTTGGTAAAACGATACAAATATTGGCCTTTATCTTATCGCAACGCGAAAAGGTTAGTCACAATACAAATTTAGTAGTTGTGCCTGCTTCCTTGGTATTTAATTGGCAGCATGAGATTAAGAAGTTTGCTCCAACATTAAAAGTGTTAACGGTTTATGGTGCAGACCGCTTACGCAACAAGAGCAATTTCGATAGCCATGAAGTAGTGCTTACTTCTTATGGAACATTAGTGTCGGATATAAAGTTGTTAAAAGAATACCGCTTTAATTATATCTTTCTTGATGAATCGCAAACGATAAAAAACCCCGACTCGCAACGTTATAAAGCAGTTCGTCTGCTTAATTCGCGCAATAAAGTGGTGATAACAGGTACCCCTATAGAAAATAATACATTCGATTTGTATGGTCAATTTTCTTTCGCTTGTCCGGGTCTACTAGGTAATCGAGAACAATTTAAACAGTTATATTCGGTGCCTATAGATCAATTTAAAGATAGCAAACGTGCAGAAGAATTACAAAAACGTATCAATCCTTTTCTACTTCGGCGAACCAAAGAACAGGTGGCTAGCGAGCTTCCTGATAAAACCGAAATGGTAATTTATTGCGAAATGGGCAAGGCGCAACGCGAGATTTATGAGAGCTGCAGAACAGAAATTCGGGATTATTTGATGGGTAATTCGGAAGATGAACTTACAAAAAGCAGTATGCATGTGTTGCAAGGTATTACCAAGTTAAGGCAAATTTGTAATTCGCCAGCAATTTTAAGCAAAGAGAAATATTATGGCGATGCTTCTGCAAAAATGGATGCCCTCATAGAACAGATCGAAAATAAAGCGCCCTACCACAAAATTCTCGTGTTCTCGCAGTTTGTTAGCATGTTGGCATTGGTAAAGGCAGAACTAGAAAAACGGAATATTGAATTTACTTATCTTACTGGGCAAACCAGAGATCGATCGGCTATAGTAGATTCATTTCAAAATAAGCCCTCCGTTAGGGTATTATTAATTAGCTTAAAAGCAGGAGGAGTGGGGCTTAACCTTACCCAGGCCGATTACGTGTATCTAATCGATCCATGGTGGAATCCTGCAGTAGAGAATCAAGCCATAGATAGGGCTTATCGCATCGGCCAACATAAGAATGTAATGGCAGTCCGTTTAATTTGTCCAGATACCATCGAAGAAAAAATAATGATGATGCAAGAATCAAAAAGGGAAATTGCGAGTGGGTTGATTAAAGCAGAAGCATCGATCTTTAAATCGTTAACAAAAAAGGATTTGTTGGAGTTGATATAGATTGTACAAAACTTTTAAACCATAGCTGCGATGCGAAACAAAACGCAATATTAACTTAATGTTAACAAAAATTAATATAATGATAATATTAACTTAACATAGCCTCCCTATATTACCATATGAATTATCCAGTATTTATTTTCCACGAATTAGTGCTCCGATTTTCAGATATAAATAGGGGAATCGGAAGGTATATTTCGAGTACAATCGACGATGGTGAATGTTTAATAGAGACCACAAGTGGTATGATTAAAATTACCTTGGGTCTTTTAGACAAGCAGTATCATCACCCAGATGCGATTTCAAAAGAGGAACTGCAACAACTGGTTGAAGGATTTCAAACTGCCTAACTTTTAGTCTTAGCAGGTTTTTTGGTTTTTGTAGGGACTGCAATTTTCTCTTCTGCTTCTTCAACTAAAACCAGAGCTTCAGTAGGTATTTGGAGATTTATTTTCTCTATCGAAAATTTTTTAACCAGTTGTTTGGTGCTTTTAGCAATAGTTTTAGCCGTATTTTTGTTGCTTTTTGCAAAATTTACAATTATCGAAGCTAAGGCAGCTTTAATTAGAAGTGTTAATTCTTTTTTTACCGCTTTTTTCTGCGCTTTACCGCTTGCTTTTTGATTATTCTTTTTCATTCCACAAAGCTATATTAATGCAAGGTTAAATTCACATTATCTTTATGTTAAGCAATAGAATAGCGCTTAACATAACTTTTAAATATCCGAATAATCGGTGGGGTACAAGAATTTGGTGTCATTTTTCAAAACGTTATTTTTGTAATTGGGCTTAGCCGATAATTCTTTCCAGTACGCATCTGCGCTAAATGCTTTCCAATGGGCATCTCTATCGGCTTTGTTTTCGAAGGTGGTTAAATACATTAAATTGGGCATCCTACTTCCGGCAACAACCTCACCGTAAAAAACTGCATTGAAATTTAATCGTTTAAACAATCCTATTTCATCACCTTTATTGAACATTTCTATTTTGTTTTTAGCAATTGCTTCGGTATGGCTTTCATAGCTTCTTAGCTCATAAATACGGCTCTGCTTAGGCGAGCTAAGTTGTGGCATAGTAAATTTAGGATGAGTTTCAAAAGCATTCAGGAGTATTATTTCTATCCTTTCGTACGGCGGGGCAGTATATAATGCTTCGTGATAATTTTTTCCAGCAAGTTTATATGTTTCGTCTTTTGCTAATTTTGTTGCCAGTTTATCCATTTCTGCATAGGCCTTAAATGGAATAAATACATAAATTAATTTTTCAACTCGTGTTGAATCGTCCACTATAACAGGTTTGAATACGCCCACTTTAGCAATCCCAGCCTTATGCAAAGCTGGTAAATAGGCTTTTGCTAAAAAATCATCTATTTTATCTTCTTGTGCAGTAGTTTTAATATGATAAATTTTTAACTGATAAAATTCTTTTTGTGCGTTTACAGTTAGCGTACTCGAGCATAAAAAAAGGAAAAAGATAAAGGCCTTTACGTTAAACATGACAAAATTCTGTTGATTTTAATCCTAAATATAGGGGTTTAGGTTCGTATCTTTAGGTAACAATAAAAATAATGACGAAATAGCCATGTGCCTAAACACACCAACACACATGAAGATACATGGCGTATTCCATATGACAATTAAAAACAACATTATCTACATATGAAATAGCCATGTGCCGAAACACACCAACACAAATGAAGATACATGGCGTATTCCATATGACAATTAAAAACAATATTATCTACATATGAATACAGAAAAGGCCATTTTAGCAGGAGGATGCTTTTGGGGGGTTGAAGAATTAATACGCCATTATCCAGGCGTAATTTCAACAGTAGTGGGGTATACAGGTGGCGATGTGCCTAATGCTACCTACCGAAATCACGGTACACATGCCGAAGGTATTGAAATCGTTTTCGATCCATCCCAGTTATCCTATCGTAAACTGCTCGAATATTTTTTTCAAATTCACGACCCAACAACTCGTAATCGACAAGGCAATGATCTTGGCATGTCTTACCGATCTGCTATATTCTATGCGGATGAAACTCAGCACGAAACGGCAAAGGCTCTAATCGCCGAGATGGAGGCATCAGGTGTATGGCCAGGACCAATTGTAACTGAGGTGGTTCCTGTAGGCGATTTTTGGAATGCGGAAGAAGAGCATCAAGATTACCTGCAAAAACATCCTTATGGATATACCTGTCATTTTGAACGACCGGAGTGGAAATTAAGTTAATTCTTCCTTATTCGCTTCAACTCAGAATCAATTAACGAGTATAGTTCTTGACTAGATGGGCGTGGAGCTTTCGAATTTATGACCACACCTTTTTCATCTAGAAGGATAAAAGGAGGTATTGAAAAGTTTTTTGAAGAAGAATTCATAACATCTTTCAACCATTCGTTTCGATCAATATCGATAGATATGCTTATTACTTCAAGTTCTTTATCGTTGCTGTATTTCTTTACCGACAATTTAATTGTGCTTGCCTGAACTTTTCCAAAAACAAGTGCGAAAACAAGAAATATATAGGATTTTATAATCTTACTAGGTTGATTTTAAGACCTTTTGTAATATTAAGTCAATTTCTATTAGCGGAAAAATAGATGTGACGAACCTATCAAAAAATGTGATGAACAGGCAAAAGCATAGCATGTTAAATAAAAATTACTGAATATCAATAAATTATCGTATGTTTGTGCTTTATTTAATTACAATATAATGCAACAAGGAACAGTAAAATTTTTCAATGAAACAAAAGGTTTTGGATTCATCACACCAGCAAATGGCGATGCCGAAATTTTCGTACACGTATCAGGTTTAATTGATAGCATTCGTGAGAATGATTCAGTAAGCTACGATGTAGAGCAAGGCAAAAAAGGCCTAAACGCAGTTAATGTTAAGATAGACTAAGAAATTATCCTTCATAAATTGAGAAGCTCCGACTAATGTCGGAGTTTTTTTTTATACCATTTTTTCTATCATTTCTAACAATTCATCCAGATCAAATGGCTTTGCAATAAAACCATCTGCGCCCGATGCATCTGCTATTTTTTGCCCTTCTGTACTTGCAGAATACATTAATACGGGGATTTGGCTGAACGAAGCACTGGCTTTCATTCTTTTTAGAATTTGATCTCCTGAGAGTACGGGCATCCAAATATCAAGCAGAAGTAGATCTGGCTTTTCGTTCTCCATTCTCTTTAACAAGTTTACACTACTTATTTCAACAGAAACGGTAAATCCTTCATCATCAAGCAACATTTGCAACATTTCTGATATTCCTTTATCATCGTCACATACCAGTATTTTTTTTCCTTTCATTCGAATTATGTTTGGTTAGTTTTCTTGTTTTAACGGAAGCGTAATATTAAATACTGACCCTTTTCCTTTTTCACTTTCTACCCATATTGTTCCTTCATGGTTGGTAATAATTTGTTGACAAATGTATAGCCCTATACCCATTCCTGGATAATGTTTTTGTACTTCCCCAACTCGATAAAAGCGATCAAAGACCTTTTTTTGTTCATCTGCATTAATTCCCATGCCCTGATCAATTACCGAAACTTTAATAAAATCACTTATTAAACACACTTGAACTTCGACCACGGTATCTTCTGGCGAATATTTGATGGCGTTACTTAATAGATTGGTGATTACTTGTACCAGATGCGATTCATCGCCCAAGTAATTTATATTCACACTCCCTTTTAAGTTGATTATTCGTCCAGACGTTGCCGTTTGTATACTTTCAATCGTTTCGCGTACCATCTTATCGAAATCGAATTCTTCTTTATGAAGTTCAATATTGCCCGTCTGAATGCGTGAAACATCGAGTAATTCACCCAGTAACTGGTTTAGTCGACTAACATGTTTTTCCGTCTTTTTAACAACCGTTTTAAATTTTTCACTGGCATGATCTGGCATCAACTTGTTCATCATTTGCATATAGCCAACAATGGTGGTTAAAGGTGTCTTAAGCTCATGGCTGGCAATGGATAAGAAATCATCTTTTCGTTGCTGAATGGCTTTACGTTCGGTGATGTCTTCAATTGCTAATAATATCCAATCTTTATACGCGCCTTCCAATTCGATCCGATGTGCGTTAAGCAACATTAATTTTTTGCCAATATGTGGAAAATCATGTTCCACCTCATAATCGAGTACAGGATTATTGGTTGGTAGTATTTCTTCCATCATTCGTTTTAACTCGGGGATATCCCATTGTCCATTTCCCAATTCATAAAGTAATTTGCCTTTAGTTTCATTAATAGACACTTTAAATGTATTTAGGAAATGCGTGTTTGCGCTCAGAACTTTATAGTCTTTATCCATTACCAACAAGCTTTCGCGAATGGTTTCTACAATGCTAGAAAGAAATTCTTGGCTTTCACGATACATTTTAGTTCGCTCTTCAACTCTCCTTTCAGTTTCTATATAATTCATTTCCAGATCTGCTTGCGATTTCTTTCGAGCGCTAACATCATTCTGTATGCCAATAAAATGAGTAACTTCTCCATCATCGTTTTTAACGGCCGATAAGTAGAGTTCGTTCCAAAATAATTTTCCACTTTTGGTATAATTGCGAATTTCTACCGTACAATTTCTGCCTTCTTCAATTGCTGATGAAAGCTTAGAGATGGCTTCTTGCCCACGGTCTTTCCCTTGCAAAAATCTGCAATTATGGCCAATGATCTCATTCCGAGTATAGCCTGTAAGGTGCTCGAATGCTGGGTTGCAATAAATGATCGGATTATCGGGTAATAAATTATCGGTAATTACGATTCCTGTATTGGTTGCATCAATCACTTTAGACAGGATGCTTAAATCTAGCATTTGGCTAGTCTTTACGCTTTTATGTTCTTTAGTATTCAAATCGAAAAAAATATTTTTTGGTATAAACACATACCGTGCCAATTGGTTTGGAGAAAGTTATTTAGTCTCGTTATTTATTAAACAATAATGACCGCTATGTGTTAGTCTTTTATAACTAATTTTATAGGCAAATTTAAGCGAATGACCATTAGGCCAAATTTTCTGAACAACGATCAACTTCTAGAAATTCTTAATCTTAGCAAAACTCCTACGGCAGTACATATCGGGGAAGATGCAATCATTCAGTATGCTAACAACGCCATGTTATCGGTTTGGGGAAAAGACAGGTCGGTGATGGGTTTAAGCCTAGAACAAGCGCTTCCAGAATTAAAAGGACAGCCTTTTATTGAATTATTTGCTAAGGTTTGGCGAGAGGGATTAACGATTTCGGGAACAGATACTCCCGCCGATATTGTGGTAGATGGGAAATTACAGACTTATTATTTCGATTTCGAATATAAAGCCGTTTACAATGAAGATAACGAAGTATGCTGTATTTTGCACTCTGCTGTTGATGTTACCGAAAGGGTTTTGCATGCTAAGGCAATGCGTTTTGCAAAGGAACTTTCTGATGGATTGGAAAGGGAGCAGGCCTTAAATGAAGAACTCGCCTCGTCTAACGAAGAATTAAATGCCATTAACGAAGAGCTTTCTGAAAGTAGGGAACAGCTAGCAGAATTAAATGCCGATTTAGAATCGAAAGTTCAACTTCGGATAGCTGAAGTTTTAGAAATTAGTAAGCGATTTAACCGTTTGGTTGAGCAAGCTCCTGTTGCGATAAGCGTACTTCGGGGGATGGATTTAACGATTGAAATCGCAAATCCAAAAATTCTTGAAATCTGGGCTAAAGGGGCTGCCGTAATTGGGTTGCCCCTTGTGAAAGCTATGCCAGAACTGGTTGGGCAACCTTTTATTGGTATTTTGCAAGAGGTAATGGTTACGGGCATTCCTTATTATGGAAAGGAAAGTAAGGCATTTGTGCACAGAAATGGGAAATTAACAGAAGGTTATTTTAGCTTTATTTTTCAGCCTCTTAAAGATGGCGATGGCAAAATAAATAGCGTGTTGCAGGTGGTTACAGATGTTACCGAGCAAGTGTTGTCGCGGCTCGAACTTCAGCGAACCAAAAAAATGATGGAAATGGCTATTGATGCCGCCAAGCTTGGTTCGTGGCACATCGATCCGGTAACTAAAAACTTAACTTATAACGATACGTTAGCGCGGCTATATGGGTATAACAATGAGCGTAAAATGACTTTCGATGATGCCATTGGTCAGGTTAGTAAAGAATATGTTGGCCTTTTAAACACAGCGATAGAGCGTGCGCTTACTACGGGTGGAGAGTATGATGTTACCTTTACTCAAAAGCGATTCGACAACGACGAGGTTATCTGGCTTAGATCGTTTGGTAAAGTAAATCTGAGTGATAGTGGTAAACCCGTTTTTTCTGGTTTTGTAATGGATATAACCCAAGCCAAGAAAGAAGAGCAGCGCAAGAACGATTTTATCGGTATCGTAAGCCATGAGCTCAAAACGCCATTAACTTCGCTAAATGGATACCTGCAATTGTTGCAACGAAGAGCAAGAAAGGAAGGAGACGAGCAGGGAAGTGAAATTGCTGGGTCGGCAGTAAAACAATTACAACGAATGAATGCTATGATTAATGGCTTTTTAGATCTTTCTCGATTAGAATCGGGTAAAATGGTGCTTGATAAAACTACATTTCGATTAGATGAGCTGCTTAAAGAGGTTGCTGCCGAATCGGGCATAGTTGATGCTTCTCACGCTATCAAATTTATACAATGCGACCAGATTACAGTTTTTGCCGATCGGGTTAAGATTGGAAGCGTGTTAGCTAATTTATTAAGCAATGCAGTTAAATATTCGCCTAATGCTAAACTGATTAGCGTTAATTGTATAGGTAATGATAAAACGGTGAAATTAAGTGTAAGCGATAAAGGTATTGGTATCGAGGCTAAACACCTTTCTCATTTATTTGATCGTTTTTACCGAGTGGATAGTCGAAATCAAATCTCTGGTTTTGGTATCGGCCTGTATTTAAGTGCCGAAATCATTGCCAGGCATGGAGGCGAAATAGGGGTAGAAAGTGAGTTTGGGAAAGGGTCTACTTTTTATTTTAGTTTACCCTTAGATTAGATTCTTTGCTCTTTATAGTTTTAATAATGTTTTTTGTATCGCCGCTGTTAATTTTTTACCTACGTCTGCCTCTTTTGCGTGTTTTTTCCAATTATTAACGCTTTCTTGTACCTCTTCTATTAATTGATTGGGTTTTTTGATGTTCATTTGTTCGGCAAGAATGAGCAGGTCTTTGCGATTAAAGTGCTCCCTTTTTCCGTTAATGCTTAGCGATTGCCTGCTTACCCAAATGCTACTTGGGCGGTAAGCATGGCAAATATCATAGGCTGGAGAGAGATCCCATAACCCACTTTTATCCATTGTAAAGGCAAAATTTTTGGTATGATCATCACAGTTCCTGGCCATAACGTTAAAAACCATTCGCCTAAAAAGTTGTTCAGCGCGTGGATAGGGAAAGCCAAGTGCACGCATCGTTTGAAAGAGCTCTTCGTAACTATAATCGCCCACATTTTGAAAATCTTTGTGCTCCATTGCGCACCAGGTTTGTACGTGAAGTTTTTCCTTCCCGTCGATGCGGTCGAAACGTTTGGTCATAAAATGTGCCCGGTCGTTTTCTTCTAACAATCTGCTCTCCATCATTTCTATTCCACATGCTATTGCCATGTGGTAATAGGCCATTTCTACTCGCCCATACCCGCTCGATTCACCAAATTGAGTGTCGTGTACACCATCGAATTTAATTAACCATTGCTCAAATCCTTTTGGCGCGGTGGCTTGTCCAGAGCGTACCTCCCCAGTTTTTTCGTTATAAGCAATTAATGCTTTTGCTCTTGCGCCTCCGGCTGATGTACCTACTTTTAAGATATCAGTAAGTGCTTTTTCTTCATTTTCGCTAAGGCTGGTGTAAAATGAACTTCGTTTGTTAAGGATGTCTTGCGCAACCTCGATCAGGCTGCTAATTTCTATTTTTGTGATGTTGTCGGCACTTTTCGGACGTACGGGTTCAAATTCTAACGCACCCATACCCCGGTTGCCAGTAAAGCAAAGCATCTCTACGGGGTGCATGCTGTCAGGTTCTCGTCCGTTTCTGGCCAACCATGTATTAATTAAAGTGTTTCCATAGCGATCGGGCAATACATCGGCCAATAAGCCTGGTAAGCCTTTATACGTTGTTGAACCCACCAATTCTGGGAAATTGAAAATTTGCCCCCTCAATGCGATAGGGAGTTTTATTGGCGATATATCCCAATTATTCGTATAGAAAGAAGGATCGAATTCAAAATTACCCAGTTTTCGTTCATCGTTCCACGAAACCGCACCTACGCGTTTATTCCAAATATTGATGTATGCCGTTTTCATTACCAATTCGATTTTGGTTTATCGGGCACTGTGTTTTTTTTCTCACTGGCGCGTTGGCGTTGCTTTTGCTCGAGGGCGGCGAGTTTTAGTGGACTTACCTGTGGGATGTATTCCATTTCATTCAGTACATGAAGCTTTTTAAGCGCACGAAGTGCTTGTACTAATGAAATAAGATTTACTCGCTTTCCGCTTTCTAATTGAACAAGTGTAGATCTACTCAATCCGGCACTCTCGGCAAGTTCACTTTGCGTTCTGTTTTGCTCGAGGCGATGATTACGAATGTAGTTACCAATTTGCTCGATGTAGAATTTATCGCTTTTTGAATAGGTGATAATGTCTGATTTATCCATCATTAATAGCTATTTATATTTATAATGTTTGTTATTTCATACAAAATTAGCTAAATTATTTATTATTTACAAAAATAAATCAAATGTATGATAAATCGGTCATTATTAATAAAAAATTGACTTAATGATTTATAAGTCGTACAAAATTATTAAATAGCATTTATCTTCTTTAAATACGCGCTATGTTTACTAAGCATTTTTAACCCTTCGGCAGTTCCCATAAGGTTTAATTGTAGTCGAGTTGCATTTATGGTGCTAATTTTATACAACACATTCCAATGATGTATTATTTCTCTCCAGGCATAAAATATCGAGTGCGTAGGGTCGTATATATGTGCCGGTTCGCTCGCTGCCCCATTACATTCAATAACCGAAAAATTTTTCCCTTCATATAAGTCTTCCCACGAATTAAATTTAATGTCTAATCTGCCAAAATAGAATTCCGGTAATTGTTTACAAAGGCTATCGACAACCTTGGTGAGCTGTTCGGTAATTTTAAAACTTACATCGATAAACTTTGCACCCCTACAGTGATTGCCATAAGGTACCAACAGTTTCTGTTCATTTTTTGCAAGTATAGTATCAAGCTCTTTACCATACATACGCTCTAGCGATGAAAGTTGAAGCAAAAATCGCCCTTCCTTTTTTAGTAACCTGGTTATAGTCGAAATCCCATCACCGGTAACGGTTAATAATTCTTTTCCAACTATGCCCGAAATCGTACCCGTTAACTCGCCCGGAATGCGATAATAGAATATTCCTGCTTCGAGCGGATAATCTATAAATTCTTGTACCAAAAAGTCGGTTTTGCTTTTCCTACTATAGGTGACCAAATCGACCAAAGTATTAATTTGCGCTACTTTTACGCCTCTTTCTCCCATATCTGGTTTTGCAATTAAGGGAAATTGAAGGCCCTGTGTATCGATTTTCATTTTTAATTCGGTTGCCGTAATTTCTGCAGGGCATAAAACGGTTTTTGGATAATGTAGTGGTGGAATATGTGCGTACACCTCACTTTTTTTCTCTAGTGCAAATCCCGCATGTTTACGAAGGGGATTGGCTGCACTGAAAAAAAATAAAGACCTTGCTTTAAAGCTAAGATACACCCAGTAAAAATACATTGGAGCATAAAAAACATGCATCGGCCAATACTCCCAATGCAAAGTTCTAATCATTATCATTCGCAAAGTAAGCAGGCGTTTTTCCCAAAAGAATGCTACTGTTTTTTTGGTTAATTGTTGATGATACACCGCATCATTTTTTAAATCGAAATGGCTAAGTCGTGAAACAGACCCTGTAATTTGTATAGATGTGATACTAAAGGTAGAAATCCCATCCTTCCGCTTCATAACCAAATTGTTTTCGGTATCTCCGCTTCCTGCACTTCGATGAAATTCAATTATTTGAGGCGGATGTATATCCGTCTCATTTTTTAACCAATCGGCAAACCATTGAGCACGTTCATTTCGTACCGTTTCATTATACAGTGTGGCAGACGACCATAGGTGTGCTACCTTTTCGTCTTTAGCAAGGAGATGCTTTTGTGAGCCATCCCAACGGCACTCATAGAGTTTAGACCTGCAGAAAATAATGAGCGTAAAGTTCTCAATTTCGCTTAGATCTAGCGCTTCGAAACACCGTAACGGAGCGGGCGATTTAATCACTTCAAGAAAGATTAAGCCTCTGCTCATTCGATAGTTTGCTTGTTTCTCGTGCTTTTCGAATGCACCGTTTAACAAAACTGCCGCATCGCCATTGCTTTTTAAGGCAATCCAGCTACCACCACTCTTGGGGTCTTTCGGATAGGTGAGTTTAAGTTCTCCTAGTTCTTCTACATGCGGAGCAAAGGCTATTGGGCGATTGGTATGCTCATCTCGATTTGAAGTGAGTACAATGCCGGTAGAAAGTGGCAAATAGCTTACTGTGCACATTGTTCTCTATACTTAATTGTAGAAGCGGCCACCCCAAAATCGTCAGGTACTCCTAGTTTTGTACAGCTATGTATTCCCACCCTGATAAGAGCCATATGATGCACAGTATGCTCTAAATTGTACATCAATTCTCTGAAGTAATTGGTGCTAAGCTGCTGTATACTTCCATCGTCGTTCGCATAATCGGCATAGATATTTAGGGTGATGTTTTCCTTGTTAAGTACAGCACTTATTTCCTGTAGTTTTTTAATGGCAGTAACTCGGCAGGTTTGCAGCGAATGATCTCTTTTACGACCATCGTAGTTAATGATGCCAACTTCGTAACCCTTGTTTAACTCAACATAAAACTCTATGATATGCCGAATATGTTGCCCAATGGTCGATTTGGAGAGCAGGGGTACAGGAGCACAAAATTGTTCATCAGATAATGCTGTTAACACCTGCTCCAATTGCAACAATAAATTAGTAATGGAAAAGCGAAGTTGATTAATCATACGCTAATTTTTTTTAAATTGTAATAGCTTCCAATTCATAATCACCAAAAGAAGGCAACTTATAAATACCACTAAAGCCAAAATAAAAAGTTTTCCTGAATCGTTTTGTACTACGATACCTAGCTTAAAGAGATGAGAAAACAGCGCTCCAATCATTAATCCAAGTCCAAGTAAGGCGCCAAAAACTGTAGTCCTAGGCATGAGTATAAGCGCAGCGGCAATGAGTTCGAAAATGCCTGTGGCAATTCTTCCCCAAGGTTCGATACCTATTTGCGTAAAAATATAAATAGAAACGGCAGCACCAGAAAACTTAAAAAATAAAGTTTGCAAGAGTATAATAGCCGCAATTAGCCGTAGAATCCAAATTCCAATATTTTTTTGTTGAGCTGTCATATTCCGATTTGGTTAAGGTTTATCTTTAAGGCCTGGCCATTGAGCATTTGCTTTTTCTATGAATGCAGGCTGATTTTTATTCCACATTTCTTTTACTTTAAGGTTGTAGTTGAAATACAGTTTCCCGTCTGTAACCGTCCAAGTTTCGGTTTGCGTAGGCGCCTTATGTCCGTCGGCCATACCATAGGCACAATATCCTCCATATTGAGGCTCATATTTGCCTGGCGAGGCTTTAAATTTTTTAAGATTCTCTGTCGACGAGAATAGCCAATTTGCTCCTTTGTAGGCAAAAGAGAGGCTGTCGGCTCCCATAACTGGTTTCGATTGGGTAAAAAAGGCAACGGGATCATAGCCTTTAATGGCTTTTCCTGCTGGGGCAAAGATTTCAGATTTTTGTGCCTTTGCACTGCCTATCGCAACTAATAGGTATAAGGTAACGAAGAGAGATTTCATTTTATATAATTTTTGTTTTTATTAATTAAATTTTGTCCAGTTTTGTTCCGCTTTTTGCTTAAGCGAGGCTTCATTTTTATTCCAATCTTTAAGTGTATTGTTAAAATATTTATTGTAGAATAAATACAGTTTCCCATTTACAATCTTAAACGTTTCTGGATCTACAACTACTTTTTCGCCATTTTCGCCCATGGCATAGGCACACCATCCTCCAAATTGTGGTTCATATTTCGAAGGGTTTGCTTTAAACAAATCTCTGTTCTGGGTAGTTGAAAAATAATAGGTAATACCTTCTGTAGTGAAGCTAATTTCTTTCTTTCCTTCCACAGCTTTTTTAGCATTGAAATAAGCTACGGGGTCGTAACCCTCTATGGCTAAAGCCATTTTATCGATGTTAAAGTGCTTTTTCCGCACATTAATTTGAGCATCTGCGAAGCTAAAAGTTAAACTAAAAAGTAAAAAGATGAGGAGTGTTTTCATGTTGTTGTGGTTAGTAATTGTTCATAAGGTGTTAACTTATGGTGTTTTTGCCCATTGGTCGTACCATTGTGTTAGACCTTACAAAATATTTTAAAAAAATAATCATGAAGTTGTAAGGATTTAGGGAATTTCACGACAAACTAATATTATCCTATATTTATGTACAAATAAATATCTCTATGCTAATTGAGTTAAAAGAAAAACACGAGGCAAAGGTGTGCGATCCGAAAACATGGGTACAACGATATTCCGATTATCTTTTTAAATATGCGATTGCCCGTTTTAATGATGAAGAGATAGCAAAAGATTTGGTGCAGGAAACGTTCTTATCTGCATTGAAGGGGCTTGATAAATTTGAAGGTAAAAGCACGGAGAAGACGTGGCTTACGGGTATCTTGAAACATAAAATTATAGATGTATACCGAAGAGAGTATTCTGGTTTACAAAAGACAAAACAAATTTCTGAAACCGAAATGGAAAGTAACGACTTTTTTGAAGCGAGCGATGGACATTGGAAAAGTAATTACGCCCCCAAATTATTTGGTACTGAGCAACAAGACCCTTTAAATCATAAGGAATTTAATCAGACCTTGCAGTTATGCTTTAAAAAGTTACCGGCATTATGGGCTACGGTATTTACCATGAAACATGTTGATGAAGAACCTACCGAAACTATACTGTTAGATTTGAAACTAACGTCGTCGAATTTTTGGGTAATTATACATCGAACAAAATTAAGCTTAAGAGCATGCCTTCAAACACATTGGTTATGAATGCACTAAAAAGAATCACTTATAATTGCAGAAAAGCAACATTTTTAATTGAAAAGAAAAACTGTGGCCGAATCTCTATAAAAGAAGAATTAGAATTGAAATACCACTTAATGGGTTGCTCGGTTTGCCGTATTTTTCAGCAACAAAGCATGTTAATTAATCGAATGGTGAAAAAACAATTCTTTAATGAGACCTCAACATTCGAGCTTGATTCTGATTTTAAAGAAAGGCTATCGAAGCGCATTGCCGACGAGGTTGATGCGAGTAAGGGCATATAGCTAACCAACTAAGAAGTATAACCCAGAATTTTCAGTACTTGTTTAGAATTTTGCTCTTCCCCAAAAACCTCAAAATTAAACGTTTCATCACGATTTCGACGAATAATTACATGTTTCGGGCTAGGTAAAAGGCAATGATGTATACCGCCGTAACCACTTAAAACTTCCTGGTAAGCACCCGTATTAAAGAACCCTAGGTATTGAACTTTACGTGTTTTTGGCATAAATACACTGTTCATGTGCGCTTCCTGATTATAATAATCCTGTCCATCGCAAGTTATGCCACCTAAGTTTACGCGTTCATATTCCGAATCCCAATTGTTAATTGGTAAAAGGATATATTTTTGGTTCAAGGCCCAAACATCGGGTAGGTTGGTGATGAAAGAACCATCGAGCATCAGCCATTTTTCTCGGTCGTTCTGTTGCTTGCGACCTAAGACTTTATATAAAATGCCAGATGCCTCGGCTACCGTATATTTTCCGAACTCCGTGATAATATCGGGCTCAATTACATCATGTTCTGCACAAATTTCCTTAATCCGTTTTACAATTTCGTTTACCATGTACTCGTAATCAAAATCAAAAACCAAACTATCTTTAAATGGCATTCCACCACCAATATCGAGCGTATCTAACTCAGGATTAATCTTTTTGAATTTGCAGTAAAGTGTAACGTATTTTTCTAATTCGTTCCAATAATATGGCGAATCTGTTATTCCAGAATTAATAAAAAAGTGCAATAATTTAACTCTAAAATTAGGGTTTGCAGCGATTTTATTGTTGTAGAAATCGATTACATCTTCCATACGCACCCCTAAACGAGAAGTGTAAAATTGCGAATCAGGTTGTTCCTCTGCAGCGATACGAATGCCTAAGTTGCAAGGCGTATCCATTTCAACCTCATCATCGTAAAGGTTAAACTCTTCTTTGTTATCTAAAACAGGGATGATGTTTTTATACCCATCGTGCAACATGTCGATAATATATTGCTTATACTGATAGGTTTTAAAACCATTGCAAATTACGGTAATGTCTTTGCTTAAGGCACCTTTTTTCTCTAAGGCTTCAATCATCGGCATATCAAATGCGGATGAGGTTTCGAGGTGAATGCCATTTTTAAGGGCCTCTTCTACGATATGGCGAAAGTGCGAACTTTTGGTGCAGTAGCAATATTTGTAATCGCCACGGTAATTATTTTTGATAATAGCAGTTTGGAACAACAGTTTTGCTTGTTGTATCTTTTTACTAATCATTGGTAAATAGGTGAAACGCAATGGTGTACCATAGGTTTCGATCATTTCCATTAAATTTAGATCCTGAAAATATAGCTCATCGTCTATAACGCTATAACCTTCTTGCGGAAAGCCAACACTTAGATCAAGAAATTCGGAGTAACTCTGCATTTATTTCAAAAATATTTTTGCAAAAATGTAATTTTAAATTGAGAATTCAGGGTTAATGATAATTTTTTTACTTGAATAGGTATATTGTGTTTGATAACATACTACAACATATAGGCAAAATTCGATATGAATATTGAGGTTTATGCATAGATATTTGTTTAAAGCAATTATATACGTATCTATAGATGAGAAATTCTTCCAAGGGTTTTATCCCCGTAATGCTCACCCCATTTTCGAGCAATGGAAATATCGATTTTGCTGCACTAAGTCAGCTAACCGAAGTTTATTTACAAGCAGGAGCAGCAGGTTTATTTGCAAATTGCTTATCGAGCGAAATGTTCGAATTAAATGATACAGAACGAATTGAAGCCATTAAGCATGTAATTAATGTAGTTGCAGGCGAAGTACCTGTAATTGCGACCGGAACCTTTGGTGGAGCTATTTCTAAGCAAGCCGATTTTGTTAAAAAAGTTAACGATACTGGAGTCCAGGCTGTAATTGCCATCACAAGCTTATTGGCGCATGAACAGGATAACGACGAAATTTTAAACGCAAATGTAGTTGAACTGCTAAAGCAAACCGATAGCATTCCAATTGGGTTTTATGAATGCCCTGTGCCCTACAAAAGGGTGCTAAAACCTCAACAATTACAGCAATTTGTAGAAACTGGAAGGGTAATATATCATAAAGACACCAGTTTAAACCTTAGTGAGGTTAAAGAAAAAATCAGCTTAACTAAACGATATTCATTTGGTTTATATGATGCGTACATGGGCCATGCTGTCGATTCTTTGAAAGCCGGATCTGCAGGTTTGTCGTGCATTCAAGGTAATTATTTTCCCGAATTAATTGTTTGGCTATGCGATCATTATAACGATACCGCACTGGCGGATGAAGTGAATACGGTTCAACAGTTTCTCATCGATAATATGGAGGTGATGCACAATGTTTATCCAATGGTTTCAAAGTATTTTCTTCAAAAAAGAGGATTAAATATCTCTACATTTACCCGAAGGGAAGTCGGTTCCTTTACTCCTTCGATTGTAAAAGAAGTAGAAAATTTGTTTACTGATTATAAGATGCTCTTAAATGATTTTGATATAAAGGTTTTTATTTAGGTTTAGCGCCAATTATGCTTCTAATTGCACAACATAAAATCTTAGACTATATAAAAAAACACCCTGAATCAAGGGTAGCTTTACTGTTATGGCTTCGAAGCTATCCTTCACGACCGTTTGTAGGTATGGATCAACCTCATCAATTGTATAGAAGTTGGCCTAGGTCGCATGGAACTGCATCCAGCGATGGTTACCAAATTGAATATCAAATTAATCTCTCAGCAAAAGTTCAGTTAATTACATGGGTGGGTTCAGTGGCAGAACATGAAGAAAAATTTAGATTTGAAGTGGAAGCGATAGAGAACTATTACCAAGAACGTGGCATAGCATTAGAAAAGTTTTCCTCAACCTCTTTTTTTACCTTAAAGGGTAGAAAGACGCATAAAAGAGGCAAAACGGTGAACCTATTAAATACTGCGCCAAAAGATAAACTTAAAGCCTTCAATGTGGATGTTACTTTAGCCGATTTTAATTATTTTGCCACAAAAGAAGAATATGAACTCGGATTACAAAATGCGATCAAACTGTTTAATTCTATACCAAATGAGAAAGATTTTGTTGATTTTTCTACCTTACTTCTGAAAATTGATCAGTACGAAAGAAACCAGCTCGAGTGGCCTAAAGCAGAATATTACGAGTTCGTTAAGCTAAGAATGAACTTGTTTAAGTTGACAACGTTTGATTTTAGGGATATCATACCCAATGAAACCGATGTGGAATTGTATTTAGCTGGTAAGCTTACTTTTAAATCAAGTCTTCTTAAACGAATCTACACTCGTGTAGGCTTAAATTTTTTATAGGTATTGTGATGAGCATCAGTTCCTAAATTGATAACGCTCAGACCCGATTACTCCTATAATAGCCAACTTTGAATTATAAAATCATTTGGCTATGGAACCTAAACTAGAAACACAACTCTCGTACGAATTGCAAGAAATGTATCTCGAGAATAAAGAATGGTCGTCGGATATTCTATTCTTGGAAGACGAAATGCGTTTTTTTCAGCAGCTATTTCAAAAATATTTGGAATCGCCAGTTAAACAAGATAATGCTGAGCAAGTAGCTTTTATTAACGCAAGCTTAAATTCGCTTCAAGAACGAAGAAATCATCTAAAAAGCATTTTAGATAAACGCAAGCACGTACTGGAAGCGATGCTTAGAGATGAAATGAGAACGATAACCCTTACATTTATTGAAGAAGACACGGCCATTGTAAATGAAATTAAAGCACTTTTAGCTGCCGATAAAGAAGTTAAACAGGAACTTTTTGCGTTAATCGAGTCTTTAAAATCTAATACTAAAGACGGTGGATCTTCAAGCACCATAGAAAGTAAACGCTATCCTATTCTTTAATTTCAATTTTCCTATGTTTACTCCAAAATACATATCGGCCGAAGAGGCCATGTTGCACGTAAAATCAGGCAACCGTGTGTTTATACATGGTGGTGCAGCAACACCAGTCCCTTTGGTAGAGGCCTTGCAAATGAGGCATCATACACTCACCGACATCGAATTGGTGAGCATTACTACGTTAGGTGATGTTAATTTCGATAACCCTGCACAACAGCAATCGTTCTTTTTCAATTCGCTTTTTGTTTCTAATACCACTAGAAATGTAGTGAATAGCGAAAATGGCGATTATGTTCCTATTTTTTTAAGTCAGATTCCGCAACTCTTCCGAAAAAATATATTGCCTATTGATGTGGCACTCATTCAAGTTTCTCCTCCAGATTTACACGGTTTCTGCTCTTTAGGTACATCTGTCGACATCGCTCGAGCAGTGGTCGATACGGCGAAATTTATTATCGCCCAGGTAAATCCATTAATGCCACGTACCCATGGAGATGGTTTTGTTCACATCGATAAAATTGACGCCCTGGTTTGGTATGATCGGGCCTTGCCAGAAATAGATTATTCGACCACGGTAAATGATGTGGTGAAGAAGATCGGTTTTAATGTTGCTTCTTTAATTGAAGATGGTGCAACCTTACAAATGGGAATAGGAAGCATCCCCGATCAGGTGTTAAAAAACTTAAACAATCATCAAAATTTAGGTATGCACACTGAAATGTTCTCTGATGGTGTTATTCCGTTAATCGAAAATGGCATAATTAACAATAGCCAGAAAAAGTTAAATAAAGGGCGTTCAGTTACCTCATTTATTACCGGAACGCGTAAGCTATACGATTTCGTGAACGATAATCCTGCAATCAGGGTAATGGATATTAGCTATGTTAACGATACGAGCATCATTAGACAAAACCCAAAAGTTACCGCAATTAATAGTGCAATAGAGATTGATTTAACTGGGCAAGTGTGTTCTGATTCAATCGGTACCTATCAATTTTCGGGTATAGGTGGACAAATGGATTTTATCCACGGTGCATCTTTGTCTGAAGGAGGAAAGCCAATTATTGCCATTCCATCTCAAACTAATAAAGGCGTTAGCCGGATAGTACCATTTCTAAAAGAGGGTGCAGGGGTGGTTACTACGCGAGGCCATGTGCATTGGGTAGTAACCGAATACGGCATTGTTAATTTATTTGGCAAAAGTTTAAAGCAACGTGCGCAAGCCCTTATCGGCATTGCCCATCCAAACCATAGAGAGGGGTTGGAAATTTCTTTTTTTGAAAGATTTGGGCATGCCATTAACGCCGTTGGCTTTTAAAATAGTTAAAGCAAACAGAAGGTTAATCCTATTTAATTAGATCATTATGATACCTAAAACAATGAAAGCCGCCGTGCTTCATGCATTTGGCGAGCCCTTACAAATCGAACAGGTAGCCGTAAAAGCACCTGGAGAAAATCAAATCCTCATCAAAGTGGTAACCAGTGGAGTATGCCATACCGATTTACATGCATGTATGGGCGATTGGCCGGTGAAACCGAAATTGCCTTTAATACCTGGTCACGAAGCGGTTGGGTATGTTGTGGCTTTAGGAAAAGGGGTACAGCATGTTAAAGAGGGCGATATTGTTGGTGCTCCGTGGTTATTCAGTGCGTGTGGCTGTTGCGAATTTTGTATTACTGGATGGGAAACGCTATGCGAAAGTCAACAAAATGGAGGATATAGTGTAGATGGGGGGTATGCCGAGTATGTAATTGCCGATGCTAGATACATTGCCAAATTTCCTACCGGAATTAATTTTTTAGAAATGGCGCCCATCACCTGTGCAGGGGTAACGGTTTACAAAGGCTTAAAAGAAACAGAAGCGAAACCGGGCGAATGGGTAGCGATTTCGGGAATCGGCGGATTAGGCCATTTGGCTGTACAATATGCAAAGGCAATGGGACTGCATGTAGCGGCAATCGATGTAGCTGACGAGAAATTGGCGCTCGCTAAAAAACTAGGTGCCGATCTTACAGTGAATGCGATGAATGATGATCCTGGAAATTTTCTAAAAAAGGAAACAGGCGGTATGCATGGCGTTTTGGTTACTGCCGTATCGCCAATTGCATTTAAGCAAGCCCTATCTGCTTTACGAAGAAAAGGTACCATTTCATTAAATGGATTGCCGCCAGGTAGTTTTGATCTGCCAATTTTTGATACCGTACTAAATCGCTATACAGTTAGAGGCTCTATTGTTGGCACCAGAAAAGATATGCAAGAAGCTATTGGTTTTGCTGTAGAAGGAAAAGTGAAAGCTACGGTACACGCTGCAAAATTGGAAGACATCAATGAAGTGCTTGAACAAATGAAAAAAGGTGAAATTGATGGGAGAATTGTGCTTGAGATTTCAAAACCTTAATTCCGTTATCGGATGACGACTTGTGCGTTATCCGATGACGATTAAATTTATTTATTAAATGTGTAATTAAGACTAAACGCAGGTTTATTCTCTATTAAAGTTGGCGCAAGCCTTAGCAAACCTTCTTTTTTGCTTAATATGCGCTTAATATAGGGATAAACTACATACGAGATCTTTGTAGATAACAAGCCAAATCCAGCTCCTGCAATCACATCGCTTAGCCAATGTTTATTGTTATACATCCTTGATACTCCCGTTGCCCCCGCAATTCCATACCCTGCATAACCTATCCATGGAGAGTGCTCCTTAAATTCTTGATGCAATAGTTCTGCGGCTGCAAAAGCTACTGCGGTGTGTCCTGATGGAAATGAAGAATAGCCAGAACCTGAAGGCCTTAATCGGAGTGTAGTTCGCTTTAAAGAAGTAACCGTTACATCGGTAATTATCGCTGAAATTACCATCAGGGCGGTTTGATCGAAAACAGTATGCTTTGCTTTAAGTTTGGTTAAATCTAAGGCATACATTGCCATAATAGGTATAAACTTAGAATAATCATCAATGGTTGAAGCAAATTGAGGATGATCTTCACTCAGTTCTGCTTGCGTACTTAAATCGAGATTTCTGATTCCATTACTACCGAGTGAAAGGAAGCCGTATGAGATTAATACGGTAGGAATAATGTAAGAACTAGGATTTTTTGGGCTAGAGAATTTAGCATGTTTTTCATCCCTATGAAGTGCCGAGTCGGGAACTTGTGCTTTTGCGTTTAAAGTAAGCAATACGAATACGAATACCAAATATCTCATCTCGATTAAAATTTTATTTTAAATTCATGCTCACCATTTGAATAAGAATAAGTGATGTTAAAATGTTGCGAAGTAGCAATTTGTTTTACAATGGCTAATCCTAGACCCATTCCTTCGGATGATGGAGATTTATGAAAGCGTTCGAAAGCATGAAGAGGATCTAATGCAGTTTGAGTACTGGTATTTCTAACGATGAGCTCATTGGTATTTAACTCAATATTGATTTTTCCGCCATTATAATTATGTCTTATTGCGTTTCCTATGAGGTTATCCATTAAAATATCGGCTAAATATTTACTCATTAGTATACTTTTATCACTAAATTTTTGCGCTATTTCAATGTTTTTATTAATCAATAATTCATTAAAATAGTTTATTTTTTCTTTAATTAACTGCTTTAAATCTATTTCTTCATCGTCTCTGAGTAAGTTATGGTCTATTTTTACGAGCAATAGCAACGATTGATTCAGTTTTGTTAATTTTGAAGTTGCTTTGTATAGATCGCTTAAGTGCTTACTTTGTTCCTCACTCAGATTTTGAGCTTGTAACATCATGTCGAGCTTTGAATTAATGATGGCAATGGGGGTCATCATTTCGTGTGATGCATTTTCGGTAAAAAGTTTTATTTCTCGGTAATCAGATCTAATTTTCAAAGAAATATCGGTAAGCGCTTTATTTAATTCCTTGAATTCTTGAATTGATGTGCGTACTGGAATAAAATTCCCATCCTGATTGAGGTTGAACGACTTTAAATTTGACACGATTTCTTTGAAGGGTCTCCACAACTGCTTCATCATTATTCGATGTAAAAACAGCAAGATAAGTAGTAATGCTAAAACGGGAAGAACGATAATAAGGGTAACACTTTCGGCTTGCTCAGCGCGTGTAACTTTCGATACCATAATAATTACACGATAGGGCCTGCCTCTTAAGTATAGGTCTTCCTTAAGATATCTGGCCGATTCTTTTATTCCTTTTTTTGGATTATAAAAAACAGTATCTGCAAATTTTCGCTCTTTGCTAACCTTATCAATTTTAATGTAATCGACAATTAAGTCTTTAAAGGCAACATGGGCCTCAGAAATTTCATTTTTGTTTGCATAATCTTTTACCTCTAACTGCTCTTCAATAAGGTAACGATCAACTTGTTTGTTTAGATAATAACTTAATGTTAAGTAAAAAAGATAGCCAATAATTAATAAGCCAATGCTGCTCGCAGTAAGTAATACTTGATTATATCGGGTAAAAAGCCTCATTACTCTGAAAATTTGTACCCTATTCCATAAATAGAATGAAAGTAATCTTTACTTCCCGCATCCAATAATTTCTTTCTAATGTTTTTAATATGGGTGTAAATAAAATCAAAACTATCAGCCATATCAGCATTATCGCCCCATATATGCTCTACAGCAGCAGATTTAGAAATTACTTTCGATTTATTGGCCACAAAATATACCAATAAATCGAATTCCTTTCTCGTGAGGTTAACTGTTGCGTTGTTTACCCTAACTTGTTTAGCTTGTATGTCGATATCGATTTCATTGAAGAGAACATGATCACTTCCACTAAACGTTCTTCTTCTAACTATAGCCATAATGCGAGCACCAAGCTCAGAAAGATGAAATGGTTTTGCTAAATAATCATCTGCGCCTAAACTTAGCCCTTCGATACGTTGATCTAACGAATTTCTAGCGGTAATAATGAGCACACCATCACTTTTATTCATTTTTTTTAGCTCCCTTAAAAGTTCCAGGCCATCTCCATCGGGTAGTGTTAAATCGAGTAGAATGCAGTCGTAATCATAGATGGCAACTTTTTGCATTGCAGTTGTAAAATCTTTCGCATAATCGCATACATTGCCCTCTGCTTTTAAATAGGCCAAGATATTACGCCTTAATAGTTCCTCATCTTCTACAACTAATATTTTCATCCAACAGGGATTTACTTATACTTTATGTTTAACGAAATAATGTCAGAACTCATGTTAATATTTTTAGCATAGTGGCCATATCTTAACTCAAACATACTAAAATGTTGCATACCTAACACGCCTTTAGGTGGGGCAAAACGGAATCCAACCCCATAAAAATCACTCTTAAATTTAGAGAGATCGTAATTACTGTTATAATATTGATCGGCAATGGTATGGGTTTGATAAGGTGCGAAATATTTAGCTGCAGTTTGTGCATAATAGCGATAAAACGGACTGATAGAGAAAAATGGATTCACCTTAATCGGAATTTCGATATCTGCCGTGTGGGCTTTAACTCCCCAGTTATCGGTATAATAGCGATAATAGGTTTTAACGATAAATAAATCACCAACAAAGTAATTTGCTCTAAAACCCAGTGGGATTTTTAATCTGCTGTCGGGTAAGTTTTCTTGATGAACAGAATTGTCTTTGAAATAAACACGGTGGAAGGGGAGACTTAGATAGCCATTTTGTTGAATGGCATCTGCTAAGAACATAATTTGAAGCCGTTCATTAATAATCTGTGAATAAGAAAGCGATCCGGCAAATGTATTTCTTGCGGCCGATCCGTAATCGTTTTCATCTCTCATTGCCACCACTCTGAGTTCAGCCGGTTGTATTAAAGTAACCTGGTCTAAATAGGTTTGAAATTTTGCGGTAAACTCGCCACTTTTGTCTTTAGTTTTTGCAGATAAGCTAATGTTGGCACCAAACGATTGATAATCGAATTCGGTCGAAGAAGATGCGCCTAAAGCGAATGTGGTGCCTTTTTTTTCGTTTTCGATAGACCAGTTTAATGTTGGGTAAATTCGCGTATCGGCATGCGATGCCGACGAATTGGCTTGTAAATCGATCATATCAGACGAAGCAGACGTATAATGATCGATACCAACTTCTAAGCCAAAAGTGTGTTTGCGCATTTTTGTGTCGTATTTGGTTAATTTCACATCAAATACATTCGCAATATCAGTTAATTTTTGAGTTCCAATTCCTCCTGTAACCGCAGCATTATTTCCGTTTTGAGTATAGTAACTCGAAACAAGATTTACCTCTTCGAGTTTTAATTTTCTACTTTGAAATCCTGTACTGTCTTTCGGTGTAGTTTGGGCAAATGAATGTAGTAAAGCAAAAACTGCTGCTGCCGTTAAAAATATTTTCTTCATTGTTAGTATATGTTTATTTAATTGCAGCCACAGCCGCCACCACTTTTGCCTGAGTTTGCACCCGATGCACCTTCTCTATAGCCTTGGAAACTTAATTCCGTTTTCTCGATCTTTCGGTTGCCCAAGATCATTTCAGAATCGTTTAATCTGATTTTTTGAAATTCTTTTACTGTAGTACAGGAGCTTAAAAATAAGCCATTTAGCAAAATTATGCTAAAAATAAATTTGGGGTCGAAATATTTTATCTTCATCTAATCCTTATGTTTTTACTGGTGTAAATCTTATTATAATCGTCTACGATGATGCAGCCTAAATAGTTAATTTGATTAATCATATTTAAGCCAGCATTGATGCCCATAATGGTTACTGGCGTAGCCATCGCATCGGCAATTTCTGCATTCGGACTAAGTATAGTTACACTTTTAATTCCCGTTACGGGTAGTCCTGTTTTAGGGTTAATGGTGTGAGAGTACTTTTTACCTTCAATTTCAATAAATTTTTCGTAATTACCAGAGGTGGCCATAGCCATATCGGTTACATTGAGGTACGAAAAAGGCAGGTTTGCATAATCTGGATTAGCAATTCCAATAGTCCATGGCTTTCCATCTAACTGATTACCCCATGTGGTTAAGTCGCCCGATGCATTTACTATACCACTTTGAACCCCTTCCTTTTTTAACAGGGCTTTGGCCATTTCGGCAGCATACCCTTTTCCAATGCCTCCAAAACCAATGCGCATGCCCTTTTCTTTAAGCATCACAGAATTTTCTTCTCTATTTAAAATAATGTTCTTGTAGTTAATTAATGAAATGCTATTTTTTGCGGTTTCAGCATCTGGTAAGCTAGTCATATTGCGATCAAAATTCCATAATCGCTTATCGATCGAACCGTAACTCAGATCGAAAGCACCATCAGTTATACTCGAAATTCTAATTGCTCTTTCGATCAGATTAAATACTTCTAGACTTACATTAACAGTACAAATTCCTGCATTTTCATTAATTTTATTTGTTTCGCTCGTTGGGTCGAATGTAGTAAGCAGTTTCTCAATCCGTTTAATCTCAGTAATCGCCAAGTCGATTTTTTCAAATGCCCAAAGTTCGTCTTCGGCAAGTACAGTGAGTTCGAAAGTATTGCCCATCAAACGCTCCGTCTTTTTATAAACTTTAGAGGTATTATTTATGGGCATCGCAAATCTTTTTAACCTCAGCGGTAAAAACTTCTGCACTTTGGTTCGGCAGACCTTCCCATTCTTTAATTACTTTTCCTTCTGCAGTTATTAAAACCGTAAACGGAAAACTACCTTTTGGATTATAAGTTTCTGCTAAAGCTTCATTTTGTTTTTTCAAAAGCGCCGACAGTTGATTTTTTTTACTTCTAGGAAAATCGGCATTTACCATAACTAAGTTTGTACTGGCCATTTTTAAGAAATTAGCATCTCCGAAAATTTCCTTGTGCATTCGAATGCAGGGACCACACCAGTCAGATCCTGAGAAATTTAGTAAAATCAATTCATTTTTTTCTTTAGCAATCTTTTTAGCATTTGTAAAATCGGGTTCCCATGGGCTTACCGAAAAAAATGCGATTAAAGCTATAATTAATAAATTTTTCATCTTTTTTTAATTTAAATTATCCCATGCAAAAGGTACCGTTAAACCATCATTCATCCTAATTACCATATCGGTAATAAAGTGAGCGCTTTTGAGATGGTTTTCGAGATGATGGTTCCTTAACTTATTGGTCATGGTTGTCTAAAACACCTCCATTAATCATATCCGAAACTATTCCTTTTTTATCTTTTCTTTCTGCAAAAAACACGCCAGCAATGTGAAGAACGCTAAAAGCAATAATTATATACATACAAAATCCATGAAATTCTTTTAGTGTATGGCTAAATGATTTCGAAAATCCTAGTTCATCATCAAAAGCGACGCTTAAACCAGTTATCACCATCAAAAAAATCACTGAATAAAACACAAGATAAAGTAGTTTTATGCCAAATTCATATCCATTAGACCTGATTTTTGTAGTAAAGTAAAGTCGGAAACTGCGCTTTAATTTTGGAAAAAATTTGTACGGCTTACTTTCGAACAATTCCATTAAAATTCGATAAAGAACTAAAGCCGCTAATGCATAACCAATATAAATATGAATTTCCCATATTTTATCTTCAAAGCCATGCTGCACGGCTCTTGCTTGCTCCTGAGAAACATTTGCGCCCGCCTGTTGTAATTCATTTTTTATAAAAGCACTACTGGGTCTACCATCAAAAAGAGTAGAATTAATCAATACCGTAAGCAATGAACCACAAATAAGTGCAACATTTAACCAATGCCAAATGCGTATATATACACTATTTTTTTTAGGATGCGATGGATTTGTTTTCATTGCTGTAATTTTTTCGAATAAGAGTTATAATTGATCTAAAGTAGACCTAAAATCTGAAGAGAGTCTGTAGATTAGATGTACCTATCGATAAAAACTTTAGTCCTCAATCTGGCATTGTGCGCGCAGGGCGGATAATCTATAGGAAACAGGGATGGTTTTCATAATTGGATGTATAGGCAATCTAATTTACCAGTAAATTACATCGAATTACGTTTGCAAAAACTGATCAATATCACTTTTTTGGATGATGCTCGCAATTTTTTACGGAGTCTATCATGATAATTTTGAAGCAAAAAATTCTTCAAATGGTTCACAAGTTTCATATCCCTGTATTAGGTTTAGGTTTTTCTATCGATACCCCTTTAAAAGTTGCTAAATATGGTATTTCATCGGTCGTTTCTGTTGTTGATGATGAATTGATAGAGCGGATGCGTAAATATCATACTGAAAAAAATAATTTGGAATTTATTCCTATTGCTAAAAAAACCATTAATAGTAGAGCAAAACGCATTACAAGCTACCTTAATTTTATGAATAATGTAGTGAAATTGCAGTTCTACGCCCTTCAAGAGCTGCCTTTTGAGCATGGAAATGATCTTTGTAGATATTTCGAGCTCCTTCCAAGCGATTCGCAACTCAGACTGGGCTATGAATTAATGATGGATTACCCAGAAGGCGAAAGAAAGAGAATTTTTCAGAATATTCTGAAAAAAAGGATGGTAATAGGGAGTATAGATGTAAATATTATGGCTAAGGTAGATAATAATTCAGATGCACTTGCTGCATTACGAGGTTTTGCCGAAAGCGATTTAACTACTTCGGTGGTCTTGTCGGCCGGGATGAATCCCAAATTGTATAGCTATATCAGTGAATTTGATGATTTTTTTCCAAATAGAAATGGCGTGCTAAAGAAACGTATCATCTTAAAGGTGAGCGATTTTAGGTCGGCATTTATCCAAGCTAAATTCTTAGCCAAAAAGGGATTGTGGGTATCTGAATTTAGAATTGAGTCTGGCTTAAATTGTGGCGGACATGCTTTTGCAACGGAGGGTTATCTTTTGGGGCCCATTTTAGAAGAATTTAAACAAAATAAATCCACCCTTTTAGCAGAACTGTTTGATCTGTATTGCGAAGCTTTAGCAGAAAACCCTAACCGTCATCCGATAACGCCATCCATCACGCTACCTCCAAAACAGTTAATCACTGTACAGGGGGGCATTGGTACCTCGTCTGAAAATGATTTTCTGCTCAAGCATTATCAGCTAGACGCCACGGGGTGGGGCAGTCCATTTTTATTAGTGCCTGAAGTAACAAATGTTGATGGGGGTACGCTCGAAAATTTAGTTAACGCAAGCGAAGAAGACTATTATCTCAGTAATTCATCCCCGCTGGGCGTACTATTTAATAATTTTAAAGGTAGTACGATCGAGCAAGAGCGATTAAGCAGACTAGAAAAGGGTAGGCCAGGTAGTCCGTGTACCAAAAAATATCTATGCACAAATACAGAGTTTACTGAAAAACCGATCTGTACAGCTTCTAGGGAATACCAAAATTTAAAAATTAACCAGCTCGCAAACTTACAACTTCCTAAGGCCGATTACGAGCGGCAATTTAATATCATTACAGAAAAAATTTGCTTATGCGAAGGCCTTTGCACTTCTGTTTACTTAAAAAACGAAATGAGTAAGCCAAAAGAAAGTGCTGCTGTTGCCATTTGTCCAGGTCCAAATTTGGCTTATTTTTCAGCTACATACACCCTTCAAGAAATGGTTTCTCACATCTATGGGCAACTTAACTTACTTGAAAAGGTAAAAAGACCACATTTCTTTATTAAAGAGCTAAATCTATACATAGAGTATCTTCAAAAGGACATTCAAAATCATTTGAATAACCTAAGTGACAAAAAAATAAAACAACTTATAAAGTTTAAAACGCAGTTGTTGGCCGGTGTCGATTATTACAAATCTTTATTTAGGAATACAGAAGGTATGTTTTCAGTCGAAAGTAGCCATCCTTACACCGAGCTTTTAAAAGCCGAAAATAAGCTTGCTAATACCTTCATTAGTGATTTAATTTAAGCTATATTTGGAATGAAATCATTACCTATGGAAAGAGAGAAGTTATTAATCGCTATAATCGAAAATGCGATTGATGGGATTATTACCATTGATGATAGGGGTTCAATAGAGAATATTAATCCCTCAGCTTTAGAGTTATTTGGCTATTCGAAAAGAGAAGACTTACTCGGTAAAAATGTATCAGTTCTAATGCCCGAACCTGATAAGAAACTTCATGATAGTTATCTCGCCAATTATGAACATACTGGGAAGAAAAAAATTATTGGCATCGGGCGTGAAGTAACTGGTCAACGAAAAGATGGTAGCACTTTCCCCTTTCGGTTAGGGGTTAGTGAAATTAAATTTAGCGATAGAAGAATTTATACAGGATTTATCCACGATTTAAGTCGTCAGAAAGAAGACGAAATAAAAATCAAAAGTTATACTGAAGAGTTAGAGACTAAAGTAAAGAATCGAACACAAGAGCTCGTTCGTTCTATTAATGAGCTCGAGTCGGCTAAAGAGCACATGAGTGCGTTGTTTCATAAAGAACGAGAGCTCAATCAGCTTAAAACACGCTTCGTATCAATGGCTTCGCACGAATTTAGAACGCCATTAAGTTCAATTCAATTATCAGCTTCGTTAATCGATAAGTACGTAGAAAAGCAGGATGCTGCAAGTGTAGAGAAGCATACTTCAAAAATCAAAAACTCGATAGTTAATCTCACTACCATATTAAACGACTTCCTTTCTTTAGAGAAATTAGAAGCTGGAAAGGTGCAGGCAAGCTCTAGTTGGTTTGATATGATTGCGTTTTCGGAAGAAATTACCGAAGAAATGCAAATAATGAGCAAACAAAATCAGCTTATTGTATACGAGCATAAAGGTACAACAGGGCAGGTGTTTCTGGATCAGAATTTATTGAAAAACTGCATCATTAACCTTATTTCTAATGCTATCAAGTATTCTGGTGAAGATACCCTGATTCAATTTAATAGCATTATTAATGATCGTGAATTAATTATAGATGTAAAAGACAATGGGATAGGAATTCCCGCTTCTGAAATCGATAATTTATTTGAACCTTTTTTTAGGGCGCACAATACTGGCGATATTCCTGGTACCGGTTTGGGGTTAAATATTGTGAAGCGTTATGTAGGCTTGATGAATGGTACCTGTACTTGCGAAAGCAAACAAAATTTAGGTACCACATTTAAATTGCATTTTAAATTCTAAATCTATTAGCATGATGCGAAAAGTATTAATTATCGAAGATAGCGACGACATTAGAGAAGGCATTGTAGAAATGCTTGACATGGCAGGTTACGAAACATTTGCTGCTAAAAATGGTAAGTTAGGGGTAGATCTCGCGATTAAAACGATTCCAGATATTATTCTCTGTGATATTATGATGCCCGAATTGGATGGGTATGGCGTATTGTATCTCTTGCAAAAAAATCAGCAAACGGCATCAATTCCTTTTATTTTTATGACGGCCAAGGCCGAAAGGGCCGATATGCGTAAAGGCATGGAAATGGGAGCAGATGATTATTTAACCAAACCATTCGACGATGTTGAGCTATTTAACGCGATCGAAAGCAGGTTAAAAAAGAAGGCTAAACCTAATGGCTTTAAAGGTGCTGCTGGTGATAAAGAATCTTTATTTTCTGCCTTAAGAGCGAAAGGAAAAGCAAGAACTTTTTCGAATAAGCAGATTATCTATGTAGAGAACGACGAACCATCTTATTTATATTTTGTAAAGAAAGGTCAAATCAAAACCTATAAGCGCGCTAAAGATGGTCGCGAATTATCATCTACACTGTATAACGATGGCGATTTTTTTGGCTACGAAAGTTTATGTAAATCCTCTCCCTATACTGATAATGCCGCTACCTTAAGCGATTCGGAATTGATTCTCATTGCTAAAGCAGATTTTTTAGATTATCTGCTTAATCATCAAGAAATTGCTACTGCATTTATTAGTTTATTGTCGGGTAGTGTTCAAGAAAAGGAAGAGCAAATGCTTCGCTTAGCCTATTTCTCAGTGCGTAAACGAGTTGCAGATGCATTGATTCAAGTTGCTCAAAAGTTTGGTGAACCTAATTCTGATAGCTGTGTCCTGAAAATATCAAGAGACGATTTAGCAGCATTGGTAGGTACGGCAAGTGAAACCGTAAGTCGGATGTTAGCCGATTTTAAAGACGAAAAGCTCATCGAAAAGAACGGAAATGCCATCCATATTCTGTCGATTGAGAAATTGAGGAATGTAAAACAATAGGTTCTGACGAATATCATTTTTTCTGATAACCGATATCATAGCCAAAACATGTAGTCTGCTTTAAATTTGCATATAAAATATGTGAAAAAATGAAAGCTATAGCCTATAATATCGGTGCAAAAGAAAAAGAATTACTCATCCTGGCCAACCATAAAAAACACGACATCACCATTATTGCCAATAGCTTAACCCTCGATACTTTGGCCTTTGCCAATGGTAAGGAAGCGTTAATTATTTTTAATGAAGATGTACTCGATGCTTCAATAATTCTGGGATTAAAGGAGTTAGGTATTAAATATCTAGCTACTTCGTCATTCGAATACAAGCATATCGACCTTCTGGCGGCAAAAAAAACAGGTTTAAAAATTGCCAATATTCCTTTTAAGGATGGAGGAGGTCTAGAAAACATGCAACAGGTAATTAAAAATTTAGATAATTGGGCGGCGGGAAAATGTGTTGGAGATGCTTGTCGTTGTCAAAACGATTGTGCTGTTAAATCTTTTATACAAAAGCCACATGAACAACACTGATCTTTTTAAAAAGTACAATGTTGCAGCTCCGCGGTATACGAGCTACCCCACTGTTCCATATTGGGACAATGAGTGCTTTAATACACAAAAATGGTTAACTGCATTAAAAAGTACCTATCAACGTTATAAGGAAGAAGGAATTAGCCTATATATCCATCTTCCATTTTGTGAAAGTCTTTGCACGTATTGCGGTTGTAATACGCGCATTACAAAAAATCATGGTGTAGAACTTCCATATCTCGAAGCGGTAATTAAAGAATGGGAGATGTACTGTGCTGTTTTAGGTGAAAGACCCAAAATAAAAGAACTCCATTTGGGGGGTGGTACGCCTACATTTTTTAGTCCAGAAAACTTAAAAACGCTTATTTTGGGCATTGTTAAGGACGGGGCTGAAGGAATTGCTTGCTCATTCGAAGGTCACCCAGACAATACCACCATCTATCATTTGCAAACCTTATACAGCCTCGGATTTAAGCGATTAAGTCTTGGTATTCAAGACTTCGACCCTAAGGTACAGTTGATGATTAATCGTTTCCAAACTCCAGAACAAGTTTTTCGAATTATAAGCGAGGCAAGAGCTATTGGTTACGAATCAATTAATTTCGACCTCATTTATGGTTTACCAGGCCAAACTTTAAAAGGGTTAACACAAACGATAAACGAAGTAATCGATATGCAGCCCGAGCGCATTGCATTTTATGGTTATGCCCATGTGCCGTGGCTTAAACCTGGCCAACGCCATTATTCAGAAACAGATATCCCACAGGGTAACGAAAAATTTGCTTTGTACCAAGTAGGAAGAGAACTATTAATTGAAACAGGTTATCAAGAAATCGGAATGGACCACTTTGCTTTAAAAAAGGATAGTTTATATCAAGCTAGTGAAAATACATTACTGCACCGCAATTTTATGGGATATACCGATCGGTCAACAAAAATTCTAATTGGATTGGGCGTTTCTTCTATCAGCGATTCTCATACGGCTTTTGCTCAAAACAGTAAAACAGTAGAAAATTATCTTAATAATATAAATAATAGTGTGTTTTCAATAGAAAAGGGGCATATACTGAATGAAATAGATAGTTACATCAAACACCACATTTTAAACTTGATGTGCAAAGGACGAACCCATTTCGATCAGCTTATTCCTGAAACTATACAAGAAAGGTTAGCGCCATTACTTAAAGATAATTTAATTGAGGTAAACGATCAAGAAGTGCGTATTACTCGTCTTGGAAAATCTTTTCTTCGTAACGTGTGCATGGCGTTCGACGAGCGTTTGTGGGCATCTAAACCCGAAACTACTTTGTTTAGTAAAGCAATATAATATGCCTACGTTAAAAGCAATAGCGTGTTATCATTGTGGTGAAGAAATTTCGAACATCGATTTGGTGTACGAGCAAAAACATTTTTGCTGTATAGGGTGTAAAAGTGTATATAAAATTCTTTCCGAGAACAATATGTGTGCATATTATGCGTATAATGATTCTCCTGGAAGTAGATTTAAAGAATCCAGCCATTTAGCTTATCTTGATGAACCTTCTATCAGTGCGCAATTGATAAGCTATAGAGATGATAAACATACAATAATCACATTTTATATTCCAGCAATCCATTGCAGTTCGTGCATTTGGTTGTTAGAACATTTATATAAAATAAATTCCGCAATAGGCGATTCTAGGATCGATTTCATTAAAAAAGAAGTAACCATTAGTTTCAACCACGATCAAATTTCGCTCCGTAATTTAGTGCAAACTTTAGTGCATATTGGATATGAACCTTCTATCAATTTGCAGGATGTAGTAAAAAAAAATAGCAATAGTGTAAATAAAGTTCTTATACTTAAGATTGCGATTGCTGGTTTCTGCATGGGGAATGTAATGTTGTTCAGTTTTCCCGAGTACTTTGGTCTTTCCAGCTTCGAGAAACAGTTTCAAGAGCTATTTGGATGGTTAAATCTAATTTTTTGTATCCCAGTAACATTTTTTTGCGCAAAAGATTATTTTATTTCTGCTTATACCAGTTTAAAGCATAAACACATTAATCTAGATACCCCTTTGGCTTTAATTATTGGGGTTTTGTTTGTTAGGACAGCCTTTTCCGTATTATTTACAGGTAGCCCCGGTTTTGCCGATACCCTAACAGGATTAGTATTCTTGTTATTGATGGGCAAATGGGTAAAACAGCGCACCTATCATCATATTTCCTTTGATCGCGATTATAGGTCTTATTTTCCGATAGCCATAACCACACTTAAAGACGGAAAGGAAAAACCAAAAGCGATTAACGAATTGGCTATTGGCGATCGGTTATGGATTAGGAACGGCGAATTGGTGCCAGCCGATTCGATTTTAATGAAGGGTGAAGCTTGGATGGACATGAGCTTTGTAACTGGTGAGATAGAACCCAAACAAAAGGTGCTGGGAGAGATTATTTATGCCGGTGGTAAGCAAATAGGAGAAGGAATCGAATTAGAAGTTGTTAAACTAGCTTCACAAAGCTATCTCACTAATTTATGGAATAAGGAAAATTATACCCCTAAAACCACTCAGAATTTTAACGATAGCATTGCAAAATATTTTAGCCTAGTTGTATTTCTAATCGCTTTTGCATCGATGGGCTATTGGTTCGTAAATCATCATACCGATAGAGCTTGGGCGGCTTTTACGGCCGTAATTATTGTAGCTTGCCCTTGTGTACTTGCTTTAAGCACACCATTTACCTTATCGGCTATTTTATCCGTTTTTGATAAAAAGGGTTTTTATGTAAAAAATACAGATGCGGTAGAGCAATTGGCCAAATGCAATTCGATGGTATTTGATAAAACAGGTACCTTAACCACAAGCGAAAATGCAAATGTAAATTTTATAGGAACACTAACTGCTGAAGAAAAGAAATTGGTGGTTTCGTTATTAAATCATTCCTCTCATCCGCTAAGTAGGCAGATACTAAAGAGCCTTGATTGCGCTAGTTTCTATCCGATAGCAAAATACAAAGAAACACCCGGAAAGGGTATAAGAGGATTAGTGAACAACCAAATGGTTTATGCAGGTAATGAACAAATTTTGCCATTCAAAATAGAAACTAACCAAAAAAGTGGTGTTCATATTGTAATTGATAGTAATTATAAAGGTACTTTTTGTGTAGAGCAGCAATGGAGAACATCATTAGCTACGCTAATTTTTACTTTACAAGAGAAATTTAAACTAAAAGTTTTATCTGGCGATACGGATAAAGACGAACAGAAATTGCTCACTTTTTTCGCTCCTCATACGGTGATGAAATTCGAACAGAGTCCACACCAAAAACTGGAAGCGATTTTAGCTCAGCAAGAACTTGGCGAAACGGTGATGATGCTCGGAGATGGCTTAAATGATGCTGGAGCGTTAAAACAAAGTGATTTTGGGATTGCAATAACCGATAACATCAACAACTTTACGCCAGGTTGTGACGCCATTTTAAAGGGCAGCGCGATGCACTATCTTCCGAATTTTTATCAGCTCAGTAAAGATGGATTAATGATTATTAAAATCAGCTTTGCGATAGCGATTAGTTACAATTGTGTGGGTTTATATTTTGCGGTACAAGGCACACTTTATCCACTGGTTGCAGCTGTATTAATGCCTATAAGCACCATCACCATCATCAGCTTCACTACAATTGCCACCCGTTTTTTTGCACGTAAAAACAAACTAGCATGATCATTCTCTATTTTTTAATCGGCTGTAGCATAGTAATGGCTTTAATCTTTTTAGCTGCTTTTTTCTGGTCGCTAAAAAATGGACAGCATGATGATATGGTTACGCCCGGTATTCGGATATTATTTGATGATGAGGTATCTCAAAACACCGAAGATCCGAAAGTCGGAAAAACCGGACTATCGGACTAAAAACTTTCGGCCCGATTAAGTGATAAAAATCACTTTTCGCTGTAACCGTAATCACCAGTCAAACCTAGCCTGCTAAATACCTTTGTTTCATCACAAAACAAACACTATGCAGTTAGAAAAATTTACCTATGACAACAGAATTGTTCGCAATTTTGGATTGGCTACCCTAATTTGGGGTATCATTGGCATGACCGTTGGCCTTTTAATAGCCATGCAATTATTTAAACCCAGTATGAACCTGGGCAATCAATACACTACATTCGGACGAATTAGGCCCTTGCATACCAATGCGGTTATTTTCGCCTTTGTAGGAAACGCCATTTTTATGGGGGTATATTATTCATTGCAACGTTTGCTAAAAGCAAGGATGTTTAGCGATGTGTTAAGCAAAATTCACTTTTGGGGTTGGCAGCTAATTATTGTTTCGGCTGTAATTACTCTACCACTTGGTTTCACTACATCGCACGAATATGCCGAACTCGAATGGCCAATCGATATTGCCATTACGCTAATATGGGTAGTTTTTGGGATCAATATGTTTGGTACAATTCTTAAAAGAAGAGAGCAGCATTTGTATGTTGCCATCTGGTTTTACATTGCTACGTTTGTAACCATTGCCGTATTGCACATTGTTAATTCGTTCGAACTTCCCATCTCTTTTCTAAAAAGTTATTATATATATGCTGGAGTGCAGGATGCACTGGTGCAATGGTGGTATGGACATAATGCGGTTGCTTTTTTCTTAACCACTCCTTATTTAGGGATGATGTATTACTTCTTGCCTAAAATGGCTAATCGACCAGTTTATTCGTATAAGTTAAGTATTCTTCACTTTTGGTCGCTCATTTTTATCTACATCTGGGCGGGCCCACATCATTTATTATACAGTTCTTTACCAGGCTGGGCCCAATCGTTAGGAGTGGCTTTCTCCATTATGCTTATTGCTCCGAGTTGGGGTGGGATGATTAATGGTTTGCTAACCTTGAGGGGCGCTTGGGATAAAGTTCGTGAAGATGTAACCTTAAAGTTTATGGTGGTGGCCTTAACCGCTTATGGCATGGCTACGTTTGAGGGACCACTTTTATCGCTAAAACAAATTAATGGAGTAGCTCATTTTACCGATTGGATTGTTGCTCACGTACACGTTGGGGCATTGGGCTGGAATGGCTTTTTAACTTTCGGTATTATGTACTGGTTAATTCCTCGAATCTATAAAACCGAATTGTACTCTAAAAAGATGGCTTCTTTTCATTTCTGGATAGGAACGCTGGGGATTATTTTTTATGCCGTACCCATGTACTGGGCTGGATTTACACAAGGTTTAATGTGGAAAGAGTTTACGCCAGAAGGACTGCTAAAATACCCAAATTTTTTAACCACAACTTTGCAAATTATTCCAATGCATGTGCTAAGGTCTATTGGTGGAGCTTTGTATTTAACAGGTGTAATTGTAATGGCGGTTAACCTTGGTAAAACCATGTTAAAGGCGAAATTAGTGGCTAACGAGCCCGCCGAGGCCATGCCTTTAGCAAAAAATGCTACGATAGATCCGTCCGATAAAAAGTGGCATCGTGCATTAGAACGTAAACCGATAAAGTTTATGGTATTGGCCTTAATTGTTATCTTAATTGGAGGGATGGTAGAGATGATGCCTACGTTTACCATTCAATCGAATATACCAACAATAGCGAGTGTAAAACCGTATTCGCCACTCGAATTGCAAGGTAGAGACTTGTACATCCGCGAAGGATGTGTAAACTGCCACTCCCAAACCGTGCGCCCGTTCCGTTCCGAAACCGAGCGATATGGAGATTACAGCAAGGCGGGTGAATTTGTGTACGACCATCCATTTTTATGGGGAAGTAAACGAACCGGTCCAGATTTACATCGTATAGGTGGTAAATACACCAATGCTTGGCACTTTAACCACCTGTTAGATCCTACTTCAATGTCGCCCGGTAGTATTATGCCTTCATACCCATGGCTCATTAAACAACAACTAGATATTGCAACTACAGCAAGTAAAATACGGGCCATGCAAAGCCTCGGCGTACCTTATGGAAGTGATTACGATAAAGAAGCAAACACTGAGCTTAAGGTACAAGCAGATAGTATTGCCAAAGATTTAAGAAAAAATAACATTAAGGTTAAAAGCGATCGAGAGATCATCGCAATAATTGCCTATTTGCAACGCTTAGGTACCGATATTAAAGCAAATAAATTAACTATTCCATCAAATCAATAATCATGTTCAAACAAATTAAAGATCTAGCTGGTGGCGAATATTACCTCATCGCCTCGCTACTTATATTCATGGTGTTTTTTATTCTAGTAGGGGCGTACCTGTTAATGTTAAATAAAAATTACATCAACCAAATGAGCCAAATGCCGATTAACGAACCTCAACTTAACGAAAATGAAAATCATTAGTGTATTACTTGCCAATGCAACACCTTTACCCGGTGATGGTTTTAGCTTAACGGTTACCGAAGTCTTAATTATTGCCTTGCTAATTTTTGCAGCGGTTCTTCTTTTCGTAACCATCATTTTATTTAATGCATTTAAGGTTACGCTGAGAGAGCGGAATAATTTAAAGCCTTATCAGAAATATGAAGATCCAGCACCTTTGAATTACGAAGACTGGTTAAAACAGAAGAAAGGTAAGCCGAGCATATGGGTTAAATTATTAAGTCTTAAACCCATAGAAAAGGAAGAAGAACTGATTATTCCACATGCCTATGATGGGATACACGAGCTTAATAATCCTGTCCCTACTTGGTTTAATGTGCTTTTCTATGGAACCATGATTTTTGCGGCTGGATACCTTTATTACTATCACATTGGTGAATATGGACCAAAACAAGATCAGGAATACGAAAATGAAATGGCGAAGGCCATAACCGATAAAATAGCCTTTCTGGCTAAATCTGGAGAAAAGTACGACGAAAATTCAGTTAAAATTGATCCAGCCTTAGTTGTAAATGGGAAACAAGTGTTTGCTAATAATTGCAAGGCTTGTCATGGCGAACATGGTGAAGGTATTATTGGGCCTAATCTTACCGATGCCTATTGGTTACACGGAGGGAGCATTAACGAAATCTTTAAAACCATTAAATACGGTGTTCCTGCAAAAGGGATGGTAAGTTGGGAGAAAAATTTAAGTGCCAAAAACATTGCCGAGCTGAGCAATTATATTTTAACCTTAAAAGGAACTAACCCCATTAATGCTAAAGCACCACAAGGAGATTTATATAAGGAAGAAAGTGTGAAGGATACTGTTGAAAATGGAAATAACACAAAAAAATAAAAAGGGTCGCAATTTTTTGTACCCAAAGAAACCTTCGGGAAAATTGTATACCTACCGTAAGTGGGTAAGCTATTTTTTACTCCTGTTTTTGTTTGGCTGCCCATTTGTAAAGCTTAATGGCGAACAGTTGGTGCTTCTTAATTTTATAGAGCGAAAATTTGTATTCTTTGGGCTAATTTTTACACCGCAAGATTTTTATTTATTCGCTTTAGCCATGATGATTTTTATCATTTTCATTGTGTGTTTTACAGTGGTTTTGGGAAGATTATGGTGCGGCTGGGCTTGTCCACAAACCATATTTATGGAGATGGTTTTTAGACGCATAGAATATTGGATAGAGGGAGATGCCAACAAACAGAAAAAACTCGACGCACAAGCATGGAATACTGAAAAAGTTGTTAAAAAAGGGAGTAAACACCTTATTTTCTTGATTATTTCATTTGCAATTGCGAATACATTTTTAGCCTACATCATCGGATCTGAACAGTTGTACAAAATTATAACCGAACCTGTTGCATTGCACCTTTCTGGCTTTTTTTCCATTTGCTTATTTACACTTATATTTTACGGAGTGTTTGCCTATGTAAGAGAAGTAGTGTGTACAGTGATTTGTCCGTACGGACGTTTGCAGGGTGTGTTGCTCGATAACCAGAGTTTAATTGTGGCGTATAACGAAAAGAGAGGAGAGCCGCGAGGGCATTTACAAAAGAATAATGCCCAAACAAACACAGGCGACTGTATCGATTGTGGTTTATGTGTACAAGTTTGTCCAACAGGAATCGATATTCGACAAGGCACGCAATTAGAATGTGTAAACTGTACCGCCTGTATTGATAGTTGTAACGAAGTAATGATCAAAATAAATAAGCCCGTTAATTTAATAGGTTTTTTTACGCAAGATTTTATTCAACATAAAAAACCATTTAAGCTAAGTTTAAGAGCCTATGGTTACGCAGCTGTGCTGGCTTTGGTGATGATTGTTTTTTCGAGCTTAATTTATAAGCGGCAAGATGTAGAAACTACAGTGTTAAGGGCAAGTGGAACACTATATCAAACCAATACCGATGGCACGATAAGCAATTTATATCATGCAGAACTTATTAACAAAACCAATAAGACGGTTAAGTTTACTTTTAGATCAAAAGACCCGGCCGATCAAATTAAATTTATCCAGCTGCCAAAACACTTACCAAAAGAGGGAAGTACGCAAATCACCTTCTTTTTGTTTAAAGAACCTAAAAACATAAAGGAATACAAATCTGAGGTGTCTTTCGAGGTAGTTTCTGATGGGAAAGTAGTAAGCACTGCCGCTACAACGTTCTTCTCTCAACCTGAATAGACCTAAACACCTAAACAACTAAACATCAAAATATGAACTGGGGAACAAAAATCGTTTTAGGTATGATCGCCTTTATGCTCTTTATCATTGCCATGGTAGTATACATGTTCAGCGTACATGGTAATGATGCGCTGGTAGATGAAGATTATTACGAAAAGGGCATCAATTACGATCAATCCTATAATGCTACCCGAAATATGATGATCGACAAGATGGAGCCTGTAATCACTATTACAAAAAGCCAAATTATCATCAAATTAAAAGATAGTGCCAGTTATGCTTTAAAGTTAGTGCGGCCAGCTACTCAAAAAGATGATATTTTGAAAAAGGGAGTTACTTTAACCGAAAGTCACATCATTTCAATAGACAGGTTAAATAGGGCTGCAGGTTTATGGTATTTAGAATTAAATTGGTCGAGTAACGGTAAAAAATACTTATTTAAAAGTAGCCTAAGCCTATGAGCAATTTGCCTTTAGCTTTTTTATTAGGGTTGTTGGGTAGTTTACATTGTGCTGTAATGTGCGGTCCAATTATGCTTAGTTTACCTCTGCAAAAAACAAACCATCTAAAATCTGCCTTGCAGTTAGTGCTTTATCAATGTGGTCGCATTTTAACCTATACTGTTTTGGGTTTATTTGTTGGTTACCTTGGAAACAGTTTTCGTGTTTTTGCTAACCAAGAAATACTTAGTTTAATTGTAGGCTCTACTTTAGTTGTTTTTACTTTATTACAGTTCAGTGGTAAATATGTAAGTACCTTAAGTGGGTTCCAAATGCACCTCGTTTTGCCAATCAGTAAATTAATGGGGAAATTATACGGCTTACCTTTATGGGGTTTCTTTGCAGGGATATTAAACGGGTTAATTCCCTGTGGGATGGTTTATTTAGCCTTGGCAACTGCATTAAATTCAGTTTCCATAACAGGCGCTGTTACCTTTATGTTGCTTTTTGGTTTAGGCACAACTCCGTTGATGTTAATGATTTCGCTCGGGGGAATTTATTTAAAACGATATATTAAATTTAATACGAATAAACTGGTTCCCTGGTTTATGCTATTTATCGGAACACTGTTTATACTACGTTCTGTGAATTTGGGTGTTCCTTTTTTATCGCCCGATATGGGTTACCATTCTCATGGTAATGTTGAGGTTTGTAAGTAAGCGTGTTTTTTAACATCTAGGTGAAAAAATAACTCTTTAAGGAGTTAACCCGATTCTGACACCAATCAATTTTTAACCTGTTGTTTATCATTTAAATAAGTTTCAATACATGGTACTTTTGGTTAAGAAAATTAATTAAAACATACTATGAAAACACCTTTCCATTTCCAGTCTAGCTGGAACAGCTTCAAAATTGCAAGTTTACTTTTCCTGCTTACCCCACAGGTAATTATGGCACAATCGATCTACAAAGTGGCATCGAATAATAGCACCAAAGTAACTGTAAATGGACAATCTAATGTTCACGATTGGGAAATGACTTCAAAAGATATCGAAAGTCAAGGCGCCTTTAAGTTTAATGCCAAGGATGAACTTATAGGTTTGTCGGCCTTCAATTTTTCGGTGGCAGCAAAATCGTTAAAAAGTGGTAAATCATCAATGGACGAGCGAACTTATAAAAGCATTAAAGCTACAGACTTTCCAAAGATTAGTTACAAACTTACCTCTGCCGAAGTAACTGCCGTGCAGGCCAACAAATATTCGATACAAACAACAGGGATATTAAACATTGCCGGTAAAACACAAACTATTTCTATGAAAGTAATGGCTTTGGTAAATGCCGATAATTCCATCAGTTGCCATGGAACAGAAAAACTAATGTTAACCGACTACGGTATCGAACCTCCAAGTTTTATGTTTGGTGCCATGAAAGTAGGCAACAATTTAGTTATCAAATTCGATTTAGACTACACAAAAACTGTAACCTCAAAATAAACTCACACAAATTAATGATAAGATCATGAACAATAAATTAGCTATGGCCCTTGCGGTATTTTCGCTCGGCTTCATCACCATTACCACACAAGCTCAAGTAAACAACCTGCGCCCTTACGATAAATCAGGCATCAACGTGTTCGAAACACCAAAAGATAGTACCACGGTTTTCGATAAACTTAAGGTTCAATTTGGTGCTGGATTTACTCAATCTTTTCAGAATTTAAAACACGAAAATGCTTCTGGTGGATTATATAAAATTACACCTGGATTTAATACGGCTAACGCCAATTTATTTATGGATGTGCAATTGGCTGAAGGTATTCGTTTAAACTTAACCAGTTATTTATCATCTCGCCACCATAACGAAACTTGGGTTAAAGGCGGTTATATTCAATTCGATCAACTCCCTTTTAAAGGTACATTATGGAAAGACATTATGTCGGTAACCACCATAAAAGTTGGCCACATGGAAGTTAATTATGGCGATCAGCATTTTCGTAGATCAGATGGCGGACAAACCATTTATAATCCCTTTATCGAAAACTACATTATGGACGGTTTTGCTACCGAAATTGGTGGAGAAGTTTTAGTTCAGAAAAGTGGATTATTCGGTATGGTTGGTGTTTCTAACGGGATGATTAAAGGGAATATTGATGAATTGGTTGCAACCGCACAAGATGCAAACATTCATAAATCTCCATATGTTATTCAAGCCGTTGTAGGGTTTTAATACGTACGAATTTTTATCACTTCGCGTCATTGCGAGGCACGAAACAATCTGCTATCAGAAATTAGTAAGGTGATTGCTTCGTGCCTCGCAATCATGCGTATATTACCATCAGTAATCATGATTAATTACATCATACTTGTTATCTTAACATTTACCTTAACAAACTTTTCGACCCCAAAAAGTGCTACTAAATGGGTAATAACCCAAAACAGTAGCCTTACCATACATGGAAGTACGAACGTAAATACATTCTCTTGTGCCATTTTAAACTATCCAAAAACAGATACCATCACTATAAATAGAACCAATGATTTAATGCTGTTAACGGGAGCTTTGAGCCTTAATGTCAATAATTTCGAGTGTAATAATTTAATGATGACTCATCAGTTTCGTAAAACTTTAAAACACGAAGAATTTCCTTTCCTTTACATTACCTTTTTATCATTAAAAGAATTCCCAACTCCAAATCAACGAGTAAATTCAATTAAGGGTTTAGTGGCCATAAAAATTGCTGGGGTAACCAAAAGGTTCGAGATTTGTTATGAATTCGAATCAGTAAATAATTATATACAGTTGCGAGGTCATCAGACGGTTAATTTTTCGGACTTCAAGCTGGTAGCTCCGCAACGAGTTGGGAAGTTAATTAAGGCTAAAGACGAATTAAAAGTGGTTTTCGAACTAAAGATGAAGATGGTGGATTAAAAAAAAAAACAATAAGCCTTTTCTATTGTTTATTAGTTGCTTGCCATTCTGTAAGTATTAACCTCTTAAATTGTGAAAAATTTTTCAAACTTTGCATTGAGCAGGGTTGGGCTAGTTAGCCTGCTTTCTCTATGCGTAATTATTTTCTCTATATCATTTATTAGTATATCAGACGAAACTGTTCGTTATAAAACATTCGATTCTTCCGTTGCAATAACAAATGCTTCTTCGGCTCAAGTACAAAAAACAAACAGCAACATCATTAACTGCGAAGCAAACTTCACCTTCGATGAAGGTAAAGTTATGGATGTCTCTAACTTTCAGTTTCAAGTGCCGTTTAACCAATTTGATATTGCTAATCCAAACATTGAATCTGCAATACATACTGTATTCAAACTTAATCAAGTAACTCAGGTTTCCTTTGTCCAAGAAAAGGTTATGGTATTGCCTACCATGAAAATGATTCATGTAATTGGTTTGCTTACCATGGCTAATGTAGAGCATTCTCTTGCATTTCAATTTACGTATGTTATAAACAAGGATAAGTCAATCTCGATTAACGGAGAACAAACCATTGATTTAGCCGAGTTTGGTTTAAAAATACCCGATGCTTTGAAAAACGTTGTCGATAACAGCATAAAAATAAAATTAAACCTTAAAATGATAGATGAAGAATTGATTGTGCCAAGATCAAAATTTGCAATTAATTATGAATAGTTCAACTGTTAAAAAAGTGATTTTAATCATTTTTTTATGAAATAGCGGTCATAAACGCCATTGTTGTATATGTTTAACTTTAGGCTAATAAATTTTAACCTACTTTATGAAAAATGTATCAACTTTCTCGGTAACCAGATCCTTTCTGATCACCGCCTTTGCCCTTGGTGGATTTATTTTCTCTATTGCATTTATTGGCACCAGTAAAGAAACTCATCTTTTTAAAAGTATCGACTCGCATATTTCACTGGCCAACCCACAGTTTTTCGATACAAAAATGGTAGCCAATGTATTTAATTGCACTGCAACTTTAATAATGGAGGAGGGTAACCTTGTAGATATTACAAAATTCCAATTTAACATTCCCGTTGAAGAATTTAACAGTGATAATCAGGTATTTCAGTCAGAAATTCTCGGGCTATTTAAAACCAGCAATACAAATACTGTTAGTTTTGACCAACAAAAAGTGATGGTACTACCGGTAATGAAAATGATTCATATCGTTGGCGAACTCAACATTGGGAATGTGAAAAGACCGGTTTCGTTTCAATTAGCCTATACCATAAGTCCCGATCAATCGATAAGTATAAAAGGTAAACAAACTATCTTTTTACACGAATTTGGTATTATTTTGCCTGCTGATTTGCAAAACGAAAGTAAAGACGAGTTAATTCTTGAAGTGGACATTAAGATGGTAGACTCTAAATTATTAGGCCCAAAATCTAACTTTTTGCTTAATTTTTAATTGTCCTTTTACTCATTCAAATATTTCCTTTTATAATCTAACGGCGTCATCCCTGTCACTTTTTTAAAATGCCTATAGAAGTTAGAAACATTATTAAACCCACAGTTAAAGCATATCATTTCTGTAGGTAATTTATTTTCAATTAAAAACCTGCAGGCGTGGCTTACTCGAATTTCTATCAGAAAATCATAGTACGTTTTCTTTGTCATTAACTTAAAATACCTGCAAAATGAAGTAATACTTAAATTACTTAATGAAGCTACTTCCTCTAGAGTAATGTCCTTTTTATAGTTAGATAGGGTATAGGTGCAAATTTTGTTAATACGCAGTGTTTCCGATTCATTTGATTGATAAAATGTACTCTTTGTTGTTATGGTTTCAAATTCGTCTGTTTCGGCCAACGTTTTGAGGATGGTTAACAATATGATAATCCGGTCTAAATTGGTGGCATGCACAGCCGTTTCCATTAATCTTGCTAAAGTATCTTTGGTTTTTCCATGAATAATCATTCCGCTTTTTGCCTTTTCGAACAGCTTAGGAATAAGATAGGCTTCTGGTAAATTTAATAAGTGTTTGCCTAAACAATCGGGTAAAAAATGAATCACCATCGCCTCAACATTTAACTCTGGATTATTCTGAAAATATTCATCTTTACACCGCCAAGTATGCGGTAAATTTTCGCCTAATAACACCATCTCATCCGAAACAAAATTGCTGATGTTATCGCCAATAAAACGAACCCCTTCACCTTTAATATTATAGTGTAATTCTAGCTCGGGATGGTAGTGCCAAACCGTGCCAAAATCGGGCTTAACATCGTGTCGAATACTGAACGAACTTTGAAGCGTAATTGGAACTTTGTGAAAATGAGGTTTCATCTTTGGTTCATCAAAAAAATACAAATAGTTGGTTTTATATCTTTGGCTTATTTTAGCAAATCATAAATCCATAAAGATTAAAGGTAGGAGGTTTTAAGATAATATCCTATATTAATTTGATAAAAAAATAGAATAAATAGTGTTTTTGATTGGTGAGTTTTGTATTAAGCCTATAAGGCAATAACCAAAATATAAACCGACAAACTATTTCTATATGAATTGTTTGTTCATTAATGAATTATGAAACCGGGTGTTAAGGGACAAATTGTATTAGTTTCGAGTGGAGATTTACGTCTTTCAGCAAACCAAAATTGCTGGGCTGCACAACTCCAAATGGAAAGCAATTTAACAACAGCAGTTGAGAAATTTGGCTGGTCTATAAAACGTGCCCATCCCTATAATTCTACGAAAAAACATGGCTTCATCGATTCGCAACGAATGGGTATGGATATCTTTCGTGAAATCGACCCTGATCAGCCTTTAATTGTAGCCGAAAGTGTTTGGCAATATTCTCATCATGTACTTGCTGGATTAACTACACACCGTGGTCCTATTTTAACTGTTGCCAATTGGAGCGGTCAATGGCCAGGCTTGGTAGGTATGCTTAATTTAAATGGTTGCTTAACTAAGGCAGAAATTGCATACAGCACATTATGGAGCGAGAACTTCGACGACGATTTTTTTGTTGATGGCCTGCAAGAATGGTTGTCGACCGGAAAAATCAGCTACGATCAAAGTCACGTTAAAAGTTTCACCTTAAGTAAAATTCCTTTAGCCGACGAAAAGAAAGGCAGGTCTTTTGCTCGTGGCCTAAAAGAACGTAAAGTAATTATGGGCGTATTTGATGAAGGCTGTATGGGAATGTACAATGCCATTATACCGGACGAACTTTTACACAAAACTGGATTTTTTAAGGAAAGGTTAAGTCAATCGGCCCTATATGCTTCCATGCTACAGGTTAGCGATAAAGAAGCAGAAACGGTGCTAAACTGGTTGCTGAAAAAAGGAATGAAGTTTAATTGGGGCAGCAACGAAGAAACAGAATTAACCAAAGAACAAACCTTGCAGCAATGCAAAATGTATATTGCTTCCGTTCGCATAGCGGATGATTTTAGTTGCGATACCATTGGTATTCAATATCAGCAAGGATTAAAAGATTTAACAGTAGCTAGCGATCTTGTAGAAGGTTTATTGAATAACTCCGATCGCCCACCTGTATTTTCTACTTCAGGGAAAGAACTTTACGCCAAAAAAGCATTGCCTCATTTTAATGAAGTCGACGAATGCGCTGGTTTAGATGCCTTAATTACGTATAAGTTATGGAACGAGATGGGCATGACTGGCGAAAATACCTTGCACGATATTAGATGGGGCGAGCATTATAAAGGAGAGGGCATCGACGAGTTTGTTTGGCTTTTTCTAATTTCAGGTGCCGCACCTGCTGCTCATTTTATCGATGGCTATGCTGGGGCAAGTAGCGAAAGGCAGCCGCCCATGTATTTTAGATTAGGTGGGGGTACACTAAAAGGGATAAGTAAGCCAGGTTTTATTGTGTGGAGTAGGGTATATGTTTGCGATAAAGAATTGCATTGCGATTTAGGTGTGGGTGAAGTTGTTGCCTTACCTGCCGAAGAAACCACCAGAAGATGGAATGAAACCACACCGCAATGGCCCATTATGCATGCGGTATTAAAAGGGGTAACACGCGATCAGATGATGGCAAGACATAAAGCGAACCATATACATGTGGTATATGCAAATTACGAGGCCAATGCGCACGAAGCTTGCCGAATTAAAGCGGCGGCAATGGATGAATTGGGTTTAAAAGTACATTTCTGTGGAGAGGTAAACTTAATAAAGAAAAAAACAATTAATTAAAAAGGGAAAATGAGGCTTTCTGCTATACTAGTTTTACTATTAATAAACGTTACAAGTACGTTTGCACAGAACAATGCTGTTTCAGCTAATGAAGCGTATGTTAAAGTAATTACCGAACGGGCCAACAAAATCGTAGCCTCATTAAAAATCGACAATGCCAGCAAAGCTGAAAAAGTTAGTGCTATTGTTAGAGATCAATACAGCAATTTGAATGATGTGTATGCTGCTCGTGATTTAGCTATAAAAGTGATAAAAGAAAAATACACCGAAAAATCAGTTCGTGAGGTTGCTTTAGCCAAAGAAAATGCAAATACAGAAGTTAAAACTGTCAAGTTGCATCATGAATATTTAAGAAAATTGGCTAAGCATTTAAATGCACAGCAAATTGAGGGTATTAAAGATGGTATGACTTATGGCGTTTTACCACTTACTTTCAAGGCCTACCAGGAAGAAATACTTACCCTTACCGATGAACAGAAGAAACAGATTTTAACTTGGCTTACCGAAGCGCGAGAAAAAGCAATGGATGCCGAATCGTCCGATAAAAAACATGCCATGTTCGGGAAGTACAAAGGTAAGATCAATAATTATTTATCAGCCGAAGGTTACGACTTAAAAAAGGAAGGGATAGCATGGCAAAAGAGAATAGAGGCCGCAAAAACCAATCATTAACGTATTAAATCGAATCAAAAACTAACCAAATCATAAATATGAACTCAAAAATTCTACGTAAATTTTCATTGTCCTTGCTGGTACTGCTCCTGTCGGGTACAGTTTTATTTGCTCAAGACCGAAAGGTTACAGGTAAGGTTACCGATGCAATTGGTGACGCTATTCCTGGAGTAAATGTTAGCATTAAGGGGATACCCAGTAACGTAAGTACAAATGCGCAGGGTATATACACCATTCAGGTAAAATCAGACCAAGATGTGCTGGTATTTTCGTACATCGGTTTTGTGCGCCAGCAAATACCGGTAGGTAACCGTGTTAAAATTGATGTTACTTTACTCGCCGATCAAACGGTTCTAGAAGCGGTAGAAATTATTAACGTTGGTTATGGTACCAAGAAAAAAAGTGAGGCATTAGGAGCTTCTGCTACCATAAAGGGCGAAGATTTGATGGATATCCCTGCGCCAAATATTTCTGGAGCTTTGAGAAACAGAATCGCTGGGGTAGGCGTAAGCCAAGTGTCTGGTCGCCCAGGTTCTCCAATTACCTTAAACATTCGAAACTCAACATCATCTGATGTAGTACCGGGGGCTACCGACGAGCCATTATATGTGGTTGATGGAATTACAGTAACCCGAGACGCGTTTGACAATATTGATCCGTCGATGGTTGATGATATTACATTTTTGAAAGATGCTTCCTCGGCCATATATGGAGCTTCTGGTGCAAAAGGTGTTGTTCTAGTTACAACAAAAAAAGGAAAAGTAGGCAAACCGAGCATAACCTATAACGGATATGTAGGGGTTTCTGATGCTGCAAGCAAACCTGAAATGTTATCAGGTTACGAACATGCAAAACTCGTGAACGATGGGATTAGAATTCAAAGCGATGGCACATCGAAACTTTTTTCACAGGCAGATTTAGATTACATCAAAACTTTAAATTATAAAAGTTGGTACGATGAAATATGGCAGCCTGCAACAACACAAAGACATAATATCGGCCTTTCTGGCGGTAGTGAAAAGATCACGTTTTTTGCAGGGGGTAGTTATCAAAGCGAAAATGCCAATTACGCGGGAATGAAATTTGATAAATATAGTTTTAGAAGTGGGTTAGTTGCAACTTTAGCGGCTGGCCTAAAAGCAGATGTAAACTTTAATGTAGATTACGGAACGAGAGAGCAGCACCATAATGCTTCGGATAACGATGCACCTTTCTTTGAACGGATTGTAAGCATCCCGAGATGGGTGCCCATCAGTATCAATGGGAATTTTGTGAACTATAATAATTTAGTAAATCCGCAAGCCCAAGTAGAATCTGGATATTATAATAATCAGAGTAGTAAAGCCTACCGAATTAATACAAGTTTAACCTATGAACCAACATTTTTAAAGGGTTTTTCTGCTAAATTTCAAATTTCGCAATCGAGCGGTGCAACTAAAAGTACGCAATACGTACCTCCGTATAGAATCTTTAACTATGCTAGAACGGGAAATAATAATGAATTGTTTACGGATCAGCTAGTGAATACATCTTCAACTTCTTCGTATAGAGAAGTAACTACAGCGGCTTCAGCAACCATCACGCCAGGTGTATCCGAAAACAACAGTTATCAGGGGTTTATTACCTTGCAATATAATAAAACGTTCGGTAAACATACGGCAGGTTTGCTAGTTGGGGGTGAGCAGAGCGAAGGCAACTCATCGGCCTCAACGGTACGTTATACAAATCAATTAATTCCGGGATTAGATCAATATTGGGCTTTCGATGCTTCTACATTAGCGCGGCAGGATTTTGGAAGGTCAGCTACCTCTAAACGTTCAGGTTTTGGTCGCTTTAATTATGACTTTGATAAGAAATATTTAGTTGAAGTAATTGCTCGTGTTGATGCTTCTTCTCAGTTTGCTACTGGAAATCGCTGGGGTGTTTCACCAAATGCAGGAGTGGGATGGATAATTAGTCAAGAAAATTTCTTTAAAAATGCTAAATCATTAAGCTTTATTAATTTCTTAAAATTGAAACTGAACGTTGGTATTACTGGCGACGATAGGGTGGGAACTCGTTTATGGCAAGATAGATTTCAAATTGATGTAACGAATGGGTACTTGTACGGAAACTCTACACAAAACAGTTTGAATCGCTCGCGTTTGGCTAATCCCGATATTACTTGGGAAAAGAAACGAACCTACAACTTAGGGTTAGAAACGTCAATGTTTAACAACAAACTTGATCTTAGTGTTGAGGTATTTAAAAATTATAACTACGATGCATTCGATTTGGGTGGAAATAACCTATATCCACAGTATTTCGGTACTGCAGCTCCAGTAATCAATTACAGACAAACTTACAATTGGGGATCTGAATTTAGCATTGGCTATAAAGCTAAGCTAGCTACAGATTTAAATCTGAGCGCAAACATTAACTTTTCTTATGGCAATTCAATTGTAGAAAGAGAACTTTATGCGCCGGGCAACCTCTTTAATAATATAGCGAACGATTGGTTAATTAGTTTTGGTACGGATCCGCGTGTTTACAATTCAAGTAATATTGGGTTAAAAAATATCGGAATGTTTAGAACACAGGCACAGGTAGATCAATGGATGGCTAAATATCCTAACTACAGAGTGTATGATCGCGTTCCACAACCTGGATGGTTATATTATGAAGACACCAACGGCGATGGTGTAATTTCAGATAGCGATATGCTACCAATGTTCGATAATACAAGTGCATTCTTTGGGTCGGGAATATCACTAAACTTAACCTACAAGAGCTTTGCATTAAGCACTAATATTAATGCACGATTGGGCGGAAAAGTGTTTTATGATAGCAGAGGAAGAATAGCTCCTTCGGTAACTAGAAACATTCTTACGATTTGGCAAGATCGTTGGACGCCAGAAAATCCAATGGAAGGTAAATTTCCTCGCTTCGACGATCCATCGTTAGTAAGGAACTCTGATTTCTGGGCTGTTGATGGAACCATGGTTCGTATCAATAACATGACCTTGAGCTATAGAATGCCACAGGCATTTGCAGGAAGGTTAGGACTTGGAGGTGCGCGCCTATTATTAACAGGAAATAATCTATGGACTATTGTTAATCCCCTTCCTTACAAAGATCCATATACCTCAAGTGCCTATGATTATCCAATTTTGAGAACAATCTCTTTAGGATTAAGTGTTAACTTATAATTTTAAGAAAATGATTAAGCAAATAAAAAATAATATATCGAAGTCTTTGTTGGTTTTAGCCATGGCAGCAGCTTTACCAGCCTGCGTAAACAAAGACGAATTTTTTCTCTTACCTGATACCGAGGGTATAGACATTGCAATATGGGATAATGAAGGCTCGGTTCAATTACATTTAAATAGAGTGTATGACGTAACTATCCCCGCCTTTCCATTACAAGTAGTCCCTGATCGCTATGGAACACATATTGCAAGTGATGAAAATTATTTTCCAAATGGTGATGCGAATGCGCGAGCTGCGTTAGGGTTACAAGGCGAATTAGGTGTAAATGATGTTAGAGGGCTTGTAGGTAATCAATATCGTGGTAATCCGGGAGATAATAAATATTGGGATATTGCACGATGTAATGATGCAATTACTAATATTCCGAAAGGTAAAATGGCGATTGCTAAACAGAATGAATTATTAGGTCAATACCATGCGCTCAGAGCAATAACATATTTTGAACTGGTTAAGGTGTATGGCGGTGTTCCGCTAATTTTGGAGCAACAGCTGGCTAATAGTGTATATACAGGTGGAAGAAAAAGTGCTAAGGAATGTTTTGCTGCTATAATCAACGATTTGAATACTTCAATGACCATGCTTGAAGGCTTTAATCCAGCCGACGGCGATGGAAGAGGTAAAATCACTAAATTGATTGCTGCTTGTATCAAAGCTAAGGTGCTTTTATATTGGGCAAGTCCGCAATTTAATCCAACTAATGATCCAAAACACCCTTATCAAGCATCGAGATGGACGGAAGCGTTAACGGCGAATAAAGAAGCGTACGATTTGTGTATCGCAGCAGGAAAAAAATTGATGCCCAATTACCTCGATATTTTCCGTACTGAAGGAACAGCAAATACAGAAGCGATCTTGGTAAGAAGTTATTCGAATACCATTAGCAATAGAGGCCACCAAGGCGAATCGCGTAATCGACCAACATCTGAAGGAGGCTCGTATCATGCCATGTATGTTCCTACCACAAAAATGTTAGATGCCTATCCAATGAAAGATGGTAAGCCATTGGGAGCTTCGTCAGATTTTCCTTATGATGCCATCATGTACTGGCAAAATAGAGATCCTCGATTCGAAGCTACCTTCGCTGTGAACGGAAGTGTTTATCCCTTAAGTGGCAATGCAAACAGAAAACAATACACATATAATAATGCAATTAACGAATCGAATGGGAATGCGGTATACGTGAAACGTTTTACTACGCCAGGGTTAGCTGCAGGTTCTGTGCCTTATTCAAATGGTGTTGGCGGAAGTGGTATGGATTGGATAGATCTAAGATTAGCAGAAGTGATGTTAAATTATGCCGACTGTTTAAACGAAACCGGAAACATTACAATGGCGAAAGACATGGTTAGACAAATTAGAGTGAGAGCAGGAGTGGTTGCTGGTGATTCTGATTACGGATTGGGATTGGCGAATAGTACAGCCGATTTACGTACATTAATTCTAGGCGAACGTAGAATTGAGTTCGCTTTCGAAAATAAACGTAATGCCGATCTCAGGAGAACACGCACCATGCATTTATTAACGGGCAATATGGCTAAAATGGAGCTTACATTAATAAAATCTTCAGATAAAGCAGTATTAGAAGCCTCAACGAATGGCGAAATGTTTAGAGAAACGCTGAACTTTGATGACAAGGCAACGTTTACGAAATATTTTAGAAATACCATTACTACGCCAAACTTTAACGCTTATAACATTCCAGAGTTTCATTATTTCTATACGTTCCATAACGATTTTGTGAATTTTGGGTCTAACATCGCTACAACTGTTGGATGGCCAGGTGGAACGTTTGACCCATTAGATTAGAATTAAGAAATAATAAACTCAAATTGTCTGATTTAAAAAGATAAAAAAATGAAACTAAATATTCAAAAGTTATTTCTCCTTGCAAGCGTTCTATTGTTCGCTGCCTGTAAAGAGGAAGCAGAAAATATATTTACCATGTTTGATGATGTAACGGTAACCTATAACAACAGCGATCCGCGTTGTGTTACCGATTATAAAGTGGTAAATGACAAAGATGAAGTATGGATTGATTTTACGATCAATTCGGCATCAGAAGATATGTACGCTTATGTGGTCGAAACTTCTGCAGGTACGCAGCAGCCTTCCCGTATTACCACCCCCATTACAGATGATACCCAAAGAAGAAGCTTCTCAAATATCATCAAAATGGTAGCAAATAGAGATGGAAAAGCAAGCTATCGTGTGTATGCTTTAAACCAAAAAGGTGTCTATATTGGTGATGGATATAAAAAAGTAACTGTTGAGGTGAACCCAAGTTATATGATTTATGCTAATAGAGAAGTTTTTCTACCAGACAGTACTACGAAAGCAACACCCTCATTCGTTTCACTAAGCGATGGTTCTACCTATAGCTACACAAATGGAGCTGCAAATGCTGCAAAAATCGATTTTGGAATTTACAGAACTTTGTATAAGGATTCGCAAGGAAATCCACTTTACGCCATCAATTTGTATAATACCAGTGCTCCAGCTACGACGTTCCCAATTTATGATGTAAGTTCTTGGGAAAAAAGAGTAACTAAATTTAGCGCACCTGTAACCAGTCAAACCACTGTTTTTACCAATAGTGCAATTTCGGGATCAACTATCGAAACGTTAGCGAAAGCAAGAAACATAAATCTAAACAATACGGTTGCAACCACGGCTGCTGCTGGTTTAGCAGCAGGAAGTGCCGTGTTTTTTCAAACTCCAGAAGGTAAATATGGTATCATGCTAGTGAGTAGGGTTACTGAAGACTTAAATAGTAAGCCTTACATCAATGTAAGTATTAAAATTCAAAAATAAAGGGATGTAAAATCATCCATCAGATACTGCTAGAAGCATAAAATGGGGTAGTTTATTTATGTATTTTAGTATATTTGGTTAAAGGGATACGGATGTATCCCTTTTTTTATTTATATTTATCAGTGAATAGTATATTTACTGATGAAAATTTTATAGATTTGAGATAACATTGTTACGCGATAATTGGGCTAAGGGTAAGATTGTACAGTACCATGAGAAGATTATAGATTAAATAGCCGTATTTAGCGTTTAAATTTGAAAGAACATATACTTTCTAACCAAAATAAATACTTCAGGATATGAACAAAAAATTAGTAGGCTTGTTGCTAACAACCTCATTAATACTCTCTACAACTTTCGTTTTTGCCCAATACCCAAAAATTCCGGCAGACGTTCAAAAGGCTTCTGACGAAATGATGGAGACAGCACGTAAGCATTCTGATATTGCTTGGGAAAAAGCTAAAATTATCATCGAAAAGGAAGCAAAACAGGGTAAGCCCTATATTCCCTTTGCGGGTCGCCCAACAGACTTGCCGCAATCTGAATTAGTTGCCTTTCCGGGTGCCGAAGGTGGTGGCGCTTATAGCTTTGGTGGTCGTGGTGGTAGAGTAATCGTAGTGAAGAATTTAAACGATAGCGGGCCAGGTTCATTACGTGATGCTTGCGAGCAAGGTGGAGCTAGAATCATCGTTTTCAACGTAGCGGGAATCATCCGCATCAAAACCCCTTTAATTATTCGTGCACCTTACCTTACCATTGCTGGCCAAACTGCCCCTGGCGATGGTGTTTGTGTTGCTGGCGAGTCGGTATGGATCAATACCCACGATGTGATCATCCGCTTTATGCGCTTTAGGCGTGGCGAAACTTATGTAGGTCGCAGAGACGATGCTATTGGTGGTAACCCTGTTGGCAATATCATGATCGATCACGTTTCGGCCAGTTGGGGATTAGATGAGAACATGTCTATGTACCGCCACATGTATAACGATAGTACAGGGAAAATCGAAGATAAATTGGCAACGGTAAACATCACTATCCAAAATTCGATCTTTTCTGAAGCCCTAGATACCTGGAACCATGCTTTTGGGAGTACCCTAGGTGGCGAGAATTGTACTTTTATGCGTAACCTTTGGGCCGATAATGGGGCTAGAAATCCATCAATTGGTTGGAATGGTATTTTCAATTTCGCAAACAACGTTATTTTTAACTGGAATAACCGATCTACCGATGGTGGCGATTATACAGCTTTGTACAACATCATTAACAACTATTATAAACCTGGGCCTGTTACCGAATTAAAAGATCCGATAAGCTATCGCATTTTAAAACCCGAATCTGGTCGTAGTAAATTGCCTTACGTGGTATTTGGCCGTGCCTACGTGAATGGAAACGTTATCGAAGGTAATTCAAAAGTAACGAAAGACAATTGGGATGGTGGCGTTCAAGTTGAAGATAAAAAAGGGAATTTGATGACTTATGAGCAGGCAAAACCTTACTTTGCTGCTATGCGTGTGTATAAGCCTTTTCCAATGGCAAAAATTACACTTTTACCAACACTAGAAGCACATAAATACGTATTAACGAACGTCGGTGCAAATTTACCCAAGAGAGACCCTGTAGATACACGTGTAATTAAGCAAGTAGTAACGGGTAAAATAGATTATATCGAAGGTGTGCCCTTGCCCGAAAAAGATTTTGAACACCGTCGCTTACCAAAAGATTCGTATAAACTAGGCATTATTACCGACATCAGTCAAGTAGGGGGCTACCCCGAGTACAAAGGTACACCCTATATTGATACCGATAACGATGGGATGCCTGATGCGTACGAAATTAAAGTTGGCCTTAACCCAAAAGATGCGGCGGATGCAGCAAAAATCTCAAAAAGCGGTTATGCGAATATCGAAGTGTATTTAAATAGTGTGGTGCCGTTGGGTACGGTTAAACCAATAAAGTAGTAAATTAATAAAAAAATCCGTGAAATCACTTCATCTGTGTAATCAATCGAAAAGCGCAAATAACCAAAGAAACTGCTTAGCTTCACCGTTAACGCTTATTATATGCTGCTTTTTTTCTTTCTCATCAACCTTCGCTCAATACCCGGTTATTCCAGAAGCGATGGAGAAAAAAGCAGACTCCTTGCTTGCTGAAATCGAAAGAAAATCAGAATTACAGTTTTTAAAAGTAAAACCTATTGTTGATGCAGAAGCAAAATTGGGTAAGCCATACCTTCCATGGGCGGCTAAACCAAGCGATTTACCCCAATCTACCTTAGCTGCTTTTCCGGGGGCTGAAGGTGGTGGTGCCTATGCTTTTGGTGGTCGTGGTGGAAAAGTGTATGTAGTAAATACACTTGCTGATGCAGGCCCTGGAAGTTTAAGAGAAGCCTGCGAACAAGGGGGAGCAAGAATTATTGTGTTTAACGTTTCGGGCATTATTAAATTAATAACACCGCTGATTATCAGAGCACCTTATATCACTATTGCAGGTCAGAGTGCCCCTGGCGACGGAGTTTGCGTAGCTGGCGAATCGGTTTGGTTAAATACGCATGATGTGATTATCCGCTTTATGCGTTTTCGTAGAGGAGCTACTGATGTAACGCGGCGAGATGATGCTATTGGTGGTAATCCAGTAGGAAACATCATTATCGATCATGTATCGGCCAGTTGGGGATTAGACGAAAATATGTCGATGTACCGCCACATGTACGATCCGAAAGATGGCACTAAACCACAAAAACTACCTACCGTAAACATTACCATCCAAAATTCCATTTTTTCGGAAGCGCTAGACACCTATAACCATGCCTTTGGAAGCACCCTTGGAGGTTTAAACAGTACATTTATCCGTAATTTATGGGCATCGAATATTAGCCGTAACCCTTCTGTGGGTATGTATGGCGATTTTGGTTTTGTGAACAACGTGGTGTTTAACTGGTGGAACCGGAGTGCCGATGGCGGCGATAATGCTTCATTTTATAGTTTTATAAATAATTATTACAAGCCTGGTCCAATAACTCCACCCGGCCAACCTATAGCCTATCGGATTTTAAAGCCTGAGTCGGGTAGGGACATTAAATTTAAAGATGCTTTTGGACGTGCCTATGTAACGGGCAACATCGTTGAAGGAAATGAAAAAGTAACAAAAAACAATTGGAATGGAGGCGTACAGCCTGAGTCGAAACGAGACAAACAGAAATTGCTCGATTCTATTCGTACCGATACCCCTCTTCCAATGGCAAAAGTTAGCCTAATCGATGCAAAAGCTGCCTATACCTATGTTTTAGCAAATGCTGGCGCAACTTTGCCCTTACGCGATCCTGTAGATACTCGTATAATTGAACAGGTAAAAACCGGTAAAATTTCCCTTATTGAAGATGGAAAATTACCTGCTAAACAACAGTATGTAAAACGTCGTCTCCCAGAAGATTCGTACAAAAAAGGAATTATTTCAGACATTGCTCAAGTTGGTGGCTACCCCGAATACAAAGGAAAACCTTATCTTGATACCGATAGGGATGGTATTCCAGATACTTGGGAGGTAAAAAATGGATTAAACCCTAAAAATGCTTCAGATGCCGCAAAAATATCAAAGAGTGGATATGCGAATATTGAAGAGTATTTAAATAGTTTGGTGCCAGTAAGTACGGTTAAACCTTTAATTAAATAATAAACCTTACAAAATCACGTCATCTCGACGAAAGGAGAGAACTATCGGATAATTTAAATAGATATCTCCTCGCTACGTTTGTTCGATATGACGATTTATTGGGGGGAGAAAAACTAAATAAAAAACAAAATCGGTGAAATCAATTAATCTGTGCAATCATTCGCAAAGCGAAAAACAATCTAGTATGCTCTGCACGCTGCGTTCAACGCTTGCATTATTTATTCTTTTATTCACCTTATCAGCCTTAGCCCAAAAACCCGTACTCCCCCCTAAACCCATTTTCAAAGGTAAGGATGGGAAAATGCAATATACCCCCGACTCATTAGGCAATCGCATTCCCGATTTTTCGTACGCGGGTTACATGGGCGGCGATAAAGCAATTCCGATGGCATCGGTTAAAATAGTTGTGCCTGTTTTAGCGGGCGATGCTACTTTAAGAATACAATCGGCCCTAAATTATGTAGCAAAATTACCCATCGCAAAAGATGGTTTGCGGGGAGCTGTGTTACTTGAAAAGGGAATTTATAATGTATCAGGGGTACTAAAAATAAATGCTTCTGGTGTGGTACTTCGTGGAAGTGGAATGGGAACTGGTGGAACCGTAATTTTAGCTTCTGGGCTCGACAGAATTGGCGTAATTCGAATTTTAGGTATAAATAACCGCGTAAAAGAAACAGAAATAGCCATAAAAGATAATTATGTGCCAGTAAATGCGCTTCAATTTACGGTCGCGGATGCTGCAGATTTTAACGTAGGCGATCAAATTATCATTAAACGTCCATCACCAAAAAATTGGATCGATGATATAGGGGCCGATCACTTTGGGGGTGGCATTACTTCTTTAGGGTGGAAACCAAACCAGAGAAATGTATTTTGGGACCGAAAAATCACTAGCATTAGCGGAAATCAACTTACATTCGATGCCCCAATTACAACCGCGCTGGACGCCAAATACCAAGGTGGTACAGTTGCGAAATATATCTGGGAAGGTCGTATTCATCAAACAGGTGTCGAAAATCTAAAACTTCAATCTACCTACAACAAGGCAAATATAAAGGACGAATACCATCGTTGGAACGCCATTAGTATAGAAAATGCATCCGATGCTTGGGTTCGTCAAGTGGTTTTTGAGCATTTTGCAGGCTCAGCGGTCAATATTTTAGAATCTGCTAACCGAGTTACCGTAGAAGATTGCAAATCGTTAGCGCCAATCTCTGAAATTGCTGGCGAAAGAAGAAATACCTTCTTAACTACAGGCCAACAAACCCTTTTTCAGCGCATTTATGCCGAATATGGCATGCACGATTTTGGTGTGGGGTATTGTGCAGCGGGTCCGAATGTTTTTGTGCAATGTGAATCGTATTTGCCGTTTGGATTTAGCGGTGCTTTAGATAGTTGGGCATCGGGTGTATTGTTCGATATTGTAAATGTAGATGGCCAAGCTTTAAGTTATTTAAATCGTGGCCAAGACGGGCAAGGTGCCGGTTGGGCCGCCGCAAACAGCGTGTTTTGGCAATGTAGTGCCGCTAGAGTAGATAATTATCGTCCACCAACCGCCCAAAATTGGGCTTTTGGTACTTGGGCTCAATTTGCTGGCGATGGCTATTGGGACCTTTCTAATGAACAAATCCAACCCCGGAGCCTATATTATGCACAGCTTAAAGATCGAATAGCAGCTGAGGCAAACCAAAGAGAAATATTATTCCCAGTAGAAACTGAAGCCTCGAGTAGTCCGCCCGTAGAGGTGGCCATGAAACTAACTAAACTTGCGATAAACCCTTTACAAACCTTGGCCGAATATATAGATGAGGCGCCTAAGCGACAAAAAATAAGCACTGATGCCCATGGTGCGAAATCAATTGATGCCATTGGACTAGATAAGGTAGTTCAACCCACAAAAGGTTTAACCATGGAAGTTAAAAATGGCTGGTTGGTACGGGGAAATGACGTGGTGCTTGGTAACCGACAAGAGGTGCAATGGTGGAATGGAAGCGCAAGACCACATGGTATTGAAGGTTCAAAATTTCACATCACCCGTTTTGTGCCGGGGAGAGAAGGAAAAGGGTTAACAGACGATCTGAATGCGATTACCGATAGCATGAAAAATAGTTTTATGAAGATTTTAGAACATAATTATGGCTTGTGGTACGATCGCCGTAGAGACGATCACGAACGCATTAGAAGAATGGATGGCGACGTGTGGGCACCGTTCTATGAACTTCCATTTGCGCGAAGCGGTGTAGATAAGGCTTGGGACGGATTAAGCAAATATGACGTATCGAAGTATAATTTATGGTATTGGGACCGCCTCAAGCAATTTGCTAATCTGGCCGACCAAAAAGGCTTGGTGCTCCTACATCAAAATTACTTTCAGCATAACATTATCGAAGCGGGAGCACATTATGCCGATTTTCCTTGGCGTACAGCAAATAATATCAATAGCAGTGGATTTCCAGAGCCGGTACCGTATGCAGGGGATAAACGTATTTTTTTAGCAGCGCAATTTTATGATATTGATAATCCAGTACGTCGTAAACTGCACATCGCTTACATTAGAAAGTGCCTGGATAATTTTGCAAACAATTCTAGTGTTATTCAATTAATTGGAGCTGAATTTACTGGACCCCTTCATTTTGTTCAGTTTTGGCTAGATACCATCAAAGAATGGGAAAAAGAAACAGGAAAGCACCCAATAATTGGATTAAGTGTGACTAAAGATGTGCAAGATGCAATCTTGGCCGATCCTAAACGTGCCGAAGTAGTCGATCTAATCGATATCAGGTATTGGCATTACCAAGAAAATGAGCAGGTTTACGCGCCAAAGGGTGGAGAAAATTTAGCACCCCGTCAACATGCACGTTTACTTAAGCCGAAAAAAACTTCTTTCGAACAGGTGTATCGTGCAGTTTCGGAATATAGAAACAAATTTCCTAAAAAGGCGATCATCTATTCAGGCGATAGCTATCCAATGTTTGGTTGGGCGATTTTAATGGGGGGCGGTTCACTTTCCAATGTATTTGCATCCAATTTATTATCCACCCTTGCAACAATGAAACCCTTTGCATTTGAGGGTCTTAAACCAAAACAATACGGCTTAGCCAATATGGGAAAAGATTACCTATTCTACAATGCATCGGCCGATGCCATTAACCTCGATTTAAGAAACACAACAGGAATATTTACTGTAAAAGTTATTAATCCACGTAATGGGTATGTGGTAAAAGAAGAGAACATAAGCGCTGGCACAACAGTAAAAATTAACAGAGTAGCAACAGGAGATGAAGTCATTTTCGTCCATAAAATTTAAAAATGAACTCAATCCTTAAAAAAAATACTCTTTTTCTGGTGCTATGTTTATCACTCTATAGCTGTACAAAGAAAAATGTACAAAGCCCAAAAAGTTTAGTCGTTTCAGAAAATGGACGATTTTTAATGACTGGCGATGGTAAACCGTTTTTCTGGTTAGGTGATACAGGTTGGCTATTATTTAACCGATTAACCCGTGAAGAGGCAGATCGATATCTTGAAGATCGTAAGCAACAGGGATTTAATGTGGTTCAAGCCATGCTTTTGCACGATGTGCCTTCGAGAAATGTATATTTAGATTCGTCGGTTGTAAAGGGAAATGTAGCATACCCGGCTGTTACCGAAGGAAATGATCCTAAAGATTCATTGGCCTACGATTATTGGGATCATGTAGATTATATTATTGATAAAGCCGCCGAAAAGGGAATTTATATGGCTTTAGTGCCCGTTTGGGGAACAAATGTTAAAGATAAAAAAGTTAAAAGAGATCAAGCTGCAAAATATGCCGAATTTCTGGCTAAACGGTATAGAGATAAATGGAACATCATTTGGCTAAACGGTGGTGATATTAAAGGAAGTGAACAAATGCCTGTTTGGAAAACGATTGGCGAAACGATACGCTCAAACGACCCAACTCACCTAATTACTTTCCATCCTCGCGGTCGAACTGCCTCTTCAGATTGGTTTCACAACTCAAAATGGATGGACTTTAACATGGTGCAGTCTGGGCATCGCAGGTACAGCCAGGATACCTCAAGAAATGAGAAAAACCATTTCGGACCAGATAATTATAAGTATATAGATGTAGACTATGCCTTAAAACCAACTAAACCAACAATAGATGGCGAACCCTCGTACGAAGATATCCCACAAGGATTACACGATACGAAGCAACCTCGGTGGACTGCCGCTGATGTGAGAAGATATGGGTATTGGTCGGTTTTTGCAGGTGCATTTGGGTACACTTATGGACACAATTCGGTAATGCAATTTTTTAAGCTAACCGACAAAGATCCCGCCTATGGTCCAAAAGACCAATGGTTCAAAGCAATAAATGCTGAAGGAGCCACTCAAATGATCCATTTAAAGAACTTGATGTTATCGCGTTCTTATTTCGACCGTGTGCCCGATCAGTCGCTCATTGCCGGAGAAAATGGAACACAATACAACCATTTAGTGGCTACCCGAGCAAAAGATTATGCAATGATTTATGTTTTCAATGGAAATGATATTCATGTTAACATGGGTAAAATCGAAGGCGATAAAGTGAAAGCATCGTGGTTCGACCCTCGTACAGGAAAAACCACATTGATTAATGAAGTTGAGAACAAAGGAGTGCAACATTTTACTCCGCCAGGGGGAAATAAGGACGCAAATGATTGGGTTTTACTATTGGATAGTATAAAATAATGATAACGAAGGCTAAACATAAATTTTTACTCTATGCTTTTTTAGCGGTAGCGTTTTGTGCATTTAGCTCGTGTTCAAAGCAAGCATACCTTTTTACTTCTTTTCATGAACCTGCAAACGAAGGTTTACGATTGTTATATAGTAACGATGCTTACCATTGGAAGGATTTAAATAAGGTATTTTTGAAACCAACTATTGGAACTCAAAAAATTATGCGAGATCCTTCGATCGTTCAAGATCCAAATGGAGTTTTTCATTTGGTATGGACATGCAGTTGGAAAGGAGACAGAGGGTTTGGCTATGCCAGTTCGAAAGATTTAATTACATGGAGCGAACAAAAGTTTATCCCAGTTTTAGCGAATGAACCCACAACCGTAAATGTATGGGCGCCAGAGGTATTTTATGATAGTGAAAAGAAAGAGTTTTTGATAATTTGGGCCTCGACCATTCCATTCCGCTTTGCAAAAGGTATTGAAGAAGAAGACAATAACCATCGGATGTATGTAATTACAACCAAAGATTTTGCCTCATTTACAGCACCCAAATTGTTTTTAGATCCAGGTTTTAGTGTTATTGATGCAGTTATCGTTAAAAAAGCGGTTAAAGATTATGTTTTGGTGTTAAAAGATAATACACGCCCAAACCGCAATTTAAAGGTAGCTTTTAGTGATAACGCATTAGGTCCATATACTGGAGTTTCGGAACCGTTTAGTCCGAATTTAACCGAAGGGCCTACGGTAGTAAAAGCGGGAAAAGACTGGTTGATCTATTTCGATGCCTATGGCGATAAAAAATATTCGGCCGTTAAAACAAAAGATTTTAAGTCGTTTAAAGATGTAACTTCAGAAATTACGGTCCCAGAAGGCCATAAACACGGGACCATAATTAAGGTGAAAAGGAAAGTGGTAGAAAAATTAACGAAACAATAAACCGTCATTGCGAGGTATGAAGCAATCTGCTAGCAGAATTTAATAATGAGATTGCTTCATACCTCGCAATGACGATAAGATAAAGCGTAAATGAAAGCAATAAGTAGCTCCATTATTTTAATACTAGGGATAATTTTTCAATCATCCGCCCAAGACACCGTACGCTATACGGGCAAAACCCTCGTTAATGCTGATTATCATCATGGCCAACTTACACCAGTAATAGGCGTACATAGCATTCAAACCTTTCGTGCCAATCGTGAGCATCCTGAATGGGCAGAGGGATTTGGGTGGACGTATAATCACGCCCCAATGCTAGCCTATTGGAATAATACCTTCTATGTAGAATATTTAAGCGATAAAGTGGGCGAAAGTATCCCTCCCGGACAAACCTTTATTCAATCGTCTAAAGATGGCTATACTTGGAAAAAGCCAGAAGTTATTTTTCCTATTTATCGCATCCCTGATGGAACCAAAAAAGAAGGTAGAGAAGATGTGGCCAAAGATCTTGATGCGGTAATGCACCAACGGATGGGTTTTTATGTGTCGACCAAGAATGTGTGTTTAGTTTTAGGCTTTTATGCCATTAGTTTCGATGCAAAAGACGATCCTAATGATGGGAATGGAATTGGTAGAGCTGTAAGAGAAATTATGCCCGATGGTACGTATGGGCCAATCTATTTTATCCGCTACAATCCGAAATGGTCAGAAGCGAATACCAATTACCCTTTTTATACCAAAAGTAAAAGTAAAGCATTTGTTGAGGCCTGTAATGAATTATTGGCTAATAAGTTAATGACTCAACAGTGGAATGAAGAAGCCGATAGAAAGGATCCAATAATTACCCTTCAGAAGCAATACAAAGCTTTTAGCTATTATCACCTGCCAGATGGTAGAGTGGTTGGCTTATGGAAAAATGCACTAACAGCAATAAGTACAGATAATGGAAATAGCTGGCCAGAAAGTGCATTTAGAGCTCCGGGTTTTGTAAATAGCAATGCTAAAATATGGGGACAAAAAACAGCAGATGGTAAATATGCTACGGTTTATAATCCATCAGAATACAGATGGCCTTTAGCCATTTCTACGAGTAATGATGGATTAACTTATACTAATTTATTGTTGGTAAATGGCGAAATCTCCCCGATGCGCTATGGTGGGAATTACAAATCGTACGGACCTCAATATGTTAGAGGCATTGAAGAGGGCAATGGTAATCCGCCCGATGGCAAGTTGTGGGTTACCTACAGCATGAATAAAGAAGACATTTGGGTATCGTCTATTCCCCTTCCAGTACATGAAAAAGCAACCTCGCAAGTTGATGAAGTATTTAATAAGATAAGCACAGGTAAAGAGCTATCATTATGGAATATATATAGCCCCATTTGGGCTCCTGTTAAAATAGAAACCCTTAAAAATGAACGAGTTCTAGTATTGAAAGATAAAGATCCTTACGATTACGCTAAGGCCGAACGAGTTTTTCCAGCCGGAACTAAAATAATTACTTCTTTTTCGATAACGCCTGCGCAAGATCATCATGGCTTAATGCAAATTGAACTACAAGATGCCAAAGGAGTGGCAGGCGTTCGATTAACGTTCGACTCTGCAGGAACATTGAGTGCAAAAGCAGGGTCACGATATAAGAATTTTATGACTTATAAAGCTGGCGAAACGTACACAATTGATATAAAACTAAACACAGCAAATCGTTTTTATACGGTTACAGTGAATGGAAAAGATGTACTAACTAGTTTATCATTTGTGCCTTTAGCAGAAGTTTCAAGAATTGTTTTTCGCACGGGCGATGTACGTCGCTTTCCAACTGTAGATACCCCTGCCGATCAGCACTACGATTTGCCAAAACCCGGCGAAATGGATCAGGAAGCTTCGTATTCGATTAAATATTTAAAAACGGGAGTGTTTTAGATGATAGCAGTAGCAATTTTTTATGTCAAAACCGTCATTGCGAGTTACAAAGCAATCTATCAGTTCGTCATTGCGAGTTACAAAGCAATCTTCTTACAAACTTCTGGCTTAGTAATTAGTTTAGTTCTTTTTTTTCTTATACTATCATCTTTTTCAGCCAACGCCAAAATTCTCTTGCCCCAGATTTTATCAAGTAAAATGGTATTGCAAAGAAATGCACGCATAAACATTTGGGGCTTTGGTGCAGCAGGCGAAAAAGTGAGCGTTAGCTTTGCTAAACAAACTAAAAATACGGTAACCGACCAATCGGGCAAGTGGCAAGTTGTTTTGGAGCCTTTAAAAACATCGTCTGTACCCCAGAGCATGACCATCATTGGGAGCAATAAAATTGTTTTAACCGATATTTTGGTGGGTGAAGTATGGTTGTGCTCCGGTCAATCGAACATGGAATATCAAATGCGAAAGTTGGTGAAGATTCCAACGCCTAAAAATCCAAAGCTAGGTTTCCCGAAAGATGAAGTAGAAAATGCCAAAAACACGAAAATTCGTATCTTTTTAGTCAATCGAAAAACATTAATTAAACCCGATTCTATACATAAAAGTTGGAGTATCGCACAAGATTCAGCTTTACGTGCCTTTTCGGCCGTAGGCTATTTCTTTGCAAAAGCGTTGCAACAAAAATTGGATATTCCGATTGGGATCGTTTGCTCTTCGGTAAGTGGTAGCGCCATAGAACCTTGGATTTCGAAAGAAGCATTAGCACAAGAAGCCTATTTTAAGGATAAAAAGTTAAGTAATGATCCTGGTAAATTCTACACGCCCATGATAGAGCCCTTAACAAAATTTAAATTACGTGGCTTTTTATGGTATCAAGGCGAAACGAATTGCTTTTTGGATGAAAAAATTAGCTATGCATATAAAATGAAAGTATTAATCAATTTGTGGCGTAGCGCTTGGGGAGGAAATGAAACGATGCCCTTTTATTTAGTTCAAATTGCACCATTTAATTATTCGAAACAAAAGAACGAAAAGGCACTAGATGCGAATACAGAACCCGAGTTTTGGGAAGCGCAGGCACAGCAACTACGTTTGCCCCATACAGGGTTAATTGTTACGACAGATCTTAACGATAATGGCGAGGATTTGCACCCCACCTATAAATGGGAGGTTGGTAGGCGACTTGCATTATGGGCCTTGGCGAACGATTATCATCAAAAAGTAGTGTTTTCTGGCCCACTGTACAAATCAGTTTGCTTTGAGGGTGATAAAGCGATGGTAGCATTCGATCTGTTCGATGCCGATTTAAAAGAACCCTTAACGGGTTTTACCGTTGCAGGCAACGACGGTAAATTTGTGACAGCAGATGCCCATATTGTTGGTAAAGTGGTAGTGGTATCGGCCAAGGAAATTAGTAAACCAGAGATTGTTCGTTTTAATTGGACAGAGTCGCCAGCTAGCAATTTTTATGGCAAAACGGGCTTACCAGCTTTGCCTTTTAGAACAGATAATAGCTTAACCCGTGCATTCAAAATTAATTAAATGAAGAAAACAATTGTACTTTTCTTTTACCTGGTTATGCTATTTTGCTCAGCAAATGCTCAGCAAACAGAAAAGGTATATTTATCTGGTACCGGTAACGATAATACCAAAAACTGGGATTTCTTTTGTACTAAGGGTATGAATGCAGGAAAATGGACAACCATACCTGTTCCTTCAAATTGGGAATTACAAGGCTTCGGGAAGTACGATTATGGTTTTGCAAAAGATAGTGTCAGAGGAAAAGAAGAAGGGTTTTATAAGTATAAATTCATTGTACCAGCTAACTGGAAAAATAAGTTAACCAATATCGTTTTCGAGGGTGCTATGACCGATACAGAGGTTAAAATTAATGGTCAGCCAGCAGGAGAAATACATCAAGGGGCATTTTACGTTTTCAGATATAATATTTCTAAATTATTAAAATATGGCGCTGAAAATTTACTCGAAGTTAAAGTCGCTAAACATTCAGCTAACCAATCGGTTAATGAAGCAGAACGGAAAGCCGATTTTTGGATTTTTGGCGGTATTTTTAGACCGGTTTATTTAGAAGCATTACCGCAGACCCATTTTGATAGAGTACAACTTTATGCGCAGGCAAATGGTTTGTTTACAGGTAAATTAACTGTCGCGGGTATAGCAGATCGTGTAGAAATTCAATTATTAGCGAAAGACGGTAGTAAATTCGGAGAAAAAATAACGGTAGCAATAAAACCAGGTGCTAGATCAGTCGAATTTTCAAAACAGTTTGTTCATCCAAAATTATGGTCGTCTGAATTCCCAAACTTATACACCGCCAAATTCAATTTAACTAAAGGCGGAAAAATTGTACATACCCAATCGAAAAAAATTGGCTTTAGAACCATTGAGGTAAAAGAACGCGATGGCGTATATGTAAACGGTGTAAAAATAAAGTTCAAAGGGGTAAATAGGCACTCTTTTTATCCATCATCAGGGCGTACCACAAGCAAAATGATTAGCATTGCCGATGTGTTGTTGATAAAAGAAATGAATATGAATGCCGTCCGTATGTCACATTATCCACCAGATGGCCATTTTTTAGACGTTTGTGATTCGTTAGGTTTATATGTTTTGGATGAACTTGCTGGATGGCATGGGAATTATGATACGCCAACTGGAACTAAATTGCTAGAAGAAATGATGATGAACGACGAAAATCATCCTTCGATAGTACTTTGGGCCAATGGCAACGAAGGCGGACACAATCGAGACCTTGATCCATTATTTTCACAACAAGATATTCAAAAACGTGTGGTTGTTCACCCGTGGGAAGTATTTGGTGGCTTTGAAACTACACACTATCGTGAATTCGATTATGGGATTGGGAACTACGATCATGGCCACAATATCGTTATGCCGACTGAATTTTTGCACGGTATGTTCGATGGTGGACATGGTGCCGGATTAGAAGATTATTGGAATGCAATGTGGCAAAATCCTTTATCAGCGGGTGGATTTCTATGGGATTTTGCTGATCAGGGTGTAGTTCGTACCGATAAAAATGGAGAAATAGATACCGATGGCAACCGTGGACCCGATGGTATAGTTGGTCCTTATCGCCAAAAAGAAGGGAGTTTTTATACGATTAAAGAAGTATGGAGCCCAATATTTTTCGAAAAACGTGAAATGACCCCTGCATTCGACGGCAAATTTACTATTGAAAATCGATATGCCTTTACCAATTTAAATCAATGCACCTTTAGCTGGCGACTTGAGGAATTGAAAAATCCAATTTCAAACTTCGAAAAGGGAACAATAAGGGCTCCATCAATCAAACCTTTTGAAAAAGGAATATTAAAAGTAGACCTACCAACCGGTTGGAGAAATTACGACGTTTTATACGTTACAGCAAAATCGCCAAGTGGCGTAAAAATATTTACGTGGAGTTTTCCAATTCTATTGCCAAAAACACAAGCAGAACGTCTATTAAAAAAAGAGGGTGAATTGCCAGTACAACTAAATGAAACAGGCACAGCATTCGAAACTGAAGCAAATGGTATCCATTTTGTGTTTAATAAAATTACAGGTTTGCTCGAAAAAGTAAGCAAGGAAAATGCGATTGTTCCACTTAATAATGGGCCAATATTACAGGAAGGTGTAAATAATTTTAAAGAATTTAAGGCAGTAAAGGACGGCGAAAACGTGGTGATTTCATCCACCTTTAACCGTAAAGAAAGTTATAATACGTTAAAATGGACCGTATTTCCTTCTGGTATACTTAAAATGGAGGTAAACTATTTCCCTAGCGCCTATTTTACCACCTTCGTGGGATTAAATTTCTCGTACCCCGAAACAGAAATTAAAGGAGTTGAATATATGGGAAATGGCCCAAATCGAGTTTGGAAAAATAGAATGAAAGGGAATAGCTTTGGAGTTTGGAAGAAAGACTATAATACTAGCGCAACAGGAGAAATCCCATTTGAATATCCAGAGTTTAAAGGATATTATGCTAACTTGTATTGGGTAAAGTTTGTAGGAAAATCGCAATCTTTTAAGGTGTTTACCGATCGAGAAGATGTTTTCTTGAGATTGTTTACGCCTAAAAAATCAAGAGATACCGAATGGGACAACATGAGCCCAACTTTCCCAACAGGTGATATTTCATTTATGAATGGGATATCGGCAATTGGAACAAAAACCCAAAAACCAGAAACCACAGGGCCAATGGGAATGAAACATATATTTTATGACTTTGAAAAGGAGCCTGCAAGGGCATTAAATATGACCTTGTATTTTGATTTTACGGGGAAATAGGAAGGGTTAACCACAGAGAAAAAGAGAATACACAGAGAACTCCGAGCACGCTGTGTAAAACTCAGCGAACTCTGTGTTAAAAAAGCTGCTAAGCAACAAAAAATAGATAAGGATGAACTTAAAAAGCTACATATTAATTATAATACTTCTGTTAACCCAACAAGCAAGTGCTCAAGTAACTTTGCAAAATACCACCTGCGAAATGTTAACGAATCCGATGGGTATCGATGTGGTTAAACCTCGTTTTGCTTGGCAGATTGTTTCAGGAGAACGTAATGTAATGCAAACGGCTTATCAAATTTTGGTTGCTTCAAGTTCTGAAAAATTAAGTGCAAATGAAGGCGATTTATGGGATTCAGGTAAAATAACCACGCAAGAATCTAGGTATGTTACCTATAGTGGAAAAGCTTTGAAAAGTAGAATGCGTGCTTTTTGGAAAGTAAAAACATGGACAACCGTCGGAGAAAGTCAATGGTCGGCCAATAATTTCTTTACCATAGGCTTGCTGTATTACAAAGATTGGCCAAAGGGGTGGATTGGTTTCGATCGGGCTTTTCCCTGGGATAATGTTAAAACCGACTCCCGTTTATCTGCCCGCTATTTCCGAAAAGAATTTCAAAGTACCAAAGATATAAAGTACGCCACTGCTTCAATTATGGGTTTAGGCTTATACGAACTCTTTATAAATGGTAAAAAAGTTGGTAATGAGGTTTTAGCCCCTACGCCAACAGATTATACCAAAAATGTAAAGTACAATACTTATGATGTAACTTCTTATATCATTAATGGTAAAAATGCTGTGGGCGCAAAGCTTGGAAATGGAAGATTTTTCGCCATGCGCCAGCACAATAAGCCTTACAAAGTGAAATCGTTTGGTTTTCCAAAAATGCTTTTGAACATCAATATCGTTTATACTGATGGCACAATAGCTAATATAGATACAGACGATAGTTGGAAAGGCACGGCCGATGGACCAATTCGGGCCAATAACGAATACGATGGAGAAGAATACGACGCAAGTAAGGAAATGCCTGGTTGGAATACCCCTGGTTTTGTAGATACAAAATGGCTGAAAGCCGAATTTGTGCAAGAACCAGCAGGAACGTATGAGGCTCAAATGAACGAGAATATTAAGATAATGGACGAGCTCAAGCCAATTTCAATTACCAAATTAACGGGCACAAGGTACATTTTAGACATGGGCCAAAATATGGTGGGCTGGTTGCAATTAAAAGTTAAGGGGGTTAAGGGACAGCTAATTAAACTCCGTTTTGCTGAATCGCTTCAGCCAAATGGCGAACTTTTTACCGCCAACCTTCGTGATGCAAAATGTACCGATTTATATAAACTAAAAGATAATCAACCTGAAACTTGGGAACCAACTTTTGTATATCGCGGATTTAGATATGTAGAGCTTACTGGATATACCTATCAGCCTAACTTGAGTGATTTTACGGGTAAAATTATTTACGATAACATTAAAACCATTGGCTCATTCGAAACTTCTGATCAGTTAACGAATCAGATTTTCAAAAACGCATGGTGGAGTATTGCCGGAAATTATAAAGGGATTCCGCTCGATTGCCCACAACGAAATGAGCGTATGCCTTGGCTGGGCGATCGTGGAGCGGTAACAGTTGGTGAGAGTTTTGTATTTGATAACGGTCGTTTCTATACCAAATGGTTGCAAGACATCCGGAATTCGCAAAAAGATGATGGTGCTATACCCGATGTTGCACCAGCTTTTTGGCGCTACTATAGCGATAACATGAGCTGGCCCGGAACACTCTTGTTGGTTAGTGAAATGGTGTACAATCAAACTGGTGATATTTCGGCTATTAAAGATAATTATCATTCAATGAAAAAATGGTTAACATATATGCAAGATCGCTACATGAAAGACTATATTTTAACTAAAGATAGTTATGGAGATTGGTGTATGCCACCAATTACTATAGAAGCCGGGAGAGGTAAAAGTGCAGATAAAAAATATCCTTCAGAATTAATATCAACAGCTTATTATTATCATTTTACACAGATGATGATGAAGTTTAGTACTTTGTTAGGTGCAAACGAAGAAAAAGATGCATATGAAGTTTTAGGTAATAAAATTAATCATGCCTTTAATCAGAAGTTCTATAACGGTAAGGGATATTATGGAACAAATGCATTAACAGAGAATATTATTCCGTTATATTTTGGAATGGTTCCTAAAAATGAAATCGACAAGGTTTTTGAAAATATTATCCAAACCATAGAAATCACTAACAATGGGCATTTAAGTAATGGCTTAGTGGGAATACAGTGGCTGATGCGTTGCTTGAATGATTATGGCCGACCAGATTTGGCTTATACCATTGCAACAAAAAAAACCTACCCAAGTTGGGGATATATGGTCGATAATGGCGCAACTACCATTTGGGAACTCTGGAACGGAAATACTTCCGACCCGAAAATGAATTCTCAAAATCATGTGATGATGTTGGGCGATTTATTAATCTGGTATTATGAAAATCTAGCAGGAATAAAAGCAGAAAGTGCAGCATTTAAAAAGATTACAATGAAACCGGAGATGATAAGGGGGTTAAATTCGGTAACTGCAAGTTATGATTCACCGTACGGATTAATTAAAAGTAGCTATGGTAAAACGGATAAACAATTTATTTGGAATTTAACGATACCAGCAAATACAACTGCCGAGGTATATATTCCTACCACTTCTCGCGAAAATGTAAGTGAGAAGTTTGGAGATATTAAAGATTTAAAGTTTATAAAAATGGAAAAAGATAGGGCATTATATGAATTGGGCTCTGGAAATTATTCATTTTTAGTGAAATAGAGCTAGCTAATGAAGTAGTTCGCGTCATTGCGTGGTACGAAGCAATCTCTTTAAAAATTAAAATAAGAAAAATGAAAAGAATAGCATTATTAATTGTAATAATCTTACAAACTACATTTGCCTCAAAAGCGCAAACTACAGCTGATCCCGAAATTGAAAAAAAATCGGCAGAGTGGGTGTCCTCCTTAAGCTTAAACGATGTCCAAAAAGAAGCGAGGGTGAGATCTGTAATTGCAACGCATTTATCCACCATTCGTAATTGGCACAACGAACATCCTTCATCAACCATTCCAGAGGGCATAAATCCTGTTACAGGTACGAAGCTAAGTGAATTAGATCGTTCTATTATTGCCGATTCGGCTATGCCAATAGCTATTCATCAAGATTTAATGAATGGATTGCGAAAAGATTTAACGCTAGAGCAAGTCGAGGCTATCCTAGATAAATATACGATTGGAAAAGTTGCCTTCACGTTAGCAGGATATAAATCAATAGTACCCGATTTAACAGCCAACGAAGAAGCAAAAATTACGGTTTTCTTAAAACAAGCACGAGAACAAGCTGTAGATTATAAAAACATGAAACAGATTTCAGCAATTTTCGAAATCTATAAAACGAAATCAGAGCAGTTTTTGAACAGTAATGGACGCAACTGGAGAGCATTATATAGTGCGTATGCAAAAAAAATAAGAGACGAAAAAGCAGCGAAACAGTAAGGAACTGTAATGTTTAAAGTTGTAAAGTTGTTTTGGACGTATAACTCGATCGACTTGAACTTTGCAACATTTAAACTTGCCAACAAAATGAACCAATGAACCAATGACATGAAAAAAAATATAATCTTAACCTTAATAATAACCACAGCATTTACCTTTAACGTTAAAGCCCAATTGGCCAAATGGCAAACTGGCATTGTTAAACAAGAATTTCTGTACGAAAAGGCATCTTTTCCATCATGTCATTCGGCTACTTTGGTAGAAACGCCTACAGGTTTAGTAGCAGCCTATTTTGGGGGTACTAAAGAACGTGATCCTGATGTAGAAATTTATATCAGCAGAATGGTAAAAGGTAAATGGTTAGCGCCTGTTTCAGCGGCCGATGGCGTGCAAAAGGATGGAACTAGATTACCTACATGGAATCCTGTATTATATCAAGTCCCAAAAGGAGATTTGATTTTATTTTACAAGATCGGTCCAAAACCATCAGAATGGTGGGGAATGATGAAAACCTCGAAAGATGGGGGGAAAACATGGTCTGCAGCTACAAAAATGCCTGATGGCTACATTGGCCCAGTTAAAAATAAGCCTATTCTATTAAATAATGGTAACTTATTTGCCCCATCGAGCAAGGAAGGCGATGGATGGAAAATTCATTTTGAAGTAACAAAAGATAATGGAAAAACTTGGAGAACTATTGGCCCACTCGAGGGTAAAGGTATAAATGCGATCCAACCTAGTATTTTAACACATGGCAACGGAAAACTGCAAATTTTAGCTCGGACAAGAAATCGTGCAATTGTCGAATCATGGTCGCACGATAACGGCGAAACTTGGTCGCCCTTAACGTTAACCTCATTACCGAACAACAATTCAGGCACCGATGCTTTAACCATGAAAAATGGGCAACATGTTCTGGTTTATAATCATGTTTTGCCTCCAGGCGATCTAGCAAAAGGAGCAAGAACACCTTTAAATGTATCCATCTCTAAAGACGGCATAAACTGGTCGGCTGCTTTAATTTTAGAAGACTCCCCAATTAGCCAATATTCGTATCCTGCGGTAATCCAAACTGCTGATGGAATGCTTCATTTTATCTATACCTGGAGAAGAGAAAAAATTAAACACGTAGTGGTCGATCCTTCTAAACTCAAATTGATACCGATTAAAAATGGCATCTGGCCAAGCCTTAAAGGATATACTGCACCTGCATTAACGGAAGCTAAAAGTGAAGAACCATGATAAAATTTATGTATAGCGCTATGGAGAGGAAATACAACCAAGCAATGCTAAAGCGATTGATTTTGGTATTTGTGATTTTACTCCTCAAAATTACCCTACATGCTCAACAAAACACCGATAAATTATACCGCAAACCATTGGTCGATGTTATTAAGGAAATCGAAAGGCGTTTTGGTGTACAAATTAAATATAGCGAACCTCAAGTAAAAGATAAATGGGTTAACTATGCCAGCTGGCGATTTAGAACTACTGTTGATGAAACCTTGACCAACGTTTTAATGCCTTTAGACATGAAAGTGAATAAAGAAAAGGACAAGGTGTATAAACTTAAAGAATATGAATATTATCGATGGGAAGTTAAAGATGGCTGGGCATTTCTAGACCAATTGGCTACAAAATATAACAATAAAGCCAGTTGGGAAGTACGTAAATCATTGCTTAAACCCGCTCTATATGAGGCCTTACAACTTTCGCCTTTACCTGCTAAACCCGCTTCAAAACCAATCATCACTGAGAAGCGGATAATGGATGGCTATTCTGTTGAGAACATTGCTTTAGAAATTTTGCCTGGTGTTTACATCAACGGGTCGTTGTATAAACCATTGAAATTTAAAGGTAAAATTCCTTTAGTATTGAGTCCTGATGGGCATTGGGAAAAGCAACGCTATCGAGCCGATTGTCAACTACGTTGTGCGATGATAGCTAAAATGGGGGCGATGGCTTTTAGTTATGATCTTTTTGCGTGGGGCGAGTCGATGCTGCAGTTTAACTATGAAGACCACAGAAGGAGCTTATCACAAACCGTTCAAACTTTAGGCGGAATACGCATACTCGATTATTTCACTGCGCTTCCAGAAACAGATACCGAGAGAATTGGCATTAGTGGGGGTTCAGGTGCAGGCAGTCATTCTATATTGATGACTGCTTTAGACGACCGGATTAAATTAAGTGCCCCGGTAGTTGCCATGTCGTCTTATTTCTTTGGTGGTTGCCCATGTGAAAGTGGTATGCCAATTCATCAATGTGGTGGCGGAACAAATAATGTAGAATTAGCAGCCATGGCTGCACCGAAACCCATGCTTATCGTGTCTGATGGGGGCGATTGGACAGCAGAAACCCCACAGCACGACTTTCCGTACCTGCAAAAAATTTATGCATATTATGGTGCAACAAATCAGGTTGAAAATGTGCATTTGCCAACTGAAAAGCACGACTTTGGGGTAAATAAGCGCATAGCGTTGTACAACTTCCTGATTAAAAATTTTAAGCTTAACGCAACTGCAGTTAGAGACAGTACCGGAAAATATAATGAAAGCAAATGCACCATTGAACCTGAAAAAGCACTGTACGTATTTGGAGATAATGGAGAACGTTTGCCGAAAAATGCAATCATGGGATTCGAACAATTAGAGAAATTATTCACTAAAAAGTAAACTGGCGCATGCAAAACCAACCAAATAGCAATCGAAGGTTTTTTTTAACGCAAATGGGTCTATTAGCGGGTGGCTGGTTCCTTCCAATGCAATGGACAAGTGCATCCACACCTAAAAAATGCAGATACAAGGTTGCGGTTATTGATTTAATGCTATTAAAACGTCAAAAATTAAGTGCATTTGATCTTACAAAAGAAATTGGTGCAGATGGACTAGAAGTGGATATGGGTGGATTGGGTAATCGAGAAACTTTTGAAAATCAATTAGCAGACCCATCTATTAGAAGGAAATTTTTAACCAAAGCGAAAGAACTGAAGTTAGAGATTTGTTCGCTGGCTATGACGGGTTTTTATGCACAATCTTTTGCAACTCGCCCCACTTATATTAAAATGATTCAAGATTGCTTAAATACCATGAAAGCAATGGATGTTAACGTGGCATTTTTACCTTTAGGTGTGCAAGGCGATTTAGTGAAAAATCCAGAATTGCGCCAGCCTATTGTAGATCGATTAAAAGTTGTAGGCAAAATGGCCAATAAAGCGGGTGTTGTAATTGGAATTGAAACCGCCTTAGATGCAAAAGGAGAATTAACATTGCTTAAAGAAATAGGATCTAAGTCGATAAAAAGCTATTTCAACTTTTCTAATGCACTAAAAAATGGAAGAGATGTATGCGAAGAGTTGAAAATTTTAGGAAAAAAAAATATTATTCAAATTCATGCCACGAACGAAGATGGTGTTTGGCTGCAAAATGATCCAAAAATAGATTTGGTTCGCGTAAAGCAAACACTCGATGATATGAGATGGGCTGGATGGTTGGTTATCGAACGTTCGCGCGATGCCAACAATACCAAGGATGTGAAACGTAATTTTAGCGCCAATACAGCTTATCTAAAAAAGATATTTCAACTTAATTAAGATGAAGATAAAACAACTTTTTTATTTGCTTTTATTCTTTAACGTTATTGTAACGGTTATTTCGGTTAACGCAGCAGATATTTATGTTTCTTTAAAAGGTAATGACACAAATGCAGGAACAAAAATAAAACCGGTGGCTACCTTAAATGCAGCTATTCGTATTGCTCGAGAATTAAGAAGAGTTAACGATGCGAGCATTAAAGGTGGTATCCGAATTAACGTTGAGGAAGGGTTTTACCAACTCTACGAAGCAGTTAAACTTCGGCCAGAAGATTCTGGAACAGCAAGTAGTCCGACTTCAATTGCTGCAGTTCCAGGCCGCCAAGTTATTTTAAGTGGTGGACAAAGCTTAAAGAATTGGAAAAAGGTAATAGGAAAGGTTAATGGCCTTTCACAAAATGCCCAGGGTAAAGTTTGGGCGGCTGATGTGCCTTACGATTTAACATTTCGACAGCTTTGGGTAAATAATAAGAAGGCAATACGCTCAAAAGATTATAATGGCGATAAAATGGGTAGGATTTTGTCTTGGGATTTTGAGAAACAAACTTGCAGGATACCTTTAACAAAGACCATCAACTTTTCCAATGTCGAAGGCATGGAAATGGTAATCCACCAATGGTGGGCCATAGCCAATTTAAGGGTTAAGACTGCAAAAGTAATGGACAATGCCGTAGAATTATCTTTTAGGCAACCCGAGAGCAGAATTCAATCTGAGCATCCATGGCCAGCACCATGGTTATCTACAGAAACGGGTAATTCTGCCTACTTTCTAACCAATTCAATTCAATTTTTAGATCAACCTGGCGAATGGTTTCATGATCTTAAAAATCATAAAGTGTATTATTGGCCAAGAGGAAATGAGCAAATGCAAATCGCTACTGCAATTGTTCCTAATTTAGAAAACTTACTAAAAATTGAAGGTACAATAGATAATCCTGTTAAATATGTTTCGTTTAAAGGAATTTCATTTCAACATTCTTCATGGCTCAGGCCATCTAAACAAGGCCATGTTCCACATCAAGCTGGAATGTATATGCTCGATGCTTATAAATTAGCTGTACCTGGTACAACAGATAAACGCACGTTAGAAAACCAAGCCTGGGTTGGCCGCCCTGCGGCAGCTGTAGAGGTAAGCTATGCCGATTTTACGAGTTTCGAATCGTGTAGCTTCGAACATTTGGCTTCAACAGCACTAGATTATAAAAAAGGTACCCACAATAATAGCATTAAAGGAAATCTTTTTAAAGATATCGGTGGCTCGGCTATACTGGTTGGTCAGTTTTCGGATGAAGCTACAGAAGTACATTTGCCTTATAATCCAACCGATACGCGCGAAATAAGTAGTAATCAACTCATCGAAAATAACCTTATAACCAACGCCACCAACGAAGACTGGGGTGCTGTAGGAATTGGAGCAGGCTATGTAAGTGGAATTAAAATTTCTCACAACGAAATAAATGAGGTTTCTTATACAGGGATAAGTTTGGGTTGGGGGTGGACACAATCCGTTAATGCAATGAAAAACAATACCATTATCGGGAATAAAATTCATCATTATGGAAAGCACCTGTATGATGTATCGGGTATTTATACTTTATCGGCGCAAGAAAATTCTTTAATTACAAAGAATTATATAGATAGCATCTATCGTGCTCCATATGCACATTTGCCTGATCATTGGTTTTACATCTATACCGACGAAGGTTCATCCTATTTTACAGTTAAAGATAATTGGACTCCCTCGAGCAAATTTTTGCAAAATGCGAATGGGCCGGGTAACCTTTGGTTAAATAATGGAAATTTAGTAGCGGATAGCATTAGACAAAACGCAGGCTTACAAAAGGAGTATCAGTACTTGCTAACAGAAAAAGCTAGTATGTTAGCTTCTAGAGAAATTAATGTAGATCTTGCTCTTCAAAAGTCTGTGGTTTTTGAACTTGTGTTCGCGGTGGGTACAAAGCCAAGTGCAGATGAGCTGAAAACATTTTGCGTGCAAAAAAATATTCCAGCTGAAGCTATATACTCATGGGAAAATCGATTTGTAATTTATACCTATCAGCAACATCCATCAGTGATGCAAAAAGCATTAGCACTTAAGTTCAAAGAAGCGGAAGTTAAGTTATACGATAATTTAATCTACGATTTTAATCGAAAAAAGAATTGTGATTTGTCATTTGCGAAAGAATGGGGTCATGTTATTTTGTCGGCTAATTTGCTAAGCGATACCACCTTGCAAAACGAATATCTTGCCCACCATGCTACACAATTCGAAAAATGGCCAGAACTCTCAAAGGGATTTTGTAATGCTGAGTTTCAGCAACTGTTAATTTATAAGAATGGGCCACAATTAATGCTCATCATCAGTATCCCGAAAGGAAAAAGTTTAGAAGAGTTAAATCCTAAAACGACAGAAAATAATCCTAGGGTTAACGATTGGAATGCATTAATGAAAAAATATCAAGTAGGAATTGAAGGAACAAAACCCGGGGAAGTGTGGGTGTTTTTTAATCCCTTACCAACAACTAACAAACCAACAAACTAAGTATGTTAAAACTAGGAATTTTAGGTTTAGGAGAGGGTAGAAGTACGATAGCTGCAGCTTTAGCAAGCGATAAGTACCAATTGGCCCAGATTTGCGATGCAAGTCTAGAAATGTGTAAACTAAGAGCAAAAGAATTCGACTTCCATAACTTCACCACCAATTATCAGCAGATGCTGGATGATAAAAACATTGATGTAATTGCAATCTATACACCTGATCATTTGCATGCTGAGCACGTTAAACAAGCACTTTTACATGATAAACATGTAATTTGTACGAAACCATTTATCGACGATTTATCAAAAGCAAGCGAGCTTTTAAAGTTAAGTAAATTAACCCACAAGAAAATTTTTGTAGGCCAAAGTTCTCGTTTTTTTGAGCCAGCCATGCGTCAACGTAGTGACTACGAAGCAGGGCTGATTGGCGATTTAATTACCATAGAAGCACAATACCATGCTGATCATCGTTGGTTTTTAGCCAAAGGTTGGTCGCTAAAACAATCGTTTAAATGGCTTTATGGGGGCTTAAGTCACCCAACAGATTTTATTAGATGGTATTTGCCCGAAATTGAAGAGGTTATGGGCTATGGTATGCTTAGCAGCAACGGGGCTAAAGAAGGTTTAAAAAATCACGATACCATGCACTTTATCTTTAAAGCAAAAGATGGAAGAATTGCACGTGTAAGTGGTGCCTATACCGGACCCACCCAACCCGCCTATCGCGACAGTGGCATGAGTACCATTTTAAGAGGAACGGAAGGTGCGAGTCAGGCCGATTACCATGAACTCCGCTATGCGGTAACCGATAAAACTGGCGAAGAGAAAATAATTACGTGGGGCGATGCAAAATTAAAACACTATTTCCGCTTCGAAGGCCAAAGTCACCACGCCGGCGAATACCAAAATTACCTCGATTATTTTGCCAATAGTATTGAAAACGATGCCATAGCCTATCCCGATTTAAAAGAAGGAATTGGAACAGTTGCACTCTTGCAGGCCATGGACAGATCGCTAGAAACAGGAAAACCAGTAAAAATTGATGATATTTTAAAAGAATATGAGCCAAATCAATAACTTTTTACAACCGATAGATTATGCTGTTATTGCGGCCTATTTAATTATCCTTATTGCCTTTGGTTATTATATCTCCTTTGTTAAAAATAAAGTAGATAACGAAAACATTTTTTTAGCTAGTAATAGCTTGGGGTGGATGAGCATTGGTTTAAATATGTGGGGTACAAATGTTGGGCCTTCGATGCTTATTGCTTCGGCAAGTGTTGGCTTTACCAGCGGTATTGTGGCGGGTAATTTTGCCTGGTATGCGTTCATTTTTATATTATTGCTCGCGATGGTCTTTTCACCACGTTATTTAGGGGCTAAAGTGCTTACCCTGCCTGAGTTTATGGGGAAACGTTTTGGCGATTCGACAAGGAATATATTAGCGTGGTACACTTTAATTACCATCTTAATTTCGTGGTTGTCGCTAACATTATTTGCAGGTGGAATTCTGGTGAAGCAGCTACTCGATATGCCAATGTATCTATCCGTAATTTTAATGGTGATTTTGTCTGCTTTTTTTGCGGCAGCTGGAGGATTAAAAGCAATTGCATATACCAATGTTTTCCAGATGTTATTACTCATCGTCGTGTCGTTATTACTTGTAGTTTTAGGTGTAGATAAGGCTGGCGGACTATCAGCCATCTACAACAGTACCCCTGGTTCTTATTGGAACTTATTCCTTCCATCATCTGATAAAAATTATCCTTGGATAGCTATTTTATTAGGTTATCCTATTATGGGTGTGTGGTTTTGGTGTACCGATCAATCAATGGTTCAATCGGTTTTGGGTGCCAAAAACTTGAAGGAAGGGCAACTAGGCGCAAACTTTATTGGCTGGCTAAAAATTTTAGATGTTCCCCTTTTTATTCTACCAGGAATTATTTGCTTCGTTTTATATCCTCAATTAAAAAATCCCGACGAAGCGTATTTAACCATGGTTACTCAGTTATTTCCGGCAGGATTAAAAGGGTTGATTATAGTGGTGTTAATTGCTGCCTTGATAAGTACCATTGGGTCTGCCTTAAACTCCTTAAGCACAGTTTTTACCATGGATATTTATGTTAAAAGATATAAGCCAAATGCTTCACCAACAACCATCAAAAAAACAGGCAGATGGGTGGTGCTGGTCGGTTCATTGATCTCTATTTTTATCACTATAGGTATAGATAGTATTAAAGGTTTAAATCTTTTTGATGTATTTCAGTCGGTGTTAGGATTTATTGCTCCACCCATGTCTGCGGTGTTTCTTTTTGGTGTACTATGGAATAAAACCACAACACGAGCAGCAAATTTTGTACTAATATTTGGAACATTATTTAGCTTAGGAACTGGTGTTTTATACCTGTGGGTTTTTCCGAATGGTACGTACAACTGGCCTCATTTCCTACTCTTATCCTTCTATATATTTGCATTCCTTTCTATCCTAGCATTTTTTATAACCATCACTGATAAAGCTGGACAAAAAAATCATCAAGCTTTACTGAAAATTGATTTATCTGCGAAACCCGATTTTCAAGTCAAGTTTTTGTGGGTGTTACTAATCCTAGTGATGGTTGCATTATATATCTTTTTTAACGGCCACTAATTTTAACACTATGAAATAGCCATGTGCCGAAACACACCAACGCAAACGAAGATACATGACGTATTCTATATAACAAATAACAATAACATCATACACATATGAATTTTATTCTAAGACTCTCGATCTGTACCCTTACTTTATTAAGTTTAGTAGTCGAATCACAGGCGCAAAAAGCTTCCTGGATTTGGTATCCAGGCGATTTTGATATCTACATGAGCAATATAATGCAAAATAGAAGAACAGAACGTGGTTCGTTTTTTCCGCCATTTTGGAAAATGGATAGCCATTATGTACTGGTCGATTTTCATAAAGAATTTAACTTGGCAGCTGCCGAAGAGGTAAAGTTATACGTTGAAGGCATGTACAATGTAAAAATCGACGGGCAAGCGGTATTGGGTTTTCCTAAAATGATATCGATTCCCGCAGGAAAACATAAATTAAGTTTAAAGGTATATGGGCAAGCCAAAGTTCCTGCCATTTTTGTTCAAGGTAAAACAGTTGTTTCTGATGAAACTTGGCTTACAACTTTTGAAGACAAAGAGTGGATCGATGCCAGTGGAAAAACTTCCGACAAATCGGGAACTACTTTTGTAAATGCTGGAACATGGGACTTAACGGATCCCTTAACACCACCATCGAAATTTAAATTGCCCGTTTTGCCCATGAATGCAGTTAAAAAAGAAAAAAACAATACAGGTTTTGTGGCCGATTTTGGTAAAGAAACCTTTGGTTTTGTAAAATTACATGGTTTAAAGGGAAAAGGAAAACTTACCATCTTTTATGGTGAATCGAAAGAAGAAGCTTTATCTACCGATAAGTGCGAAACTTTAGACGTTTTGGATCTAGATTTATCGAGTAAAAAAGACTCGGTATTGGAACTTTCGAAAGCATTTAGGTATGTAAACTATCAAGCAGAAGGCACAGTTTCTCTAGACTCAATTTCGATGCTGTACGAATATTCACCAGTTGCCGAACGAGGTTCATTTAATAGCGCTGATAATGAGTTAAACAGAATTTACGATGTCGCAAAATACACCTTTCACCTAAATACAAGAGAGTTTTTTATCGATGGCATTAAGCGCGACAGATGGGTGTGGAGCGGAGATGCCTACCAAAGTTATTTGATGAATTATTATTCGTTTTTTGATGCACCCACAGTAAAAAGGACGTTGTTGGCACAACGTGGAAAAGATCCCGTTACGGCACACATTAACACCATTATGGATTATTCTTTCTACTGGTTTCTAGGGATTTACGATTACTATAAATTTACAGGAGATCAAAAATTTGTATCCGAAATATATCCACGTATGAAAACCTTAATGGAATATATTAATGGTCGCCAAAATAAAGATGGCTTATTAGAATGGATGCCGGGCGACTGGATTTTTATCGATTGGGCTGATAAATTAAGTAAGGAGGGAGAGGTAAGCTTTGAACAGTTATTGTATTGCCGAAGTTTAGAAACAATGGCTTTATGCGCAAATCTGGCTGGGGATACAGCTGGCTCGGCCGTTTATACTAAACAGGCAACAGCTTTACGCACTAAAATTTTCGATTTATACTGGAATAAAGATAAACATGCACTAGTACATAGTCGCATTGGCGGAAAACAAACCGATAATGTAACGCGCTATGCAAATATGTTTGGTATCTTTTTCGACTATTTTTCGCCAGAGCAAAAACTAGAAGTTAAGCAGCATGTACTTTTAAATAATAAGGTTAACAAGATTACAACGCCTTACATGCGCTTCTATGAACTTGAGGCCTTGTGCGCCATGGGCGAACAGCCGTATGTGCTAAAAGAAATGAAAAATTATTGGGGTGGGATGTTAAAATTAGGAGCGACTTCGTTTTGGGAAGAATATAATCCTGAAAAAAAGGACACCGAACATCTTGCCATGTACGGTCGTCCATTCGGTAAAAGCTTATGCCATGCCTGGGGCGCTAGTCCGATTTATTTATTAGGAAAATACTATCTAGGAGTAAAGCCTTTAACTGCTGGTTATAAAACCTATACGATAGAACCAAATCTAGGCGGTTTAGCCTGGATGGAGGGTAAAGTTCCAACACCTGATGGGGATATTTCAGTATATTGCAGTACGAAAGAAATTAAAGTTAAATCTTCAGTTGGCGAAGGAAAATTAAGATTCAAAAGCAGTGCTAAACCAACACTAAAAAATGGTACTGTAGTCGAAATATCAAAAGGGCTTTACGAAATCAGCATACAGAAAGGAGTAGATTATTTAATTACGTACACAGCTTTGAAATAGGCACGATGGTTGCGAATTGCGGGTTGCAGGGCTGGGCGCTAATGAGGGCGGTTAAATTAACGATACCTTTGCGCTCTCCGCGCCCTTTGCGGTTAAAAAAAGAGTAACCAAACCTCTTTACGTGCTGTGCAATCCTCCCTTTCTTTGAGGTTTAAAAACCTACAAATTTATCCCTATCCTTGCCTCAATTTTCTTTACACATTTATTCGCCTCGGCTAAAATTTCTTCTGTCTTAATATTCTTATTGCTATTTAAGGTGCTTAACATCGAGATGGTTAAGCACGCAATAACCCCATCTTTATTTTGTTTTCCAATAGGAACAGAAATATCAGAAACCCCTTCGGCAAGATCACTGGGCTTAAAATATGCGCCAGTTTGCTGGATATTTTCTAAAGAAGCCAAAAATTCTTCACGCTTTGTTTTTGGGTATTTTTTGAAGATGTCATTATTCTTTAAGGTGCTCATGCGCTCCTTTTCTGGCATAAAAGCTAAGATAACTTTTCCCGATGCTGTAAGTGGTAAGGGGAAAAGATTGCCCTCTTCAATTGATAAAGCGATTGGGCCAGGACTTTTTGCATGAATAATAACCATGACTTGATTCATATACAAAATACTCAAATGACACGATTGGCGTACACTATCCGCCAATTCTTCTAATGGAAATTGAGCAGCCTTACGCAATTCATCAACTGGCGAGTGACGATGAGAAAGGTAAAATAACTTTAAAGATAATCTGTATTTCCCAGAAACCTCATCCCTTAAAATGTAACCACGGCTTTCTAAGCTCATCAACATTCGGTAAATTTCGTTCGGCGTTCTGCCAATCCCAGTAGCAATATCAGACTGCGAAAGCGGAATAGATTGGGCAGAAAGGTATTCCAATACATCAAGCCCTTTGTCGAGCGCAGGCGCTTGATATTTTGATTCTTTTTCGTTTATGGTGCTCATTTATAAAAGCGGTTTAGTATTTCAAACATACAAAATGGTTTTTAATTAATCGCTCACTTTTTTACCACATAGAAACATAGCACAAATAGTTTCTGGAGCATATTTTCTCTGTTGTCTTTGTATCTAAGTGATTTAAATTAAAAAACGCGTTAATATTTAATAGTGTTGCTATTTTTTAATCAATAATACGTTCATATTTAAAAAAAACATTTATATTTGAATAATGACTTTTTAAATTTAGTCATAAATTTAAGTTATTTTAAAGGTGTATTTATCCTTTAACCATTTATAAACCAATTTTATTGTCGCCCTGCGATAGATGATGTTAACACTAACTAAAGTTAGTTTTTAATTTTGTAATGAGCAAACTGATCGTTTTTTCTTGGCTTTACTTTCTTAGCATTCCGCTGTTTGCACAAGTTTTAAAGGTTGATGAATTAACATGCCAATATCAGGTAAATCCAACAGGTGTTGAAACGCTAAATCCCTATTTAAGCTGGAAATTAAAATCGAAACAAAATAACGTGCTTCAAACAGCTTATCAAATCTTGGTAGCTGAAAATACCTCAGATTTGAGCAAGAATGTGGGAAGCATTTGGGATTCAAAAAAAACAAATTCAAAGCAATCGATTCAAAATAAGTTTAAAGGGAAACTTTTGAAAGCTGGAAAAACATATTTCTGGAAAGTTAGAATATGGGACAATAAAAATAATGTGTCGTGGAGTGCCATTTCAACATGGCAAATGGGCTTACTTACCTTGGCCGATTGGAAAGGTGCCAATTGGATTGCGTACGAGAAATTGGCCGATTCGAATGTAAACACCTTACCTACAGATGGTAAAAAAGATAAGTTTAACCAAAACAACATACTCCCACTTTTTAGAAAAGAATTTGAAGTACCTAAAACTGTAAAAAGAGCAACGCTATTTATTGCTGGTCTAGGCCATTTCGAAGCAAAACTTAACGGACAAAAAATTGGAGACCATTTTATCGATGCAGGGTGGACCAAATACGATAAGCAAGCACTGTATGTAACATTCGATTTAACAAAACAAATAAAAATGGGCAGCAATGCCTTAGGCGTAATGCTGGGAAATGGATTTTATTACATCCCACCCGTAAAAGGTAGGTATCGAAAATTAAAAGTTGCATTCGGTTTTCCTAAAATGATTTGCAAGTTGATTATCGAACATAATGATGGCACCAAAACAACGATTAATAGCGATCAGTCATGGAAAACAGCCCCTTCGCCCATTATTTTCTCGAGTATTTATGGGGGCGAAGATTACGATGCTAACTTAGAACAAAAGGGATGGGACAATATTGGCTTCAAGTCTATTGGATGGAAAATACCGCTAGTTGTTAATGGACCCCCACTCAACTCACAAAAAGAAGAACCGGTTAAAGTATTTGAAAATTTTGTTGCGAAGACTATTCAATCTCTGCCCAATGGCGACTTGGTATACGATTTAGGACAAAACGCTTCCGGAATAATAGAACTCAAAGTAAAAGGAAAAAAGGGAGATACCATCCGAATTACACCGGCCGAATTGCTAAAAGCAGATGGCAATGTAAATCAAGCCCCAACTGGTAGCCCCTTTTACTTTACTTATATTTTAAAGGGAGGAGGCCTAGAAACATGGCGCCCTCAATTTACCTATTATGGATTTCGATATTTGCAAGTAAAGGGTGCTTTACAGAAAAGTCAAATAAACTTTACATCAATGTCAAGTAAACCTTACATTGAAGACTTAAAAGGGCTGCATATTCGTAATGCAGCTAAGCCTGTTGGAAAATTTTCTAGTTCTAATGATTTATTTAATAAAACGTTTAACTTAATAGATTGGGCTATAAAAAGCAATATGGTAAGCTTATTTACCGATTGCCCTCATCGCGAAAAATTGGGCTGGTTAGAAGAACTTCACCTGATGGGAAGCTCGGTTCGTTACAACTACGATGTGGCGCTGCTTTTTAGAAAAGCGTTACAGGATATGAGAAATTCGCAAACAACAGAAGGGTTAATTCCAGAAATTTCTCCTGAATATGTGAAGTTTGAATGGGGTGGTGATATGTTCAGGGATTCGCCAGAGTGGGGAAGTAGCGGAATAATTATGCCTTGGTATTTGTATCAATGGTATGGCGATAAGGGCGTATTGGCTGATTACTATCCGATGATGAAACGTTACATCGCTTATTTAGGTACAAAAGCAAAAGACAATATACTTTCACAGGGCCTGGGCGATTGGTACGATTTAGGTCCAAAACCTCCAGGTGTATCGCAATTAACACCTATGGGTGTTACTGCAACGGCAATTTATTATCAAGATTTGATGATTTTGCAACAGATTGCGAAAGTATTGGGTAAAACCGAAGAAATAAAAACCTATCAACGCTTGGCAACGGAAGTAAGAAAATCATTTAATCAAACATTTTTTAATCCAACTACTAAACAATACGCTACCGGTAGTCAGACAGCCAATGCCATGGCCGTTTATATGGAGTTGGTAGAACCAGAAAACAAAGCTGCTGTAGTAGAAAATATAATTAAAGATATTAGGAATAGGAACAATAGTTTAACTGCTGGCGATATTGGTTATCGTTATCTGTTAAAAGTTCTGGAAAATGAGAACCGGTCTGATGTAATATTCGACATGAATAGCCGATCAGATGTACCTGGTTACGGTATGCAAATTGCAAAAGGTGCAACCGCATTAACAGAATCGTGGGCAGCGTTGCCTACCGTATCTAACAATCATTTTATGCTTGGGCATTTAATGGAATGGTTTTATAGTGGCGTGGGCGGAATTAGGCAAGAGAAAAATTCTTTAGGTTTTAATAAAATCATAATTTATCCTGAAGTGGTGGGCGATTTAACTTCTGCGAAAACAAGTTACGATAGTCCGTATGGGATTATCGAAACAGAATGGATAAAAACCAATGAGGGGTTGAAATTAGCAGTTACTATTCCTGCCAATGCCACGGCTACCCTATATTTACCAGCCTCAATTACACATCAAGCAACCAATTTAGGAACGGCATCATTTACCGCTTTAGGCTATGAAAATGGAAGAGCGAAAATAGGAGTAGGTTCGGGTTCGTATAAATTTATGGGAAGATGAGAAAAGCCATTTTACTTTTAGCCTACTTTATATTTACCGCCTTAATTTCTTTTGCTCAACAGAAGAATGCAGTTTCATTAATACAGATGGAAAAAATTTATCAAGAGGTTAAAACTCCTTATAAATTTGGCTTGGTGATGGTTCCTAACGATACTCAGCATAAAATGGATTGCCCTACAGTATTTCGTAAAGGAAAATATTGGTATATGACGTATCTGATCTATGGCGGTAGAGGTTACGAAACTTGGTTAGCAAAAAGTAAAGATTTACTTCATTGGCAAAACTTGGGTCGTCTACTGTCATTTTCAGATACAGAAACATGGGACAAGAACCAAAAGGCTGGGTATAATGCTTTAACCAATATAAACTGGGGTGGGAACTACAAATTATCGAAATATAAAGGCAACTACTGGATGTCGTATTTTGGTGGAAAAGAAAAGGGTTACGAAGTAGAACCGCTATCGATTGGAATGGCATATACCGATAAAAATCCGAGTAAAGTTCAAGAATGGAATAGATTAGTTCAGCCTGTACTCACTTCAGCAGATGCGGATGTAAGATGGTGGGAAAATCGGAATAAACTATTTAAAAGTACGGTGATCGAAGATAAGGAGCGGTTAACTGGTCACCAATTCGCCATGTATTATAATGCTGTTGGCGATTCGTTGGTCGACAATAAAAAGACGCGTTGGTATGAACGAATAGGAATGGCTGTTTCTGATGATATGCAAAATTGGCAGCGCTATTTAAAAGACCCTGTGGTTCATCACCCTGTTGGGATAACGGGCGATGCAGTTATTCAAAAAATTGATAATACATGGGTAATGTTCTATTTCGGTGCATTTTGGGAAGATCGTAAAGGAGCATTTAACCGCTTCGCCGCCTCAACTGATTTGATAAACTGGACAGATTGGACGGGAGATAATCTTATCGAATCTTCAGAAACTTATGATCAATTGTATGCGCATAAATCGTTTGTACTTAAACATAAAGGCATAGTGTACCACTTTTATTGTGCCGTAAATAAAAATGACGAGCGAGGAATTGCAGTAGCTACCTCAATAGATTTAGGAAAGAGTAAAATTAGTTTCGTAGGAAAATGAAATGGTTTAATTTTAAATATGGCTTTTTAATGGTTTTGCTTTTTGCAGTAGCATCTGCGGTGAGCGCAAAAACCCCAACTCCCAACTCCACCCTCCAAGCCCCTCGAACAAGAACCAACTTTAACAAAGACTGGAAATTCTTTTTAGGCGATAACGATTCAGCTAAATCATTACTATTTAACGATTTGAAATGGAGAAAATTAACACTACCGCACGATTGGAGCATTGAAGGTAAATTTGACGAAAAAAATCCTTCAAAACCTGAAGGAGGTGGCTTACCGACGGGAATAGGTTGGTATCGAAAAGAATTTATTGCACCATTTAATTATAAAGATAGAATTATAACTATCGAATTCGACGGTGTATACAAAAATAGTGAAGTGTGGCTCAATGGACATTCTTTAGGTAAAAGACCCTTTGGTTATATCTCATTTTCGTACGAATTAAGTAAGTATTTAAAACCTGGAAAAAATATAATCGCAGTTAAAGTAGATAATTCTGCACAGCCCGACTCACGTTGGTACAGTGGGTCGGGTATTTATCGCAATGTTTGGATTACTTCAACATCCAAATTAGCATTTGCACAATGGGGTACATCTGTTACCGCTAATTTTGCCAAAGCTAATGAGTTTCGAGGAACCCAAGTTCACTCCGTTCCTTACCCTACTGCTCATATTAACATCAAAACTAACGTATTCAATAAAACTTTAAGAAATCAGTCTTTCAATATAAAGATTTCAATTTTTAATCCTAATGGAAAATTGGTTTTAGACGAGAAACCCATGCTGGTGAAGACCACAGGCGTTGATGTAACATTCAAATATGATAATTATAGCTTGAAAGATCCAATGCTATGGTCGGTAGAAAACCCCCAGCAATATAAATTAGTTGCAGAAATTCTCCAAAATGGGAAAACAATTGATCGAAAAACTACACTATTCGGCATCCGATATTTCAATTTTGATGCAAGAACTGGTTTTTCTTTAAATGGTAAACCAATGAAGATTAATGGCGTTTGTATGCATCACGATTTAGGTGCTCTTGGTGCCGCTGTAAATACAAGAGCAATGGAGCGCCAACTCGAAATTTTAAAAGAAATGGGCTGCAATGCCATCCGAACTGCACATAATCCACCTGCACCCGAGTTTTTAGACCTGTGCGACAAAATGGGCTTTTTGGTTATGGACGAATCATTCGACGTTTGGAAAAAGAAAAAGGTATCAAAAGATTATAATGTAAACTTTACCGAATGGCATAAAAGAGATCTCGAAGATATGATTAAGCGCGATTTTAATCACCCTTCGATCATTTTATGGAGCATTGGCAACGAAATTCGTGAACAGTTCGATAGCACTGGAATTGCGCTTACTAAAGAACTCGTAAAAATTGTGAAAGATTTAGATCAATCGCGCCCAGTATTATCTGCCTTAACCGAAACCAATGCCGCCAAGAATTTTATCTATCAAGCAGGTGCTTTAGATGTGTATGGATTAAACTATAACCACAAACTTTACGAAGATTTCCCAATACTTTATCCTAACGAGAAATTCTTAGCAACTGAAACTACATCTGCCTTAGAAACCCGAGGTTTTTACGATACTGCAGATAGCATTCGTCGCTGGCCAAAGGATGGAAGAACAAAGTTTACAGAAGGCAATTCTTCGTGGGCCGCATCAGCTTATGATAATGTTTCGGCCTATTGGGGTTCGACGCACGAAGAAACGCTAAAAGCAGCAAAAAAATACACTCATGTTTCTGGTATTTTTGTGTGGACAGGTTTCGATTATTTAGGCGAACCGCTACCGTATTCATGGCCTGCCAGAAGCTCGTATTTTGGGATTGTAGATTTGGCCGGCTTCCCTAAAGATTCGTATTATCTTTATCAAAGCGAGTGGACTACCAAACCCGTTTTGCATATTTTGCCACATTGGAATTGGCCAGTAAATGGATTATTTGCTGGTAAACAAGAAAAAGTAATCGATGTTTGGGCCTATTACAATAATGCCGACGAAGTAGAATTGTACCTCAATGGTAAATCATTAGGTAAAAGAAGCAAACAAAATGACGACTTACATGTACTGTGGAAAGTTAACTATGAGCCAGGTACCTTAAAAGCAGTTTCTCGAAAAAATGGAAAGGAAGTTTTAGTTAAGACAATTAAAACGGCTGGTAAAGCGGCTAAAATTGAATTAATTGCCGATCGAGAAAATATTCTAGCAAATGGTACCGATTTGTCGTTTGTAACGGTTAAAATAACCGACGAAGCGGGAAATTTAGTGCCTGAAGCGGATAATTTGGTGAATTTTAAATTAGACGGTGTAGGTTTTATCGCTGGGGTTGACAATGGTTTTCAAGCAAGCTTAGAACCTTTTAAAGCAAATTATAGAAAAGCATATCATGGTCTTTGTCTTGCCATTATACAGGCAACAGAAAAAGCAGGTACCATAAAACTAACTGCCACAGCAGAGGGATTGAAAGAAGCCACCATTGTCATCTCAACGAAAGGAGAGAACTAAATGAGGATTTGATGGAAAATGGTTAGGAGCCGCATGGTTGCGAGTTTTACCTCAATTCGTCATCTCGAGTGAATGAGGCACGAGAGACGAGAGAACTTTAATAGCTATCTCCTCGCTGCGCTACGTTCGGTATGACGATGCTAAGTAGAATAAAAATATTAAAAATCGGTGAAATCTATTAATCGGTGTAATCATTCGCTTAGCGAATTAATGTGAGATCAAAAAATATAGTAAGAAATTGAACAAACAAATCACTTTAAAAGGTATAACATGGAATCATAGTCGTGGGTTTTTGCCCATGGTAGCTACTGCACAGCGATTTTCAGAACTTCATCCCCATGTACAAATTATTTGGGAAAAAAGAAGCCTGCAAGCTTTTGCCGACTTTTCTATTCAAGAATTGGCAGAACGCTTCGATCTTTTAGTAATTGATCATCCTTGGGCAGGATTTGCCGCAAAAACAAAATCTATTGTTCCATTAGATAATTATTTAACTACAGAATATTTAAAAGATCAGGAAATAAACAGTGTTGGCGCTTCTTACGAAAGTTACCACTACGACAATCACCAATGGGCATTGCCCATCGATGCAGCAACTCCAGTAGCAGCAAGTAGACCAGATTTACTTAACGAAAAAGGATTAAGCTTGCCCAAATCATTCGACAATTTGTTGGCCCTGGCCGATAAAGGCCTAGTTGCTTTTGCAGGTATTCCAATCGATATTCTAATGAATTTTTACACGTTTTGCTGTTCATTAGGTGAAGATCCTTGCCAAAATGAGGAGGAGGTAATTTCATCAATGATAGGAATTCAAGCCCTAAAGATGTACCGAGAATTGGCTAGTAAAATTGATGCAGAAAATTTTAACCGAAACCCTATTCAGGTATATGAAGCGATGACAGCCACTGATAAAATCGCCTATTGTCCATTTGCTTACGGATATGCCAATTACTCGAGAAATGGATATGCCCGTAAGCCTTTGTATTTTCATGATATGATTAGCCTTGTAGGGAAAACCAAGTTAAGAAGCACGTTGGGGGGGACTGGATTAGCCATTTCATCGAAATGCGAAAACTTAGCTATCGCAGCTCAATATGTTGCCTACGTTGGTTCGCCTAGCTGTCAACAAACCTTATATTTCGAAAGTGGTGGTCAGCCCGGACATTTAACGGCTTGGAACAACGAAGAAGTAAATCGCCAAAGCCAAAACTATTTTGCTAATACTTTACCCGCATTACAGCGTGCATTTTTACGCCCACGTTACCACGGATCGATGTTTTTTCAAGACCATGCAGGCGATATAGTTAGAGAATATGTGATGAATGGTGGCAACGAAGAAAAAGTACGAACTGAATTGAATAAATTATATGTTAAATCTAAAACGTTGATAGCATGACAAAGCCTTTAGAAGGAGTTTTAGTTTTAGAATTTTGCCAATTTCTGGCAGGACCTTCGGCTGGTCTAAAACTGGCTGATTTAGGCGCAAGAGTAATTAAAATAGAAAGACCAGTGCAGGGCGATGCCTGCAGGCAACTGGCTATTAAAAACCTTTTTATCGATAAAGATAGCCTGCTTTTTCATACCATTAATCGAAATAAAGAATCGTATGCTGCCGATTTAAAAGACAGCGAAGATTTACAGCGGTTAAAAAAATTAATTAGCATAGCCGATATAATGATCCATAATTTCAGGCCAGGGGTGATGGAGAAAATTGGGCTGGATTACCAGTCGGTACAATTAATTAATCAGACAATAATTTATGGTGTAGTTACTGGATACGGAAATGAAGGTCCATGGGCAAAAAAACCAGGGCAAGATTTACTTGTACAATCTATTTCTGGGTTAACTTATTTATCGGGAACCAGCAACGATGGGCCAGTTCCTTTCGGTCTTTCGGTGTCGGATATTATGTGCGGCAATCATTTAGCCCAGGGTTTAATGGCTGCATTAATTAAAAGGGCTAAAACGGGTAAAAGTATATTGGTTGAAGTGAGTTTGTTGGAGTCGATTTTAGATGTACAATTCGAAGTGCTTACTACGTATTTAAACGATGGGGGTAAGTTGCCCAAGAGAAGTGCAATGAAGGGCAGTGCACATGCGTATTTAAGTGCCCCTTATGGTATTTACGCAACAACTGATGGGTATTTAGCCTTGGCAATGGGCGATTTAAGCCTAATCGCATCGTTAGTGAATTGCCAAATAAGTGATGTGCATACCGATAAACACTCCGCATTCGAAAATCGTGATGAACTGATTTCCAGATTAGGTGAAACGTTTAAAACTTCATCAACAGTTAGCTGGCTTAATTTATTAGAAAGCAATGGTGTTTGGTGTGCTGAAGTATTAGATTATAAAAATGCAGTAAAATTAACTGCTTATAAAAACCTTGATGTCGAACAGCAATTGGTGTTAACTGATGGTAGAGTGCTCAAAACAACCGCTAGTCCAATACGGCTCGACCGCAAAAAGTTATTTTCTGACAAAGCAGCGCCAGTTTTAGGAGGCGATAATGATAAAATTAATAGGGAATTTGGATTATGAGGCCACTCGAAGGTTATGTAGTTATAGATTTTAGCCAGTTCTTATCTGGACCATCTGCTAGTTTACGCTTGGCTGATATGGGGGCTAGGGTAATAAAGATCGAGCGCTTAGGCATAGGCGATATTTGTCGCTCACTCTACACTTCTGATTTAATTATGAATGGAGAATCATCTGTTTTTCATGCCATAAATAGAAATAAGGAAAGTTTTGAGGTCGATTTAAAGAAAGAAGAAGATTGCCAGATGGTTCGCGAACTGTTGAAAAAAGCAGACGTAATGATTCATAATTTCCGTCCAGGCGTAATGGGGAGGCTTGGGTTCGATTATGAAGCTGTTTCGACACTTAATCCATCCATTGTTTATGGCGAAATCTCGGGATATGGTACAGAGGGAGAATGGAAAGCTAAACCTGGACAAGATTTGTTATTGCAATCCTTAACGGGCTTAACTTCGTTAACCGGAAATGCCACAAGCGGTCCTATGGCTATGGGTTTATCCATTGTCGACATGCTTGCAGGGGCACACCTGGCACAAGGTATTTTGGCGTGTTTATACCGCAAGGCCATAACCAACGAAGGAAGCTTAATTCAGGTAAGCATGATGGAATCGGCCTATGATTTTCAATTCGAAACGATTACTACGTTTTTAAATGATGGAGGCATTTTACCAGAGCGGTCGATAAATAACAATGCAAATGCATATTTAGGGGCTCCATACGGTATTTATAAAACACAAACTGGCTATATTTCTTTAGCCATGGCCTCCATTCCAGTAATAGGTAAATTGCTAGGGTGCAACGAATTATTAAAATATGCCGATGTGAAGCAAGCATTTGATTTACGCGACGAGATTAAAGCGATTTTGGCTACGCATTTGTTAACCAAAACCACCGAACACTGGCTATCTAGATTAGAACCTGCCGATATTTGGTGTGCCGATGTGTTAAATTGGTCATCGCTGATGGAGCATGATGGTTTTAAGGTGCTAAATATGATTCAAGAAGTCGAAATGCTAGATGGATATACCTATAAAACTACAAGATGCCCTATCCGTATTGATGGAGAATTGTTAACTTCAACAAAAGGATCACCTAAATTGGGACAAGACAATGAACACATCATTAACGAATTTATCCAGCTAACTACCCTAACAGATGGAAACGTTTAGAATCGCTGTACGCAAATTTGGTCCATTCGAAAAGGCTATGCAGAAGTTTTGGGATAGGTATTGCCTTTTTTCTGGCTGTAATTTAAAACTTGAATTGGTGATTATGGATTTGAACGAACTGCACGATCGTACCTTAGGCAAAAGTGGCTTAGCCAATGGTGTATTCGATGTTGCGCATATCAATACCGATTGGATTTATGAAGGCTATTCGACACAGGCATTTGAAGTGTTAAATCCATATATCGAAAAAAGGCCGCCTGTTGATTTTCTTCATGGATGGAGTTCATCTTTGTTAGAATTACAGCAGTTTGAAGGTAAAATTGTAGGTTTGCCATTTCACGATGGACCTGAGTGCTTACTCTATCGAAAAGATTTGTTCGAAAGCCATGAAGAGCAAGCAGCTTATCTCGAAAAGTACGGTCAACGCTTAAGAGTTCCGAAAACATGGGACGAGTTTTATCAAATCTCTCAATTTTTTAATCGTCCACACCTAAATCTTTATGGAAGCATATTTGCTTGCTATCCAGATGGACATAATGCCGTGTTCGATTATTGTTTGCAATTATGGTCTCGTGGTGGAAGCTTAATCGACCACAAGGGTAAAATCAGTATCGATACGCAAGCATCGCTAGAAAGTTTAGATTTTTATCGGAAGATAGTGAATGATGTTACCGCGGTGCATCCAGGCTCTGCTCAATTCGATTCGGTAGCTGCTGGTCTTGCCTTCAGTAAAGGCCAAGCCGCCATGATGATCAATTGGTTTGGTTTTGCCACCATGGCCGAAGTAGATGAAAATTCGAAAGTTAAAGGGAAAGTGTATATCGATCTCTTACCGGCAAACTCCGATCAAATATCGGCTTCTTTAAATGTTTATTGGTTGTATACCATTGGAAAAGGAAGCAAGCATAAAGAAGTGGCGTACGATTTTATCCGCTTTGCAACGAATGTGGCTAACGATAAAGCACTAACATTAGAAGGAGGCATTGGATGTAGAATTTCGACTTGGAATGATTCGGAAATCAACAAAATTATTCCCTACTACCATAAATTAGAAACCTTACATGTGGTTGCTAAAACGCTACCACAGCATAAAAATTGGGCACAAATAGCTTCAATTATTGATGAAATGGTGATTTTGGCAATTACGACCGACCAATCTTCGGCCGAAATTATACGTGCTGCACAAGGAAAGATTAATGAAATTGAAAAATGAATAGCCAATTTATATATAAGCCCGAACTTCCGCTAACGAAGCAGCCCATTATTATTATTGGTGCTGGAGGCATTGTGGCGGACGCACATTTACCAGCGTATAAGTTGGCTAATTTTACGGTTCATGGCATCGTAAACCGAACTATAGAACGAGCCGAGACGTTAGCTGCTGCGTTCGATATTCCAAATGTATATCATTCGATTGCAGAAGCTGTTAAACTCGCACCAGCAAATGTGGTATATGATTTAACCATCATGCCCGAACAGTATTTAGAAGCGTTGGCACAATTGCCCGATGGCAGTTCTGTATTGATTCAAAAGCCAATGGGCGATCATTTTGAGCAGGCTAAGGAGATTTTGGAGCTTTGTAGAACGAAAAATTTTAAAGCGGCAATTAATTTTCAATTACGTTTTGCCCCGTTTGTTAGTGCGGCTCGCTATTTAATTGATCAGGGCTTAATAGGTGAGGTGTACGACATGGAAGTGCGTGTTACCTTAAATACACCATGGGAACTGTTTCCTCATGTAATGATTCATCCTCGCTTAGAAATTCAATACCATAGTATCCATTATGTCGATTTAATTCGCTCATTTTTAGGCGAACCGAATAGCATATTTGCAAAAACGTTAAAACACCCTGCTAAAAATTTATCCTCTTCACGTTCTACCATCTTGTTCGATTTTGGCGATACCTTGCACGCGGTAATTAATGCCAATCATGATCACGATTTTGGACCCGAAAATCAAGAAAGTTTTATAAAATGGGAAGGTACAAAAGGTGCAATTAAAGCAAAAATGGGCTTGTTGATGGATTATCCACATGGAGTGCCCGATAAATTTGAATACTGTATTTTAGAAGAAGGAAGTGCGCCAGTTTGGAAAGCAGTTAACTTAGAGGGATCTTGGTTTCCCGAAGCATTTATTGGAACCATGGCTAATTTAATGCGATTTACCGAAGGCTCGGATAATGTATTACATACGAGTGTAGAAGATGTAATTAAAACAATGGCAGTAGTAGAAGCTGCTTATAAATCGAGTGATAACGGAGGAACTAAACCGGTTTATTAGTTCAATTGTGCACTTTTTATTAGGCAGGATGCTTAACCCACTCGCCAATAAACCAATAAACCAATGAACCAATGAACCAATAAACAAAAAAAGATGTATTTTAAATCAACATTTTTTGAAGACTACCAGTTAAATGAAAGGCGGATAACCTTGGGGCGTACCCTTACAGAAACTGATTTTGTAGTACATGCAGGGCATACGGGCGATTTTTTTCCGCACCATATGGATTCTGAATGGTGTAAAACACAACCATTTAAACAACGTATTGCCCATGGAACTATGATTTTTAGCATAGGCATTGGCTTAACCGCTTCAGAAATTAATCCAGAAGCCATGTCGAAGGGCTATGATCGTTTGCGTTTTGTAAAACCAGTTTTTATAGGTGATACCATCCACTCTGAAATAACGATAGCTGAAAAAACGGATGGAAAACGACCAGAAATGGGTAACGTAACCGAACACGTAGAAATTATTAATCAACATGGCGACGTCGTGCTTGTATGTGAGCATTTACTAGTTGTTAAGAAAAAATCCGCTAATGGCTAATAGACCATTAACTAACAAACTAACCAACCAAAAAACTAAAAATGTATGAACCACAACCAAACTGAAGTAACATTAGCAGGCGATAACTCGTCGGGAAAGAAATTCTTAGTCCCATTTATACTCGTAGTAAGCTTGTTTTTTCTATGGGGTATGGCCCACAATTTAGACTCGGTACTTATTCCGCATCTAAAAAAAGCTTGCAACCTAAATAATGTTCAATCTACCTTGATAGACACCTCAGTGTTTTTTGCTTACTTTTTGATGGCTATACCTGCCGGGGCAATTCTTAAAAAATGGGGTTATAAAGTAAGTATGATTACGGGCTTGCTCACATTTGCATTAGGCGCATTTTTGTTTGTTCCGGCGGCAAATGAACTTTCTTACAATTTATTTCTATTTGCATTATTTATTATTGGTTGTGGATTAACCATTTTAGAAACTTCGGCAAATCCTTATGCGGCTGTACTTGGGGATCCGGCTAAATCTACTTTTAGATTAAATTTAGCGGCTACGTTTAACGGATTGGCTGCGCCAGTTGCAGCTGTTGTTGGAGGTTTTATCCTATCTGGTAAATCACATACACAAGAAGAATTAGCTGCCATGACCGATGTTGTACGTAACAACTACTTTTTAGAAGAAGCTTCGACTGTTAAGTTACCTTATATTATTTTGGGATCTGTACTTGTGTTAGTGGCTTTGCTTTTCTATTTTATGAAATTGCCAGAAATTAAAACGAAAAGCATTGATGGTGCTGCAACAGGTAGTTTTTTTGGTTCTTTAAATCACAAACATTTAAGATGGGCAGTTATTGCGCAGTTTTTTTATGTTGGTGCACAGGTTTGTGTAACTAGTTTTTTTATTCGGGCAGCACAACAAGGTGGAGGATTTGATGAATTAACCGCGGTGAAATATTTGGCCTTATACGGCACGTTATTTTTAACTGGACGGTTTGTTGGTACGTTTTTGTTAAGATATATTGCTTCCAACAAATTATTATCAATATATGCCGTAATTGCTGTACTGCTTTGTTTAGTGGCCATATTTGGACAAGGTTCGTTTGTAGTGTATGCTTTAGGTGGTTTGGGCTTTTTCATGTCGATCATGTTTCCAACCATATTTGGCCTCGGTATTGAAGGCATTGGGAACGACACTAAGCCAGGTTCATCGTGGTTAATTATGTCGATAGTTGGCGGTGCAATTCTACCCGTTTTTATGGGAAAGTTAATTGATGTTTATGGTGATAACATCCAAATTGGATACAGTATCCCCCTAGTTTGTTTTTTGGTTATTCTCTATTTTGGAATAAGCGGATATAAGATAAGTAGCAAGTAACAAGACTGCAACCCCATAGAAATTTAGTTAAAAAAATGAAAGTTACTAAAGTACTCCTTCTTTTAACACTAAGCTTTTGCTTCGCAAGAATTTCCTACGCCCAGCAAGCTGATTCTGCTAAACCTTGGGTGTTTTGGTATTGGGTACAAGCTGGTATTTCTAAAGCTGGGATTACGGCAGATTTAGAAGCAATGAAAGAAAATGGGATAGGAGGTGCATATTTAATGACCATAAAAGGTGAAAAATCATCTAATCCTCCTTTATACCAACCTGCAAGCAATCAACTTACACCACAATGGTGGGATATGGTAAAATTTGCTTTCAGTGAAGCGAAACGATTGGATTTGAAATTAGGAATGCATATTAGCGATGGTTTTGCTCTAGCCGGTGGTCCGTGGATTACTCCAGCACTTTCAATGCAAAAAGTCGTCTCGTCTAAACTCACCCTAAAAGGAGGTATAAAAGGAAAAATCACCCTTCCACAACCCGAAACCAAAGAAGGGTATTATAAAGATATTGCGGTTTATGCGTATCCATCGCCAGTTGGCGCACATAGTAATACCCAAACCGTAATTCCTAAAATTACAACCAGTAATGGGGCAGATGCTGGCCGACTAATAAAAGCCGATAATACACAAAGTTTTAGTTCGAGTGATCCACTTTGGATTCAGTACGAATTTGCAAAGCCCTTTACCTGCAGAAGCATCAACATTAAAACAAGTGGGAATAATTATCAATCCAATCGCTTAATTCTCGAAGTAAGTGAGGATGGGAGTACGTTCCGTAAGGTTACACAACTCGAAGCGCCACGCCACGGATGGCAAGACACAGATGAAGATTTTACCCATGCTATAGTGCCAACTACAGCTAAGTTTTTCCGCTTCCAATACAATAAAGCAGGATCAGAACCGGGATCTGAAGATTTAGATGCGGCCAAATGGAAACAATCCCTAAAAATCATTACGCTAGAATTATCTGCTGAAGCTAAAATAGGGCACTATGAAGGAAAAAATGGCTCCATTTGGCGAGTAAGCAGAAGAACCACGCGTAAAGAAGTTCCCAATAACTTGGCGATTCCGCTTAAAAAGATGATCAATTTAACTAAGCTGCTCCATACCAATGGCACGTTAGATTGGACTCCCCCTAGCGGAGAATGGACCATTTTACGGGTGGGACACACTTCTACAGGGCAGCGAAATGCGACGGGAGGGGCTGCAATAGGCCTAGAATGCGATAAGTTTAATCCACAAGCCATTTCCTTGCAATTTAATAGCTGGTTTGGGGAAGCCCTAAAACAGGGTGGGCCAGAAATAGCTGCCAAAGTACTGAATACTTTTCATGTAGATAGTTGGGAATGCGGAAGCCAGAATTGGTCGCCCGTATTTAAAGCCGAATTTTTAAAGCGAAGAGGCTATGATTTACTACCTTATTTGCCGATTATGACAGGCTTACCTGTTCAAAGTATAGAAACATCAGAAAACTTCCTCTATGATGTACGTAAAACCATAGCTGAACTGGTGGTGGACCAGTTTTATGGAACCCTAGCAAAACTTGCAAAAGAAAAAGGAGTTGAATTTACTGCCGAAAGTGTGGCGCCTACGATGTTGAGTGATGGATTAATGCATTACAAAAAAGTAAATATCCCTATGGGCGAGTTTTGGCTAAATAGTCCAACCCACGATAAACCTAACGACATGCTCGATGCCATTTCTGGAGCGCATATTTATGGAAAAAATAGTATTCAAGCCGAGGCTTTTACTACCCTAAGAATGGATTGGAACGAACATCCTGGCAATATGAAAACGCTAATGGATCGGAATTTTGCATTGGGAATAAATAAGATGGTTTTCCATGTATTTACACACAATCCTTGGGTTGATCAGAAACCGGGGATGACCTTAGATGGAGTTGGATTATATTTTCAGCGCGACCAAACATGGTGGAAGCAAGGGAAAGCTTGGGTTGATTATGCAGAAAGAGCACAAAGTTTACTTCAAGAAGGTAAACCAGTAGTTGATATCGCTGTTTTTACAGGTGAAGAACTCCCTCGTAGGTCAATATTGCCAGATCGGCTAGTGCCTATATTACCAGGTATTTTTGGCTCAGCTGTAGTAGAAGCCGAAGCAAAACGATTAGCTAATATTGGTGAGCCGTTAAGATCTAAACCTGCAGGGGTAAATCACTCAGCCAATATGGCCGATCCAGAAAATTGGGTAAATCCGTTAAATGGCTATGCTTATGATAGCTTTAATCCAGATGTTTTAACTACTGCAACGGTTAAAAACAAAGAAATCGTCTTCGAGAGCGGAGCTACCTACAAAATATTAATCATCTCGGGGAAACTAAGCTTAAATCCCAATTATCAATACTTAAGCTACGAAACGGTGAAGAAATTGTTGGATTTGGTTAAGGCGGGAGCAAGCATCATTGTGGCCGAACAACCTTTGTATCAAACAGGATTGAAGCAAAAAAGTAAAGAAGAATTCGACCAAGTGGTGAACCAGATTTGGGGCGAAAATTTCAAAACCGTAAAAAATCGAAAGCTCGAAACTTATGTAGTAAAGGAAATTGGTTTAGGAAAAGTATATAAAGCTCCTTTTATCCCTAGTGATTTTAGTGAACTCGGACTTTCCCGAGATTTAATGGCCCATCGTAAATCGAATGTGCAGGGTTCTCCTCCAACTTATGCCGAAGGCATAGCCTTTACCCACCGGAAAGCAAATGATAAAGACATTTATTTTATCGCTAATCAACAAGATAAAGAGCGATATGTAGAGTTTGAATTTCGAATAGATAATAAAATTCCCGTTTTATATGATGCTGTTTATGATAGGTATATGAATGTTATCTCACATAAAAATGGAAGCTTAACTTCATTGACTTTAAAATTTGCACCTCATGAATCAGTATTTGTCATTTTTCAAGACGATATTGTTTTAACGGATAAAATTAGAAAGCAAAACTGGATAAATTTCAAAACGCTTACCGATCTTTCGACCAATTGGGAAGTAAAATTCGACCCTGCATTTGGCGGACCAAAAGAACCTCTACAATTCAATACCCTTGTCGATTGGACCAAGCATGCCGATACTACCCTGAATTATTATTCAGGCACCGCCATTTATTCCAAAACCTTCTTACTCGATGAAGCGCCAAAACAAAAAACATGGATCAACTTAGGAAACTTCTCGAGCATCGCCGAAGTTAAAGTGAATGGAGTTTCGTATGGTGTGTTATGGACTCCACCTTTTCAACTTGAAATTAGTAAAGCCTTAACCAAAGGCGAAAATAAAATAACGGTAGCGATAACCAACACCTGGGCAAATCGTTTAATTGGCGATCAAAAACTACCTGAAAATAAGCGTTTAACCAAAACTACCGCACCATTTAGGTTAGCTGGAAAACCATTAAATCCAGCAGGATTGTTCGGTCCCATAACCTTAGAAATTGAAGAGAAATGATAACACGATTTAAAAATTTTGGAGTAAAGATGCTCCATGCTTTCAGACTTCCCGATTTCTGGTTTTTCGGACTATTAATGATTATAATGTTCTTAACAACTCCCGCTAAAACTCAAGAAAAAGCCCTCACCAATAACTCAAAAAGTCTATATGCTAAATTACATGGGGTAGATATGGGAAGTGTAGTGTGGACTACAGGTTTTTGGGCCGATCGGTTTAAAGTGGCTACCGAAATTATGGTGCCCAATATGTGGAACATTTACAACGATCCAACGATAAGCCACGCCTTTAAAAACTTCGAAATTGCGGCAGGTTTAGATACGGGTAAGCATAAAGGACCTTCTTTTCACGATGGCGATTATTATAAAACCCTTGAAGCTATGGCAAGTTTGTATGCTTCTACGCATAATCCAAAGCTAATTGAAATTATGGATAAAGCTATTTCGGTAATCGCAAAATCACAACGTGAAGACGGCTACATCTATACCAAAGCCATGATCGAACAACGCAACACGGGTACGAAGGATCAATTTCAAGATCGATTGAGTTTTGAAGCTTATAACATTGGGCATTTAATGACTGCCGCTTGTGTACATTATCGTGCCACAGGGAAAACCAATCTGCTGGAGGTAGCCAAAAGAGCAGCAGATTATCTATATGGTTTTTATAAAACCGCATCGCCTGCTTTAGCTCGAAATGCTATCTGCCCTTCGCATTATATGGGCGTAATCGAAATGTATCGTACCGTTAGAGACCCTCGTTATTTAGAATTAGCCAAGCATTTAATCGCCATTAAAGGGAAGATAGACGATGGTACCGACGATAATCAAGATCGCATACCGTTTTTAGCACAAACCAAAGCCATGGGACATGCAGTTCGTGCAAATTATCTATACGCTGGCGTGGCAGATTTGTATTCAGAAACAGGAAACGATTCGTTATTGCGGATCTTAAATTTAATGTGGAACGACATCAATACCCATAAAATGTACGTTACTGGTGGAAATGGTTCTTTGTACGATGGTACATCGCCCGATGGCACTTCGTACAATCCTAATGAGGTGCAAAAAATACATCAGGCCTTTGGTCGCGATTTTCAATTGCCAAACTTTACAGCACATAACGAAACCTGCGCAAATATTGGTCATGTACTATTTAACTGGCGGATGTTACAGCTTACTGGTGATGCAAAATACGCGGATATAATGGAACTTGGGTTGCATAACAGTGTTTTATCAGGCATTAGCCTAAACGGGAAGAACTTTTTATACACCAACCCGCTTGCCCAATCTGATGCTTTACCTTTTAAGCAACGCTGGTCTAAAGATCGCGTACCCTATATTTCGTTATCCAATTGTTGTCCACCCAACTTGGTGAGGACCATTGCCGAAGTAAGCGATTATGCCTACAGTACATCGTTAAAAGGTATTTATTTTAATTTATACGGAGCAAATAAAGCGAAAATTAAACTTGATGATGGTTCTCATGTAGCGTTGGAAGAAACAACCAATTACCCATGGGATGGAAACCTGAAAATTACCATAAACGAAACCAAGGCAACAGCATTTTCGATGTTTTTTCGCATTCCGGGATGGACAAACAATGCTAAACTAAGCATCAATGGTAAGCCAGCACTTGCAAAATTAATAAGTGGAACCTATGCCGAGGTAAACAGAATTTGGAAAAAGGGTGATGTTATTGAACTTGTTTTCCCAATGGAAGCGACATTAATTGAAGCCAATCCATTAGTAGAAGAAAATAGAAATCAGGTAGCGATAAAACGCGGGCCGATTGTGTACTGCTTAGAATCGCCTGATTTGCCAGGAAAAAGCATTTTTAATGCTTTTATACCAGCATCCATTCAGTTAAAAGCCATGCCAATTACCATCGATGGGGCACGTATGATGAGTTTAGTTGGCAATGCTAAAATGGTGGCGTCTAAAACATGGGCCAAGGTGCTTTATAGGCCTGTTTCGGCCAGTAGCACCGCCATACCCATAAAGTTAATTCCTTATTATGCCTGGGGAAATAGAGGGCATTCAGAAATGTCGGTTTGGTTACCTTTAAGTCGTTAGAAAAATACAAAATGCTAAAAATTGATTACATTATGCTCCCAAGGCAAATTGAAAATTAAATAACAACTAAATGAAATTAAAAATAATCTTATCACTCCTACTTTTCGCAGGGTTGCAAAATGCCTCTGCAAAGGTAAAACTCGTGTCTATTTTTACTAACCACATGGTATTGCAGCAGCAAAGTAATGTAGCCCTATGGGGATGGGCAAAACCTGGTGCTATGGTAAAAATTATCACCTCTTGGAATAAGCAAATGTATACCATTAAGACCGATAATTTAGGTAAATGGAAAATAAAAGTCGCTACACCTAAAGCTGGTGGTCCTTTCAATATTACGTTTAACGATGGCGAAGCGTTAACCTTAACCGATATCCTAATCGGAGAAGTATGGTTTTGTGGCGGTCAATCGAATATGGAAATGCCGATGAAAGGATTTAAAAATCAACCCTTAACAGGTTCTAATGAGGTGATATTAAAATCAACAAATAAAAATATCAGACTTTATACCGTTCCTCGATCATCAATAACCGAAAAACAAGAGAACAGTAAACCATCTGAATGGAAGATTGCCGAACCAGAAACAGTGTCGAACTTTAGTGCAACGGGGTATTATTTTGGGTCGCTTTTGAGTGAACTTTTGAATGTCCCTATCGGATTAATCAACGATAGTTATGGGGGATCTACTATCGAAGCATGGATGTCGGCCGAAGATTTAAATGCCTTCCCAGAAGTTAAAATTCCTGCAAAAACAGATACTATAAAGGAAGTGAGCCGCACACCAACAACCCTTTATAATGGGATGATTTATCCGGTAATTGGATATGGCGTTAGGGGCATGATATGGTACCAAGGCGAATCGAATTACGATAAACCAGATCGCTACTTAGATTTATTTCCAGCAATGGTTTCGAGCTGGAGAAAAGCATGGGATATAGGCGAATTTCCATTCTACTATGCACAAATTGCTCCTTTTCATTACGATTATGCTACTAACGACAAAAGCAATGTAAAATTGAATTCGGCTTATGTTAGAGATGCCCAGCGAAAAGCACAAGCACGTATTCCGAATTCGGGAATGGCGGTATTATTAGATATTGGCGACGATTTAACCATTCATCCACCAAATAAAAAAGATGTAGGCGAAAGATTGGCTTACATCGCACTAGCGAAAAGCTATGGGATTAAAGGGTTTGGAGCCGAAAGTCCTATGTACGAATCAATAACGATCGATAAAAATAAAGCAATTGTAAAATTTAAAAACGTGCCAAATGGATTAACTTCATTTTGGAAAGAATTAACCTTATTTGAAATTGCAGGTGCCGACAAGAAATTTTATCCAGCTAAAGCAGTCATAAGTGGCAACACAGTGGTGGTAAATGCAAGTGAGGTAAAAGAACCTGTTGCTGTGCGCTATGCATTTAAAAATTATGTTAAAGGAGAGTTATTCGGTACCGATGGATTGCCGGTATCGTCGTTTAGAAGTGATGATTGGTAATTTGGTATACGATTTAAGATATGAAATTTGAGTATTGCATATTAAGACAGGGTGCATGTAGCATGATTCTTAGGATAATCCTTAGGCATCTAGATCGCAATATGCTATACTCAATACTCAACCCTAGTGTAGTACTATTATTTTTGTTCTTAACGCTCACCGCTAAGGCACAAAATTCGAACGTAATCTGGACTTCCCAGAGCAGAAATTCTTCTGAATCTATGCCTTGTGGTGGTGGCAACATTGGCTTAAATGTTTGGGTAGAAAAGGGTGAAATTTACGCATACTTAGCAAGAAGTGGCACGTTTGATGAAAATAACACCCTTTTAAAATTAGGAAGAGTAAAATTAAAGTTAAGTCCCAATCCGCTCGAAGGCGATAACTTTAAGCAAGAATTAGTTGTAAAAGACGGATATGTACTAATTTCAGGTTCAAAGGGAAAGCTAGCTGCTAAAATTAAGATATGGGTTGATGTTTTTAAGCCTATTGTAAATTTTGAAGTTAACTCAAATATTGCTCTAACAACATTGGTTAGTTACGAGAATTGGCGCTTCGAAGATCGGATCGTAAAAGGACGAGAGAATCAGCAGAATTCCTATAAATTTGCTCCCCAAGGCGTAATAAAAATGTATAAAGATGAAGTTGATTTTGTGGGTAATGCGATTCACTTTTATCATCAAAATAAGACAGAAACCATGTTCGATGTGGTGCTTAAACAGCAAGGTTTAGCAGATTATTCGAGCCAATTTTATAATCCGTTAAAGAATTTAATTTTTGGAGGCATCGTTCAAGGCGAAAATATGGTTGCTGCAGGTAAGTATGATGGTCGGTACTTAAATACAACATTTAGGGCTTGGAACCTTAAAAGTAAAAAACCTGTAAAATCCCAAGGTATTAGTATTGGTTTTAGCACATCTCAAAACATTTCGAAGTTAACCTATAGTAATCACTTAAAGTCCATTCGCTATACTTCTAAAAAAGAATATTTAAAGAGCGAGCTTGCCACAAAGCAGTGGTGGAACAATTACTGGGATAGGAGTTTTATTGAAATCAATTCGAAGGATTCTCTTGCCAACCAAGCAGGTAAAAACTATCAGCTATTTCGATATATGTTGGGTTGTAATGCATTTAGCGAATGGCCTACCAAATTTAATGGAGGCTTGTTTACATTCGATCCACAATTAACGGATACGAGCCTAAACTATACACCTGATTTTAGAAATTGGGGAGGTGGAACACATACCGCTCAAAATCAACGTTTAGTGTATTGGCCAATGCTTAAAAGTGGCGATTTTGAGCTGATGAAACCACAATTTGATTTTTACAATCGAATGCTAAAAAATGCTGAACTAAGAGCAAGTGCGGCTTGGGGACATAATGGGGCAAGTTTTACCGAGCAAATCGAGAATTTTGGTCTGCCTAATCCAACAGAATATGGATGGAAACGGCCCGAAAAATATGACATGGGAATGGAATACAATGCCTGGTTAGAGTACGAGTGGGATACGGTTTTGGAGTTCTGTTTGATGATCTTGGAAACCAAAAGATACAATGGAAATAACATTGATGAATATTTGCCTCTAATTGAAAGTAGTTTAACCTTTTTTAAAGAACATTATCTTTATCTCGCAAAACAGCGAGGAAGTAAACCATTAGATGCGAATGGTCATTTGGTTTTATATCCGGGCTCTGCCGCTGAAACGTATAAGATGGCCAATAATGCCACTTCGACTATTGCAGGTTTAAAAACCATTTTAATGCGATTATTGACACTCGAAAACGTATCGGCAAAGCAGAAAGAAGAATGGCAAAGCCTGTTAAAAATGATTCCACCACTGTCGTTTAGGGAATTTAAGGGGCATCCTACCATTTCTCCGGCTAAAACCTGGGAGCGGATTAACAATACCGAAAGTCCGCAGCTTTATCCTGTTTTTCCATGGGGGATGTATGGAATTGGGAAACCTGGATTGGACACGGCTATAAATACCTTTAAATATGATACCGATGTATTAAAATTTAGAAGCTATGTGGGCTGGAAACAGGATAATATTTTTGCTGCACGTTTGGGTTTAACCAAAGAAGCTGCAGATTTAACGGTTCAGAAATTGAAAAATTCGGGACGGAGATTTCCTGCTTTCTGGGGTCCGGGCTACGATTGGACACCTGATCATAATTGGGGCGGATCGGGAATGATAGGCCTACAAGATATGCTGGTTCAATACGATGGAGATAAAATCTTTCTGCTGCCAGCTTGGCCAAAAGAATGGGATGTACATTTTAAACTTCATGCGCCTTACCAAACTACAATTGAAGGGGTTGTGAAGAATGGAAAATTGGAGTTGGTAAAGATTTTGCCAGAAGAGAGGGCTAAAGATGTTGTGATGTTGGAATATTGGAATGTTATAAAGTTCTAGCATTTTAAATATGACAAAAAATTGTGTGCGCCCAAAACATTCAACTTTTTTAACATTAAAACATTTCAAAAAATAGAAAAATAGTAATAAGAAATATGAATCTAAACTTAAAAGATAAGATCATCATCATTACGGGTGGTGCAAAAGGAATTGGAAGGGGCATTGCAGAAGTTTTTGCAGCTGAAGGCGCTATTGCCGTAATTGTTGGTCGTAAGGAGTTGGATAACCTTAAGGTAGTTGCAGCTATTGAAGAAAAAGGTGGAAAAGCAGCTCAGTTTGTGGCCGAATTGGCAAAGCCTGAAGATTGTGAAAAGGTAGTAAAAGCTATTGTACATAAATTTGGAAAGATTGATGGACTGGTAAATAATGCAGGTGTAAACGATGGAGTAGGACTAGAAAACGGAAATTATATTGATTTTATGGCATCATTACATCGAAATGTTGTTCATTATTACCTTATGGCTCATTATGCTTTGCCAGCGTTAACTAAATCGAAAGGTGCAATTGTAAACATTACCTCTAAAACTGCAGAAACCGGCCAAGGCAATACATCCGCTTATGCAGCTGCAAATGGAGGTAGAAATGCCTTAACCCGCGAATGGGCGGTTGAACTCCTGAAACACGGAATACGTGTTAATGCCATTGTAGTGGCCGAATGCTGGACACCGGCTTACGAAACCTGGATAGAGACCTTAGCAGATGCTGATGCAAAATTGAAAGAAATAACCTCGAAAATACCTTTAGAAAACCGAATGACTACGGCAGAAGAAATTGCCAACATGGCGGCTTTCTTAATGTCTGATAAATCGAGCCATACTACCGGACAAATTGTTCACGTTGATGGGGGCTATGTACATTTAGATAGAGCACTTGCGAATGCTAACTAATCAGCCACCCGCCCACATGAAAACACTAACCTGCACAACACCAAGACATTTTGAATATAGCGAAACGGAAGAACTACTATTACAAAAAAATCATGCTATTCTAAAAATTAGGCGCATTGGAATATGTGGTACCGATCTTCATGCGTTTGAAGGAACGCAACCCTTTTTTAGCTATCCACGAGTATTAGGACATGAACTTTCAGGAGAATTGGTAGAAATTGATGGTTCAGAAGAGTTTAAAATAGGGGAGGCTGTAACGTTTATTCCTTATTTTAACTGCGGCGAATGTATTGCTTGCCGATCGAATAAACCTAATTGCTGTGTTAAAATGCAAGTTTGCGGTGTACATGTTGATGGTGGAATGCGTGAATACCTTTCTGTTCCAACGCGTAGCTTATTACATGGCCAAGGACTAAGCTTTGATGAACTGGCTTTGGTAGAGCCTTTAGCCATCGGAGCACACGGTGTGCGAAGAGCAGGAATACAAAAAGATGAATTTGTATTGGTTATCGGTGCTGGCCCGATTGGTTTGGGAACGATGGAATTTGCCCGTATCGCGGGAGCAAGAGTTATTGCGCTAGATATTAATGATTCGAGATTGGCCTTTTGTAAAGATAAATTAAAAGTAGATTATGTTGTAAATGCGCTGGCTAACAATGTATCAGCACAGTTAGCTGAAATCACTGGAGGTGATATGCCAACGGTAATAATCGATGCTACCGGAAGTCAGAAAGCGATAAATAATGCCTTTCAATATATGGCGCATGGTGCTAGATTTGTACTAATCGGTCTACAAAAGGAAGAATTATCTTTTAGTCACCCAGAATTTCATAAAAGAGAAGGTACATTAATGAGTAGCAGAAACGCAACTATTGAGGATTTTGAGCATGTAATCCGTTCCATGAAGCAAGGATTAGTTAAACCGACGAATTATATTACCCATCGTGTTGCTTTTGATGAAGTGGCAGCTGAATTTTCGAATTGGTTGGATCCAAAGAATGGCGTAATAAAGGCATTAGTAACTTTATAATACACCTCGCAGGTTTTAAAAACCTGCGAGGTATAAATTATTCTTACCAGAACCTTACATAAATTAAGGTAATCAACATTAGTGTTACCACAATTAATGCCATGGTAGAAGGTGCCACTTTAAACATGGATTTATCAATTTCGAAGGCTTTAGGGTTAACTTTTGGTCCAGCTAAACTTAAAACAATCATCACCAGCATGGTAAACGCAAAAGCTAAGCCCATGCAGATTAAAAATGGAATTTCATAAACACCATCTTTGTTTAAATAAGCAGTATACAACCAGGTTTCGTTGCCAAACCACAATGGTGCGTAGTTGTTGAAGACTACAGATAAGCCGAAGCCCGTTAATAAACCAGCAATAGCTGCAGCGCCTGTAGTACGTTTCCAGAACATACCTAAAATAAACATGGCAAATACACCTGGACTAATAAAGCCGGTATATTTCTGAATAAAGGTAAAGCCTCCTTCGCCACCAATGCCTAATAGATCTTTCCAAGTTAAACCGATAGAGATTACAATAGCTGCTAAAATTGCAATTCTACCTACACGTACTAATTTTTTATCATCAGCACCTTTATTAATGTATTTTTTATAAATATCTAAAGTGAAAATGGTTGAAATACTATTTGCTTTTCCAGCTAATGATGCCACAATTGCTGCTGTTAAGGCGGCTACTGAAAGTCCTTTGAGTCCGGTTGGCAAAAATCCTAAAATAGCAGAATACGCATTGTCTGAGTTAAAATGGCCGCCTGGAGCCATTTCTGCTTGTAAAGCGCCATTTTTGTGCAGAACATAGGCTGCAATACCAGGAAGCATTACAATGATTGGCATTCCTAACTTTAATAATCCAGCAAATAAAATCCCAGTTCTAGCTGTTTTTAAATCTGCACCTAAGGCACGTTGAGTAATGTATTGATTACATCCCCAGTAGTTTAAGTTCACAATCCATTGACCAGCAAAATACATGGCAATACCGGGTAACATTAAATATTTATTTACGTCTGCTTGAGAACTATTTGGCCCTGGTTTATCCAAGATCATATGAAAGTGATCTGGTGCATCTTTTAGAAGCATTTTAAATCCAGCAATTGCATCTTTACCTAGACCAAATTGTTCGCTTACTAACGTTAAAGCGATATAAGTAGTTGCTAAACCACCGATAATTAGTACCACTACCTGAATTACATCTGTAAAACCAATTACTTTCATACCGCCAAGAGTAATAATCAACGCAAAAACAGCAAGGCCAATCATCACTACACCAAAATAATCGGGATTTACCATGCTACTAATCGCTATTGAACCAAGGTAAAGGATAGAAGTAAGGTTAACGAAAATATATAAAAACAACCAAAATATAGCCATAATTAAGCTCACCGTTTCGTTGTATCGGGTTTGCAAGAATTGAGGCATGGTAAAGATTTTATTCTTTAAGTAAATAGGAATAAACCAAACTGCTACAATAATCAATGCGATAGCGGCAACCCATTCGTAGGCGGCAACTGCAACACCTACTACAAAACCATTTCCACTCATCCCGATAAACTGCTCGGCCGAAATGTTAGAAGCAATAAGCGAGGCTCCAATGGCCCACCAGGTTAATGATCCTTCAGCTAGGAAAAAATCGTGGCTTCCAGAAACAGCTTTGTTCTTTTTTCGTCTATAAATCCAATAGCCATACCCCGATATGAGGATAAAATAGAAAATGAAAACGGCGATATCTACCGCAGAGAAATGGTTCATAGTTTAAGTTTTATTTGGTTAGGTTTTTATTTATAGTAAACTTCATTCCAGTGAAGCTCGTTTCTAAATTGGTTTATTTTAGTATCTGCACCAATATTTATGTATTCTAGCCCTGCGATATTTGCAAAATCTGATAAATGTTGAGTGGTTAGATTCTGACTATATGCCGTATGATGCGCTCCTCCTGCATAAATCCACGCTGCACATCCTGTTTTCATATCAGGTAGTGGTTTCCACAATACTCTTGCTACCGGCAAGTTTGGTAAATCATTTTCTGCTTCAACAGCTTTTACTTCATTTACCAATAAACGGAAGCGATTGCCCATGTCTACTAACGAAGCATTTAAGGCATTGCCACCCGCAACATTGAATACTAAACGAGCTGGATCAGCCTTGCCACCAATGCCCAAAGGATGTACTTCTAAATTCGCCTTACCCTTTGCTAAGGATGCATCAACTTCTAGCATGTGCGAGCCTAAGACGAGTGCATTATCGGGGTCGAAATGATACGTATAATCTTCCATAAACGCATTCCCTCCTGGCAAACCTGCGCCCATTACTTTACATGCACGAACCAGAGCCGTAGTTTTCCAATCTCCCTCCCCAGCAAAGCCATAGCCATCTGCCATTAAACGCTGTGCCGCAATACCAGGTAATTGCACCATGCCATGTAAATCTTCAAAGGTGTCAGAAAAGCCTTTAAACCCACCATCAGTTAAGAATTTACGTAATCCGAGTTCTATTTTAGCAGCTTCATATACCGAAGAATGGCGTGCGCCACCAACCCTTAGATCGGCAGCCATATGGTAACTATCTTCGTATTCGGTAAGCAGTTCTTTTATCGATTGTTCGCTGCTGCTGTTGATGATTTCAACTAAATCGCCAATGCCATAGCTGTTTACAGAGAAACCAAATTTTAATTCTGCTTCTATTTTATCGCCATCAGTTACGGCAACATAGCGCATGTTATCGCCAAAACGTGCAAATTTTGCACCTTGCCAATCATTCCATCCAGCTGCAGCCCTGCACCACATTTCGATGTCGTTTACTACTTCTTGGTCTTGCCAATGCCCAACTACTACTTTGCGATCCTTACGCATACGTGAAACCATAAAGCCAAATTCGCGATCGCCATGAGCACTTTGGTTGAGATTCATGAAATCCATGTCGATGGTACTCCATGGAATATCGCGGTTAAACTGCGTATGTAAATGCAATAAAGGTTTCTGAAGGATGCTTAACCCCCGGATCCACATTTTAGCAGGAGAGAAGGTATGCATCCAGGTTATTATCCCTATACAGTTTTTCGCAACATTTGCTTGTTGCAAGGTTTCGAAAATCTCTTCAGGTGTTTTAACAATGGGCTTATATACTACACGGACAGAAATGTTGCTTTGGTTTAACGATTCAGCAACTTTTTGTGCGTGTACCGCTACTTGTTTTAGGGTTTCATTGCCATACAAATCTTGCGTGCCTGTAATGAACCAAACCTCGAATTTTTTTAAATCAATCATATTATGTTTTTCGTTATCCTAAGTAATTTATTCTTGTCCGTAATAGGCATCAGCCCCGTGCTTCCTATCAAAATGCTTTCTTATTAACGAATCTTTTAATTTTGGTGCTTGAGGGTTAATTTGTTCTGTTAAAAGTGCCATTTGTGCTACGGTTTCTAATACTGCACTATTATACACCGCCTTTTGAGCAGTTTTGCCCCAGGTAAAAGGAGCATGATTGCCTACTAAAACCATCTCTACTTCCTTATAACTTAAATCTAATGCTTTAAAATGATTAATGATTTGAAAGCCGGTTTCATATTCGTAATTTCCTTTGATCATTTCATCATTCATTGGTGGAGCACATGGAATATCTACCGTTAAATGATCGGCATGTGTGGTTCCGAAAATCGGAATAGCACGTTGCGATTGTGCCCATGCAGTTGCAAACGTAGAGTGAGTGTGAACAATCCCTTCTATGTGCGACCAGTTTTTATACAACACTGCATGTGTTTTTGTGTCGGAAGAGGGTCGTAAATCTCCTTCAATGGTGTTGCCATCAAAATCAACTACTACCATTTTATCGACCGTTAATTCTTCGTAGGGCACGCCGCTTGGTTTAATGGCAAATATGCCCTGTTGTTGATCGGCGGCACTTACATTGCCAAATGTAAAAAGCACCAAATTTAACTTTGGCAATTGCATATTTGCTTCATATGCTTGCTCTTTAATACTTTGATAAATGTTCATTATTTATGAAATATAGGGCTTAATGTCTCTTTTATGGTATTTTTCTAAATATCTTCCTAAAGTTTGATATTGCTGGTAATGTTCGCGATACATTTTTTGCTTTTTCTTGTTTGGCTTATATTCTTTTTCGAACCCGGTTCCCATGGCTTTCATCGCATCTTCAACGTTTGGATAAATACCTGCACTAACTGAAGCAAACATTGCGGCTCCTAAGGCGCATGTGTGTTCGAAACGATGAATACGGATTGGCATTTCTAAGATATCTGCCATCATTTGCATAATGTAAGGCGATTTTTTAGCCACACCGCCAATTCCAATAATTCCTTTTACCGGTACATTTTGGTCTTTAAAACATTCTACAATACTTTTTGCACCAAAACAGGTGGCTTCCGCTAAAGCCCTAAACACGCGTGGTGCATCGCTACCTAAGCCTAAACCCGTAATGGCACCTTTTAACTCTTGATTGGTATTTGGTGTTCTTCTGCCATTAAACCAATCAATAGCCGATTCCTCATAATCACTGTCTCCCAATTCTTCGGCCTGTTTACTTAAGGTGGCGATGATTTTTCCTTCTAATTCAACTCTTAAAGCTTCTGCTGTTGCGGTATCAAGAAGTGTAGATTCGGATAATAAATTATTTATTGGCCAGCTAATCAAGTTTTTGAACCAAGCATACACATCGCCAAAGGCAGATTGCCCAGCTTCTAAGCCTGCCATGTTAGGGATTACGGAACCATTTACTTGTCCGCATATCCCTTTAATTAATTTACCTTCCATATCGTGGTTAGGAGCAACTAAAATATCGCAGGTACTTGTTCCCATTACTTTACTTAAAAAGTACGGCTCAATTTGTCCGCCAACTGCCCCCATGTGTGCATCAAAAGCGCCAACACCAACTACAACCTCTGTACTTAATCCTAATTCGCTTGCCCAAGCTGTGCTCAATGTACCCGCAGCTACATCCGAAGTATAGGTATCGGTAAATAACTTATCTCTAAACCCTTTTAATAGGGGATCGAGTGTAGTTAAAAATTTTTCAGAGGGTAAGCCATCAAATTCTTCTGCCCATAACGCTTTATGCCCTGCCGCACAACGGCTACGCTTCATTTTTTTAACATCGGTTTCGCCACATAATAAAAAAGGAATCCAGTCGCAATGTTCTACCCAAGAAACAGTATGGCTTCTAACTTTTTTATCAGTTCTTAAGATGTGTAGTAGTTTAGACCAGAACCATTCAGAAGAATAGATCCCGCCTGCATATTTTAAATAATCGATCTCAGATTTTGCGGCGTACGCATTAATTTCATTTGCTTCTTTAATAGCGGTATGATCTTTCCAGAGCACGAACATGGCATTCGGATTATCCTCAAAACCACTTGTTAATGCCAATGGAACGCCTGCTTCGTTAACTGAAATAGGGGTAGAGCCAGTGGTATCAACAGCGATACCTTTAATATAAGGTGCAATTTGTTGACCACCTGCTTTTGCAATACAATCTTTAATGGTGTGGGTTAAACCTTCTATATAATCTAAAGGATGTTGCCTGAATTGGTTAATTGCCGCATTGCAATATAATCCTTTTTGCCACCTTGGATATAAAAATACAGATGATGAAATTTCTTTGCCATTCTGGGTATCTACTACTACAGACCGAACAGAGTCGGTTCCATAATCTACGCCAATTACATAGTTCACGTTGTTCATACAAATTAATAAGTGTCTAATTAACGTTTATTTTTTTGAAATGCAAAATTTTGTGGAGAATAATAGAATTTTATAATCCCGATTTTGATTAATGGAGTACAGATTTGAGTTGCTTGATTTTAATAAATCTGTCCATCTTTTTCAGAATTTTAAAAACATGTTGGCAAAAATTTTCATACAAAACGATGATCAATCATTTTTAATGTAAAAACAATATGCAGTAAAAAAATTGCCTTAAAGACTAATTAAGGGCAATTATTGATTGCTTATAAAATTTAATTATTATTTAACACCAAATTTATATGTGGTCTATTTTTTCATGTAGTACATGATATCTTTCTATTTATACGCTTAAATACTTAAATGTATTCATAGAATTATCCATTGCATTCATTAAATTTTCCATTTTTAGCGCTACAGCAACGGATAACTTTGATATATCGGTTAAATCCAATAAAAGAAAACCAAACCAAATCAATAAACCAAAAATTCAGTATGAGAAAACTTTTATTATTTTTTTTGTTACTCGTCTTGCAGCTTTGGGTTATGCCAAAAAATTTGCATGCAAGCTATACGATACGTGAAGCTATTCCTGTAGATAAGGTAGTAACCGGAACAGTTAACGACACGAAAGGGATGCCTATACCTGGCGTAAACATCCAGATAAAGGGATTAACTATGCGTGTAGCGACAGATGAGAATGGTAAATTCAAAATTACAGTTCCAGACAACAGTGTTACGTTGGTCTTTAGCTATGTTGGATTTGTTACCCAAGAAATTGTTGTTGGCGCACGAACAGAAATTAATGTTAAGCTAGCCGAACAAGAAAACATGATGGATGAAGTTCAGATTGTAGGTTATGGTACGCAAAAGAAGGCTACCGTTACAGGATCGATCACATCTATCAATATTGACGAAAAGATTTCTAACCGGGCAACTTTCAATGTTTCTACAGCATTATCGGGTTTGGCACCCGGTTTGGCCGTTCAGCAAAGCACAGGATTAGCAGGCTCATCTGGTGCAAAACTTTTAATTAGAGGATTAAGTACGCCAAATTCTGGGTCTACCACGAACCCATTAGTGGTTGTTGATGGAATTACAGATGTTGATATCAATCGTTTGGATATGAACGATATTGAGAATATCTCAATTTTAAAGGATGCTTCTGCAGCTGTATATGGATCGAGAGCAGCAACGGGGGTAATTCTGATTACAACAAAATCTGGTAAAGGCTTAACAAAATCTAAAATTAACTACACCGGAACCTATGGAACCTCTAAGCCAACCAATTTCTATAATATATTAGAAGATTATGGCATGGCGCTTACCTTACATCAGCGTGCAGCTAGAAACGGGAGAACCGCGCCAGGCTTTTATGATGGTACTGTTGATGAGTGGTTATCACAAAGTATGGTAGATCCCGTTCGTTTCCCGAATGAAAACCAGTTAGATTGGATCATACGCAGAGGAAATGTGCAAAATCACAACATTTCTGCTCAAGGTGCAAGCGAAACTGGAAATTATTTTCTATCTGTAGGGGTGTATGACGAAAAAGGTATTCTCATTAATAATGATGCTAATCGTTATAATTTTCGTTTTAATGGTGACTATAAGATTAGAAAGAACATCACGGCGGGTATTCGTGCAACAGGCTCATGGTCTAACCAAACGTTTGGTTTAGCAAATGGATTTTTAGATTATAGCAGTACCAATGCTCCCTTGATTTTCGCTATCGTTGGTATATTACCTTATAATGAAGCTACCAAACAATATGGTGGGGCAATGGCTTATGGAGAGGCCGCAAATAGTACGAATTTATACGCAGAAATTAATGCAAGACACAATTTACGTCAACGTCAAGAATTAAATTCGAGCATTTATACGGCATGGACACCAATTAAAGGATTAACTACAAGGGTGGATTATGCATTAAGTTATTATAATCAATTTCAAAAAAGTTATTCAGATTTAGGAGTAAATTTATATAATTTCCAGACTGGTGGGTCAGTTTTCGAATTATTTCCTGCAACATCAGCATTGAGTGATGCTTCTTTGCAAGGATTTAAAACGCAACTTCAAGGTAGAATAGATTATACAAAGGAGCTATTTAAAGGCCATCAATTAAGTGTTTTAGCCTTAGCATCTGAAGAGCATTGGTTAGATAGGGGTTTTGGAGTTTCAGTTGGAGGCCGTTTAGATGAAAGGATTACCGAAATCGGAAACAACAGTAGTAATACTTTAACACCAGGTGTTTCGGGAAGTTCTTCTGAAGAAGGCCTACAATCTGTTGTAGGTAGATTTAATTATAGCATTGATGAAAAATATTTATTTGAAGCAACATTTCGTGCCGATGGGTCATCAAAATTTGCAAAAGGTCATCAGTGGGGGTATTTCCCATCTGTTCTAGCTGGTTGGAGATTCTCGGAAGAGAAATTTTTCGAGCCCTTAAAGAAAGTTGTTTCTTCGGCTAAGCTTCGAGTTTCATACGGTTCTTTAGGTAACAATACTGGCGTAAGCAGGTATGAGCAATTGAGTACCTTTGTTTCTACACCCTATATTTTAAATGGAAATACACTTGTATCGGGCGTAAGCTCGAACAAAGCCGTAAATGCCGATTTTACTTGGGAGAAAACAACGGTGGCTAACATTGGTTTAGATTTGGGATTCTTTAATAATAAGTTAACTGCCGAAATTGATGTTTATGATCGTGTAACTACGGATTTAATTCGTCCCTCAGCACTTTCTACCTTATTAACTGGATTGTCTGCACCGCGTATTAATATTGGTACCTTCAGAAATCAAGGTTTAGAATTAAACTTAGGTTGGAAATCTAACATCAACAAGTTTAATTATGGAGCAACATTTAACTTTGCTTATAACTTAGATCGTTTAGAGAAATGGAATCAGCGCTTAAATTTCAGTAAGAACTTTATCAATATGCCATGGTTCTTTAGTTATCAAATGCAGTCGTTAGGTATTGCCCAAACTTGGAATGATATATATAGTGCTCCTTTTCAAGGAAACGTAAATGTATCGCCTGGCGATTTGCTTTATAAGGATTTAAATGGTAATGGGCAAATCGACTCGTACGATAAAAAAGCAAATCCTTATATCAATGAGCAAAGAGCACCGGCAAATTATGGAATGAACTTATTCGGTAGCTTTAAGGGTTTCGATTTAAGTGTTTTGTTCCAGGCCACTACCGGAAGATGGGATTATCTTCTCGAGGATATGACTAATGTAAATATAGGCACCACACATTATGCATTTCAAGAACGCTATTTAACTGATGTTTGGACCTTAGATAATAGAAATGCTTCTTTGCCACGTATTGTGTCGAGCAATGCTGCTAATAATCGCCCAGAGTCGGATTTCTGGTTTCAAAGTACGGATTATTTAAGATTAAAGAATCTACAATTGGGCTACAATGTTCCTTCTAAATATTTGAAAAAATTGGGTGTCGAAAGAATAAAAATCTATGGCACAGCAGAAAACCTCTTCACCATCACCAAATGGGAAGGTGTTGATCCAGAGAAATCGACCCAAGGAAATGGTTTCCAAAATTTCAACGATGATCCATTCCCATTGCTTAAGTCGATATCATTTGGTTTGAATATTGGATTGTAGGATTTTAAATTTAAAAAGATGAAAAAAATAGTATATTTTACCTTACTACTCACTATCATTTGTTCTAGCTCTTGTAAAAAAGCATTACTCGATGAAAATGATCCAGGTAAGCTTTCTACCGCTAATTACTTCACCAAAGTGGCGGATGCAACAAGTGCATTATATGGAGCGTATGTAGCTTCGAGAGAAGCATTTTACAAAACATACGCTTGGGACGGCGCTTCTGATATGATGTATAGTCGTATCTCTGGCAGACCCTATTCTTATGGTCCGACAAGTTCATTTGGATCGGGCTTATCTCGTCACTGGAATGATTTGTACAGAAGTGTAAATAGAGCGAATTACGTAATTGAGAACACAAGAGGAATGCTTGCAAAAGAAACGGTTGCCGCGAACATTGACGAATTGCATCGTGTAGAAGGCGAGGCCATGTTCTTAAGGGCGATTACCTACTTCAGATTAATAGACTTATGGGGAGATGTTCCTTATTATGAAAATATATTAAATGGCAATGCGGAAGCATACTCATTAACCAAGACTTCCAAAGCAACCATTAAGGATAAAATTATTGCAGATTTAGATCTTGCGGCAACTTATGTTCCTATTACAGTAATAAAGAGTGAACAAGGGCGTGCAACTAGAGCTGCAATAATTGGCTATAGAGGAAAAATTAAATTGTATTGGGCATGCTGGGCAAAAAATGCGGGAAATACTGCAGAGGCTACTACCAATTATAATGGAGCGGCGGCTGATTTTGCAGAAATCATGAAACCAGCGTATGGAAGATCGTTGTATAATGCAGGTTTGCCAGGTTCAGCCATTGCACCGTCCTATGGTGAGTTGTTTGATGGAGCGCACGAAGATCAAGCGTATGCTTCGGAAATTATTTTTGCATTTACAAATGGTGGCCCGAACTTTGGCGCGTCAGATGGGCAATCGGATCAATTTTATGGAGATACGTATTTGTATGATTTTGGAACAAGGAGTACAGGTGCAGGGGGGGTAAATGTAGCACCAACGATGCGTTTGGTGAATAGATATCAATTACTTTCAACAGGGGGTTTTGCTCCTCCAGTGGTTCCTTTAAATCCTGGATCGGCTGCTGATGCAAGAACAAGAACAAATTCTGCCTTAAACCCAGAAAGTTATGCAGGTAGAGATTACAGACTTCAAGCTACTGTAATGTGGGACGGGACCACTATTAATGAGATTTTGGCTGATGGAACAGTAACCTCTAGAGTGTTAACTTTCCAGTTTAAAACCACTGCACCAACACCACCTTTCATGTTTTCTGAAGGTGCGGTTACTGGTTATTTATATCGTAAATATATTCGCCAGATTAGTGGTTATGCACGTGAAAGTGGTCCACAAGATTCGTGGATGATGCGCTTAGCAGATGTATATTTAATGTATGCAGAAGCGGTAAATGAAGTGAGTGGGCCTACTGCAGAATGTTTCGATTTGGTAGATAAAATTAGAAAGCGGGGTAATTTACCTCCGTTAGATCGCTCGGTATTTGCAACGAAATCTGCGTTTTTTGATGCCATAGAGCAAGAACGGATCGTAGAGCTAGCTGCAGAAGGAAGCAGATTTTTCGACCTACGTCGCTGGAATAAAGTTGAAGAAACTTGGCCTCAGCCAAATGGTTATACCGCTGTTGATACCTGGAACATATTTATTCGCGACGAATTTAAAAATGCAATTGCTAGAGATTTCCAACGCTTTTATATCATGCAAATTCCAGGTACAGAAATTCTAAATAACCCTAAGCTTACCCAAAACGAACCTTGGCTATAATTATAATCGTAAAAAAATGAAGAAATATATAGTAGTGATCACAGTAATCTGCAGTATTTTAACTGCGATATCGTGTAAAAAATATCCCATAGACGATAACGGCTTACTAATTACCGAAAATACTACCTGCTACATGAGTAGTTTTAGTTTAGTGGGAGCAGACAATCAAACTGTTTTGGTTAGTCCGCTAACGTTTACAAACGGAATCGACACCACCAAATTAACTGTTACGGGTATTGCTAAATTTGGCACAAATCTTACCAAAGTTAAGCCCTACTGTGCTTTAGGGTCAAATGATATGTTAGTTGAGCCATTTATGGGAGTGTGGACAGATTTTACGCAACCCCAAACATATACCTTGGTATCGGGTAACCGAAAAATTAGAAAGACCTATACCATTACCATAACCGTACAAAAATAATTATAGTATTATGAATAGATTTTATACACTCCTATTTTCCTTGGTTGTGATTACGGTTTTAACCCAATCTTGCAAAAAGGATGACGACGAAAGTGGGTCGTTAAGCAACCAATTTCTTAAGCGCACTACTGCTCCCTTAATTGTTGGCGAGAAAATTGAATTTGCCTATGCCATGGGAAGCACCAATGGCAAGTTAAGTGGGGCAGAAGCCATGGCAAATATTCCTGGCGCAAGTGGAACGATCTGGGAAATTGTAACCCACAGAACAGTGAACGCAATCGATATTACCAAAGTTGTAGGTGCCAATAGTGTTACCAATGGAGGTACATCATCGGTTAGTATTTTAGATACAAATGCAACTACCTTGCGTTATTTTTATGTGATACCAGAAGCGGCACGTGGTAAAGAGTTGAACGTCAAATTTTCATCAACCACCAAAGCTGGCGAAACTGCAACTACAACTACACCAAATTATCGAATTTCCAATATGGATATGAAACGCCTGATTCCAGTTGTGGGAACAGCAACCGGTGCACGTTTTTTCTCTATTGCTGATATGAAAGCCTACACTGAGGATGAGGTTAATGCTGGTAATTTATCGAGCAAAATAGATTTTGTATACGCTTATGCCCTAACAATAACCCCAACAACAACTGCTTACAACTACGGTCATTCTTTAGTTTCACCCTCAGAAGCAACCTATTTTCCTGCTGGTTTTACGATTAATCCTTCGTGGACGAAGAAATCTACTGCTATGGAACGTAAGTTAGGAAATACCTTTTACGATGGGCAATTAAAAGGGGATGTGAATAATAGTATTTTTGTAGATGATATTGATTTAATTCAGCAAGAATTTAATGGCTCTGCAAAATTTGCGCTTACCTTGGTAGCTGATGCTAGCGTTTTTATGAAAACTGCTGACGGAAAATATACGGCGCTAATCTATATTAATTCGATTAACAATGCAGGAAGTAGTGCAATTATAAGCCTGAAAAGGATACAGAATTTTTAATAAGGTATAAGTTGTTTTATAGTTAAGAGGGGAGCCGGTAACGGCTCTCTTTTTTTATAAGGATTTTCGGCTAATGCCGATTAATCGTTACTTTTTCCTTTGGATGAAAAAGTAACGCTAGGAGAGGTATGCGTCCAATATCCGGCCTCGTCGGATGAGCGTTAAAAAAATCACTGAGAAGAGCCGAAAGAAATAAAAGCTGTTTGATTTTTAGCGAAGCCGGTGCAGCCTTGATTTATTCATTAACCTTTATATTTTCATGGGTATTCATGCTCTCGCAAGGCTCGAGAGTGTTAAACTTTTTATCAAGAAAAAGTTTAAAATCACTCGGCGAAGTCGAACTTCTACTTCACTTCATCCCAATTAAACGTAACCCGTTTCCCATTTAACTTCCACTGCGTTGGAAACTCATTGCTTAACCAATCTATTGGCTCGGCAGTTGGCAATTTCTTGGCTGCAGTGGCAAAGCATTGTTTAATAAATGCTTTTTGCTCAGTTCCCGTTACTTCTTCGGGTGCTGAAATAAAAAGGGGTGTACCACTTTCAGCTAATAATTGCATCCATTGCTTGTTATTTGTCCATGATATAGCTTTCGATAACCCCACGCAATCGCCATCGGCCGAGTAAAAGTGATTATGTTGTATGGTTCTAAACCCTAAAGTATTTACACCCATTTTTCGGGTTCTACTCCATTCTCTGCTGCTGGTATCGTCGCCAATGCGGTTAATTTCGAATAGGCCGGCCGATAAATGGCTGATGGTATTACAACCCAATAAGTACATGGAACCTGCAGATTCCCTAATGGCTTTGTAAAGGTTTAAAATTAACTCTGCAGTGGTTTTAGTTCGATCGTTAAAATGCCATCCAGGCGACGTAATATCCTCTTTCATATTAAAACCCCATTTACCAAGCATGTCATATGTAGTAAAGTCATGTTTCACTAAATCAAAACCCCATTCATCATAGGTTTTAATGTTAAATTTAACCCGCGCTAAATTCTCTTCAATACCGGGGTCCAACACTTGTTTGGTGGGTGATGTACGCCCTGGAATAGCTGGTAAAATTAAATTTTTGTTATCCTTGTAAGATGCGCACAAGGGTCGTGTCCATAAACCAGGTCGCATTCCTAATCCCCTAATCTGGTCCGCAACTAATTTCATGTCTTTAAAATGATCATTCGGTTTTGAAAAATCATCTTGCCAACAGCAATCGTTGGGGAACAAGGGCGAATATGCTGCCCAGCCTGAATCGATAACAGAAAAGGGTTTATTATTGGTGTCTGTAGCTAACTCGGCCATACGCGCAGTATGATTTAATATGATCTCGGCCGAATTTATGCCATAGGTTATGTACCAATCGTTTATCCCATACACAGGGTTTTTAGGCAATAACGGGTGCTCGCACATCATTTTGCAAAAGCGACTAGCTGTAGCAAAGGTATTTTCACTTCCTTTGCTTTGGGTAGCAATAATTTCGGCGGCTTGTAAAGTTCGGTCGCCTAATACTACTCCACTTCCTCCATTGCGTGTGTCTAAGGTGAGCTGCATGTTGCCTTCGCCAACTTGCCAGCTACAAATGGTAGCACATCCAGTTTTTACGCCAAAGCAGGTGGTTTCTTTATCATCATACTGTATAAAATACCAAGGCATTCTAACTCGAAAGCTTGGTTTTTGAAACTGTAAATCGCCATATGTTCGTTCCCAATGATCGCCCATTACCTTTGTTTGTTGTTGCGTAGCGTACTGCCAAACTAAGATAACATTGCTTAACGCGAGTTTCGAAGCGTTCACTTCGATTTTAAGCGCATCCTTAACAAAAGATAACTTTACCCAAACATCTTTGTAAGCCCATAATCCAGATCCGTTAGCCAGGAGCTCGTGCACGCCATCGTCGAGCGTAGCGAAAACCTTTTCTGGCAATTGTACTAACTTGACATCAAAATTATTTCCATAAAGTTGATTGGTGAAAAGTAGCCCACCTAGGGCGGCACCACTTAAGTGCAGAAAATTACGCCTGTTCATGTAGTTTTAATTTTTTATGAGCTTGATTACCTTCCACGAACTTTTTGCGATTACGAAATTCTAAAGGCGACTGCCCCATGATATTGCTAAATAGTCTTGAGAAATAATAAGGGTCGCTAATGCCTAGTTTATAGCTGATTTCTTTGATATTGTTATTTGTGAATTCTAAATACTGACAAGCCTTTTGTATTTTAATGTGATTAAAATAGGCTAAGGGAGGGTATCCGGTCTTCTTTTTAAATAAAGCTGAATAATGTGAAGGAGAAATTAAAGCTTGCTCAGCCAACTGCTTTAATGAAAGGAGATTATGTACGTTTTCTCGCATGTAAGCAATTGAACGGTCGATTGCATCTTCTATAACATTTCCAGAAGTGTTATGGAATAAATCTGGATAGCTAAACGAAGAAAGAAAATGCCATAAACACATGTTTATGTATTGTAAATTTGCATCACTATAGCCTTTTTCTAAAATAGTGTACATGTTATCGAAAAGCTTAATCCGCTCTTCTGAATAAGAAATACTTCTCGAAAAATTCGTGCCGTTTAAGCTCAATAAATCTGATAATTCGCCTGCAAATGTACCTCTAAAGTGCATCCAGTAAATAGACCAAGGATGTTTCTCGTCTGAACCGTATTTATGCGGCATTGCACCTGGAATAATGATAAATTGATCGCGTTCTACTGAAATTTCTTTTCCATCGATCTGAATCCAACCTTTCCCATCTACACAATAGATTAATATTTGTCCAGGTGTACCCGTTTCGCGTTCGCGATAATGAAATTTTGCTTTTGGATAAAAACCAATGTCCGTGATGAACATGTTGCTGATCAACGCCGATTTGCGGTAACTCTTAATCACCTTGTCTGGCAGTACAATTGCTCTTTGTCCATTAAATCCTTCACTTTTTCTTACATGAGGCGCTATAGGTTCAACTAGTTCTGCTATCATTTTGGAATCAATTTATTAATTAGCCATTCGTTAACTTTCACATTTTGCTCAGGGAATGTCCAATGCCCTGTTTCTTGGGCTACAAATACTTCTTTTGGAGCGGTAATACAATTATATGCCGAATAAAATGAGGTGGGTGGACAAGTTTCGTCGTTATAGCCCCAAGAATAAAATCCTGGTACTTTAATTCGTTTTGCGAAATTAACTACATCGTAATATTTTGAGGTTTCGATTTTCGCAGGGGTTGCATAAGCAGGTGCATTACCCGCATTAAAAATGTGTGGCCATCCGCCCGCACGGTTGTGAAGGTAGCCTGTTAAATCGCTCAATGCTGGATAAAGTGCTACTAAATATTTTACCCGTCTATCTAGCGCGGCGGTTACAATAGAAAGTGCGCCTCCTTGGCTACCGCCATATACCGCCATTGTGTTTCCGTCGAATTCAGGCATGGTGTAGATGTAATCAATCGCTCTCACGCAGCCTAAATACACTCTTTTGTAATAATATTTATCTCTATTGTCGAGATTGATAAATGGATAATCACTTAATCCCGCATTTGCTAAATTTAGGTACACATTGTTATCCATTATAACCGGAATACCGTGTATGCCAATTTCTAGGGTGATAATTCCCTTTTCTGCGGTTTCTATATCTCCTCCATAGGCACGAATACCTGCACCTGGAACTTTTAAGATTGCTGGATATTTGCCCGGTTTTTTAGGTACACATAAAATTCCGTATATGCGACCCCCATTTCTATAATTCTGTATATTAAGTTGGTATACGTTTACTTTTTCGGTACATCGCTCTGTTAATAATGTGAGTTTAGAATCTAAAGGGATTTTTTCGTTTTGTTTCATTGCAGTTGCCCAAAATTCATTAAAATCTTTAGGTGTTTCTGTAGTAGGCTTGATGTTTTCAGCTTCGAATGCTGCAGTAGCTAGCCCTCTGTATTTTTTTCCATCAATATCAGCCGTAACAATACAACGTAAAAAGCCGGGGGTTTTCATGGTGCCGCCATCAACGGTTAAGTTTCCATCAATCACTCTGGTTTCAGTACTGGTTGCTGGCATTTGCTCTGGCCCAATTTGAATACTAGCCTTTACATTTTTAAGCGTGTTGTTATGATGCGTAATAGAAATAATAAATTTTACTTTTTCACCAACTTTGTAATTCCAATCGGCATGATCGGCCGCTACGCTGATATTGTAATAGGTTTTTGCAGGTTGCGCATAGCTAATTTGCTGTGCAAGGAGAAATAAAAAAAGAAACCGTATTGTCTTCATAGTTAAAAAATTTAATTGATAATAGGAGTGATACGAATAGCAAGACCATTATTCTTTTGAATCCGGTAAGAAAGTAAGGTTTCGCTGGTTATGATTTTTGTTTCGATGGCTACTTTAGTTAAGGTATTTAATGTGCCATCGTCTGCATATATAATCGCTTTATAATTTACACCTTTTTCTAAGAAATTGCAATTGATGGTTAAATTTCTTGCTTCTGAAGTTAGGCTGCCGATATACCAATCTTTGCCTTTTTTTCGGGCTATGGTTGCATATTTACTAATATTGCTTTCGAGAACTTTGGTATCATCCCATACCGTAGGCAATGAATCGTAGAACGCTAGTTCTGGAACTTCATTAATTATACCTTCGTTCGCTGGATTATTTCTTTTTCCTGCTGGGCGATCGTACCAGTAAATAAATTGCAACGGACTGTATATGCAGATGGTTTTAGCCAATTGAGCCGTATGTGAACCCATTTTGTCGATTCTTTTGGTAAAATAGGCATTTGTTTGGTCTGCCGCACCTGCAAGCATGCGGGTAAACATAGTGGTTAAGATGGTTTCGTTGGTGGGGCTTTCTTCGTCGCCACGAACACCTTCTTGTGTTATAAGGTTTGGATAGGTACGGCTGTAGCCTGTAGGACGATATTCGTCGTGTACATCGACCAGCATTTCGTATTTTGCAGCTTTTTGAATAGCCTCGTGTAACCACGTTGTCCATTCTTGTGCGCCCACATTTACAAAACCGAATTTAATGCCTTTGATTCCCCATTGCTTATACAGCGGTAAAAGCTCATCTAGCTGCTTTTCTAATGCTCTTCTGTTTACATATAATAGTATACCTATATTTTTCGATTTTGCGTAAGCAATTACGCGCTGTAAATCTAATGGGCCCTTCGACCGTGCCGGGTCGACCATTACTCGCGTAGCATTAGAGGTATCTGCATCTTCTTTGCCGTACCAACCTGCATCGAAACTTACATAAGCAATATTGTGCTTGGCAGCGAAATCGATTACTTCAAAAGAACCATCGGTAGTTAAGGAATTTTCTCTAATTACCTTTCCAGGTTTTATCCAACTGGTGTTTTTAATTTCATTGGGCGCATTTAAATTAAGTAACAAGTAATTTTTTGCTAACAAATCTCCAGGAGAATGTCCAATTAATACATATCGCCATGGAGATTTTAAATTTGAAGTAGCAGTTACTTCGCTCGATAAAATACTACTCAAAACATTTTCTCCACTGTTAATTAATTTCATTCGTGCAAAATCTACCAAACCAGCCTCACCCAACGCAAAATAGCAATCTTCGGCTTGTTTAATGGTCATAGGCCGCTCGCTTGCCTCTTTAATTTCGTTGATGGTTTTTGCTTTAAATAATCCCTGTGCATTCGTGCTTACCCAAGCTGTATCAGTTGGCGCTAATAAAAATTCAGATTTCTCTTTGGTTAAGGTAAGCTGCGCATCTTTTTTTACCAGGTGGTACTGATACGCTATGCCTTCGTTGTAAATTCTAAAATTAATGGTTATTCTGCCTTCACTTTTAGATTTGTTGCCTAAAACAATCGACAAAGCATTATAATGGTCTATAATTAAATTTTTCTCTCCGTAAACAGGTTTCCAGCTCTTGTTTACACTATTTCGCTCGCTGCTAATAATTCTCCAGCCCGTTACGGCAATTGCTTCTTTAAGTTGTAGACCAATGTTAATTTCTTTAATCAAAGTTTTACCCTTAACTAAAATAGTATATGTAAGCAATTGGTCGAGCTTACCTTTTGCGTTAATGATTGTTGTTATTTTGCCATCTGGACTACTAAGCTCCTGTTTTGTTTGCGCAAAACAAAGGGTATAGCCAAAGCACAACAGGAATAAAATTATTTTTTTTTGAGTATTCATAAGGGGGTTGGTTTTGATGTGGTACCATCTTTTGGTAAATCGATGGTATACGTTTTAGTGTTAATGATAATGCTTAATAAACCGCCTTTATGTTCAGGGTCGCTTGCATATAATTTGCCATTTGCAAGGAGGAGTAAACAGGCTTTGTTGGTTTTAATTTCTTTGTTTTTATAGGTCAGTTTTGTAGGTTGATAAAATGCCATCATTAATGTTCGATCACTAAAAGCTACTGCTTGGCAGTCGCCCATATTTTTAACAATCTCCCAAATTGGGCGATTAACCAATTCTATTGTCGCTTTTGGAGTTAATACATTCGCTAAAACGTAACCCGTATTGGGTATTGAAGTTCTGTGTGTTAAAACTGGCATAAATACTTGGTCGGTAATCAATTTACTCGATTGAGATTTATTAATGCTCAACCAAGTTCCACTTGCTTTTCCTTTAAAAACAGAAATGCTGTCGGTTTGTAAAGGAATATAAGCAAAGGCCCCATGATGGATCCACTTCTTATTTACGGTTACCTTTCCTTGCATTCTGCTTTGGTCGAGTGTAGTATAAGGGCTTTTGACAGTCGATTTTAGATCGGCAATTAAACAAACCACTACATTGCCATAACTTGCCCACATCTTTTTTGCAGTAAGCGCATGTGTACTCTCTTTGCCAAGCATTTCATAATCCATGGCAGAAAAACCGTATGATCCATTAGTTACGGCCCCGTTAAACGTTTTTTGTCCAATTTTTTCGGCACCTTCAAAAGCGGTAACGCCTGGTAAATGATCCCATTGCCAAACAGGCATCAGGTTAAAGTATTCATTACCATTACTAATTAAATATGTGTCGCCACTGCTAAGTAATTTACCTTTTAAATTCTCATTATTAATTGCCTCTGCCGGTAATGTTCTTTTAGATAAGGTTTTTAGAAAGAAACTAAATCCAGCTTGGTGGTAAGTAGCGAAATCGGAGTAGGGAAAGTAATGAAATCCCCTTAAGGTGTATTTTCCATCCAAGCTGTTTTTAAAAGCAATAATCTCAAGCTTTCGTTCAGGTGATAAGGCTAACAGAAAAGGAATTAATACAGTATAATTTGTTCTTTTAAGGTAGGATTCTCTGCTTACAGACCTATCTATCGTACTTGGCGGGTTGTTAACTCCTCTGGCCGACCATTGTATGCCATTCAGCAGAGCGTTTACAATGAGGGCTGTTTTTTGTTTAGGATAGGCCCATTTGCTATGATCTAATTCCCATGCTAATCTCGTATTGTCGATAAAAAATGGCTCTCCGTAATGTGCAATTTGCAATCTTTTTCCATGTTGATGAAAACTATAATCGGGTTGAATCCCTTCTGAGGTGCTTATCTTAATCTCGTTTTGCAATAAACTGGCAGTTTTAGTGATTAAGTCTTCATTATGCGTAAATAACCCGTAATAAAGACCAATACCTGCACTCCAAGTTAAATTTGCGCCGGTTCCATTAATGCGGTACTGACCTAGAATAGCCAATGCATTTTTAAATTGCTCCTCGCTCCATTGGTTCTTCAGTAAAACCATTGCAGTTAAGATGGTTTGTGGCACGCCAATTTCATTGTACCACCAATTTTTACTTTGATATTTATTTACATACCAATTGCCTAAAGCAGTATTAATTACGTTTAATAAATTGGCTTTATGATAGGTGGGCGATAATGGATTTGCCCATGCAATAGCCAATGTATTTACACGATTTAAATGTGAAATTGGCTGCCAATCGTTAACATTCGCATCGCTATAATTAAGATCTTTCCACTTCCCAGTTGTAGAATCGAATGTACTTAAAGTAGATGAAATGGGTTGAAGTGGATTTGTGGCTAAAATATAGCGATAGTGACGATTAAGAATCGAATCAATCGTATTTTGCGCAGTAGCATCACTCTTTACAAGATTGAGAAAAAATATCAGCAACAACACCAGTTTGTTCATAAAGAATTAATTAGCTTTAATTTGGTTTTACGATAATTAGACTAGGTTGACAGCGCTACTCAAAGGTGTTGCAAATTTCTAAAGGTTTAATAGAATTTATTATGAATAAAATGGACTATATTATTATTTATATAACTAACTATTGCTAAAGAAGATTTAAAAATTACTTTTATAAACCGGTAAATGATAAATACTAATGGATAATATACTTAATAAAGCTAGAAATTATTATATTCAATTAATACAGAAATTAAAGCGAAACGAACTTCTTAAATTTTTATGTATTTTAAGTGGCTGGCTATTAATCGCTTCTTGTTCGCCTAAGCTAAATACACCTGCTAAGCTAAATATCGGCGAAACTTTTAAAGTGATGACCTACAATATTCACCATGCCAACCCAACTTCTAAGACGGGGCTAATTGATCTAGGTGCTATCGCTGCCGTAATTAATAAAGAAAAGCCAGATTTAGTAGGCTTGCAAGAAGTAGACCGATTTACGAAACGGTCTGGCAATACCGACGAAGCAAAGGCCCTAGCCGAAAGAACAGGCTTAAATTATTATTTTTTTAAAGCAATTGATTACGATGGTGGCGACTATGGTGTGGCCATTTTAAGTCGTTACCCAATTAAAAACCCATTAAAATTAGCGTTGCCGCAAGTTGCAAAAGGAGAACCTCGGGTATTATCGTATGTAGATGTTGTTTTACCAAATAAAACTATTCTAACTTTCTCAAATACCCATTTAGATGCCACGCGCCCTGATAGTAACCGTGTTGCGCAAATGAAAACGATAGTAAATGAACTTAATACAAAAAAGAATGCCATAATCCTGGTGGGCGATTTAAATTGCGAATCGAGAGCTGAACCTATAATTTTATTAGATCAATACTTTAAAAGAAGTTGTGTAAGTAATTGTTCACCAACTATTCCACAAGATAAACCGACCAAAACGATTGATTACATCGCCTTACGCAATGCCAATTGGAGCGTAAAAGAGCATCGAGTAATTTCAGAAGTATATGCATCCGATCATAGGCCTGTTGTGGCGGTGTATCAACTAAAATAAGGATGAAAAAACTGTTTGTTCTAATTTTAATGGTTTGCGCAAGCATCAAGGGTGTTGCAGGCGAGCCAAAAGAGGCCATTTATGCTATGATTAAGCGCATTTTGCCAAATCATGCACAATACTTCGAAATTAATTTTATTGATAAAGAAGCCGAAAAGGATGTTTTTGAGTTGAAATCTAGAAACGGCAAAATTTTATTGAGCGGCAATAACTATGCATGGCAACGCTATGGGGCAAGCAACAAATTTGCCGACGAAGCCTGGCGAGTGTTGAGAAAAACAGTGTATTCAGGGGGTGTTTTGCCGGGTGGACCTGAATCAATCATTACCGGAAGGCCAACCTTAGCTCCAACTACAAGAGGAACGCGTCCGCAAAAAAATTATGTGCCGAAAGATTTTCTTCCAGCATGGAAAAATCTAATCCTAGCTTCCGCACAATTAAAAAACAGTGATGGCTTTCAATACGATTTGGTTGATGTAACCCGTCAGGCACTGGTTAACTATGCAGATACCTTACAGCGCCAATTTGCAGCAGCCTATAAAAGTAAAGATGTCGATAAATTTAAGCAGTTGAGCGATGAATTTGTGCAGTTGATGGACGATGTAGATCGGCTTTTAGCCACAAGAAACGATTTTTTACTGGGAAAATGGATTAACGATGCGCGAAAGTGGGGCGTTAATGAAGAAGAAAAAAAACTATTCGAACGCAATGCAAAAAATCTAGTTAGCCTTTGGGTGACGAAAAAAGTACCTTAAATGAATATTCGTGCAGGCAGTGGTCGGGCATGATAAATGGATTTTATAAACCGAGATGGATTCAATATTTTAATTACGTAAATTCACAATTACGTGCTAAAAAAGGAATCGATCAAACTGCTTTCGAAACAGCAATAAAGAAATGGGAGTGGAAATGGGTCAATAGCCAAGAGAAATATGCTGATCAACCCATCGGGAATTCGGTTGCAGTGGCCAATCAATTGTATCGAAAATATTATAAAGAAATAAATGCTATTTTTAATTAAATCATCCATTCTTTGTAAAAATACGTCCATTGTAATGCTAAAAACAAACAACCATCTTTAACAGAATCTAATAAATTAAATGAACGCATCTACTGGTAAATACATTCTTGCAATTTCTTTTATATCTGCCTTAGGCGGATATCTCTTTGGTTTCGACTTCGCTGTTATTTCGGGTGCTTTACCTTTCTTACGAACAGAGTTTATGCTCGACGCCTGGTGGGAAGGGTTTTTAACCGGATCACTGGCACTAGGTTGTATTGTAGGTTGCTTAATTGCAGGAACACTCACTGATCGATACGGTCGTAAACCTGGATTAATGCTTTCCGCTATTATTTTTGCATTATCATCAATTGGTATTGCCTTATCGCCTAACCTAACCTTTTTTGTGGTAATGCGTTTTGCTGCTGGAATAGGAGTTGGAATGGCTTCTATGGTATGCCCCATGTACATCGCCGAAATTTCTCCTGCCAAAGTTAGGGGCAGAAATGTGGCGATTAATCAACTTACCATAGTAATCGGAATTTTAGTAACCAATTTGGTAAATTACCTATTGGCCGATAGTGGTGTGGATGCTTGGCGATGGATGTTCGGTTTAGGAACTATACCCGCACTAGTATTCTTGGTGGGGATATTGTGGTTGCCAGAAAGCCCCAGATGGCTATTAAAAGATGGACAACCTGAAAAAGCTAAAGAGGTGCTAAAAAGGATGGGCGCTGAAGATTTTGTAGAAACTACACTAAAAGCCATTAATAAATCATTAGTTGGTGCACCAAAACAAAGTTATAGAGCCGTTTTCGAAAAAAGTGTTCGTCCAGCTGTAATTTTAGGCATTACCCTAGCAGTGTTTCAACAACTTTGTGGTATAAATGTAGTTTTTAACTATACTTCCACCATTTTCGAGTCGGTAGGGGCAAATTTAGATCGTCAGCTTTTCGAAACCGTTTCTATTGGCGTCGTAAATTTGGTATTTACCATTTTGGCCATGTGGCTGGTTGATAAATTAGGCCGCAGACCGTTAATGCTAATGGGTTCTATTGGTTTATCAGTGCTGTATGTAGTGTTGGCTTTTATGCTTCAAAATAGTTATTCGGCCGGACTAATATCGATATTCGTGTTGCTTGCAATTAGCGTATATGCAATTTCTTTAGCTCCGGTAACATGGGTCTTAATTGCAGAGATTTTTCCGAATAAAATTAGGGGCGCAGCGTCGTCGGTTGCCATTGTATCGCTTTGGACGGCCTATTTCATCTTGGTATTCACCTTTCCAATCTTGGCGAAAAAACTAGGTACGTATGGGCCATTCTACCTTTACTCGGCCATTTGCTTTTTAGGTTTTCTCTTTATTCGTAAAAAAGTGAAAGAAACTAAGGGGCAAACCCTCGAAGAATTAGAAGAAAATCTAGTTAGACATTAATTAAAATTTTGTAGAAGAAATAAGACGTCGAATGGAAAAATCGTATGTAAACGTATGGGAGGAAACGGTAATTATACCTACTTATAATGTAGGTAAACCAGACAAAAACCCGATGTTCTTCGAAAAACGTGTATACCAAGGGAGTAGCGGGGCGGTTTATCCACATCCTATTATCGAGAAAATTTTCGATGAGAAAGAAGATAAGCAATATAAAGGCCTATTTTTAGAGAACGAATACATTAAAATTATGATTTTGCCAGAACTTGGTGGCAGAATTCAGATGGCATACGATAAACTAAAAGAAAGACATTTTATTTACTACAATCAAGTCATAAAACCTGCTTTAGTAGGTTTAACGGGGCCGTGGATCTCGGGAGGTATAGAATTTAATTGGCCACAACACCATCGCCCTAGTACATTTAGCGCTGTTGATTATAAAATTGAAGAAAATGCCGATGGGAGCAAGACGGTTTGGGTAAACGAAATCGAGCAAATGTTCCATACCAAAGGAATGGCTGGTTTTACTGTCCACCCCGGTAAAGCCTATATTGAAATTAAAGCTAAGCTTTTTAATCGCTCTACCTTACCACAAACCTTTTTGTGGTGGGCAAATCCAGCCGTAAAAGTTAATGATTATTACCAATCTGTTTTTCCACCAGATGTGAATGCTGTATTTGATCATGGTAAACGCGATGTATCCAGTTTCCCGATTGCAAAAGGTACCTATTATAAAGTAGATTATTCGCCTGGAACCGATATTTCTTGGTACAAAAATATTCCAGTGCCCACCTCGTACATGGCCATAAATTCAGATTACGATTTTGTTGGAGGCTACGAACACGACACAAAAGGGGGATTGTTGCATGTGGCCAATCATCATGTGTCGCCCGGAAAAAAGCAATGGACTTGGGGGCATAGCGATTTTGGTCAGGCATGGGACCGGAATTTAACAGATGAAGATGGTCCCTATATCGAACTGATGACGGGAATGTTTACCGATAACCAGCCCGATTTTACCTGGTTGTTACCAAATGAAGAAAAATCCTTTACTCAATACTTTTTGCCCTACACGGAGCTTGGCTTGGTGAAAAACGCTACGAAGGACCTACTTTTAAGCTTGAATAAAGAAGAAAACGATGCCATCATCAAAGTGTACGGAACATCCATTCAACCGAATATTACAGTGGTATTAACTTGCAAGAACAAGATTGTTTTTGAAGATACCACAGATATTAATCCTAAAGAAATATATCTGGAGAAAGTGGGGATTGAAGTTGATTTTAAGGAAGAAGATCTAGTTTTAACATTAAGTAATTCCGCAGGAAGGCAACTAATCAGCTATGCTGCAGCGAAAAATCGAATTAACGAATTCCCGGCACCGGCACAACCTGCTTCAATGCCAAGCGAAATTAAAAACAACGAGCAATTGTTTTTAACTGGGCAACATTTAGAACAATACCGCCATGCTACTTATCATCCTGTTCCTTATTACGAACAGGCCTTGAAAAACGATGCTGGCGATATTCGTTGTAATAATGCTTTGGGTTTATGGTATTTAAGAAGAGGACAATTTGCAAAAAGCGAACCTTACTTTAGAACAGCTATTGAAACCAGCATTTCGAGAAATCCAAACCCTTACGATACCGAAGTGTATTATAATTTAGGAGTATGTTGTAAATTTTTAAATAAGGTTGATGATGCTTATAAAGCATTTTATAAAGCAACATGGGGAAAGGCATGGCAAGATAGTGGCTATTTTGAAGTGGCAAAAATTGATATAAGTCGCGGCGACTACGAATTGGCAGTAAGACACCTAGATTTATCGCTCAATAGTAATGTAAATAACAGTAGGGCTTATGTGTTAAAAGCGAATGCCTTAAGGAAGCTTAATCTACTAGAAGAAGCTAGTAATGTTATTCTCCAAAGTTTAACCAGAGATGCATTTAATTTAGGGGCTTTGTTCGAACAGGCAAAATGTAAACCCGAGGCTAACGAAGAAATTGTAAATGAAATACTAAGTCTTTCTCGTGGCGATGCGCAGAATTTTATCGCCTATGCACTCGACTATTCGAATGCTGGTTTGTATGAAGAAGCCATCGCATTTTTGAGCTTAGCAAAATTAAATCATCCTATAGTAGGTTATAGCTTGGCTTATTTTAACTTCCAATTGGGAAATAGGGAAGAAGCTTTGGTTCATTTAAATGAAGCAGAGCAGACAGATTCGTACGTATGTTTCCCAAACCGATTAGAAGAAATTGCCATTTTACAGTTAGCTATTGAATTAAATCCTTCTGATGCAAAAGCGCCCTATTATCTTGGTAATTTATTCTATGATAAACGCCAGTATAACGATGCCATCGCCAATTGGGAATTATCAGTACGCAGAGATTCTCAGTTTCCCACAGCGCTGCGAAATTTGGGAATTGCCTATTACAATAAATTAAACGATTCTGATAGGGCGCTAACTTTTTTTGAGAAAGCTTTTGCCCTAGATCAAACCGATGCTCGCGTATTAATGGAACTTGATCAGCTTTATAAACGGTTAAATAGAAACCCAGAAGATCGCAGCCTGTTTTTAATGAAGCATCTGCAAACCGGCTACAAGAGAGACGATTTATATTTAGAGCAGGTTACCTTGTTAAATTTTTTAGGCGAGCACGAAAAAGCATTGAAGTTAATAAACAAACGTCAGTTTCACCCTTGGGAAGGTGGCGAAGGCAAAGCTTCTGGGCAATACTTGTACAGTTTAATTGAATTGGCTAAGCAAGCAATTCAGCATAACGAATTTGAAAAAGCGATTTCGTTTTTAAATCGTGCACAAGTTTATCCTCACAATTTGGGCGAGGGAAAGTTATTTGGTACACAAGAAAACGATGTTTTTTATTGGTTAGGTTGTGCTTATGAAGGATTAAAAGATCGCAATCTTGCTAATTTTTACTTTAAAAAGGCAACCATAGGGCTGGCAGAGCCATCGGCGGCGATGTTCTATAACGACCAACAACCGGATAAGATTTTTTATCAGGGTTTGGCTTGGGTAAAATTAAATGAACATCAGAAAGCGGGCCAAATCTTTAACAATTTGATAAACTACGGCAATGCACATGTAAACGATGAGGTTAAATTGGATTATTTTGCAGTTTCCTTACCAAATCTGCTAATATTCGAAGACGATTTATGTTTAAGAAATAAAATTCATTGCAAATTTATGATTGGCTTGGGGTTATTGGGCTTGCAAAAAACCAAAGATGCAACCCTTCAATTTGAGGAATTGTTAAGATTAGACAAAGCACATCAAGGGGCAAAATCGCATCTAGCGCAGTTGGCGGATTAAAAAAAAGAAGCCCTAATATTCCTTAACTTCTGAATGGTTAAAAACTTACTCAATTCTTTCCCACCCCTGAACCGTATACATTTTCTTCCAGTAATTTCCACTGCGGGTAATTTTGCCTTTTTTGCCATCCCAACTCAGTTCTGCCCAGCCATATCTTCCTTTTTCGTAATCTAGAGTGTAACTATCATCTTCTAATAGCTTTAAAGTATGTGTGGGTGTGCCATATACTTTGCAGTTGATTTCGAAAACCGTACCTGGCGTAATAAACTCAACTGGCTTTGCCAATGGTAAAATTGTCCCCGATTTAATAAACATCGGGATTTCGTCTAAAGACATGGTAATCGAATACGATTGTCCGCCTTCATATTTCTTGTTTGTATTAAAATCGTACCAAATGCCTGTTGGGAAATAGACTTTTCGCGTAGACGCACCATCAATAAACGGAGCGCACATAATCTGGTCGCCCATCATGTATTGATTATCTATTCGCCATGCTTTCACCTCATCTGGAAAATCGACCACCAAGGCACGAAAAGGGGGAGTGCCTTCAAATTTATATTTAGCAAAGGAAGCATACAAGTAAGGAATTAAACGCATACGTAATTCGATTAATTTTTTCGCTTTTGCTTCAAGTTCTTTATAGTTAGGTAATGCAATTCCGTTATTGTTCTTATCGCGATCGTACTGAAACCAAGGCAGATTTTTTAAAAACCAACAATCTACTACCATGTGCGACGACATTAAAATGGTTTGTAAACGCCGAATTAAATCTTCATCGCTTTTTGTTTGGCGTACCTCGGGCGACCAGTTAACACCTGCAAAACCAGAGTTTGCAATCATTCTCACAAAATCAGCATGATTATACATGTCTGTATACAGTGCCGAAGTATGTGGCGAAGCAAATAGATAAGATGCTCTTACTTCTAACATCGTTCGTTTGTTTTCTTTGCGGTATTCGTCTAAAATTGTTTTACTGTAAGTTAAACCTAACAATTGCCGCATCTGGGTTCCGTCTACTCCAGAAGGGAATTTAGCAATATCAGGAAAGCTCCATTCGGCATTGGCTTCATGATAATACGCCCCATCACTTTCATCGAGCTTAAAGCCAGAAATGCCCTTCTTTATGAAATTGGTATTGTGATAGTCGCCAAATATAGATCTGGCTTTAGGCAATACAAAATCAGGCACTGCGCCTTTCCATACTGCATAATCGCCCGAATAAGGGGTAATGGCATCGAAAATAGGTGAAGTAGGGTGCACATAGGCATGTTCCCATAAACTTAACTTATAATTCATGCCATGCATTACGTTTAATAAGCTATCAGGATTTGGAAAATTTTTATCGTTCCATGTATAAGAGCAAGAGTAGGAGGCCGATTGCCAACCAGGTTCCAAACCGAACATATCGCAGGGAATTTTATTTTCTCTAAAATATTTGCTGAAATTGATGACTTCTTTTGCGCCAAAATCTCCTTTAGCACGGTATTTTAAGCCTAATCCCCACAATGGTGGAAGTGAACCCCCACCAGAATATAAATTATAACGCTCAATTACGTTTTTCATGGTTGGGCCTTCGAAAATTAACATTTCCATGCCTTTTGCACCATCGATAATAATTTCTACATCATTTGATGATTTATATTTTTGCTTGTATAAGGCAGCAGTTGTGGTTTCGACATTTGCTTCGGCCTTAATTTCTTTTTTAATGTTGATAGATTCTTCCAGCTTGTGCTGAGAGCCCATATAAAATGTTGTATAACGTGCGGTATTAATTAGAACGCCGTAACCTTTCGAAGAAATGTAAAAGGGCATGGGGGCGTGACTAAAGCCCACGTTCCCAACGGTCCAGCTATTGGTTCGCATTTCACGTCTTAAACCACGTTGTTCGAACGTATTTACTTGCAATCCGAAGCCATAAATGCGTTCGCTAGCCTCCATTTTTAGCTCTGCAAGCACTCCTTTAGCAGTTTGCTTAAAACTAATGTCGGCCAAAGAAATAGGGGAAGTGGAAGCATTGGCAAGCTTTTGCAGCGCTGTTAAATTTGCTTCTTCTTTAAAGTCTGATGGTTTATGCTCTTCTTGAGTGCCGTAGGTTATTTTCCAAACACCGGGCGCCACTTTTTCAATTTGCTGGGCGCTTGCAGTTTTAAAAAACGATAAAAATAAAAGAAGTAGGGCTAGCTGTTTCATACCTGTTTTTAGATGCATAAATATCTTTTTTTTGCAGGTCAAAAACAATGGACATAATGTTGGTTTATTTGGATTAAAAGTGTGTATTATGCAAATGCTTCCTCAATAACTTGAGTATAAAAATCTTTCAATTCTACACCCATAGCTGCCACTTGTTGTGGAATAAAACTCGTTGCCGTTTGGCCTGGAATAGTATTGATTTCGATGAAGTAAAAATTACCTGTGCCCGTTTCTAAGAAATAATCGATACGTACAATGCCTTTACAATTTAGTTTTTGATAAACTGCGGCTACAACACGCTCCACTCTGTTTTTTTCTTCATCACTCATTCTTCCTGGCGTAATTTCTTCGGTGGCCCCAGGCGTATATTTCGCTTCGAAATCGAAAAATTCGTTCGCAGGGATAACTTCTGTGGCCGGCAAAACCACAATATTCCCTTTGGTTTTAAATACACCAACAGAAAATTCCCGACCTTCTACAAATTCTTCTACAAGCACTTGATTATCTTCCTTAAATGCTTTGTCTAAAGCGTCCTTTAAGTCGTCTAGGTATTTAACCTTAGACATGCCAATGCTACTCCCTCCATTATTAGGCTTTACAAAATAAGGTAGTTTTAACTGGCTCGAAATTTCAGTTAAATTGCTTTCATCATTATTAAAAAGTTGTAGCGATTTGGCAATATTTAAATCCGTTATTCCATCAACAATAGCTTTAGTATACCCTTTATTCATGGTAATTGCCGAAGTTAGCGCATCACACGTAGTGTAAGGCATGCCAATCATGTCAAAATACCCTTGTAGCTTGCCATCTTCGCCTGGAGAACCATGGATAGCAATAAATACGACATCGAACTTTATTTTCCTTCCACTTAAGGTTAACGAAAAATCATTTCTGTCAATTTCTATTTTAACCGAATCAGCAGGTTCGTAAAACCACCCATTTTCGGTAAGCATTATTTTGTACACCTCGTATTTAGTAGTGTCGATATGTTGAGCTATTGTGGCAGCGCTTTTTACCGATACAACCCATTCTCCAGTAGTTCCGCCTGTTAATAATGCGATAATCTTCTTCATGTTCTTTTAAAAATAATACCAACAAATATAAATTAGTTGACGGAGATTTGATTTTAATTGAGATAAAATATTTTTTTAACCTAAATTTGAACTGTTATCTACACTAAAGAAAGTTAAATGAGCAACTTTATTGCCTACCTAAGAACACGATCATTTAGAAATAACCTTATTGCTGCCATTTGTACCGTTGCTGCGATTTTATTAATTGCTTTTTTTAGCTTACGTTTTTACACTAAGCATGGCGAAGGTCTAGATGTTCCAGAAGTGAAAGGATTAACTATTTCGCAAGCCGTTAGTAAGCTAGAAGAGTTCGGATTGCGTTACGAGATCGATTCGGTATACGTAAGCGATAAGCCTCCAGGTATTGTAACCGATCAAGATCCTGAAGCTGGTACCTTTGTAAAGGGAAACAGAACCATTTATTTAACCATTAATGTAACACAGGCACCTAATGTTAAATTCCCCGATATCGAATTTAAATCGCTCCGCGAAGCACAAGCTGTTTTAGAAAGCTATCGATTAAAAGTTGGCGACACCACCTATAAACCCGACGTAAGTAAAGATGTAGTATTAGAAGCTCTTTTTGGTGGTCAGCCCATCAAAGCAGGCGAAGTGCTGCCTACAGGGTCTAGAATTAGTCTAGTTTTAGGCGACGGTAGAGGTAACGAAGACGTAGAACTTCCTAATTTGACAGGATTTACCTTAGACGAAGCCCGTTTTTCACTACGTGGATCTATGCTCAACTTAGGTACCATTACGTCAGATGGCTTGATTACAGATTCGGCTACGGCAATAATCGTATCCCAATATCCATTAGCCGCCGATAGCGTCGTTAAAGTGAAAATAGGTTCACCAGTAAATGTTATCATTACCAATAAAAATCAATAATTCTGTATACAAATACAATGAACAACAACAAAACTCCAATTAAAAATACCACGAAAGCCATAATTGCTATTGCTATCCTTATACTTTTGGTGGGCGGTTTTATGGGATTAAAGTTTTATAAGACTTATTTCGCACCGAACGTAAATGGAAATCACGAATACTTATACATTAAAACAGGCGCTACCTACGATGATGTATTAGCTAATCTGCAATCAAAAGCAATGTTAAAAGATTTCGCATCTTTTGAGCATGCAGCAGCTAAAATGAAATTAGCAACGAGTGTAAAACCCGGTCGCTACCGCCTAAAAGGAGGATGGGGTAATAGAAGTTTTATTAATATGTTAAAAGCAGGAAACCAAGATCCTGTAAAACTTAAATTCCAAAATATTCGTAAAAAAGAAAATTTTGCTGCCTATATGGCTAAAAATATGGAAGCCGATTCCCTAGCTTTTATCAAAGTGCTTGATTCTGCAGATTTGTTAGCAAAATATGGTTTTAACAAAGAAAATAGTTACACCTTATTTATTCCGAATACCTACGAAATGTATTGGAACATTAAGCCGATTGATTTTTTCGAAAAGATGCATAAGGAGTATGTAAAGTTTTGGAATACCGAACGTAAACAAAAGGCAGCTAAACTAAATCTTACGCCTATTCAGGTTTCTATTTTAGCCTCTATTGTAGATGCTGAAGCTCTTTACGATAAGGAAATGCCCATTATTGCTGGCTTATATCTTAACCGTTTAAATAAAGGCATTTTACTACAAGCAGATCCAACAGTGATTTTTGCCAATAATGATTTTACAGTTAAGCGGGTAACGAATAAATTGTTAGCAGTTGATTCGAGATATAATACCTACAAATATCAAGGTTTGCCACCAGGGCCGATTATGATGCCCAGTATTAACGCGATTGATGCGGTGTTAAACCGACAGGTAAACAGCTACATTTATATGTGCGCAAAAGAAGATTTTTCGGGTTATCACAACTTCGCCGAAACTAAAGAACAACATGAAATTAACGCAAAAAAATATAGACAAGCATTAAATAAACAAAAAATCTATAGATAATGTTTGTATACGAAAGCAAAGTAAGAGTTCGTTACATCGAAACCGACCAGATGGGTATTGTTCATCATGCAAATTATGTGCAATATTATGAGTTAGCGCGCACCGAGTGTTTCGAAGCCTGCTCGGGTATGAGCTATGCCACCATGGAGGCCGAAGGAGTGATGTTGCCTATTTTAGAGATACAATCCAAATATTTGAAACCAGCTTATTATAATCAGGTGCTCACCATTAAATCAATAGTTAAAGAATTGCCTTCTGTTTTTCTTTATGTAGAGTACGAAATTTATAATGAGGAAAAGGAGCTGATAAATACAGGCAAAACAACATTGGTTTTTGTAAGAAAGGAAAGCCGCAAGCCATGTAGACCTCCTAAAAATTTCATGAAAAATGTAACACAGTATTTTCAATAAACTATGAAATAGCCATGTGCCGAATAGACAAGAAAGGAAATACATGGCGTATTCCATATGACAATTAAAGATATATCAAAAACATATGAACTGGGTACACAGGCAATTATTGAACTTAAAACTTTATTCCATGTTTATTGCGTGGACAAAAGTTTGCGTATTGCCCGGATTTAGCCCACTGCCAATTTATACAGTCGCTGTTTTTTTCTTTAAAGAAATAGGGAAGGAGACCTTGGTAAATAAAGCCTCATCTCTTGCCTATAACTTTATGTTGGCGATATTTCCGGCGATTATTTTTCTTTTTACCTTAATTCCATATATCCCCAAGAGCATTGGTTTTCAAGATGAGTTGATGAAGTTGTTGGCGCTAATTTTACCCAACAATGCCTACTTAGCTTTCGAAAGTACCATTAATGAGATAGTAAATATCCAGAATGGAAGTTTGTTGTCTATTGGTTTTATTTTATCGTTGTTTTTCGCAACCAATGGAGTACACAAACTAATGATCGCCTTTAATAAGTCGTCGCTTATTGTAGAAACACGTACCTGGTTAAAACAGCGCCTAGTTGCAATTATCCTTACCGTTATTATCGCTTTTTCAGTGATCATCTGCATTGCAGCGATGGCGCTGGGAGAAATTTCATTAACCTACATAAAAGAAGAATTAAACTATGAGGGTAATTTAACTTATTATGCAATAGATTTAACGCGCTGGACTTTATTAGGAAGCTTATACTTCGTTACGGTTTCTATTTTGTATCGATATGGTCCAGCACATGCTAAGAAGTGGAAATTTTTTAGTGCAGGTTCTTGGTTAGCTACCCTGTTGGCTTTTTTTACAATCTGGGGATTTTCATTTTATATTGACCATTTTAGTTCTTACAATAAACTGTATGGTTCTATAGGAACCTTAATTGTGATCATGATTTGGTTGTATCTAAATTCATTAATATTGTTGGTGGGCTTCGAATTAAATGCCAGTGTAGATTTATCTAAGCGAAGTGTTAAAATTATCCGCCCAAACTTCAACATCTTCAAAAAACCACTCCCTGTAGAGAATAAGTTAGAGAAATCTTAATTTTTTCTACCTCTGTTTGAAGTAATTAACCTTTTTTTGAAAAAAATATCAGTCCATAGTTTGCAGATTTAACTAGAGTTTGTACTTTTGCGGCGGAGAGTTGGCAGAGTGGTCGATTGCGGCAGTCTTGAAAACTGTTGACTTGTCAAAGGGTCCGCGGGTTCGAATCCCCCACTCTCCGCAACCTTTTAAAGGTATAAGCCCTTAGTTTAATGCTAAGGGCTTTTTTTGTGCTCTAATAATTTTAGGTAGCAAATTAGGTAGCAAATTTGATGTTTTAAAATACATTTTCCATGTTGAAGACCATTAGAAAAATTATTTCAAAATTGACGGCCGTTAAGGAGGAAGCCAATGTTTTACTGGTTGAAGCGTCAAGAGAGTTAAGGCCCGTTGGGCAATTAAAAAACATTCCTGTTGAAGAATGGACTGAAGAAGAGAAGGCAAGCGGAATTGCGCTCGCTAAAATGATGGTTGAATTAAAAAGAGTAGCTCAGTTTGAGTGGCCGCAGCAGATTAAAGACGCTTCAAGTTTATTGCTTCAGCATTATGGTTGGCACGTTAGACTAGATATAGCATTTGGTGATCTTGTTCCCTTCATGCATAAAGGAGACCATGAAGTTGATCGGTACATGATAAATGGTCTTAACTCTTCAATTAAAGAAATTAGCGAACTTGCAGTATTGAGGTTTCCGGAGAGAGCTAAGATGATAAATTTAGCATTTACTGCTCACAATAGAAATGAATACGAACTTTCTGTTCCTGCATTTTTAATTTTATCAGAGGGGATTTTTAGAGAAATGTCGAACGCTGATATTTTCGGTAAAAGCGCCCGGGCTAAAGCTAGAAAAAATGAATTTATTGAGAAATTAAAAAAAGATAATGAAATTATATCATTGTTGCCTTACACCATTGAGGCAGTAATTGACGGAGATATTATAGGGCTTAACTTCTCGAAGCAAGATTATCTTAAATTTCCGAATGTTCTTCACAGGAATTTAATTATTCATGGGGAGTCTAAAGATTATGGAACAAGAACTAATTCATTTAAAGCCATTTCCCAATTTGAATTTGTAATTAGATTTGTATATATGGCATTTACAAAGGGTAAGGTTTCAGATTTGTAGATAAGGTTCGATAATGAGTAAAGTTTATTCCTTTTTACCTCCAAAAATTAATGGTATATTTGTTTAGTCCTTTTGTCGCTATTAGGATAAAATCTAAAAGCTGGGGTAATTATTTGCCGCAGCTTTTTTTAATTTATTTTAATCAAAAACCAAAAGATATGAGTTCCTTAGACAACCTAACGTCAGCGGTTTTATCGAAAATAATTGTATTAAAGCTGCTCTTCATAGTTCTCTTAATACATTTAGCATTATATCTAAATAGGACTTATACTATAAGCTTCCCAAATAATAAGAATGCAGTTGTAAATATCTCTCATGATGAATATATTCAATTTTTGACCACTGGTGAAATGGCGCATAAAATATTTGTGATCAACAATACTAAAGTCACTTACTTTGGATGGATACCCGTGAAAATAAATTATCTGTTTTATATTTTCTATCTTTTCTTAATTACAGCCTTAGTCACGGAGCAGCCTAAAAAAGAAGCTGATTGATAGAAGGCAACCCATTTGCTTCTGAAATAAAAAAAGCCTTCCATTTCTGAAAGACTTTAGCAAACAATTTGTGAACAACCACTCATCATTCAAATGTGGCCGACCAAGGCACATTTGTTTGTTTGCTAAAGTAAAATTAGCCTAATTTTCGTTAGCGCTAAACTGGACTTACAAACAAAGTGTCTATAAGTACAGTGTTCTTCTATAACAGAAAAGAAGCAATAAATAAGGCCAAATTTTCCAAATAAGAAAAGTTTGAAAATATGCGTTTTTAACATAATGGGGTAATATTTTTGCCTGAGCAGTTCGGAACAAATTCGGACTTATAATTCGGACTTAGTTCGGACTTACAAAAATACACACACGTGCAAGAGTTTGGGGATTATCACCCCCGCAGTGTAAACACCACCGGAGGACCCAAAAGTTTTTAGCCTGGTTAAGAAGCCTACTTAACTTCGGTCAGTAGATCCTGAGCTACTAAGGCAATAACTAAGTCGCTTTCCATTGGTAAGGTGTGAACTAATCCACTAGATATACTGTAATCACTACCTAAATGGCTAAATGATAGTGTGCCTTGTCCGTTGTACTTAAATTTTTTCATAATTTTTAAATTAATGATTATATGCTGATAATAAATGTAATCTATTTTCACCTCATATTAGCTTCTATAAGCTGAAATAAAATCTCTACAATGATATTCCTCGATCAGTTGCCATTATATAAACTGTAGTGCTTATCGGCCATAGATTAGTTTATAGCTTACCAAATGATTTAGGTTCGTTACCCAAAAGCATAGATTTTATTGAGCTAGTCAAAGCTTGCCTACTAATGGCGTTGCTATCCACCGTTCTAATTGCAGGTTTTTTAATATTGTCCGGATTATAAGCCTTCATGTTCTTTGGTATCCAATAGTAAAAGTTCTTAACAAATTCATCTGGAGTTTTATTTTTTAGTTCATTAAAACTTCGTTTTTGGCTGTAAAATTTTTCATACAGTTTAAGCAACTGTGCATCACTCATACCGTAATCCTTTTTAGCATTTTCGAATATCAAGTGTTTTTTTAAAAAAGTCACCGCAGCGTTATACTCATCTGTATCTTGAAAATCAATTAATTCAAAATCTTCTTCTACTTCATTTTCTTTTTTAACTATTTTATTATTTAATAGTTTAGTTATGGGTTCACTGTTTGTACTTTGCTTGGATTGTTGGTTGCTTCGGTGCTTGTTCATTTTTGCTTGTTCATTTTTGAACAAGCATAATTTAATCCTACGGGCGTTATGCTGATTTATACTCGCACTAACCAACTCCACAAAACCCCATTTAACAAGATCGTTAAACGCTGCTTTAAAGGTGTTTCTATTTGCAATTCCTAAAACCTCCATAGCGTATTGTATCGGTGCGCCAAACTCAATAATCTTCCAGCCAATTATGTTGTTTGAGTGAACATAAAATAAATATAATGCTGTATGTATGGGTTTTACATCTGCATTTGTTTCAGCGAAATTAAACCAGGCGTTTTGAAAATTATATCCATTTCTTTCTTGAATATTTAAATTGTCCGTGCTCATTTTAACTATTGTTTTGGCGACACATTAAAATAGTAGTGGTAAACCATTCGGCCAGTTGTATTACAAGGTTTAATGGAGGTTATTTTGAGTGTTGAGCCTACATTAGTTAAATTAAACAATGCCCTACACAATGTGGCAATTTCAAATCCGGTTATGTCTGATAATTCCCTACGGGATAAAGGTCTTTCTTCCTGAATTAAGGCTTTGAAAATAGCCCTATTCTCGGTATCTTTGTTATGCTTGCCGGCAGTTAAAGATCTTTGAGGGCTTAAATTTGTATTATGCATTTTTAAGCCCTTTCCTTTTAGAATTTACTTCTAAAGCTTTCACTACTTCATTTAAATCATACCGTATAGATGATCCTAATTGCAGGAAAGGTATTTTACCCTTTTTTCTCCATCTAATAACAGTTTGAATGGTAACACCCAATTGTGTTTTTAGTTCGTCCCCGCTAACAATATAAGGTGCTGCGGCTGTTTCCTTAGCTGGGAGCAATTTAACCGCTTCGGCGAACATTTCACTAAATGCACTCTGCATTTCATCATACGTACTAATTATTTGTATTTGCATAATATGGTGTCTGCATTGTTGCAAACATTACAAACATCAATGCGGTATTATACAGTAATTCGTACAGTAGGATTTTTAAATACGTATTTTAAGTGGTTGTCTATTAGTGATTTATACTAGTCGTTTAAAATATTTTATACAGTAACGTACAGTACCCTTTCTGTAAGGCAATCAAAGTTATTTCAGTACGCCCGAAACTAGGTTCTTAAATCGTAAACTAGGTTTTGCGCTTCGGATTGTTTCGTAGTAATTACCAATGCCTAAGTTGTTTTTTACCAACTTATCAAAGTTTGTAATGTTACTTATTCGTTTAATTTCACCTAAAATATAAACAAACATTACTTTCTTACGAGCATTAAATATCGGATAAACATTTGCCTGGTTATTTGTATCAAAACAATTTATAAAATCAGTAAGTCTATAGTTTTCATTAATAATCTCTTCATTAATGCACATGGTATAAATCGGGGTTAATTTGTTATACTCAAAAAAAAACGACTGAGTGCCATTTAAATCGGTGGTGTTAACAGGTGATTCTATGCTTTGATATAACTCTAATTTTACCCGCTCAAATGCTCCCACTAAAATACCGTATAAATAAGAAATTGTAAGGATCGCAGGTTTAAAAGCTTGATCAGAATAGTCCGCTAATATCTCATCTTCTTCATTTATCAAAGGCGTACCCGCAGCATTTACTAATCTATTTTCTGCATTTAGGAAGTAGCCATGCGGTAAATCTTTTTGGTTAATAAAACCTTCCGTATATTCTTGGAACATTCTTAATATAAGGTTTTGCTCGTTGGTTAGCTTGCAAACCATTTCGTCTAAGAACACTTCTGCTTTATCTTCAAATGGTGTTTTTTTGATAAAGTCCCTTACATCTTCGAAATACGCATTAATAGCTAATAACGAGTTGTTTTTAAATTTATCAAGGTCTATTATTTTCCATTCGGTAGAGGCAATGATAACATCCATTTTGTAAAATGGACACGAAAGATATAACTGATTAATCTTTAAATCAGCTCCTGCTATATCTAGTATGTTCATAGCTAAACAACCTTTAGATTGCTAACTTCTCCCCATGCTTTTCGCATTACTACGGTTTTACGCTTCTCTGTTACCTTAACATACCGTTTGAAGCTGCGGTAGTCGCTATGACCGCTAATCTCCATCACTTCTTCAGCGCTCATGCCTTTCTCCAATGAGAGTGTTACAAACGTTTTACGGCCAGTATGGAAGTGAATTAACTCGTATTTAGGATAAACTACTACATTCCGTTTTTTTCCGTTAAATCTTACTATTTCAATAGGGGAGGTAATACCTGCGAGCTTACATAGATCCTTTATGTTATAGTTTAAATTTTGATTGCTTATAGTTGGCAATGGTTTATGTTGATTTTTGTATTTAGAAAGTATTGCTGCGGATATAGAGTTTAGAGGTATAGTTAACTCGGTCTTAGTTTTCTTGACTGTAAGGGTTATTATATTGTTTTTAATATGCTCCCATTTTAATTGGGCCACGTCTGAATAACGTAATCCGGTTGCGCAACTGAAAACAAATATATCTCTTGCTTTATCTAAGCGATTATTACCTTCTAGATTTAAGTCCAAAATGGAATTTAATTCGGACTGCTCTAAGGCAATAACTTCTAGTTTTTCTTTTTTAATGGTAAAATCCCGATAGCTTTCATTAACCTTTATACCTTGCCTACGTGCATAACTTAAAAATGTTTTTAATGTACTTAACGCCTTTGCTATAGTAGTGTTGTTAAGCATGGGGCTTTCGTTACCTGCTTTATCCGTTTTAACTCTATTGATAAGGAATGTTTGTAATTTATTGAAAAATGAGTAATCGATGGTTTCAAAAGTAACCTTATGTCGAGTGGCTTCCTGATAGGCTTTCAAATGATTTTTAACCGATTTATAAACAGTAAGACTTCCGGCTTCTCGTGTTGCCTCATGATCATTGATGTACTGATCCATAAAGTCAAAGAGATAATTCGATTGCTCCGCTTTTTTAGTAACACCACCATTAGCACCCTTTAAAGTATTAATTACCATTTCAGAAGTAAAGGCAGTTTTATTAATTTGATAAGACTTTTCTATTGTATCAATAGAATTAACCACGCTCAAAAGGCTCTTATTTATTTCGGTAATCTCTAATTCTGTGAATAGATTTATAGGATTAAGCTGTGGGAATAACTTCTTAGCTTCTCTTAACGGAATATAAAATGCAGATTGGTTTTTAACATCCCAATACTCCGGATAAAGCTTAATACCGGTATTGTAGTATTTTCTTTGCTGTGAGATAGAATAAATTAATTCTACTGGGGCTTTGCCGTCTTTTAAAGTTTTATCAATACGCAGGTTAAAACGTACCGTTCCTATTGTTTCAATCATTGTCGCTATAAATTAAAATCTAATCAAATATAGCTTTTTGAATAATAGGTAGCAAATTAGGTAGCAAATTTATTGTTAATAGGATGTAATTGTAGTTACCTCGTTTTAATTTAATTGCTTTTAAATGTATTTGAAACGCATTTTGGTTACGTTTCATAACAACTAGATATAATACATTCAAGTCCCCCACTCTCCGCCAAGAAAATGGTGTCAAAACCAACAAAAAGCCTGCAAATCGTAAGATAGCAGGCTTTTTTGATTCTAGGGCGTCCAAAATATACATCAATTTTCATCCTGTTGGTGATGCCTATAGAATGAGATCATATAAAACGTTTTCCCGAAGATTTTATGTTTCAGCTTAGCGAACAAGAGTGGTCAAACTTGAAATCACAAATTGTGATATCAAGTTGGGGAGGGGCTTGGCAATTACCCTATGCATTTACTGAACAGGGAGTTGCTATGTTAGACTTGGATAATATATTTAATCTACCTTTAGAATCTATAAACAAGTTTAGAGTTTGTTTAATTGACTTTTATGATGAATTTCAGTATTTATTCAACCCTAAAAATAATAGAAGAATAATAGCACAAAAAGGTTTATTCGTTTACAATGAGTATAATTTTCTTCCCAAATTTGTGAATGAAGAATTAATGAGCATTCAAATGAGCAAGTATGGGAATTGCCATTTGCTACCTGTACAAATACTTTGTACTCTACTCATTTTTGTATATCTTAAATCGTTAAATAACAGCTAAGCAATCTTGTAGATACTTAAATTAATGATGACTAAACTAACTCGTGCGATGAAGTGTACACTCACTATTTTCGTTCTTTTAACCAATGTATTGCTATTACAAGCACAAAATGTAGTTAAAACTGAAAGTGACGTTTTAAAATTTAAAGCTGCTGGCTTTGTTCACTACAGCGACTTCGGTGCCAAAGGGGATGGAAAAACAGACGATATAGATGCTATAGTCGCAACCCATGCATTCGCCAACGAACATGGCCTTTCTGTTAAAGCAGATAATGAAGCCACCTATTATATTGGAGGCAAGGAACACACAGCATTTATCCAGACGGATACTGATTTCGGTACAGCTAACTTTATTATTGATGATACCGATGTAGAAAACCGCAATGCGCCTGTTTTTATAGTGAGTTCAACCTTAAAACCATTTAAACTGAATACAATAGCTTCGATTAAGAAAAACCAAGAAAAAATCGACGTGCATTTACCTAGTTCATGCTTAATTACGGTTACAAACTCAAATGTAAAACAATACATCCGCTTCGGATTAAACCAAAATAATGGCTCATCGCAAACGGATATATTTTTGGTAGATAAAAGAGGTAACGTGGATAGCAAGGCACCCATCATCTGGGATTTCGAAAATATCACGGATATGACCGCACTGCCTATTGATGAGAAACTGCTGAAAATATCGGGTGGTATTTTTACAACAATTGCCAACAAAGTTGAATCAAAATATACTTATTTTAACCGTAACATCGCAATCAGAAGATCTAATGTATTGGTTGATGGCTTGCAGCACCTTATCAAAGGTGAAGGCGACCACGGAGCACCTTATGGAGGATTCATTAATATAGGTGAATGCGCTTATGTAATGGTAAAGAATACCATCCTAACCGGGCACCTTACCTATGGTACCATTGGTGCTGCAGGTAAACCTGTTTCAATGGGCACTTATGATCTATCTGTAAATCGTGCACTCAACATCTCTTTCGTAAACTGCAGTCAGACGAATGATATTAATGACACGAAATATTGGGGCATTTTAGGCTCAAACTTTTGTAAAAATCTGCTTTATGAGGGTTGTACACTTTCAAGGTTTGATGCACACCAGGGGGTGGCTAATGCTACCATACGTAATTCAACTCTCGGCCACATGGGAATTAATGCCATTGGAAGTGGACTCTTAACAATCGAAAATTCTACTATTCGTGGACGAAGTTTTGTGAACCTACGCTCCGATTATGGCAGTACTTGGCAAGGAAAATTGGTAATTCGAAATTGTATTTTCGTTCCGGCAGGTGGTAAATCTATTAGCGCTCCTTTAATAGGAGGGGCTAATTCAAGTCAACATAATTTTGGCTATACCTGCTACTTGCCAGAAAAAATTATCATAGAAAATCTCCGAATTGAAGATGCCAATCCTCCAGCTAACTATCAAGGGCCAACCATTTTTGCTAATTTTAATCCCGAAATGAAAGATGACACGTATGAGGAAAGGTTTCCATATGTAAGAAAAAGTAAAGTTAAACTGAAGAATATTACCACTGCCAGTGGAAAAAAGTTAAGAGTGAGTGATAATATTTTTATGTTCAAGGATGTAAAAGTTCATTAAAAGCAACTAAAATGAAAGCAATCTTATTTTTTATACTATTAGCTCTAAATTTACCCTGTGAAGCGCAATCTAGTGTTCGCCAAAAATCGATTTCGCTAAATAATAAAGCAATAAAAGTAAGTCGTGAACTAGGTGATCGCAACAAAAAGTTAAAACAAGCGAACTTAATCCTTGATAGTGCGATAAGAATCGATCCAACAAATTTGATGCCCTACACAAACAAGTTAAACAACCTCATCGCGTTAAAAGAATATGAATCTGCAATTGAGGTAACGAATTCAGCTTTGAAAGTTAAACCGGTTTTAGAGCTATTAACGGCTAAAGGAGCACTACTGCAAAAAACAGGAAACTTAAGCGAAGCACGACAAATGTATAAAAAAGCTTTAAATTTTGGTCAAAATACCTATAAATTAAAACCATCTTCTACTTTGTTGTGTAATCTAGCGGTACTTCATAACCTTCTTGAAGGCAAGAAAAAAACTCTAGAATTTTTGAATTTGGAAAAAGCGAACTTTGCTAACGATCCGAGGGGATTAAAAAATATTGAAGCATTCGAAAAGATTTTGCCGAACCTTACCGTCGATAAAATTTTGGGTATTCAGGCTAATAGCACTTCTCCTCAAATGTTAAGGGCCATGGAATTATAGAAATCAAGTTAAAAATGCGCGAAATACTTACGTTTTCGCGCATTTTTAAAAGGCGCCTAAATTAAACCTCAACCTTCTTCCACTTTCCTTTTTTAAACAAAAAGTAAGCAGCAATTGTAATCCCAACTTCGGCTACCGGAATAGCCCAAAAAACGCCTGTTGGCCCCAAGTCTAAATATTTGGCTAAAAAGTAAGCAAAAGGAATTTGGAATAGCCAAAAAGCTATTACATTAATTTTTGTTGGCGTCCATGTATCCCCAGCACCATTAAACGCACTAATTAATACCATCCCTACACCATACAACACAAAGCCATAGCTTAGTGTACGTAACGCTTCTACTGCTACCACTTTAATTTGTTGGTCGGTAGTAAAGAAAGATGCAAAATACGGTCCGCAAGTTAAAAACAGCACCGTAACGGTAGCCATAAATATGACTGTATATTTCATCGTTACAAATACCGATTTCTCGGCCCTATCGATTTGCTTTGCCCCTAAGTTTTGTCCCACTAGTGTGGCAGCGGCATTACTTAAACCCCAAGCAGGGAGCAAAAAGAACATCATTAAACGTAAAGCCGTTTGATAGCCTGCAGAGCCATGATCGCCCCCTGTAGTAGCTACAAGTTGCGCTAGAAAAATCCAACTGCACGAAGCAATTACAAATTGTAAAATCCCAGGCGCTGCAATTTTAATAATCGCTTTGATTTGTTCCCAATCTGGAGTAAAATAGCTTAACCTAACTTTTAGCGCACCATTGCCTTTTACCAAATGATATACCTGATAGCTCACACCCAAACCGCGACCGATAGTTGTTGCAATAGCAGCGCCTGTTAAGCCAAATGCAGGAATTGGGCCAAGACCCCGAATAAACAGTGGACAAAGAATAATATTTGCAATATTGGCAATCCATAAACTCTTCATGGCAATTGCAGCATTTCCAGCTCCTCTAAAAATTCCATTAATCAAAAATAAAAGCATAATGATCATGCTTCCACCCATCATAATGCGAACAAAATTTGTGCCTTGCACGGCAGTTTCTTCAGTTGCTCCCATCAACAACAAGATATCTTTAGCGTAAAATAATCCGGTTAGGCTGATGATTACGTTTACCAACATCGAAATTACAATGGTTTGCATACCCGCCTTAGCAGCAGCCTCAGGATTTTTTTCGCCGATGCGACGCGCAACTACTGCGGTTGCAGCCATGCTCATTCCAATAGCTAACGAATAAATTATGGTTAAAACCGATTCAGTTAAACCAACGGTTTGGATGGCATTACTGCTATTTGGTAAGTGACCCACAAAGTAGAGGTCTACCAAAGCAAAAACAGATTCCATCATCATTTCCAGCATCATCGGGATAGCAAGGAGTACAATTGCTTTACGAATACTGATAGTGGTATAATCGGTTTCCTCGCCTTTTAAAGCTTGTGAAATTAGTTGTATATAAGTAGAAAGACCACGTTTAGTCTTAAGAGATTGTGACATTTAAAAAAATATAAAATATAAGCCATGAGATGCAATGGAGATGCATCAATTATTTGTTAAAAAGAATTGTCCTTTGTTACTTTTGTACAGGGAGGACTGATAAGGTTATCATGGTCTCAACGATTTTAATGTTTCAAAGGTAGGAGAATTTTTTTAGCTATTATTAACCCTATTTTAACCTAAATTATTCGAAATTCAAGTTTTTAAGTTAATATTGTTATCAAATGAAGGTTTTACAGTTTACAATTCCGGTAGCAGACGACAGAGCAGTTATTGTTCAGGAAGATGTAATGCCTTATTTTTATCCCTATTTACATCGCCATAAAGAAGCGCAATTAATTTGGATAAAAGAGGGGGAGGGTACATTGCTGGTGGATAATCAAATGCACTCATTCCATAAAAACGATATTTTTTTGATAGGGGCAAATCAACCCCATCTATTTAAAAGTAACCCAGAATATTTTGAAGAAAGAAATGGCCTAAAAATCAATGCCTTAATGATATTCTTTAATCCAAATGGCAAGCTACAATCGTTTTTAGAACTTCCAGAAATGCAGCTTATTAAAACGTACTTAAACTTTGCAAAAGGTGGGGTAAAACTTCCATCCGAACAAATGGATTTCGTCATACAAAAAATGCTGAGTGTACAATATGCTAAGAACCAGTATTTAATGATCCATTTTTTGGAGTTATTAGATGCTTTAGCACAATTGCAAAACACCTCCCAAATGTTAGTAGCCAACGGGCCTGCATTTTTTTCTGAGAGTGAGGGGATTAGAATTGGGCACATCTATAATTTTTTAATGCAGCATTACAACAGGAATGTAATGCTCGAAGAAGTTGCCGAAGAAGCCCACATGACACCGCAGGCATTTTGTCGCTATTTTAAGAAACACACCCGTCAAACCTTTGTGTCTTTTTTAAACGAAATTAGGGTGAACGAAGCGTGTAAGAAATTAACCAGTGGTAATTACGAAAACATATCTGTAGTAGCTTATAATTGTGGTTTTAATAGCCTAACCAATTTTAACAGGGTATTTAAGACGGTGATGAAAGTAGCACCAAAAAATTACTTAGAAAGTTATTTTAAAAGTGTAGGTTAATAAAGTATAAGAAAATAAACTAAAATTATATATATCATGAAGAATGTCGCATGGCAGGGAATTTATCCAGCACTTTTAACACCCTTTACAGAAAATGATGAAATAGACTACCCGTTATTTCAGAAAAACTTAGATGTACAAATTGCAGCAGGAGTAGATGGAATTATTATCGGTGGATCATTAGGAGAAGCCAGTACACTAACTAGGGAAGAAAAAAGTGAATTTTTAAGCTATTGTGTAAAAACAGTAAACGGAAAAATCCCAGTCATTATCAACGTTGCCGAACAAAGCACAAAAGTAGCTGTAGAAATGGCAAAGGAAGCCGAAAAATTAGGGGCCGATGGGTTAATGTTATTACCTCCTTTAAAATACAAGGCGGATGATGAAGAGGTAGTTACTTATTTTCAAGCGGTGGCTTCTGCAACAACTCTTCCAATTTTGATTTACAACAACCCTGTGGATTATGGAATTAAAGTAAGTATTGCTATGTTCGAACACTTACTACCCTATAAAAACATCCAAGCCGTAAAAGAAAGCACAAGGGATTTGGCGAACATAACCAATATGATTAATCGATTTGGCGACCGGTTCAAGATTTTAGGCGGTGTAGATACCATTTGCTTAGAAAGTTTGATGCTGGGTGCTAATGGTTTAGTAGCGGGTTTAGTGGATGCCTTTCCGGCAGAAACCGTGGCCATGTACAGATTGGTAAAAGCGAAACGATATGATGAAGCACTTGCTATATATAGGTGGTTTATGCCCTTGTTAGAACTAGATATTCATCCTAAATTAGTGCAGTATATTAAATTGGCTGCTACTGCAACAGGCATAGGCTCTGAATACGTGAGAGCACCTCGTTTAACTATAAAAGGGGAAGAACGTGAAAAAATTCTTAAAATTATCGACGATGGTATTGCTAACCGACCTGCATTGCCTGATTACTTAAATTTGGGCTGATAGCTAAAGATCCATAGTGAATAGCCTGGATTCTTAAAAAATTATCTTTAATCGATAGGCTAGGCAATTAAGCCTTTAGCCATTTGATATCGACCATTTGCCACAAAGCAACCAAAAAATGAACCAACTAAAATACCATTAAATGATAAAAGACTCAACACCGCAAGAAATCGACAAAGTATTAGCAAAAGCGGTCGATGCTTTTCATGCCTATAAAAAATACAGTCTAAAACAACGAGCCAATTTTATGCGCACCATTGCCATGGAAATTGATGCATTGGGCGACGAATTGATAACTACTGCTGCAAGTGAAACCAATTTACCGGTTGCTCGATTAAATGGTGAAAGAGCGAGAACGATATTTCAATTAAATAGTTATGCTGATGCTACTGAGACAGGAAATTGGTTAAATGTAAGTATAGATACCGCCAATGCCGAACGTGTACCACCAAAACCCGACACACGAAAAACGTGTATACCTCTAGGTCCTGTAGTGGTGTTTGGTGCTAGTAATTTCCCATTTGCCTATTCTACAGCCGGAGGCGATACGGCTTGCGCCTTTGGGGCAGGATGCCCTGTAATTGTTAAAGCCCATCCTGCACACTTAAAAACATCGACCTTAATGGCCGCAGCAATTTCTACCGCTGCTAAAAAATGCAACATGCCTGATGGGATTTTTTCACATATTCACGGGTCTAGTTTTAAAACAGGCGAATATTTAGCAAAGCATCCTCACGTAAAGGCAATTGGGTTTACCGGCTCATTTAGCGGCGGAAAAGCACTTTTCGATTGGGCAAATCAGCGTAAGGAACCCATCCCCGTTTTTGCAGAAATGGGTAGCGTTAATCCAGTATTTATTTTGCCAGAAAAATTAGCTGCTGAAAACGAATCATTAGCAAAACAATTAGCTGGATCGATAACCTTAGGGATGGGCCAATTTTGTACCAACCCCGGTTTAATCATAGCTGTGGATAGCGAATCGTTAAATACGTTTATCCATCATTTACAAAAAGAAATAGACGTCTTAGTGCCAGCGGCGATGTTGCACCAAGGCATTGCAGATACCTACCAACAAAAACGAGAAATCGCACTAAAACAGTCTGGGGTAAAAATAATTGCGTCATCTAGCGCTAAACCAACAAACGGCCAAGGCCAAATCACGGTAGCAACTGCTACGGGTAGCACGTTTTTAAAGAATCCAGTTTTACATCAAGAAGTATTCGGTCCTTATTCTTTAGTTATTCAATGCGATAATGAAGAGGAGCTACTAAGCGTAGCAAAAGCACTCGAGGGGCAACTAACCACTACGCTAATGGCATCTGCTAAAGACATAAAATCGCACGAAAACTTGCTTAGCGAACTTCAAGAAAAATGCGGTAGATTGATTTTTAACAATGTGCCAACTGGTGTTGAGGTATGTTTATCAATGCATCATGGCGGACCATTTCCGGCGAGTACCGATAGTCGATTCACTTCAGTAGGTGCCGATGGAATTAAGCGCTTTGCACGACCTTTTTGTTATCAGAATTGCGACGATGAATTTCTTCCAGATGAACTCAAAAACGCCAATCCGCTTCAAGTTCTTAGAACGGTGAATAATGTGTTTACGAAAGATAGCATTATATAAATGAAAAAAACATTTACCTGTATAGACGCACACACGTGTGGTAATCCCGTTCGTGTAGTAGCTGGGGGCGGACCATTATTGAACGGAAATAGTATGATGGAACGCCGCCTGCATTTTTTAGCCGAATACGATTGGATTCGAAAAGGATTGATGTTCGAACCAAGAGGTCATGATATGATGAGCGGGAGCATATTATACCCGCCTATAGATGCCGCCAACGATATTGGTGTGTTGTACATCGAAACAAGTGGCTGCTTACCAATGTGCGGACATGGAACAATCGGAACGGTAACCATTGCCATTGAAGAAGGATTAGTAATTCCTAAAGTTCCTGGGAAATTGAGGTTGGAAACCCCTGCAGGACTAGTGTTAGTAGAATATAAACAAGAGGGCCCAAAGGTAAAATCCGTTAAGCTAATCAATATCAAATCTTTTTTAGCGGCTGAAGGGTTAACGGTAAACTGCCCAGATTTAGGCGAAATTACGGTTGATGTTGCTTATGGTGGTAATTTTTATGCCATTGTAGATCCACAAACTAATTTTAAAGGGTTAGAAAATTATACTGCCGATCAATTAATTAGCTGGAGCAGAACGTGTAGAAAGCTGATGAATGAAAAGTACACCTTTATTCACCCAGAAGATCTAAATATTAATGGGTTAAGCCACTTTTTATGGGCAGGTAAAACGATTTCTCCAGAAGCAACGGCTAGAAATGCTGTTTTTTATGGCGATAAAGCCATAGACCGTTCGCCATGTGGTACGGGTACATCTGCTCGGATGGCACAGTGGCATGCGAAAGGTAAACTAAAAAAAGGCGATCGCTTTGTACATGAAAGTATTATCGGCTCCCAATTTATTGGTACCATAGAGGCAGAAACTGAAATTAATGGGAAACCAGCCATTGTACCGGGTATAGAAGGCTGGGCTATGGTTACAGGCTATAATACCATTTTTATTGATGATAATGACCCTTATGCCCATGGATTTCAAGTAATATAAATTATGTCATTAGCAAATACATCAAAAAAAGGAAATGTTGTAATCATCGGCGCTGGTATTATCGGTCTATGTTCGGCATATTACCTGTTAAAGGCAGGTTTTAAAGTAACCTTATTAGAACAAGGGGATTTAAGCGATAATTGCTCATCGGGTAATGCTGGGATGATTGTGCCAAGTCATTTTATTCCTTTAGCAGCACCTGGCATGATTAGCAAGGGTATAAAATGGATGTTCAGCAGTAAAAGTCCGTTTTATGTAAAGCCATCTTTACACCCAGCACTAATTTCGTGGGGATTAAAATTTTGGCAACATGCTAATGCAAAACATTTAGAACAATCTGCACAGCCTTTGCGCGATTTACATGTACTCAGTAAACAACTTTATGAGGAGCTGGCTTTAGCACCTGAATTAAATTTCGGCCTAGAAAAAAAGGGAATATTAATGCTATATAAAAGCGAGGCAACAGGCGAAGAAGAGATTCATGTTGCAAAAAAGGCACAAGAACTAGGCCTTGATGTAGCTGTTTTAACTGCTCACGAAACCCAATCTTTAGAGCCAGATACCAAACTCGACATTTTGGGGGCTGTTCATTATCGATGTGATTCGCATTTATCACCCAATGATTTGGTAAAACAACTCATTTCATATATTAAAAATAATGGCGGCGAAGTAATTACAAACTGCAAAGTAAACCGTTTCGCTACAACGAACGGTACAATAAGTACCATTCACACTGAAAGTAAGCAATTTGAAGCGGATTTGGTTGTGATGACAGGCGGAGCATGGTTGCCAGCGCTAGCAAAAAAAGCTGGTTTAACTATTCCTGTAATGCCAGGAAAAGGGTACTCGTTTATGGTCGATCCAAAAGCGAATAAAATTCATCACCCGTCTTTATTATTAGAAGCAAGGGTGGCGGTAACGCCAATGAATGGAAAAATTAGGTTTGGTGGAACGATGGAAATAGCACCCATTAACCATCGTATTAACATGAACAGGGTAGAAGGAATTGTAAATTCAATTCCAGCGTATTATCCCGATTTTAACATAAGCGTTCCTCAACTTAAAGACATCTGGTATGGATTTAGACCTTGTTCGCCAGATGGATTACCGTACATTGGATATAGTAACAAAATTTCAAACTTAATTGTGGCGGGTGGCCATGGAATGATGGGGGTAAGTTTAGCCCCTGCAACGGGAAAATTGGTTTCGGAATTAGCGTTAGGTACTGCGTTATCTACCCCAATTGAGATGTACGCGGCCGGTAGATTTGATTAAAAATATTAACTCTAATTTTAATTGGCTTTTTAAAAAAGAAAAGCCACTTTTGCAATCTAGGTGAATGCATAAGATGAGCTAAAAAATGAGTTGAATATGGAAGAACTACTGGCAGATAAAGTATTGCATTTAGTAGAAAAGGATAATGATAAGCAGTTAAAATCTTATTTGAACGACCTCAACATTTCTGATGTTGAACACTTAATAGACGAACTTCCTCAATACGCCGTTAAGTTTATCGAAACCTTATCCATAAAACGAGCTGTAAATGTTTTTCGAATATTGGATTTTCCTACCCAAGAGAAAATAATCAAAAAACTACAGAGCAATAAACTTACGGAACTCATTAGGCAATTACCGCCCGACGATAGAACGGCATTATTGGGCGAACTCAAAGGCGATGCCGTAAAACGATTGCTTATTCTCTTAAACGATAACGATCGGATAGAAGCCTTACATCTTTTGGGTTACGAGGAAGATAGTGTAGGGAGATTAATGACACCTGATTTTATAGCCGTTAAAATCGATTGGACCGTAAATCGTGTTTTATCTCATATCCGTAGGTATGGGAAAAATTCGGAAACCATTGATGTAATCTATGTAATCGATAAAGATGGCATTTTATTAGACGACATTCGGATACGTGAAATTCTACTAGCAGATCCTGAAGTAAAAATAGGGGAATTAACCGATAATAGACTTATTGCCTTAAAGGTAAACGCCCCTCAAGAAGAAGCAATTCAGGTGTTTAGGATGAATAATCGTGTAGCTTTACCTGTAGTTGATGATTTTAACATTCTTTTAGGCATTGTAACTGTTGATGATATTTTGTGGATTGCCCATGAAGAATATACCGAAGACATTCATAAAATTGGAGGAACGCAGGCCTTAGACGAACCTTATCTTGATGTTCCTGTTTTTGAATTGTATAAAAAACGCGTTGTTTGGTTAATCGTATTGTTTTTTGGAGAATTGCTTACCATTATGGCGATGTCGAAGTTTGAGCATGAAATTGCCAAAGTAGTTATTCTTGCTACGTTTATTCCACTGATTATTTCGAGTGGAGGAAACAGCGGATCGCAGGCTGCAACATTAATTATCCAGGCCATGGCACTCGGTGAGGTTACCGTAAAAGATTGGTGGAATGTTATGCGCAGAGAAATCTTTTCTGGTATATTTTTAGGTGTTACACTATGTCTATTAAGTTTTAGTGTAATTGGTAGCTGGCATTTAATTGCACCCGATTTTAGCATACATTATGTTTTAATTGGCCTCGTTGTAGGTTGTTCGCTTATTGGTGTGGTGCTTTGGGGAACATTAATGGGCTCGATGTTACCTTTACTGCTTAAAAAATTAGGGGCCGATCCTGCGGCGTCATCAACCCCTTTTGTAGCAACACTGGTTGATGTAACGGGATTAATTATCTATTTTTCATTTGCTTTACTATTTTTAAAGGGTGTTTTACTCTAAGGTAAATGAACCAATAACTAATGAACCAATGAACAAATAACATGGATAATAAAACCATCGCCAAAACTTTTAAACTGCTAGCGCAATTGATGGAATTGCATGAAGAAAATCCATTTAAGATTAAATCGATTGCTAATGCTTCCTTTAAACTTGATAAATTGCCATTTACTTTAACCGGAAAGCCAATTGAAGAGATAGAGAAAATAGATGGGATTGGAAAAAGTATTTCTTCTAAGATCATAGAGTTGCTCGAAACGGGGAGGATAAAAGAACTTAATGATTTAGAAGCACGTACGCCTGCGGGAATCGTAGAAATGCTTGGAATAAAGGGAATTGGGCCCAAAAAAATATCGGTAATATGGCACGAGTTAAAAATTGATACTGTTGGCGAGTTATATTATGCTTGTAACGAGAATCGTTTAATCGAAGCAAAAGGCTTTGGCTTAAAAACACAGGAAGAAATAAAAAAGGTAATTGAGTTTAAAATGGCCGCAAATGGCCGATTTTTGTATGCTCATGTAGAACAGCTTATCAATAGCTTGTTTTCAGGTTTATCAGTTTGGTTAAATCAAGTAGCCGAAGGTTCTCTTTTAAGCATCGGCGGACAATTTAGGCGTTGTTGTGAGATAATCGATGAAGTCCAATTTATTATTGGAACGGATAATACGTCCGTTTCAACAAATTTATCTGAATTTGAAGCGGTCTCTTTTGAAGAAACTGCACAAGATCATTTTTCTGCTGTCACCGCAGTGGGGTTGAAAATAAAATTAAAAATTGTTCCGAAAACACACTTTTATTTAACCTGGTTTAAAGAAACGGGTAATGAGCATCATGTAAATGAAGTATTAAAAAAGATCACAAACACATCCTTTTCTAATGAGGAAGCCATTTATCTTGAAGCGGGTTTAACTTATATTGAGCCCGAATTGCGTGAAGGATTAAATGAAATAGAACTTGCTTCAAAACATAGTTTACCTAAATTAATCACATTTGCCGATTTAAAAGGAAGTTTACATAATCACTCTACATGGAGCGATGGTGTAAATACCTTAGAAGAAATGGCACTTTTTTGTAAAGACACCTTACATTTAGAATATTTAGGGATTTGCGATCATAGTAAATCTGCTTTTTATGCGAAAGGACTAGATGAACAAAGAATATATAGTCAACATCAAGAAATAGATGCTTTAAATAAGAAATTGGCTCCGTTTAGAATTTTTAAAGGTATAGAAAGCGATATTTTAAATGATGGTTCTTTAGATTACAGTGAAGAAGTACTGAAAACGTTTGATTTTGTAGTGGCATCTATCCATAGTCCTCTTAGAATGGACGAAGAAAAAGCAACTTCAAGATTAATAAGGGCCATTGAAAATCCCTACACCACAATTTTAGGTCACCCCACAGGTCGATTACTGCTTAGTAGAGCGGGCTATCCAATCGATTATAAAAAAGTAATTGATGCGTGTGCAGAAAATGGGGTAGTTATCGAGATTAACGCCAATCCTTTACGTTTAGATTTAGATTGGAGATGGCATCGCTATGCGCTAGAAAAAGGGGTGATGCTATCTATTAATCCAGATGCGCACCGCAGAGAGGGCTTTTACGATATGCATTTTGGGGTACTCGCCGCTAGAAAAGGAGGGCTTACGGCAGATAAGAACTTAAACTCTTTTAACCTCCACGAGATTATAGCGTATTTTAACTCTCGTAAGTAACACAACAATTTAATACCTTTGACCTATGATCAGTGAACTCGCAAATAAAATTTTTAATCAAGCCATAAGCGACTACCACCGGTTCGACCAGATCGATCAACCCATAGCAAATCCTTACGAAAAAGATAGTTTATCACATCTACTTTATCAAAAAAACTGGATCGATACCGCACAATGGCACATGGAAGATGTGGTTCGAAATCCAGAAATTGAGCCTGCTGAAGGGTTAAGTTGGAAAAGAAGAATTGATGCCCAAAATCAAGTGCGTACAGATATGGTCGAATTTATTGATAGTTATTTATTAAATCAATATAAAAATAGTATTCCACTACCCAACGCAACAATTAATACCGAAAGTCCAGCTTGGGCAATCGACAGGCTTTCTATTTTAGCCCTAAAAATTTATCATATGCAAGAAGAGGCCGAAAGACTTACGGCTACGCAAGAGCATCGCCTGCAATGTAATGCTAAGTTGGATATACTTTTGATGCAAAGAACCGATTTGTCGACCAGTATCGACGAGCTTTTAACAGATATTGAAGCGGGTAAAAAATACATGAAAGTTTATAAACAGATGAAAATGTACAACGATCCAAGTTTAAATCCGATCCTTTATAATCAACATAAATAATGCCTCAAAAAGGTAAAATCATTATTTTACGTTTTTCGGCCATGGGCGATGTAGCTATGGTGGCTTCAGTATTGCAAGAGTTTTCTGCCCAAAATCAAGATGCCGAGTTGGTTATGGTTAGCAGAGCAGCCTTCAAGCCTTTCTTTAACGACATCCAAAATTTAACTTTTCACGCCATTCATCCAAAAACGCTTCATAAAGGCTTTTTTGGCGCTTTTCAACTTTTTAAGGAGTTATTAGCCTATAAGCCGATTGCCATTGCCGATTTACACGATAATTTGAGAAGTAGGTTAATCTCTACTTTTTTTCGAATAGTAGGAACGGAAATTAAACGTATTGAAAAGGGAAGAGCTGAAAAACGAAAATTAACTAGACAGACTAATAAAATATTAAAACCACTTAAATTAACCGTTGAACGATATGCTGATGTATTTAGATTACTTGGATTTAACTTAAAGTTAAATCATCGTTTAAAAAAGAACGAAAAAGAGATACCAAACAATGCATTAGCCTATTTTAATGATCAAACAAAAAAACGAATTGGCATTTCTCCATTTGCACAACATATTTACAAAATGTATTCTTTAGCCAAAATGGAAAGTGTAATTACCGAACTTAATGCTTTAAACTATCAGATTTTTATTTTTGGGGGAGGTGCTGAAGAGCAAAATATTGCTGAAAACTGGGAAGTTCAATTTACGAATGTTAAAAATTTAATTGGTAGCTTTACTTTAACAGAAGAATTAGCACTAATTAGTCACTTAGATTTAATGCTGAGTATGGATTCGTCAGGTATGCACATGGCATCTTTAATGGGTGTTCCAGTAATTTCTTTATGGGGTCCAACTCATCCTTTTGCAGGTTTTTTAGGATATGGACAAAGCTTGGATAATTGCCTTCAAATAGAGCACCCTTCAAGGCCTACTTCTATTTATGGAAATAAACCATGTTTATGTGGAACGATACCTTGTATTGATAGAATTAACCCAAATGTAATAGTTCAAAAGATAAGAGAAAGGATAACGAATGGCTAAACGATTGCTACTCATACGTCATGCAAAATCAGATTGGGGAAACCCAAGTGTTCGAGATTTCGATCGACCCTTAAATAAAAGAGGATATGCCAATGCACCAGAAATGGGAAAGCGAATGGTGAATCAAAATATTTATCCCGATCTAGTTATCAGCAGTCCAGCTTTAAGAGCATTAACAACTGCAAAATATTTTTCAAAAGAATGGGAAATAGATGAAAATAACATCCAAACGGATAAAACTATTTATGAGGCGACTTTGAAAAATTTACTAAATGTAGTTCATCAATTCGATAATCGTTTTAATACCATCGCTTTATTCGGACATAATCCCGGCCTCACCGACTTCGCTAATTATTTAAGTGAGGTGAATATTTACAATATGCCAACCTGTAGTATTGTGATGCTCGAATTTTCTTTCAACGATTGGCATTTGGTAAGCAGCAGTACCGCTAAAGTTTTATTATTCGATTATCCCAAAAGTGGGGAAGATTAATTTAACAAACATTGGATGAGCATTAGCAACCTATCCTTAGCTAAAGAATTAATTTACCATAAATGTGATTTTGATTTTTCTGCACTAAAATTCGAAAAAGAAAGTATTGAATATGATTCTTGTACATTTAAGTTAAACGGGAAATCAGTTATTCACAGATCTGCAAAAATTACACCTCTTAAAATTGGTCAATTTGTTACCGTTTGGAAAAGAAACGAAAGCGGCCAAACTGCTCCTTTCCATAGTGGTGATGATTTTGATCTAGTGATTATCAGCACCAGAAATGTAAATTTATTTGGTCAATTTATTTTTCCGAAATCAATTTTAATCGAAAGAGGAATAATCACTACCGATCTAAAACAGGGTAAAAGAGGGATCAGAGTTTACCCAACTTGGGATGTAACGATGAATAAGCAAGCGCAAAAAACGCAAAAATGGCAATCTGCCTATTTCATTGAATCTTCTGAATTTTCAATAGAAAGAGTAAAGCAGTTATGCTTGTAGTTATTAATTAAAACCTCAAATGCTTTACCGTTGCCCCACCATTAATTAATTGCTTTAACGAATCGATCCCAATCCTTAAATGGCTTTCCACGTAATTCGTCGTTACCGAACTATCACTTTCGGCCGTTTTAACACCCTCAGGAATCATAGGTTGATCAGAAACAAGTAATAAAGCACCTGTTGGAATTTTATTAGCAAACCCAGTAGTGAAAATGGTCGCCGTTTCCATATCTACTGCCATAGCTCGTAACGTTTTTAAGTATTTTTTAAAATCTTTATCATGTTCCCAAACCCTTCTGTTGGTGGTATAACAAGTTCCTGTCCAATAATCTCGTGAATGATCTCTAATTGTAGTTGAAATTGCTTTTTGTAGCGCAAACGCTGGTAGAGCGGGCACTTCAGCAGGAAGATAATCATTCGAAGTTCCTTCGCCACGGATGGCAGCTATTGGCAAAATTAAATCTCCCAATTGGTTTTTCTTTTTCAAACCTCCGCATTTCCCTAAAAATAAAACTGCTTTAGGAGCAATGGCCGTTAACAAATCCATCATGGTTGCAGCTAGTGGACTTCCCATGCCGAAGTTAATAATGGTAATGCCATTTGCCGAGCAGCTTTGCATCGGTTTATCTAGACCCATAATCGGTGCATTATCATTCCACTCTGAAAACATGGTTAAATATTTGCTGAAGTTGGTTAATAAGATATATTTTCCAAATTCTTCTAAAGGGCGACCAGTATAACGGGGAAGCCAATTTTTTACAATATCATCTTTAGATTTTAACCCAGATTTAACTGGGGTTTCAACCTCTTTTATTTTTTTAGCCTTTTCTACAATTTTTTCGTCTTTTTTGACTTCCTTTTCTTCGTTCATAATTTTGATATTGGGTATTGAATACTGTGTGATGAGATAAATTACTCAGTATAAAAATACAAGTTAAAAAAAATCCCCTAGTTTAACTAGAGGATTAAGTTTTAAGCGGCTTTTAATTTCTTAAAATCAGCTTTTTCAAATTTCTCGAGTGCATAAGCTAAATCGATGTGTAATTCTTTAATATCAGTTGCTGAAGGCGTATCGTACATCGCATCGAGCATAATGGCTTCGCAAATTGATCTTAAACCACGTGCGCCTAATTTATATTCCATTGCTTTATCTACGATGAAATTTAATACTTCATCCTCAAAAACCAATTTCACGTTCTCGTACTCAAATAATTTTGTGTACTGACGCAATAATGAATTTTTAGGCTGAGTTAAAATGTTTCGTAAAGCTTGTAAATCGAGCGGATTTAAATGCGTTAATACCGGCACACGTCCAATTAACTCTGGAATTAAACCAAAGGCTTTTAAATCTTGAGGTGTGATGTATTTGTAAAGATTTTTTAAATCTAAATCGGCTTCGTCTTTCTTAACCTTGTAACCAACAGCTTGTGTACGCAAGCGATTCGCAATTTTACGTTCAATGCCATCAAATGCTCCCCCACAAATAAATAAGATATTATTGGTATTTACAGCAATCATTTTTTGATCAGGATGCTTTCTTCCACCCTGTGGAGGTACATTAACAATAGTACCTTCCAGTATTTTTAATAAAGCCTGTTGTACACCTTCGCCACTAACATCGCGCGTAATAGACGGATTGTCACTTTTTCGAGCAACTTTATCTACCTCATCGATGTAAACTATGCCTCGCTCTGCCGAAGCTACATCATAATCTGCCGCTTGCAATAAACGAGTTAAAATACTCTCAACATCCTCGCCCACATAGCCTGCTTCAGTTAATACTGTTGCATCAACAATACAGAAAGGGACATGAAGAATTTTAGCAATGGTTTTAGCCAATAAAGTTTTACCCGTTCCCGTTTCTCCAACGAGCATGATGTTAGATTTCTCAATCTCTACTTCATCGCGGTCAATTTTTTGGCTCAAACGTTTGTAGTGATTATAAACAGCAACAGAAAGAACTTTTTTTGCATCATCCTGACCGATTACGTATTGGTCGATATGCGCCTTAATCTCTGCTGGTTTTAAAAGAATAAACGACTCATCAAAAGCTTTACTTTTTTTATTCCCTAGCTCTTGAGCAAGTAAAACGTTAGCTTGAGTTACACATTTATCACATATATAAGCATCCATCCCCTCTATAAGCATTAATGTTTCTTGCTTAGGAGAGTTACAGAACGAACAGCGCGATTCTCTAGTTTGTTTAGCCATTTTTTTGTTGTGGGTTGTGGGTTGTGGGTTGCGGGTTTGGGCGCTTAAACTCGCAACTCATAACCTAATTATTTATTACCTCCTAATACCTCATCGATCATACCAAATTCTTTCGCTTCATCAGCTTTCATCCAATAATCTCTATCTGAGGCTTTCTCTACCCACTCGTAACTTTGACCAGAGTGTATAGAAATGATGTCGTACAATTCCTTTTTCAATTTAAGCATTTCTCTCAAGTTAATCTCCATATCCGACGCAACACCTTGAGCACCTCCAGAAGGCTGGTGAATCATTACGCGAGAGTGTGTTAAAGCAGCACGCTTTCCCTTAGCACCCGCAACCAATAAAACAGCACCCATTGAGGCTGCCATACCTGTACAAATTGTGGCAACATCAGGTGTGATGTACTGCATCGTATCATAAATACCTAAGCCAGCATACACTGATCCACCTGGAGAATTGATGTAGATCTGAATATCTCGGTTGGCATCTGTAGATTGTAAGAATAATAGTTGGGCTTGAATGATATTTGCATTTCCGTCATAGATAGCATCCCCTAAAAAAATGATACGATCCATCATTAAACGAGAAAAAACATCCATTTGAGCCACATTTAACTGGCGCTCTTCAATGATATAGGGAGTCATCGATTTAGGAGAATTGTTTGTAGCTCCGATATAACGGTCTACTGTTAATCCATTAATTCTGTGATGTTTAACAGCGTATTTTCTAAATTCGTCTTTATTTATCATGTTTGTGATTTTTTGCTTGGAGAATGGAGCTTAAGCTTCATCATCCATGTTGATTTTAGGTTAAATTATAATCTCCAAACTTAATATCAAAATATTAATGATTTTTTAATATTAATTTACAATTGAATGTTGTTGATAATGTATTCAAATGTATGGATAATTTAAGTAGACAAATAATATACCATTGGGAATTTAATGACAATATAGCATATTCAATGTCATGTATAACCACTATATACAGTAAGAGCAGCTTATGGTGGCTGCTCGTACTGTATATCTTATAATGGAGTTTTGCTCTTTTGGCTACTTCAACTCCACAAATTTAGCATACCCAATCTCTTTTTGATCAAGGGTGGCAACCGATTTAATATAGTCGAAAACTTTTAATGCTTTTACTTCATCAAAAATACGATTGGCATTTTCCTTTTCCTGTAAAAATGTAGTTGTGTATTGCGCTAACTGATCTTCTGGCATAGGGGATGGACTATACATTCTGAATTGGGCATCTAAACGTTGCTTTGCAGTTTCAAAAACATCTTTGTAATCGATTTTAATTTCATTGTCGTTAATGATTTTATTCTCGATTAAGGTCCATTTTAAGTTTTTAGCAAAATCGTCATAGCCTTGTGCTAACTCTTCGTCTGTTAACTTCTCGTTAGTAGCTTTTAACCATTTACGCAAAAACTCATCTGGCAATTCCATTTTAGTCTCCGTTGTTAACTGCGTGTAAATGTCGTTTTGCAACTTGCGATCAGCATCTTGTTGAAACATACTTTCAATCTCTTCGGTAATTTTAGCTTTAAAACCCGCTTCATCAGTCACTACACCTGGGCCAAATACTTTATCGTAGAACTCTTGATTTAAATCTGATTCTTCTAAACGATTAACATTTTTAACGGTAACTTGGAATTTAGATTTTAATTCCTTAGCATCTTCTTCGCCAATGTTCAGCAATTTTGCAATTATGGTTTCGTTGTTATCAAATGCCTTTTGAATGTCTAATTCAAATACATCATCTTTTTTCAAGCCCACCAATGTTTTTAAAATCTTTTTATCCGTAACTAAATCCGTGCGAATAGAACCTGTACTGTTAATTCCACCTTCAAATACGGTCCTATCTGGAGATAATTGTGCCAATTCAGCGTAAAGTACATCGCCCTCGGCCGAAACGTCAGGGTTAGTCATCTTCCCGTAGCTTTTACGGATATTCTTAATACGGCCTGCTAAGGTTTCCTCATCCGCTTTAACATTATAAGCAATGAATTTATCTTTTGAAGTAATTTCTACATCTACCGTTGGTGATAGACCCAATTCATAAGTAAACTCGAATTCATCCGTATTGTCCCATTTAAATTCTTTATTGTCGTCTAATACCGGTAAAGGTTGACCAAGTACTTCTACTTTGTTTTCTGTTAGGTGTTTTGTTAACGTTTCAGTTAATAAAGTATTAATTTCTTCGACTAAAATGCTTTTGCCATACATTCTTTTCATGTGGGCAACTGGTACCATTCCCTTACGGAAACCTGGTAAATTTGCTTTCTTTGCTTGCTCTTTAAGCGCTTTATCAACTCTTGGAGCATAATCTTCAGGTGCAAATGTAATTTTTACAACTGCATTTAAATCGTCAACTTTTTCCTGTGTAATGTTCATTTTAGAATATTTTTTAATTCCTAATAAAGTCTTTTAAAAATAAAACCGCTCCAATTTATATTGGAACGGCCTTATCTTTTTGTGCGGAAGAAGGGACTCGAACCCCCACGCCGTGAAGCGCCAGATCCTAAGTCTGGTGCGGCTACCAATTACGCCACTTCCGCAGTTAGGATTTATTAAGGACTGCAAAGATAGCGTTTTGCATCAATTTTCAAAAAGGAAAAACATTTATTTTTGCTTAGCTAAAAGAGAAAATAGCTAATTAGCTAATTATCAACTCGTCTTGTAAATTAAAAAGATAATTTACAGCCTTTACCAGCCTACTTCCATACCAAGAAAACATTTCTCCGTCTGCCAACAATATGCGACTGTTTGGTAACTTCAATTTAATTTCTTCGATATGTTTTTCTTTAAAAGGGTATGGTTCTGAGGATAAGAAAATAAGTTGGGGGTTTTGAGTTTTGAGAGTAGACAGTGTAATTTCTGGATATCTCGATTCTGATACCACATTCGTAAGGCCAATTTTTCTTAAAATATCATCTATAAAAGTGTCTTTCCCAGCAACTAAGTAAGGGTCTTTCCAAATTAGGTAAGCAACCGTTTTGTTGATTTTTTTACTAGCCGCCAAAAACTGAAGGTCGGTGAATCCAGCATCAATTAGATAATTGAGATAGGCTGCCTCTGGCGAACGATTAACGAGTTTTCCGATGTGCTCTATCATCGCTGTTGCATCATCCAGATTTGCAATATCACTCATCCAGACAGGAAATTCGGTCATCAATTCTTCTATCTCACTTTTTGTATTTTCTTCCTTATTACCGATGATCAAATCTGGTTTCAGCGTTCGAATAAGATCAATTTTAAGTTTTTTAGTGCCACCTACTTTTGTGCACGAAGCAAACTTATCAATAGGATGGATGCAAAATTTAGTAATCCCAATTACCTCTTCATTCAGTCCTAAATCAAACAAAAGCTCGGTTTGAGAGGGAACAAGAGAAATGATTCGCTTTGGAGGATAATTAAAAGTAATTGATCTTCCTAACTGATCTGTGACTGTTTTCTGCATTAATCGGCCAAGCTATCGAATACCATTTTTATTTCATGATCACCTATAGTAATGATACGTTCTTTGTATAAACCACCAATGGCTTTCTTAAATGCACTTTTACTAATTTGAAAACGTTCGTAAATCTCGTCGGGTGTGCTTTTATCGCCAAGTGCAATTTTTCCGCCCTGTTCTCTCAGCTCTTTTAAAAGTACATCTTTGGTATCTAGAATATGACTATAGCCCATAGGTTGTAAGCTTAAGTCGATCTTTCCTTCGATACGGATTTTCTTTATCCACCCTTTTCTTTTTTCCCCAACTTTTAAATTGGAAAATAACTCATTATGATAAAGTAAACCTATATAGCTATTATTAATGATGGCGTTAAAACCAAGATCTGTTTTCTCACTAATTAATAAGCTTACCTCATCACCCTCATCAATTTCAAAATCTTCTTCTTCAACATAACGATCTAAGCGCGAAGAGGCAAGCATCCGCTTACTACTTTCATCTAAATATAAATAAACCACATAACCTTCGCCAGTATGCATTGGTCTTTTTTGGTCACGAGTAGGGATGTAAACATCTTTTCCAATACCTAAATCCAAAAAAGCACCATCATCACTTGCATCGATAACGTTTAAATAAGCAAAATCACCTACTTCACCTAATGCAGATTTTGTGGTAGCGATGGTTTGTCCGTCTTTGTTAACAAATACGAAAACTTTAATATTGTCGCCAATTTCTATCTGGGCTGGAACATCACTATAAGGTAATAAAATTTCTCGCTCGCCGTCTGATAAACTTAATCCATCACTGTTTTTTGCGGCTATTCTTAAATCGTTATATTTTCCTATCGCTATCATTTTACAAAGTTACGGAAAGCAAAACAAAATATTCTTACTGGTTTTATCAATGCTAAAACTATCTCCTCCGCACATTGTTTTTATTGCAAACAAATATAAATCAATCATGGAAACCAATCAGAAGTACACTGAAAATGAAATTAACGCTCTAGCTAATTCCACTCAGGCAGCTGATGAACCAAAAAGTGCACATGCAACTTCCGTTACTGAAAAGTACGTTAAAAAGAGGAGAGATAAAGCAGAAAAACAAACGGCAGACGAGCATAAAACCGATTCGTTGTGGGGTTCCATTAAATACGTGATTTTATAATCAAATACGTCTATTAGGTTCATAATGCAATCCAGGAGATAGCCAATACAATAAAATTATTCTTGAATACCTGTAGTTGAAAGGAGAAAATACGATAGAAGTTATCGATAAAATAGCTATGAAATACCATAGATTATCGAATGATAGGGCAAGCCCGAATACATTTGCCGCTACACTAACACTAATCATTTCAGCAACATTTAAGGCATAACTTACAAACATGGCCACATAGAAATAGCCTGGCTCTCTTTCGAATTTAAGTGCGCAATGTGGACAAACTTCGTTCATTTTTTGAGTTTTTAAGGCGTAAGTGGCACCGGTGAAAATATTTCCTTTTCTACATCTCGGACATTTAGCGTGTGTAATGCCATACCATTGCGATACTGTTTTTTGTTCAGGTTCCATAAATAATTGATTTTCTGAATTTTTCGGGAGTTACCCCTTCGTGTTTCTTGAAAAATTTAATAAAATAAGACTGATCGGTAAAATTAAGTTGGTTGGCTATTTCCCCAATTCTTAAATCGAGATTAATTAAAAGACGTTTAGCTTCAAGTAAAATCCGATTACGGATTAGGTTTCCTGCCGAAATTTGCAGAAAATCGTTACATACCGCATTTAAATGATTTGGCGTAATATACAATAATGCCGCATACTGTTTTGGTAATTTTAAGTGTTTGTAATTGGCTTCTATCAAATCTTTAAAATTCTTCATTAAAATATGATTATAGCTATTGTTCATTGCAGGCTCAAGGGTGTTTTGAAACCGGGCTATTGTTATAAATAATTGAATTAATAATGTTTTTACTAGATCGTCGTTCGCCTTGCTATGAGTTAATCCCTCCTTTAAAATTGCTTCAAAAATACTCGTGATACTTTGCTGGGTGTTTAATGATAATTCGAGAACTTGCGCGTCTTGCTGCCCACTAAAAAAGCTAAAACGCGATAAATAATCTGCGTCTAAAAGAAAAGAACTAAAATAAGTACTCGAAAAATTGATAATATACCCGTTGGGTGGCGTTTTAAATACCCAATTGTGCACTTGTCCGGGAATCATAAAGTAAATTATTCCAGGTTTAATGCTAAATTTTTTAAAATCAAGATACTGCTTGCCTTCCCCTTCAGTAAAAAACACTAAATGGTAAAAGTGGTGCTTATGGGCAGTTAGCAGGTGCTCATGCTCAGTTAGATATGGACCGAATCTGCTAACTAAAATCCCTTCATTCTTATAGAATTTGAGGTTTTCTATGCTATATATAGGGATATCTAAGGGCATAATCAAAGGTAAATAAAATGGTGTAGACTAGAAAGGTAGAATGCCGACTAAAAATGGTATTTTTTACTTATTGCCCTAAATGTATCATTTTATGCGGAAACTGATTTCCATAAGACAAAATTAAATTCATAATGTAATCGTTTGAGGGATAGGGCGTAATGGCCGACTTCAAGGTTTCTAAATCGTTAATATCTGTGTAATTAGAAATATAGCCCATGCCATAAAATTTACCTTTTTCTACCCAAAGGCAACTTTTTTCATCGTCGCCCCTGCCATTATCAATTAAAGCAAATGAAGGTAGTAAATCTTGTAATTGATTAATTGCTCGCTTCACCCTGAAATTGTATAAAGCTGTACTTTCTTCGCCAATACAAGCGCCCCTACAGGTACCCTTTGCATGCCCAGTACAAGCGGTTTTTTGTTTTTGGATGAAGCAAAGTTTTTCGCATAAGGAATGCTCGCTTGCAATAGTTCGTAACAATTGATGCCCTTCAAGCAAATTATTAAAACTATGTAAAACCGTCCCATTCTTGCGGTATTTATCAATGCCGAGGCGGATATATCCGTTTTGATCTTCGAAGTGATAAAGTGAATATTTTTGCTCAAAGCGTTTCATTGCCCTGTTGTTTTCGGGCCATAGTTTTTTAATTTCAGCAGCTTCTAAAATAAACGCCATTAATTCAGTTCCGCACAATTGATAATCGATATGATGAATATCTTTTAAGAAGTTTTGTCGCTGAAGGCTGATGCTGTGCCCTGTAAAATGGGTACAAACCCTCTTTTTTAGTTGCTTTGCCTTACCAACATAAATTACTTTGCCTTTTTGGTCTTTGAAATAATAAACCCCAGGCGTGTTGGGTAATTTTTCAATTTCAGCTCGCTGCAAATTTGGTGGCAAGGTTTGCTCTTTAGAACTACGCTTCAAGGTGTCGCTAATTAGTCCGTCTACATCCTTTTCGATTAACATTCCGAGTAAGATTGCCGTTGCGCTAGCGTCGCCATCGGCACGGTGCCTATTGGTTAAAGATATCGTTAGTGAAGCGCAAAGTTTCCCTAAACTATAAGATGAAAATCCAGGAAATAGTTTACGACTTAAGCGAACGGTACATAGTTTTTTGCAATTCAAAGCATAACCACATGCCTCTAAATGGTGCTTCACAAAAGAATAATCAAAATTTACATTATGTGCAACGAAAACTTTATCGTGCAATAAAGTATAAATTTCTTTTGCGACCTCTCTAAAATCAGGTGCAGAAGCTACCATTTGGTCGTCTATCCCTGTTAAGGCTTGGATATAGATAGGAATGGCTTGATGGGGGTTAATCAAGGTCTGATAGCGATTAATCACCTTTTCACCATCGTAAATAAGGATAGCAATTTCCGTAATGCCATGATGAGCAGCATAGCCACCCGTGGTTTCGATATCTACAACTGCGTATAACATGATTTCGATTAGAGAAACAAATATATGCTAAAAATATTAGTAATTAAAATTTATTAATTTATGGTTTATTATTTTTGAAAGGTAAATTTTAAGGAACCTTCGAGGTTGTTATACAGTAGAGCTAAAAAGAGGATGAAATTTTACGCCCCATGTAATAAACCTAAAAATATCTCGTATTATATACGAGAGCGTTAATTTAGATGTCGGGGATAAGGCTTAGGTTTTATCTCCGATTCTTTTTTTATGGGGTTTTAAGTAATAGTAACTTAATGGAAATAAACAGATTATCCCCAACATAAATCCACCCAATGTATCACTGAACCAATGTGCGCCTAAATACACGCGCGAAAAAGCAATAGTTAAGATAAAGAAGCCAGATGCAAAAGAAATTATCCTTCGAGTTAAAAGAGGTATCGTCTTCAACTGTTTCATCAGCAAAATCATAAATCCAAAAAACAAAATGTACGACATTACATGTCCACTCGGAAAGCTATTAAATCGGTTAATTTCTACCAAACGCACATAAAATGCCGTTGGTCGTGGCCGGTTAATTAGGTTTTTAACGCCTAAAATAATTAAGCCTGAATACAGGATAGAAAGGGTAAAGTAGGCTTCTCGTTTGTATTTGAAAAGATAAAATAACAATGCAACGAGCACAACCATAATAATAGAATAGGGCAATTCGCCAAATAAACTAATACCCAACATTATCTTGTCTAAGGGATCGGAATGAAATTTCTGTAAAAAAAGCGAAATGCGGAGGTCGAACGCGGGAACGGGATTCGCACTTACAAAAAAGCCCAATAGGATAAAGCTAACGATGGCCAATCCCATTAAGATCAATACATTTTTGCTTTTCTTCATTAGACTAATATAGCAAAATCGTTATTTATCTTGATCCAGCTTAGAGCTTGCTCGTGTATCTTTCATGAATATATACACCAATAAAGAAATAAAAATACAAGCCGTAATGTACCAATAATAATAATTCTCGTGCTGCATATCCTTTAGCCAGAGCGCAATGTATTCTGCAGTACCACCAAAGATTGCCACGGTTAAGGCATAAGGGAGTCCAACGCCCAAGGCACGAATTTGTGCAGGAAATAATTCGGCTTTAACGATGGCGTTAATACTGGTATAGCCACTTACTATTACTAATGCAAGCAATAAGAGAAAAAATGCTTGTAATTGAGAAGTAGTATGACTTAAAATGGTTAATAAAGGAACCGTGCATAATGTTCCAGAAATACCAAAGCCGATTAATAAAGGACGACGGCCTATTTTATCTGATAGCGCACCAAAAACAGGTTGTAAGCATGCAAAAATGAATAGCGTGGCGAACGACATTAACGTAGATTGCTCTTTGCTCATGTGCATGGTATTTACTAAAAATTTTTGCATATAGGTAGTATAGGTATAGAAAGCCAAAGTGCCGCCTAAGGTTAACCCAATTACGGTAAATACCGCTGTTGGATGTTTAAGCAACTCGTGCAGTGTTCCCTTTCGGATGGAGGTATGATTTTTTTGATTTTCGAATGCTTGCGTTTCTTCGAGATTCTTTCTGAGGTACAAGGCAAAGAGCGATAATATAGCCCCAAAAATAAAAGGGATACGCCAACCCCAATTGTGCAATTGTGAATCACTAAGAAATAATTTTTGTAAGGTGAGTTGAATGGCAAGGGCAATTAATTGTCCGCCAATTAAGGTAACGTACTGAAAGCTTGAATAAAATCCTCGTCTATTTTTAGTCGACATTTCGCTTAAATATGTAGCCGAAACCCCATATTCGCCACCCACACTTAAGCCTTGCAATAACCTAGCGGTTAGCAATAGGATGGGAGCTATAATGCCAATGGCTTGGTAAGTTGGGGTTAGGGCGATTAATAAAGAGCCGAACGACATTAAGAGTACCGAAAGTGTCATTGATTGCTTGCGACCAACCCGATCGGCTAGACGCCCAAAAATATATCCGCCTAGCGGGCGCATTAAAAATCCTAGTGCAAAAATTCCTGCAGTATTTAATAATTGGGCGGTCGGATTTTCTTTCGGAAAAAAGGAGCCTGAAAAATAAATGGCAAATGCAGAATAGGCATACCAATCGTACCATTCTACTAAATTACCAATTGAGCCACCAAAGATGGCTTTGAGGCGTGAAGAAGAGATTTTATCATTTTTAGCGAATTTCATTGTAGCTAAGATAAGGCTATGTATCCGCTTTTTTGGCTACGAATCTTATTTATTTACCTGTAATAAACCTGTCAAGCGATTAAACATACTGAACCAGCTTTGATAAGCACCTGTTTTCTTAGCTTCTTCTTCATCAACCGTTTGGTGAAGCGTAACTTTGGTTTGGTTCCCAATTGGGGTAAAGGTTACAGTGGTGATAATAGTCTCTGGCCATTCTTCCGATTTTCCCGCAACATTTGCAGTTACATTCTCTCCATTTTCGTTCGAAAGTATCATCGAAAGCACTAATTTTTCTGGGAATACTACTTCATGATATCTTCCTTTTATCCAACAAGGACCATGAATCGGATCATGAATGCAAGAATGAAATTCTCCGCCCTGTTTAGCGTCGATAGATTTAAATTCGATGGTGCATCCATCAGGGGCGTACCAGTGCTTTAGGTGCTCGGGATCGGTCCAGGCGTTAAATACGATTTCTGGCGTTGCATTAAATAAATGAGTAATGAGTAGGTCTTTTTTATTTTTCATCGACATCTTTGGTTTTTATTTTGCTTAAATACATATCTAATTTTTCAAATTGTTTAACCCAGTGTTTTTTCGATTGCGCTACCCAGGTTGCCACCTCATCGAGTTTATCCAATTTTGCTTCGCAAAGGCGTTCTCTTCCGTGTTGCTTAATTACAATGATCTCGCATTCCACTAAAATTTTTAAATGTAAAGAAATCGCTTGCCTTGTCATATCGAATTTTTCGGCTATTGTATTTACGTTACAAGACTGTTTAGCAATAAGATTGATAATTTCTCTACGGGTAGGGTCGGCAATGGCTTGATAAACGTCTCTTCTGGCTTTCATATGTGGATAAGGATGTTGTTAATTGTGATATGGATTGGCCATTTTATAATGCGCAAGTATATGCTTGCAAATATAATAGCAAGTATTTACTTGCGCAAGAAAATTTGAATTTATTTACAGAAAATAAAGTAATTAATTTTTTTGCTGGTGCTCAGCAAAACAAACAGCATTTTTAAGCATAGGTTACCAACGAAGGAATTGGTAGAATGAACAAAATCAGCCCACAAAGCACTGCGCAATGGGGGAAACACGATTCATCATTTGATGCAATTTGGGTTTAAAAGAAAAAAGCTGCGAAAAATCTCGGAAATTTCGCAGCTTTCGATAAAAATTTGTGGAGCCGAAGGGGTTCGAACCCTTGTCCAGTTGTGTGATAAATTACACCTTCTACATGCTTATTTTCCAATTAGTTGTCGGGATAAGTCGGGCTGGAAACCGACCTTAACATTCTCCTTAGGTACTTTGTTTCGCAAATGTAGCGTACCCTACAAAAGCTAGCGCTGTTATTTCGATGCCTCTATTACTAACCTAACAATGCAGCAGTTAGCGAGACAAAAGCTATTTAATTCTAAATTAAGCAGCTAAGGCGTAGTTATTTTCGCCAATTATTGTTTTGAACGTTCTCTTTTAAGTGCTCTCCGTACAACGCACTGCATGCTAACATACTTAGCGCCACCCTGTCAAATCCAAAACGGCCCCGTTTTACAGTCTAAAGGTTTCAGTTATCGAACTTCGTGTTAAAAACAACTTTAGATTGAATTACAAATATACAAAATATATGCCAAATAAAGGTTTTTTATCTACAAACTACTGCTTTTACATCAGCTAGTGTAGTTGCATTGAGCAGCCTATATTGTCTAGAATTCACACTAAATTCACATTTTCTGCATTTTTCAATCTCTTTGTCCTTCAAATATTTAAATACCTTGTCGTTTTTTATATACGATCGAAATTCGTTTGTTTTAATGCAGCCCTCACAAGCTGGTCCGCCTTCTACGAATTCGTAAAAAAAAATGAGTTTACCACGGCTGTAATAATAGTCTTCCTTTGCATATACATCACCCACTGTACCAAAATCTATCGATATCTTAACAATTTCATGGTTTTCATAAAAGAAATCGACCTTTGTTTTTTCATCACATAGAAACTCGAAATGTTTTTTTTCTAACACGGTAGTATTAATGTGCTTTACCTTTTCTTTTATAAAAGTTATTGAATCTAAGGCTTTGTTTTCATATTTCTTTATTGATGTGTCAACAATCGTAACCGAATCGCTATCACTCTTTTCTACCTTTTTATCTTGTATGCAAGATGTAGACAACAACAAAAAAAAAACGATTATCCGATTCATACCTTTTATTATTATAAGATAGTAACAACGGTAAGAGAGGATAAGTTTGCTTTAATCTTTAAGCTTACCCGGATACTCGCTTAACGCCACTTCCAAACAATCCATTGCCGCATTTAAATCGTCCGTATTTAAAACATACGCCATTCTCACTTCATTTTTCCCAATTCCGGGGCTCGAATAAAATCCAGTTGCTGGAGCCATCATCACGGTAGCGCCTTTATGCTCAAAACTTTCTAACATCCATTGGCAAAAAGCATCTGCATCATCGATCGGAAATTTAGCCACTACATAAAACGCACCACCTGGATTCGGACAAAATACACCCTCCATATCATTTAATCGTTTTACGAGTGTATTGCGACGAAGCGTATATTCTTTGTTTACTTCTTCAAAATAACTATCAGGTGTATCAACCGCTGCTATACCGGCAATTTGTTCTACCATGCCCGGACTTAATCTTGCTTGTGCAAATTTTAATCCTGAAGCAATAACTGCTGCATTTTTTGTAATCATGCAGCCTAAACGTGCGCCACAGGCACTATAGCGCTTAGAAACGGTATCCATCACCACTACATTATCAGCCAAGCCCGCCAAATGCATAGGAGAAATAAATTCTCTTCCATCATAACAAAATTCACGGTATGCCTCGTCAGAAAATAAGAACAAATCGTATTTTAGACACAGTTCTTTTAACGCTTCTAGTTCTTCTCTTGAATATAAATAGCCGGTTGGGTTATTTGGATTGCAGATAATAATGGCTTTTGTTTTCGGTGTAATTAATTTTTCGAATGCTGCAATTGGCGGAAGCGCAAATCCATTTTCGATATGTGATAAAATAGGTTTAACTACAACATTACTCATGCACGCAAAACCGTTATAGTTTGCATAGAAAGGCTCTGGAATGATAATCTCATCACCCTCGTTAACACAAGTTTGCATAGCAATAGTTATAGCTTCAGAACCGCCAACCGTAACTAAAATATCGGCAGGAGTTATATTATAGCCCAGTTTATTGTAATAACTCGCTAGTGCGGTTCGGTAACTTAACGTTCCTTCAGAAGGGGTATACGCCCACACGTTAAAATCTATATTTTTAATAGCGTTTAACATTCCTTCGGGTGTGGCAATATCGGGCTGACCGATGTTTAAATGATAAACTTTTTTACCAGCTGCTTTCGCTTTATCGGCAAAAGGTGTAAGTTTTCGGATAGGTGAGGCGGGCATATTTAACCCTTTTTCTGAGATTTTTGGCATGGCACAAAAATAAAAAACCCCGTTGAATTAACGGGGTTTTGAGTAAAAAAATATAGTCTATTTTTTATTTTTTTGTATTTCCTTCAACATATACACCTTTAATGATAAGAACTTTTGTAGTCGTTCGTGCATTAGAGGTTAACGTAATTGACTTTACAATGGGTACAGCTGGGCCAGAAGGGGTTAAGGTTACTTTAATAAAACCTTTTTCTCCTGCTTTAATTGGTAATTTCGAGTATTCTGGAACCGTACAGCCACAGGTTGTTTCTACTTTAGTAATGATAATCGGCGCTTCGCCAGTATTGGTGAAATTAAACGTATGAACAACTGGCTTTCCAATTACAATATTTCCAAAATCGTGAACCTCAGAATCAAATTTAAATTCTCCTGGCTTGGTTTGAGCTTGGCTATATGCCGTAAACCCGATAATTAATGCAACAACTAAAATTAACTTTTTCATATTTTCATGTTTTATTTTCAAAGGTCATGAAGCTATCACGATTTGAACCTCTTTGTATTAACAAATTTAATGTTATTTACTTGTATTGCAAAAAGTATTCCAAGATTTAAATTTGTGAATTAGTTGATTAGGTATTCGCCAATTAGCACATTACTAATTTACAAATTCACGAATTAACGTATGAATTTGTATCTTTGTCGACTAACCACTTGCTTATGATGCCAAACAGCAAAGTAACCACTGCACATATAGACACGTCTGAATTAAGTTTCGACGATTTTAAGCGAATCGTGTTAAATGACTACAAAATCGCTGTCGAAAGTAGGCAAGCCAGCATTTTAGGACGTAGAGAAGTACTAACTGGAAAAGCCAAATTCGGCATCTTTGGCGATGGGAAGGAAGTTCCTCAAATTGCTATGGCTAAGGCCTTTAAAAATGGCGATTGGCGTTCTGGCTATTATAGAGATCAAACCTTTGCTTTTGCTACCGGAATATCGACCATCAAAGAATTTTTTGCGCAATTATATGCCAATACCGATGTGCTTGCAGAGCCGGCTTCGGCAGGGCGGCAAATGAATTGTCACTTCGCAACACGTTCATTAAATGAGGATGGCTCTTGGAAAGATTTAACAGAAATTAAAAACTGCTCGTCAGACATTGCACCAACAGGTGGACAAATGGCGCGCTTAGTAGGATTGGCCTATGCATCAAAGCTGTTTAGACAAAATCCTGAATTAAGCTATTTAAAGAATTTTTCGGTCGAAGGTAACGAAGTGGCATTTGGTACCATCGGAAATGCATCTACTTCTGAAGGCGTGTTTTTTGAGGCTATAAATGCTGCTGGTGTGCTTCAAGTGCCCATGGCAATTTCGGTTTGGGACGATGGGTATGGTATTTCTGTTCCCTCAAAATACCAAACTACAAAAGAAGATATTTCAGAAATTTTAAAAGGATTTCAACGTGAAGAAGGTACACATGGGTATGAAATTTATAAAGTTAAAGGATGGGATTATCCAGCCTTATGCGAAATGTACCAGAAGGCGATTGCTGTTTGCAGAAAAGACCATGTTCCTGTTCTAATTCACGTTACAGATGTTACTCAGCCTTTAGGCCACTCAACCTCAGGCTCACACGAAAGATATAAAAATAACGAACGCTTAGCCTGGGAAAAGGAATACGATTGCATTACACAGATGCGAAAATGGATGATCGAATCGGCAATTGCAAGCGAAGAATCAATTTATGAAATAGAAGAAGAAGCCAAAAAATTTGTTCGTGATGCCCAAAAAGAAGCATGGAATGAGTTTTTAGCAACGATTAAGCAAGAGCAGAGCGATGTTATAAATATGATTAATGCTGTTGCGAAAGAAGATAGGGCCGACATTACGAAAATTGCTGTACAATTGGCCTCAACTCCTGATGCATTGCGAAAGGAAGTCGTATCTGCAGCAAGAAAAGCCATTAGACAAAGTATATCAATCCCTTCTGAAGAAAGAAACCAACTTGTTAACTGGTATCAAAAACAGATTGGTTTAAACGAAGATCGTTACAATTCTAAGCTTTTTACGGAGGGAAAAGAAAGTCCGTTTTTAGTTGAGGTAGTGGCTGCCGAATATACCCAAGATAGCAAAATGATCGATGGTAGAGAGCTATTGAATGCGTGTTTTGATGCAAATTTCAATAGGGATCAACGTTTAGTTGCCTTTGGTGAAGATTTAGGGAATATAGGTGATGTGAATCAAGGTTTTGCAGGCTTACAGGCCAAATATGGAGAGCTTAGAATAACCGATACAGGTATTCGTGAAATGACCATTATAGGGCAAGGAATAGGATTGGCCATGCGAGGATTGAGACCAATTGCTGAAATACAATATCTTGATTATTTGCTTTTTGCATTAAATATCTTAAGTGATGATTTAGCTACTTTATCGTATCGCACCAAGGCAGGACAGAAGGCTCCTTTAATTGTTCGGACACGCGGTCATCGCTTAGAAGGCGTGTGGCATTCTGGTTCGCCTATGGGTGTAATTTTGGGTGCCTTGCGTGGCTTACATATATGCGTTCCTCGCAACATGACCCAAGCTGCTGGTATGTACAATACATTATTTAGGGGTGATGAACCCGCACTCGTAATTGAGTGTTTAAATGGTTATAGATTAAAAGAAAAATTACCAGAAAATGTGGGCAACTATACCGTGCCACTGGGGGAAGCCGAAATCTTAAAAAGTGGTAAAGACTTAACGATTGTTTCGTATGGATCTACCTTAAGGTTAATTGAAGAGGCCGCTGAAGAACTGATGAGTTTAGGTATAGATGTTGAAATTATTGACCCGCAAACCATTTTGCCTTTCGATACTAATCAACTATGCCTGCAATCGCTAAAGAAAACAAATAAATTATTGGTTATCGATGAAGACGTGCCAGGTGGTGGAAGTGCCTACCTATTGCAGCAAATTTTAGAAGTGCAACAGGGATATTATTATCTAGATTCTAAACCAAGAACATTAACGGCTAAAGCCCATCGTCCGCCTTATGGTTCAGATGGCGATTATTTTAGTAAACCTTCGATAGACGATATTATTGAAACTGTCTACCAGATGATGAACGAAGCAAATCCAAGTAAATATCCTGCTATTTTTTAGTTAATGGTTAAAGTTTGCTTAGTTTTCTGCCTGCTTTTCCTTTTTTCTTTAAAATCCAATGCTCAAGCTCCACAAAAGAAGCTCGATAGTGTGTTGTCTATCCATGCAAATTATCATAAAGATGATTCAGTTAAGCTTAAAAACTTAAAGGAAGTATATAGGCAGTATATGCGCATGAAGAATGTGCCTAAAGTTGAAGAATACGTGGGTAAAACGGTAGCACTTGCCATTCGTTTAAACTTAAGAAGATTTGAAGCCGAGGCCTATTATAGACGAGGTGTATTTTATCATGGAACTAGCAATTATGAAAAAGCTGAGGAGAGCTATTTAAAGTCTGTTCGTGTTTACGCACTATTAAATGATCTCGATTGGGTAGGAGGTGTTTACTTAAATTTAGGTGCGCTATATACCGGGATTCCTGATTATGCAAAGGCATTGGAAGTTAATCAGAAGGCAATTTCCGTTTTCCAAAAAAATGGAAATGAGGAAGATTTAGCAAGTTGCTATGCGAATATTTCGAGCATTTACTTGGGATTAAATCAGCAAAGTAACTCCTTATTCTATTTAAAAAAGGCATTACAGATTTTCGAGAAAGAAGGAGAAAATAGCAGAGGTGTTGCTGTTGTTACGAATAGCATAGGCAACGCATATTTTGATGCATCCAATGAGGAATTGGTTAAAATGGGAGTTAACCCCAATCAAAAAAATAAGGTTGCATTAGCATATTATTCGAGGAGTTTAAAAGCTGCAATAGCTATTGGAGACGATGGGGTTGAGGCTACTGCAAATCGAAATCTAGGGAAACTGTACGAATTAATCGGTAACCGCACTTTAGCATTACAGGCTTACGAAACCGCAATAGCTAAAGACTCAGTAGGTGATGACATGCTCGACTATGCATTTTCCCTTTTGGCTCTAGGGAAATTTTATGAGGGCGAAAAGGAATTTGACAAGTCGATAAACTTGGTACTCAAAGCACTTAAAATTGGAGAAGATAATAAGTTGTTAGAAATTCAAAGAAACGCTTATGAATACTTAAGCTCTGTTGAAGAGAAAAAGGGAAATTATAGTTTGTCTCTCGCTAACTATAAAAAGTTTATTGATTTTAAGGAGCAAATTTTTAATGAAGAGAAAGAGAAGGAAGTAACTAGAAGACAATTACAAATCAATTTTGCCGTAAAAGAAAAGGATTATCAATTAAAGCAAGAGCTAACGGATGGAGCGTTACAGCGACAGGTGCTACTTGCAAAACAACAGCAGCAAAAGTTAATTTTAAGACAACAAGCATTAGATCTAAGTGATAAAGAAAAGCGTTTGCAACGGTTAACTTTTTTAAAAAAGCAGGCCGATTTAGAGAATGAAAAACGCTTTCAACAAGGGATGCGAGTTAGCGAACAATTAAAATCTAAACTTGATAAAGAAATTAAGGATAGGGAAATTAATTTTCAAAAGTCGGAGCTGAAATTTAATAAGAACATTACCTTATTTTTAAGCATTTTGGCCGTTATTTTATTTGGATCAGCTGTAGCCGTATTTTTAGCACAACGTAAAACTGCAAAGTTAAATACCGTTGTCTCTAATCAAAAGGCAGAACTTGAAAAACTAGGAAAGGTTAAAGATAGAATTTTTAGTGTGGTAGGCCACGATATGCGTAGCCCCGTTAATTCATTGATTTCGTTTATTCAATTGCTTGAAGATGGCAATATGGAGCCTCAAAAACTTAATCGCTATGCGGGTCACCTAAAGAATACCTTAACTTATACATCAGCGATGATGGAAAATTTGTTGAATTGGGCATCTAGCCAAATGGAAGGTTTTAAGCCAATTATCGAACCTTTTAAGATTAAAGCATGTGTTCAAGAGGTTGTTGATTCATTAGCAGATTTAGCGTTTAAAAAGAAAATTCAAATTAATAACAATCTTTTGGAGGATAAATATTGCTTAGCCGATATAAATATGACTACAATTGTTTTCCGTAACTTGATTAACAATGCAATTAAATTCACAAACGAAGGAGGTTCAATTCATCTATCAATGCAGGAAAATAATCATGAATTGTTAATTGCTGTAAAAGATAATGGAATTGGATTAACTCAAGAACAAATTGATAACTTTAATGAATCAGGGTCTGATTCGAACTCAAAAACAACTTTAGGCACAAATAGTGAAAAAGGCACGGGCATTGGATTATTGCTTTGTAAAACATTTACTCAACTTATGAATGGATTATTACAGGTTCAAAGCAAGAAAAATATAGGAACTACATTTACACTAACACTCCCAAAACCACATATATCTTAACTTTATCGACTATATCGGGTATGTTGTCGACTAAGTTAAAAACCACTAATTTTTATGCGCATTTTTATACTTATTAAAGCATTGAGTACGCTATTTAATTACATATGAGTATTAAAAACGCTAAAGATATAGGTAAATTTTTAGGAAATTTTTTTATTTATTTATTCGAACAAGGAGTAAATAAAAATAGATTAAGTAAGCGCTTAAAGTAGCTTGGTTACTTAGTGTGCCTAGATAAGGTCTTATCTGAAATCCTTTCCATTAGTTCTTGTCTATGTGCTAAGCTTAAAGGAACCGAGTGCTCATGGCTTAAATGTATTTCGTTGGTAGAAATAGTTGAAATATGATTTAGGTTGATGATATATTGCTTATGAACTCTAAGAAAAATTGCTGGCAATTGTTTTTCAAGATTTTTTAAATTAACAAGTGTGATATGTTTATTCGAGGCTGTGAAGATCTTGGAGAAATCGCCCATACTTTCAATGTAAACCACATCATCATAATTTAATCTCGTATACCCTTTTGTTTCTTTTAAGAAGAAATGATTATCTGATTGTGGAGGCGGTTCGGCTATTGTTTTTTGGGCTGCAGTTTTTTTTAGATCTAAATATTCAATGGCTTTATGGCTCGATTTCAGTAAGCGTTCGTATGTTGCTGGTTTTACAATAAAATCGAGCGCATCGTGGTTAAAACTATCGGCAGCATATTCAGAAAAAGAAGTTATAAAAATAAAAACAGGAGGGTTTTTGATGCTTTTTAAAAGGCTCATGCCCGAAAGTTCTGGCATATCGATATCAGAAAATACAATATCTATAGCTTTACTTCCAATTATTGCATCTGCCTCAATGCCACTACTGCATACACCTACAATTTCGAAGCGGTTAATCTTGCGCAAATACATTTCAATTGCATCGCGTTCTATTTCGTTATCGTCTACTATTAAGCAGGTGTATTGCATATTCTATAAATATAGATTTAAAAATTTACCTGGAAAACTAAGCAGGGTAGGACCATAGAGCTAAAAGTTTTAAGAATTTATTAATTAATTTATTTACAATAATTTAACACTTCTGTTTCTTAATAAATGATCAACCAAAACCAATGCCGCCATGGCTTCTACAATCACTACCGCTCGTGGAACTACACATGGATCATGTCGGCCTTTACCTTTAATTTCGGCCATTTCTCCAGCTGCATTTACAGTTTGTTGGGCATGCATGATGGTAGCAACAGGTTTAAAGGCAACCGTAAAGGTTATATCCATACCATTCGAAATGCCACCTTGAATGCCTCCAGAAAAATTAGTTAGGGTCTTTGTTCCATTTTCGGTAGAAACAAACACATCGTTGTGCGCCGATCCTTTCATTTCGCTACCGGCAAAGCCAGAACCATATTCGAAGCCATGCACCGCATTAATGCTTAGCATCGCTTTACCTAAATCGGCATGGAGCTTATCGAATACAGGTTCGCCTAAGCCAACTGGACAATTTTTAATTATACATGAGATCTTTCCACCTACCGTATCACCATCTTTTCGAACCGCATCGATAAATTCAATCATCTGATTGGCAATTGCTGGATCGGCACAACGCACTATATTTTCTTCTCTTAGGATTAAAAGTTCTTCTGTATTTCTACTAGCTAAATTGGGTGCTTTAATATGCCCGACAGCAGTAACATGGCCAAAAATATCAATACCAGAAGCTTGTAGCACTAATTTTGCAATTGCCCCGGCCGCTACTCTGGCCGCAGTTTCTCTGGCCGACGATCGTCCACCACCCCTATGGTCGCGGATGCCGTATTTCGCATCGTAGGTGTAATCGGCATGACTTGGGCGATAAACATCTTGATTATGTGCGTAATCTTTAGAGCGTTGATCTTCGTTTGGAATGAGAAGACTTATTGGCGTACCCGTACTTTTACCCTCGAAAATTCCTGAAAGGATTTGAACGGTGTCGCTCTCTTTACGTTGTGTAGTAATTTTAGACTGGCCCGGTCTTCGTTTATCCAATTCTGCTTGTATAAATTCGATGTCTATTAACAGTCCAGCCGGGCAACCATCGATAATTACCCCGATTGCAACCCCATGCGATTCGCCAAAGGTGGTTATTTTAAATGCTTTACCGAAAGAGTTACCTGCCATATTTTAGTTTTTTTGTTTGTTCGTTTTTTTTTTGTTGGTTTTTTATTGTTGGTATTTTGGTTTTTTTGTTTGTTATTCCCAAACACCCAACCAACTAACCAACCAATCACCCAACAGTAAACCCGGCCTTCTCCAAATCATTCCAAAAATAGGGATAAGATTTCTCAACTACTTGTTTTTCTTCAATTTCTAATTTGTTGATTTTTAAGGCTAAAGGAGCAAAAGCCATCGCCATGCGGTGATCTTCGTAGGTGCTTACAAACAATTTTTCTGGGAAATGAAGTCCGCTACACGCTAATTTATAACTAAAATTTTTCTCGATTAACTTCACTCCAATTTTTGCCAACTCCGTTTGTAAAGCTAAAATTCTATTGGTTTCTTTAATTTTTAGGGTTTCTAGTCCTGTAAAAGTGCAATCGTGTCCTAAAATTGCACATACTACAATGATGGTTTGTGCAAGGTCGGGACAATCCTTTAAATCAAATATTTTTCTTTCTAATTTTTTAGGTTCCTTTTTTAAGAAAACTCCACCCCCTTTGAATTGAGATGTGATGCCAAAATTCGCCATTATTTCGGTGATTTTACTATCACCCTGTAAGCTATAACCATTTAAGCCGGGTAAAAAGATAGAGGCTTCGTCAGCCAAGGCCGCAATGGCGTACCAATAAGAAGCGGCACTCCAATCGGGTTCTACGTATAATTTACTCGTACTAAACAACTGGGATTTAATGGTGATATGATTACCATTCCATTCGTGTTGTATACCGGCTTGTGCTAACATTGCTAAAGTCATTTCTACATATGGCCTCGAGGTTAGTTCGCCCTCAATTGCCAATGTAAGGCCAAGGGGTAGTGTAGGAGCAATCATCAACAATGCAGAAATATATTGACTACTTATATCGCCTTTGATGTTAACCAGGTTTGCGGCCTGTTTAAAAGGACCAGAAATTTGAAGAGGTGGAAATCCTTTATTTTCTTCATAAGAAATTTCTGCACCTATACTCTTTAAAGCTTCAGCTAAAATTTCGATAGGACGTTGCTTCATCCGCTCTGTGCCGGTTAATAAGTATTTTCCAGGTTGAATGGTTAAAAATGCGGTTAAAAAGCGCATAGCAGTGCCGGCAGGACCTACGTTTATCACTTGTGGGTTGCGAGTTGTGAGTTGTGAGCCAGTTCCAAACTCCAAACTCATTTCTTTAACTTCTCTTAAAACTCTCTCCAGTGTAACCGTATCAGCGGCGACCGATAAATTTTCTACACTTACTGCCCCTTTACTTAATGCGCCAATAATTAACGCTCTATTACATTCGCTTTTAGAACCGGTTAACTTTATTTCGGTATTAATCTGTTTACTTCCCTTAAACGATAATAATATGTTTTTAGACATGTTTTCGTAATAAAATTAGCTAATTGTTTAATTAGCTAATTAGCTAATTATTATTTAACCTCCGAATGTGCCTCTGCTGCTATTCCCTCTTCAGCTTTGCCAGCATTCATAATTTCTGTTTGTCTGCGGATAGATTCGCCATGTACCAATTCTAAAAACTTTTCGGTAAAGTTAACATCAAGTTTAAGTGCTTTCGCGAATGCTGTACGTTTGCTCATAATTTCATCCCAACGATTAACCTGTAAAATGGTTACTTTATTATCTCTTTTAAATTCCCCAATCTTTTGAGTGATGCTCATACGTTCGGCTAGTTTTTGGATTACTAAATCGTCTATTTTGTCAATTTCTTTCCTTAAATCGGCCAATTTATCAGTAAATTCTTCATTTTTCGATTCAGGCTTACGAAGTGAAAACTTACTTACCATTTCGGCTAAAGCGGCCGGAGTAACTTGTTGTTTTGCATCAGTCCATGCAATTGATGGGTCTAAGTGCGACTCAATCATCAAGCCTTGCATATCCAAATCTAGCGCTTTCTGAGCAATGTAGGGAATAAGTTCACGGTTACCACAAATGTGACTTGGATCGTTAATAATAGGCAAATCAGGACATAATGTTTTTAATTGAATAGCTAATTCCCACATGGGTTCGTTGCGGAATGCGCTTTTTTCAAACGAAGAAAATCCACGGTGTATTGCACCTAATTTCGTTATTCCTGCTTTATTAATTCGTTCTAAAGCGCCTACCCATAATTGTAAATCAGGGTTTACTGGGTTTTTTACTAATACTGGAATGTTTACACCTTGTAAAGCATCGGCAATTTCTTGTACAGTAAACGGATTTACAGTAGAACGTGCACCGATCCACAAAATATCGACACCAGCTGCTAAAGCTTCTTCTACGTGTTTCGCATTGGCTACTTCCACTGCAGTTGGTAAGCCTGTTTCAGCTTTCGCACGTTTTAGCCATTCTAAACCAATGCTTCCGATGCCTTCAAATTCGCCCGGGCGAGTACGTGGTTTCCAAATCCCTGCCCTCAGCACGCTAACTTTTCCGGTTGCAGCTAATAGATGTGCAGTTGATAACAATTGATCTTCAGTTTCTGCACTACATGGTCCAGAGATAAGTAAGGGCTCGTTTTTTACGTTTATCCAGCTATGTAAGGGTTGGATGTTTAATTGTAGTTTCATTTTTTGGGTTTTTATATTTTTAGTATCAAGTTTTTAGTAGTAGTATCGAGTATCAAGATTGGACGCTAAACTTTATCATTCTTCAAGTATTCGCCCATGATATTAAAGTTCACGGTATATTTTAAGGCTTTTCTAATTGCGGTATCGTAATTTTCCATACTTTGCCACTCCATGTCCACATAAAAATAGTATTCGTTACGCTTGCCTAAAACGGGCATAGATTGTATTTTTGTTAAGTTTACGTTAAGCTCTGCAAATAAATTAAGCACCTTCGATAATGCCCCCACATGATTACCGACCTGGAAACAAATGGAAGCCTTATTAATTTCGTTCGCATTTTCTTTTTTATCTTTCTCTAGGATTAAAAATCGTGTATAATTCTTTTTATTCGACTCAATTCTGCGTTCGATAATATGTAGTCCATATAACTCAGCAGCGAGCGCATTGGCAATGGCAACAGTATCGGTTAGCTGCTCTTCCTTTATTTTTTTAGCGCATGCAGCAGTATCACTACTTTCTATCACCTGAATGTGTGGATAGTCGTCGAAAAAATCAACGCATTGTCTGATTGCAATGGGATGTGAAGTAGCAAATTTAATATCCTCGAATTTTATGCCAGGTAGAGCCATTAAATGCAATTGAATTGGAAGATAAACCTCGCCGGTTACCGCAAAATTATATTCTCTGATTAAGGTATAATTAGGTAATAAGCTCCCTGCTATAGAATTCTCTATTGCCATAATCACGAAATCGGCTTCGTTATTTACCAAACAATCGCAGGTTTGTTTAAAGGAGGTGCATTCTATGGTTTCGATATCTCTACCAAAAAACTTAAATGCAGCTTCTTCATGAAATGATGCTTTGATACCTTGGATGGCTACTTTTGTTTTGGGGTTCTTCATTCTAAATCTTATTTGCCCTAGTTTTTTAAAACTAGTGTGATTGCGTTAAACAAAAAAAGTCCCAGCTTTTGGCCGGGACTTTTTATATACATTTAATATTGTTATCTATTTTTTTGCATACTAGCCCCGGTTTTTACTAAAATAGTAAAAGTAACCAAAGTAATATGTGTTTTGTAATTGCATTTTTTTCTTGTTGATGACAAATGTACATTTCCAAATTTAATTTGTCAATAGGTAAATGAAAATAATTTAAACAAAATTAAATTTTATTGATAATTCGTCATTGAGAATTACAAAGCAGTTTATAAGCTAATTGCTTTTCCTGCTTCGATTACTGCCTCTTTATCAATTGTATGAAGATCCGGAATACGTCCTAAAGTTTTAATATTCCCATATTTTAAGATATACCTTTCGCTTTCTTCATTAACTTCGCCATTAAAAATTATGCCTTTAATCGATATTTGATTCTGTTTTAACGTGTTAACTGTTAATAAGGTGTGGTTAATGCTGCCTAAATAATTCTTGGAAACCACAATTACTTGTAGGTTCAATTCTTTTATAAGATCCAATATCAAATCTTCCTCATTTAAGGGAACCATTAAGCCACCTGCTCCTTCAATAATTAATTTATTTTCTGTATTAGGGAGCTTAAATTCCTTTAAATTAATGCTAAGCCCATCTAATTTTGCTGCAAGGTGAGGTGATAGGGGGTGATTCAATCTATATTGTTCTGGATGGATAGTAGAGACTGAATTGCTGAGCAAACTTTTAACCATTAAGCTATCGCTCTGATCTAGGTCGCCCGCCTGTATAGGCTTCCAATAATCAGCTTTTAGTTTTTCGGTTAAAACTGCACTTGCTATTGTTTTTCCAATGCCCGTTCCAATTCCGGTAATAAAATAACTTTCGTTCATGCAATTTCTTTTAAATGATTAATTAAATTCAATATTTCTTCTTCGGTATTATAGAGATGCAAGCAGATCCGCAAACGCTCTTGTCCCACGGCTACAGTTGGACTTAAAATTGCTTTTACGTCGAATCCTTTATCTTGAAGGTGAGCGGCAGCTTTCTTTGCGTCGATATCGTTGTTAAATAAAATGGTCTGGATACAACTGTTACTGTGTATACGTGGTAGGGAAGTATTTGCAACCAAACTAGCGTAGTATGCAATTTTTTCGGCGAGTTTATGTTGGTCACCTAGTTGTTCAAGTAGCTGGTATGCACATCTTATGGCGATAATCTGATGGAGTGGTGCAGCTGTAGTATAAATAAATGATCTTGCAAAGTTAATTAGGTAATTACGCAAAGTAATACTTCCTAAAACTGCTGCACCATGTGTGCCCAATGCTTTTCCATAGGTAATTATTCGTGCAAAAACCTTGTCTTGTAGGCCCAAGTGGTGAACTAAGCCTTTACCCATATTGCCGAAAACACCAATGGCATGTGCTTCATCTACTATTAAATTTGCATTATAAGCGGTGCATAACTCGCAAATTTCTGTCAGCGGGGCCAAATCACCATCCATAGAATAAACACTTTCAATTACAACATAGCATACGCCCTTTGCATGTTGCAACTTTTGCTCAAGATCTTTGATGTTATTGTGCTTAAAACGAAAACGCTCAGCATTACTTAACCGTGCACCATCAATTAAGCTGGCGTGAATAAGTTCATCCGTAATAATAGTGTCCCCACGTTGTGCGATGGATGATAATAAACCTACATTTGCGTCATATCCAGAATTAAATAGCAATGCGGCTGGAGAAGCGTGAAAATCGGCAATGTATTGTTCAGTTTTAATAAAGTAAGGATGGTTGCCACTCAGTAATCGAGATCCAGTAGCACCATTATTGATAGGCAAAAGTTTATCGGCCTCTGTTTTTATTAACTTGCTTAATTCTTTAGATCGTGCAAATCCCAGATAATCATTAGAGCAGAAATCGATCGGTAAATTTGAATAGGTTAATGCTCTTAATCTATTCATTTCTTTTCTTTCGTTTAGTTTTTGCTGAAGAAATTGTTCTGCATTATCCATTGGCCAAAAATAAAGAAAGCCCCGATAACATCGAGACTTTCTTTATTTTATTTTAGTTTTTTACTGGCGGAGGGGGTGGTGTTTTGTCTCCTGGGCGCCCTGGTCTTTTCCCTCTATTTTCTCTAACTCTATTTTTTACATCTTCACGTGCGCTTGCTAAGGTTTTACGCTGTTCTTCGGTTAAGATTTTATCCATCTTTTCTTTAGAGGCCGTCATAAAAGCTTTGCGCTCTTCCATTTTATTTTTCATGGTTTTGTCGTCTTGTTTGCGCCATTCTTCGTTCTTTTTAGCGCGGTCTAGTTCGATAGCCAAAACCTTTTGCTTTTGCTCATCGGTTAAAGCAAGCTTTTTTTGCATCGCAGTTGCTGCTTTTTCAGCACGCTGTTCAGCAGTTAGTTTATCCTGTCGCTCGAAACGTTCGCGACCCTCAATTCTTTCTTTACCTTCTCTGCCTTCAACTTTTCTTTTCGATGGCTCTTGTGCATTGCTGGAAGTAATTCCTAAAACTACTAGTGCAATAGTGTACATTAATTTCTTCATCTGTTGATTTTTTACTGGTACAATAACAATTGACTTCAAATTGAGGAGTTGATTGCAATCCTATCCTTATTTACTACCATAGATGAAAATTTAGGATAAGAGTTTAAATGGAATTTGTTAAATAGTGTTAATTTTTATTTAATTGTGAAATAGACTTTTGCATTTGTGCCATCATACTTGATAATGTTTCAATGGTTGGTTCTGGAGTGGGATCAGGCAAGGCAGTTGATATGTATGCTTTTGCTTTCCATATTTCTAAAATATCTGCCGCATCTATTGCATAAACATCGTATACCTTATTGTCTGATATTAATTTTAATTCTCTGTTTTCTTTAAATCGATTTCCCGCTCTTTTATAGACAACGCCCTCGCTTCGGCTAACGATAACATAAGTTTCGCCTTGTTTAACATCGTTCCAGTTGTCTAAATACTCGCCAATTATGATGCTGCCGGGTTGAATAGGTAGCATCGAATCGCCCATAATTTCGAATGCTCTAAAAGTGCCTTGCCTTAAAGCGGGTAGGGGCAGTTGGAACTTTGGAAGATCTTGAATGTATTGGGGATCCGAAAAACCATTTAAATAGCCTGCACTTGCCTTTACAGGAACAAGTTCGATGTTTTCATTGTCGTTTTGATCAACAGAAATACTTAACACCCTAAGATTAGAACCTTGACTTTTTGGTTTGGGTTTCCAATTTTCATTAATGGTTTCATTAATAAATTCATCAATAGTTAAGTCAAAGTGTTCTGCTATTTTTTTTAGTAAATCGTATTTAGGCTCTGCTCTGTCTTCTTCATAGGCGCCGATTAATGAACGCTTAATTTCCATTGCATCAGCGAATTGCTGCTGTGTGTAACCTTTTTTCTTTCTGAGGTATTTAAGGTTGGATGAAATGTTTGACATAAAAATATTTTAAAATAAATTTGTTTTTACTAAAATTGTTAGTATTATTGTGCCAATAAAGTTAGTAATATTTATTTGAATGCAAAGAAAATATCTAATTATTTTAGTTTTTAACCTTTAAAGCGAGAGATCATGAAAAAATTTGTTTACATCGTAACCGACAGAAACCGCACCAGTTTACATGTAGGAATGAGTGCCGACCTAACCAAAACCTTAGAATTCTACAAGAAGATGCCAAACTTATTTTTTGATAGTGCACAGCAATTAACACGCCTCGTTTATTTTGAAGAATTTAAAACTGAAGCTCAAGCACTCTCTCGATTTAAACTCGTTAGTCGTTTTACACGAATGCAAAAAGAAAGATTGGTTCGTTCTTGTAACCCAGATTGGATTGATTTAACGGTTGGCCTAGATTTTGAAAACATGTTGCCTCATCAAAAGTTAAATAACCAAGTTATTTTACCCTTAAGCATTCTTTCATAAAAAACTCCGACATAAAGTCGGAGCTATACTTTTAACACTATTTTTATCTTTTACCATGTAAGGATATAAGGCCCCTATACGTTGAGTGTTTTGCTCTTTAACGTTTCTTATATGGTCTTATAGGGTTGATGTCAAGATTACCAACCTGGCGAGAAGGTTAATCCAAATACGCCACCTTTTACATCTGTACGCTGGAAAGGAAAAGCATAATACGGCTCTAATATAAAATAGTTAAATACATTAACTCTTAACGAAATACCTGTACTTATAGCAGGAACACGCTCGGCAGGCGTGCCATTCGGCAATAAAACACCATTTGGTTCCTTCTTAAATGCAACCTTCGAATCTTCTGTCCAAGCAACACCCGCATCAACGAAAAAGTTTAAATCACTAAAGAAATACCTTGAACTGATTTGAGCAAGCTTTTTAGGCCCAGTAAAAGGTAACCTAACTTCAAAATTAAATACGGCAAATTTACTTCCAGATAACTGATTAATATCGAAATTACCAGTGTTCTGTATTTTACTATTGTAAAAGGAATTCGCTTCATATCCACGAATAAGATAGGGATAACCAATAAATAAAGGATATAACTTTTCGCCCTCTCTGCCAAATCGCATGTAGTTATATGTTCTTGCGGCAATGGTCACAGGTTTTAGTCTCCAATATTTCCTTCCATCAACGGTTAAAGCAGAAAACTTAAAATCGCCCACATATTGTTCCATTCCAACTCGGTATCTAAAACCCTCCAGAGGAGCTGCAACACCAAATATGGAGTTGTCGCCCACAAAAGAGGCGTTAGCTGATACAATAGTGAAAGCTTGCAAAGGAATTCCTAAAGTATTGGTAGCCGTAGCATTATCTACTTTCTCTCTATCAGCGCCAAGATAATAAGCTGGATATCCGTTTACATCTTCATAATAATTGTTAAATCGATCTAAACGATAACTATAACGAGAAAATGCAGTTCCAGCTTCAAACCGATGGGCTTTGCTAAATGGATACGATCCAAAAACCTCCAGTTTATCTTCAAAAGTTCTTAAAATGTTGGTGCTAATGGTGTCGATTGGATTTCCAGTTGTACTCGTACTTGGATCATAAAAAGTTCCACTTGTAAAACCAGTTACATAGGGGATATGAGATCCAGCAACACCCCAATTTATTCTGCTTTTTTGGTTAATATAACCCACCAATCCGCCAAAATCGTATATCTCTCCATTTACAGAGATATTTGATATAATCTGGTTACGACCCAAAATGTCGCTAAACATAGCCATAATACCACCTTGAATACCTGTTCCGAAACGACTAGAAGCTACACCAACACCACTATTTGCCAAGTAATCTAACCTGAATTTCGGACGATATGGAACCGCTTTAAGCGAATCGGCTTGTGTTTTTTCGAACCGTTCAAAATTGCTAAGGTTCGAGTTAATTACATTAACTCCCATAGTTTCAAAAGGAGGGAGGATAGCGGGTTCGAAATTTACGTCGTTTGAATTTACAACTTTAGCTCTAAAATTATTTAATGGCGAATTATATAAAGTATAGCGCTGATAACGATAGTAACTATAAATAATATCATCATTTCTTGAAACACTTATGGCAGGAGAATACTCGGTTATGCCACTTATACCGGTAAAATAATCGGTTAACTGTTTAACTACCATGTTCTCAAGGTTGTACTCGTATAAATTTCTAAATCCGTCGCGGTTAGATAAAAAGAAAATTCGTTTGCTATCACCTGAGAAATTTGCATTTAAATTATTCGCACCTGCAAAAACGGGAATGTTGGTTAGCGATTTAGTTGCAATATCATAAATCGTTAAGTTTAAGGGATTCACTGCATTAATATTTCCAGCCATAACAGCTGCTCTTTCTGAAGAGAACACGATTTTTTTTCCGTCTGGAGAAAAATTTGGGGCATAATCAGAATACTCATCATTTGTAATTTGCACCACTTCCTTGGTGGTTAAATTATACGAAAAAATATCACTTTGTCCTTCAACCATACCCGAAAAAGCAATTTCGTTGCCATTGGCAGACCATGTTAAGTTACTAAACTGCTCTACCTTGCCCATATCCGTTTGAAGTAGCGTATTGCCATTGGCCACATCAATCATGAGGAGTTGATTTTTTCCTTTGCTGAAAATACTAAATGCAAATTTTTTACTGTCGGGCGACCAAGCACCGGCAGATTCAATAAAGTTAAAATCGTCTATATGGGAATTAGAAATCTGACTGCTTAACTTTCGGATAATTTTGCCCGTCTTTGCATCAGCCAAAAATAAATCGATACCAAATAAATCTTTCTCTGATAAAAACGCAACGTATTGTCCGTCTGGACTAATTGCTGGCGATACGTTCATATTACCAGCATTTTTATTATCGATGATCTTCGTTCCAGAAATTTTTATCTGCGAACTATCGGCCTTTAACATGGGGCGATAATGTTTTTCGATTTCATTTTTCCATAAACCCGATAAAGTCCTATCATCGTAACCAAAAGTCATCTTGATTCCATTCTCGTAACCATACTTTGCTGTGGCTTTAAAAAGCGGAACGATAGTAGTATCGCCATAAACTGATCCAATGAACGTCCAAAATGCCTGCCCATAGCGGTATGGGAAATACTTTCCAGAGTTAGTTAAGTCTTTTAAGGATGGAATATCTCTATTTAACAGGGCATCGCGCATCCACATCGAAGTAAAAGCATCCTTTTTCCCTACCGATAGATATTCGGCCATCCCTTCAACCATCCATAATGGGGTATTGCCAATGTTTTCTAAACTGATAGAATCCTTTTCTAAAAGAACGTGATATTGAAAGGCGTGCACTAGCTCGTGGCCCAAAACGTGCCTGGTTTGACTATTAAGATCTAATACAGGCATAATTACCCTATTCTTCAATGCTTCGGTAACCCCACCTGTACCTACACCAACCTCACCATTTAGTGCCGTAGTTTGTTGGAAATCGGGGTGATTACTTTACAAAATAATTGGGTTCTTTTTTAAGAAAGTATCACGAAATACCTCTTGATGCATTTTGTACCAAGTTTCGGCATCCTGTGCAAATTTCTTTAATAAATTCTCATTTTTAATATAGTAATAAATCTCAAAATGGGGGGTTTGTAATACTTTGAAATCAGCATTTTTATACCTTACTCTATTTTGTCCAAAGTATTGCGCTTGAACCGAAAAAACAGCTACAAGCATAAAAAATAAAATCAACACTGATTTTTTTAATAATGGAACAGTTACATTCATGTGTACAGTTTTAAATCTTAAACGTCTTTTAAATTACGGAAAATTAGGTTAATCAGTTTTATCTTATTGATTCCCACCGGTTTTTTTCTTTTCTTTTTCTTCTTGTTTTGCTTTCCTTTTCAGTTCTCGTTCTTGCTTTTTAGTAAGCGGAACAATTGGCGTGCTGTTTTGTTTAACCGGTAAGCTTTCTGGTATTTTTTTCTCCTCTTTTTTCTGAATTTCAGTCTCTTGTTTTGGTAGCGTTTCATCTAAAATAGGATCTTCAGCCATATTTCCTAACGAATCTACTGCTATACTATCAACCGCCACTGTATCTACTTCTTGAACAGGAGTAGGGCAGTTGATGTTTCTGGTAATTTCGACTTTTGATTTTGGGAAAGGACCATAAGTGTATCCCGAAGTTGGATCTCGATAAACCTTTTCCATGAATTTACCAAAAATAGGTAAAGCTGTTCTCGAACCTTCTCCTGTTTCTCCATTTCTAAAATGTGCCGACCGCTCATCGCAACCCACCCAAACACCAGTTACCAAGTCTTTGGTGATACCCATGTACCACGCATCCACATAGTCAGATGAAGTTCCTGTTTTACCACCGATTTGATTGTTTTTCTTCCATAAGTCCCACTCCCATAAAGCTCTAGATGTTCCCCCAGGTTCGTCCATTCCGCCTCTAAACATATATAACATTAACCATGCAATCTCCTCAGATAACACGCGTTTTGTTTTTGCAGTGAATTCTTCTAGGATATGATCTTCTTGGTCGGTAATTTTTTCAACTAAAATTGGTTCAGTTCTAACGCCTTCATTTAAAAATGTACCATACGCACGCACCATTTCGAAAACAGAAACGTCGTTTGGACCTAAGCTTACTGAGGGTACTGATTCTAGGTGACTTTCAATTCCACATTCGTGTGCCCATTTAACAACGTTATCCCATCCAACTTTTTCGGTTACTTGGGCAGTTACTGTATTCACCGATTTTCCCATGGCCCATCTCAATGACATTTCTTGATAGGTATTGGTCCAATCGGCATTTTTTGGTTCCCAATATTCTGTTTTTCCTTTGTTTTGATACGCTATTTTTACAGGTTTATCCACAAATGTATCGCATGGGCCCATTCCACTTTCTAACGCAGCTAAATAGGCAAAGGGCTTAAATGTTGAACCTGCTTGTCTCTTAGATTGATTTACATGGTCGTATTTGAAAAATTTATGATCTATTCCGCCAACCCAAACTTTAATTTTACCTGTTTTTGGTTCCATCGTCATCATCCCCGTATTCATTATTTTCCCATAATAACGAATGGAATCCATTGTAGAAAACAACGTATCTCTATCACCTTTGTAAGAGAAAATGGTCATTTTTTTCTTTTTATTGAAATAGGCATCTATCGAATCGGTGTTATTTTTGTATTTTTTTGCAAGCAAACCATAAATTGGTAGATTTTTTTTCGCTCGCTCGGGGTAATCAATTTTTTTTCGTTCCGAATCTTCCCAAGGATCTTCATTTCCCCAAACGCTATAAAACCGTCGCTGAAGAATTCGCATTTGATCTTTTACAGCTTCTTCTGCAAAGCCTTGTAGTTTCGAATCGATAGTGGTGTAGATTTTTAAGCCATCTTCGTATAAATCATAACCATTTTCTTCGCACCATTTCTCAAGGTATTTATCAACTGCTGCTCTTAAATATGAATCGCCATTGCTACCATCTTTCATTTTACCTTCTTTAATTTGCAAAGGTTGTTTTGAAAGCATGGCCAAACTATCATCGCTTAAGTATTTGTATTTATTCATTTGTTTCAGCACTGTATTTCGACGGTCAAGTGCTCTGTCTGGACTTTTAATAGGATCGTAAAGACTCGTTCCTTTTAACATTCCAACCAATAATGCAGCTTCAGTTGTATTTAATGCCTTGGCGTCTTTATCAAAATAAATTCTAGAGGCTGTTTTTATGCCGTAAGTATTGTTGCCGAACGATACTGTATTTAAGTAGAGCGCCAAAATATCGTTCTTACTGTAGTTCGATTCCAATTTTAATGCAGTCATCCATTCTTTAAATTTCGAAATCATCGTTCTAACTATTGGAACATGCTTAATTAAGCCCGAAGATTTACTATACCGAGTTCGATATAAATTTTTAGCCAACTGCTGTGTGATGGTACTTGCACCACCATCTTTCCCCATGCCTACAACCGCTCTTCCAACAGCTTGAATATCTATGCCAGAGTGCTTATAGAATCGTATATCTTCTGTAGCAACTAAAGCATTCACAATACTTGGAGCGATTTCATTATAGTCAATTGGCGTTCGATTTTCTTTAAAATATCGACCAATTAACTTACCATCGGCCGTATACAGTTCTGAGCCTACTTGCTGTGCCGGTTTTTTTATATCCTCATATCGTGGTGAATATCCAAACAACCATAAAAAATTAAGTTGCAATGCGCAAAAGAAGATAATAATGAAAAATACAAAAATGGTGATATAACGAATGTATCTATTTTTAATTTCTCTAAACATGGGATAAAGATGAAAAAAAACGTTAATTATTTTCTGTTAAATTGTGTTAAAACTATAAGTACAAATTAACGTATTTAATTTACTTAATTTTGAGTCAATCTTTAAATTACCATTTTATAGTGATGAAACCATGATAAACATACCATATAAAAGCAAAATTAATGTTTTCATAGCTTTATCACCATTATAAAACCCATACGACGCATGAAAACCAATACTAAGAAATATTTGACACAAGGAGGAGATAAGTTTTTACTAAAAAATTTTAGTACCACTTATAATGGCCATTTGGATAAAGCTACTGGAAAAGAAGAGCTTGAGCGTGTAAAAGCTGAATTAAAGGATTATCAGGAAGCATTATATGCATCTGATTCGCATTCTATACTAATTATTTTTCAAGCCATGGATGCTGCCGGAAAAGATAGCGCGATAGAACATGTAATGTCGGGTTTAAATCCACAAGGCTGCCAGGTTTACAGTTTTAAAACGCCGAATAGTGAAGAATATAGTCACGATTTTTTGTGGCGCCATTACAAAGCTTTGCCCGAAAGAGGTAGAATTGGCATACATAATCGATCACATTATGAAAATGTATTGGTTTGTAAAGTGCATCCCGAATATATTTTAAGCGAAAATATACCTGGTTTTAACGAGGTAAAAAAAATAGATAAAAAATTTTGGAAAGCACGTTATGAAAGCATCCGAAACTTTGAAAAGCATTTAGTTGCGAATGGTACTGTAATTTTAAAATTTTTCTTACATGTTTCTAAGGATGAACAAAAACAGCGTTTTTTAGATCGAATAGAAAATCCTGCTAAAAATTGGAAATTTTCTGTAGCTGATTTAAAAGAGCGTGCCCTATGGGATAACTATAGTTTAGCCTACGAGGAAGCGATTAGAGAAACCTCAACTGCCGATGCGCCTTGGTATGTTATCCCGGCCGATAAGAAATGGTATGCAAGGCTGGCGATTAGTCAAGTAATCAAAGAAGCGCTGGAATCATTGAATTTAAAGTATCCTGTTTTGCCAAAGGATGAAGCAGATCAGTTGGCTGCAATTAGAGAACAATTAAATAATGAAGATTAGTGAATTCGTGAATTCGCTAATTAGCACATTTTCTACCTCTTTTTTGCTTATAAAACATAATTTCATACATTTGCCACGCTTTTTGGTTTCCAACGAAAGTTGGAATTAAAAGGGAATACAGTGTAAATCTGTAACTGTCCCGCAGCTGTAAGCTCTATAACGAGATATCAATCACATGTCACTGTTTACCCTAACCGGGGATGGGAAGACCGATAGATCGGGAGTAAGTCAGAAGACCTGCCTAAAAGTTTAATATTCATAGCTTTCGGGGATTGAAGCTAGGAGTGGGCCTTACGTATTGTAATACCTATTTCTATTCTGATTCTGTTGCTGTGTGTGAATAACTCACAACAAATGAACAAAAAAACAAAATTGATTGTAGCAGGTCTAGGACTTGTTCAATTTGCCCTTTGTGGGGAAGAAGCTGTGGCTCAAGTAGCCAAAAAATTAAACGAGGTGGTAATTTCGACCACAAAAAACGACCTTAAGCAATCGCAAAGCGGAAAAGTAATTACGGTAATCAGCAGTGAGGAATTAGCGCATAGCGCGGGTCGTAGTTTAGCTGAACTGCTAAATCAACAAGCTGGAATTACAGTTGTAGGTGCTGGAAGTAATGCTGGGAAGGACAAAAGTTTGTTTTTTAGAGGGGCTGCAAGTGCCTATGCCGTAATTTTAATCGACGGTGTTTTGGCAAGTGATCCTTCTGGTACGGGCGGTGCATTCGATCTACGTTTACTGAACATCGATCAAATAGAACGCATCGAAATTTTAAAAGGTGGTCAATCTACTCTTTATGGCTCAGAAGCAGTAGCAGGGGTGGTTAACATCATCACTAAAAAATCGGGATTAAAACCTTTAGCGGTTAATGCTGTGGCTACTGCGGGAAGCTATGGCTCGTACAAAGGGGATGTTGGCCTAAGTGGTAGAGTAAAATTTTTTAACTACAATGTTAATTATGGATACTTTACCACCAATGGGATTTCTGAAGCTGAAAACCCGGCAGGGAATGCGATAATTTTCGATAAAGATGGGATGAAGCAAAACACGCTAAATGCCAATTTTGGATTTAAATTTGGTGATAAGTTAACCTTGAGTCCGTTTTTTCGATATTTTAAAGGTGATTTTAATTACGACGATAATGCATTTACGGATGCAAATAATACTTCGGTTTCTAAGCACCTCAATACTGGGTTAAATGCAGTTTACCAATTAAAAAATTCGAAGTTTACTTTAAATTATACTAATCAAAATACCAAAAGAGCCTATGTAAGTCTTTACCCAGGCAAGTATGAGGGTAAAATGGATTTGATCGATGTGTTTTATAATCATAACCTAAGCGAAAAAGTTTCAGTGCTGGTTGGCGCAGATAATCGTTCTACCTCGGTGGTGTATACTTCGGCTGTTCCTTCAACTAATTTATTTAGCACTTACGCCTCGGTATTTTTACACCATTTAAGTGTGTTTAATTTGGAATTGGGAGGGAGATTTAATCAACACAGCAAATACGGAGACAATTTTACCTATTCGATAACCCCTAGTGCTAATTTAACGAAAGAATTAAAAATTTTCGGAACAATAGCCTCTGCGTTTAGTGCACCCACATTAGACATGTTGTTCGGGCAATATGGTGCGAATTTAGCGTTAAAGCCAGAAAATTCGACCAGTTATGAAGCTGGGGCTAGCTTTGCTCTTTTTAATGACAATGTAAAATTACGGTTAGTTGGTTTTAAACGTGACCACACAGATGCCATCATTTACGGTGCCAATGGATACATTAACCAAGACAAACAAAAAAATAAAGGTTTTGAGATAGAACCAGGAGTTAAACTGGGAAAAGTGTCGGTTAATACCTATTATGCTTATGTAGAAGGGAAGCAAATTTCTGTAGCAGATGTTTCTGATGTTCTTTTGCGCAGACCAAAGCATACCTATGGCGCTACAATTGGTGCCCAGGCATCTGAAAATTTATATTTAAGCCTGAATTATAAATTTACAGGTGAACGAATAGACAGCGACTTCAGCACGTATCCTTCGGTAAATAAGACATTAAACTCGTATCAATTGTTAGATTTTTATGTGCAATATACCTGGGTAAATAAGCATCTTAAAATCTTTGCCAACGTAAAGAATTTAGGTGATGAAAAATATACGGAGATTATTGGTTATCGTACAATGGGTTTTAATGCGAATGCTGGATTGAGTTTTAGCTATTAATACTCCATTTTAAACTTACTTAAGTCGGGCGATTGCTTTTTCGCCCGATTTAACTCTTCTTCATAAATGGTTCTTCCCAAATTTCTCATAAAAGGATAGCATACTGTTTCGTATTCATACTTGTTATCATTATAAATCCCGTCTTCGTTAGATTGTACTACGGCGGTTAAAAAAAATTCAATCTTATTTTTAAAGTCTACGAAATACGAATTGTCGATTATGAAGCCATAACTATCTCCATATTTGTTAAAAATGCGAATGGATGGGTCGATTGTTGCATTTTTTTCTCGTCCGTAATATAACATCTTGGCATAGGTTGGCCAAAATTCTTTTTTATCATATTTTGGGTAATCGCTTTCCGTAGGGAACTTGCTCATATAGGTATAAATGAGTTTATAATCTTCGGGATTTAAATTAAATCGTTCTTTTTTTGGGAAGGCTTCTGGCAGCATCAATCGTTTCATGAGCGATTGTTGATCGGCAATGGTAAACACATTTTTATTGGCAAAGCTATAAGGTTCCATAATCAATTGATCTCTACCGTCCATATATCCTTTCCCAACACTTAAATTTGTTAATGTTAAATTATAGTCCTTTTCGTCGTATTGTGCACGTTGATGGTAAACCAGTTTGTCTCCATCATAAAAATCGATAGGATTAGTGTTTCTAGCCGATTCTCCTCCATCGCCTATGGCTAGGCGATTTAATATTCTACTCTCAGTTAAGCCATATTTCTTAAGTTTAGAATTCATTTCGCCTCTACCAATAAATTCAAAAAGTCGATTAAACGCATCATTATCACTAGTTAATAGAATTTTTTTTATGTAATGCGCTATTGATGGTTTGCCATTTTCGGAGCTCGCATCTTTTGTTACCGAAGTTTGACCTTTAAAATTACTATCGGTAATCATTGTTAAATTGGCATGTAGGCCTTTACTTTTTAATTCATTTACTTTCTCTAGTGCAAAAACAACGGCGGCTAGCTTAACCGTGCTCGCTGGGTAAAAATAGTGTTCACTGTTTAAATTATACGTAAATGTTTTAAAGCTTGGTTTATTGTTTTTGTCACGATTTACTTGCGTGTACATAATTTGAACCTCGTTATTGTTTGGATGATTTAATATCCCACTAAATAATTCGGACTTACTAAGCATTAAATTTTTAAGGAATATCGTATCCGTTTGTTGAGCCATAGTTTGCAAGGGTAGGAAAAGGATTAAAAAGAGGCCTATTTTTCGCATAAAATTGTTTTGAGTGTTAAATATAAGGATTTCTGTTTGCTGTATATTTTTTATTCCCCATTTAAAAAGCTAATTTTGTACTAAACTAGATTAAAAAATGGAGAACAAGTTTAATTATAGAACGCCAGTATTGTTATTATTTATGCTTCTTATTGTTGGATTGAGGGTTATTGCACCACTTTCCTCTGATTTCAAGCTCATTGCTAACTTTTCTGGAATAGGAGCGGTGGCCTTATTCGGAGGAGCCTATTTTAAAAACAAAATAAATGCCTTTTTATTACCTCTTTTGGTGCTTTTTGTAAGTGATCTAGGTTTAATTTTAACCATGGGTGCCGACTATGGCTTTTATAGCGGCTGGTACTATACATACATTGCCTTTATATTAATGGTGCTAGCAGGTTATTTAATTATTAAGAAAGTAACCACACAGCGCGTGCTGATTGCAGGCTTAGTGGGTGTTTTAATCCATTGGATTGTTTCTGATTTGGGCGTGTGGTACGGTTCGTCAATCTATCCTCAAACATTAAGTGGCTTTTGGGCGTGCTTGGTGGCAGCCATTCCTTATGAAAAGAATTTTATGTATGGTACATTAGGCTATTCGGCTTTACTATTCGGTATTTTTGAAAGCTTGAAAGCAAAATATCCAGTGTTAAGTGTAAATAAAACGAGCCATTCTTAAATAGCGCTTAAAAAATAAATAAGACCCTCCCGATTTC